>CANQJV010000005.1 GCA_947624295.1 uncultured Ruminococcus sp. | reverse complement strand
GAGGTGCTTATATTATGCACGGACGGTCTTTCGGATTACGTTTCGTCTGCCGATATGCTCGAAATTATGGAGTTACCGAAAAATCTTGCGAAAAGGCTTGATATGCTTGTGAAAAAGGCAATCGAAAACGGCGGACAGGATAATATTTCAGTTGTTGCTGTTGTCAAAAATGAATAAGTCTTAATCTCCGGAATATATATAAATTTCACCATATCACAAATGGATTTCTATGCAAATCAACTAAAATAAGCAGGTTTACCGCAATGGCAAGCCTGCTTTTTTGTTATAACAGAAAACAAATCAATCCACTGCAACCGTCATTTATAATTCGCTCCAGCGTTTCCTGTAACTTCATTCTCGCCTCAACAGGCATTTTATACAGCTTATTGTGCAGACCTTCGTTGACCAGTTCGTGCAGTGACTTGCCGAAAATATTGCTCTCCCATATTTTCGTGGGATTGTCGTCAAATCCGTCAAGCAGGTACATAATAAGTTCTTCCGATTGCCTTTCCGTGCCGACAATCGGGGAAACTGTAGTATTTATGTTTGCCCTCATAAGATGTATTGACGGTGCGGACGCTTTGAGTTTAACACCGTATTTTCCGCCTTGCTTGATGATTTTAGGCTCCTCAAGCGATAACTCCTCAAGTTCAGGCATTACAATTCCGTAGCCTGTTGCCTCTACTTCAGCAAGTGCCGGCGCAATTCGTTCATATTTTTTCCTGATTTCGTTCATTTCCATAAGCAACGGCATTAAATCACCCTCGCCATTCAGTTCAATTCCTGTAGTTTCGCCGATAATCCTGTAAAAAAGACTGCTGTCAAGTTCCGCTGTAATCGTCACTGAACCTTTCCCCAAATCAATTGCAGTTGTCGATACACTCACAATATGCGGACATTGTTTCATAGCCTCAACAGCATTTTCAGCTTCCCTCACAAGACGTATATTTTTGGCAGATTCACGTATACAGTTGAGTATGTCATTCCTTAACCAGTGATTTTTGTCAAGTGTGTTAATCCATTTAGCTGTACGGATGTTGATTTCACGTACAGGGAAACTATACAGGATTTCACGGATAATTTCTTTTATATCGCTCTCATCAAGGCTGAGGCAGTTCACGGGGATAACTCTCGTATCGTACTTATCAGACAACAGCATCGCAAGATTTTTAGCCTCGTTTGCAGTCGGGTTGACAGTGTTCATAATCACTACAAAAGGCTTGCCTAACGCTTTCAGTTCGCTGATAACACGTTCTTCGCATTCCTCGTATTCATTTCGGGGTATATCTGATATTGTGCCGTCTGTAGTCACTACAAGCCCTATCGTTGAATGGTCTGTTATGACTTTCTGCGTACCGATTTCAGCCGCCATATTGAACGGGATTTCCTCGTCAAACCACGATGTCATTACCATTCGGGGTTGTTCGTTCTCTATGTAGCCTATTGACGACGGTACAATATATCCTACACAATCAATCAGCCGTACATTGAACGATGCACCGTCACCTAAATTCACTTCTACTGCTTCTTCGGGAATGAATTTCGGCTCAGTCGTCATGATTGTTTTCCCGGCAGCAGATTGCGGTAACTCGTCTATTGCACGCTCTTTCATAAATTCGCTCTCGATGTTCGGGATAACAAGCGACTCCATAAAACGCTTGATAAAAGTTGATTTTCCTGTTCTTACAGGTCCGACAACTCCAATGTAAATATCACCGCCTGTACGTTCTGCAATACTGCTGTAAATATCTTTAGTCATAATATATCTCCTTTATTCTTTGATTGGAATAATCAGCATACTGCCGTTTTCCAGCCGTTCAGATGTTAATTCATTTTCCTCTGTAATGGCATCGATTTCTGTACTGTACCGCTTAGCTATATCCCATATATCCTCGTTTTCCGTGCCAAAATAAAGTTTTATCGCATAGTCACCGTCACGCTGTTTTCTTGCCGAATCATCAATCGATATGCCTGTTACAGCTTTTATTTCAGCGGAACTGCCTACACTGATTTTCACCGATATATCGGCTTTTGCGTTGAGTATGCCGTCAGATGTGATATTGTAGGAAACTGCAATCCCTGTAATTTCAGCAGAAAAACTCCCCGAAACTTTATCTCCTATTTCAATTGTTTCCTCAAAAGCCTCGTCACGGTCAGGCATCGATATACTGCCTCCTGAATCTTCACAAGCCATTGAATATGTCAGCATACCTGAAATAATCACCGATTTACCGTCGTTTCCAAGACGGGTATTTATATTTTTCGGACTGCACCACATAGCATATATATTTTTCGGGATAGTTTCCCCTTCAGCAAGTTTCGTGTTGTGACGGAAATTTTCAGCGTACACAACAGGCGGCTGCTCTGCCTGAATTACAGAAAAATCAGTTTCGCAAGGGTATATCGTCGAATACGCATCGGAAACAACCATTATCTCCGAAATCTTGACCGCACGGCATTTTATTTTGAGTTCAGGTTCAAATTTAAGCGTACGGTTTTCACCGTCCCTGTCAGCAGACGGTGTGATATTACAGCTTGTGACTTCAGCTGTCACTGAACAGTCAAATGTTTCGTCAATGTCATCTATGTCAATAATTTGACTGAACGGTAATGAAAAGTCCATAGATTCAATTGAGGAATCACATGAATACAGCATTTTTATGCCGATTTCGCCCTTAGCAAGCAGTTTCCCTGAAATAATCTTCTTTTCGCATTCGCCTATATTGCATTCAGAACGTATAACGCTTGTCACGGAGGGCTGAGCAGGGGAAAGTTCAGTTTCTTCTGTTAATTGTATTACCTTTTCCGCTGTCAGTTTCCTTGAGGCGTACTTAATCGGGATTTTTTTAAGCTGTATGTTCATTCCGAACGCATCAGATACGACTTCCTGCAATTTCTCGCCTGTAACGCCTATTTTAACCGATACAGCACCCCGTACATCAAGCCTGCGTTTGTTTACCGCACGGAAATTCACATGGTCTGTTTTCGCTGTCAGCCTGATTTCCGGCGAATCCGGACTTCTGCCGAGTTCCACGGATTTTGAGAAATTCTGTCTTTGCGTTATACATTGCAGACTTCCGCCGTCCTCACTGCAATACAGCAAGTTTATATCGCATTGCAATTCGTATGTAAGCCTGTCGCCGTTAATCGTACTATCAGTGATAACAGGCTGTATTTCGCACTTCACAAGCCTGAAAATATCGGGATAGTAGTCGGGGAGAATGTAGTCAAGTTCAATCCCTTGCTCCTGAATACCGCTGTAAATCATTTCAGATGCAGGAATAGTTTCCCTGTTTATTTTGAAATCCATAAAAGTGACCTCCTGAAAAAATGCTTTGTAAAAGTATATTCAAAAGGCTGTACAAGTATACCATTTCACGAAAAAAATCATGTTCTTTTCTCAAAAACGGCTGTTTTACGTTAGATAATCCTGATTTTTTCAAGAAAAAATCCCCGAAATAAATCGGGGATTTAGTCGCTTTAATCAGAGTAGTTTTGTGAATCGCTGTCAGATTTATCTGTATAGCTGTTGTTGCCTGATTTATCGCTCCAGCTTTTGCTGTCGGATTTATCAGTGAATTTGTTGCTTTTGGTGGTATCTGTTGTTGTCTGAGTTGACTTTTTCTTGTGGCTCATTTTATTGACCGCCTTTCGTTTATCGGAGTCTAACTCCGTGATAATATTATAGACGGATTTAATAAAAATATTCATTGTACTCACCTCTATTACAAATATCAGCAATATTGCTGATATAATTTCCGTCACTCTGCGTCAGAAACCTTCACCATACGTCAGTATGCTTTCAGGTTTCTTCCTTGATTGACAAAAATTTTATTAAACACTATTACTAACATTTGCAATAGAGGTGAGTATAAAAAACAGGAGCTGTAACGCTCCTGTTTTGTTATTTGTTTTAGCTGATTTTCACAAATCTTCTTACAGTACCGTCGCCTGCTTTACCGCAGAAAATAGCTTTCGGTCTTGCCCATACGGATTCGTCACCGCCGATTTTCCTGTAAATTACAAGTTCCTCATTATTTTCGCTGTGGCGTGCTGTAGTAATTACCTCGTATTCTCCGCCTTTGTAGTGACGATACCTTGCACCGATTACAACTTCTGTTTCAACATCGCTGTTATCTGTAGTAATACTTGTGTTTTCGTTCGAAATTGTATTGACAATATCGTCTGATACAATAATCATTGATGAGAATGGAGGCATATTTATATGTGCATTGCCGTTGCTTACGTCAACCTGATTAGAACTGAGTACGTCAACAAGTGCAGGAAGATGTGTCTGGAAATTGAAATCATACTGGTAATCAGCAAGGTTGAGTGCAATATATACTGTCTGTTCGCCAAGAGTTTTCTTGAAAAGAAGCTGTTGATTTGTAATCTGCAATCTCTCATAAGTACCTGTTCTGAGTGCAGGATAAGCACGGTAAATACGTCCTAATTTCACGATGTGCTTATAAAGTCCGGTATTTTCACGTTCCATATCGGCAAGGTAGAGGCACGGACGTAAACCGTCATCGGAATTATTTTCCTTGCGTCCACGGACACCGTACTCACTTCCGTAGTAAATTGATGGAATACCGGGCATTGTGTACAGGAGTGTGTATATAAGCGGTAAATGCGCCTGATTTGTGACAGTACTTGCAAGCCTGTTTACATCGTGGTTGTCAACAAAATTATAGAGGTTGATATTCCTGTATATACCACCGTTTGCGCCTGACTGACGGTTGATAGAGTAATCTATTTCATAGTAATTCTTGTCATTATGTGAGGAATATATTCCCTTATAACACTCGTAATTCGTTACGCTGTCAAGCATTTCGGGATTTGCCCATCTGTTATAGTCACCGTGGATAATTTCGCCCATAAGCCAGAAATCACGTTTTTTGCCTTTACAGAAATCACGTATTCTCTTGAAGAAATTGAAGTCAATACAGTCAGCTGCATCAAATCTTATGCCGTCAATACCGAAAAATTCAATCCAGTAATTTACAGCATCGATAATATGGTCACATACGCCTACATTACGGAGATTGAGCTTGACAAGGTTATAATGACCATTCCAGCCCTCATACCAGAAAGGGTCTCCGCAAGGTGATTGTCCGCCGAAGTTGAGATTCTGAAACCAGTCGCAATAGCCTGAACCCTGCATTTTCTCCTGAATATCAACAAATTGCGGGAATTTCCTGCCGACATGGTTGAATACACCGTCAAGAATTACTCTTATGCCTGCGTTATGGAGTTCATCGCATATGCGCTTGAAAGAATTATTATCGCCGAGTCTGCGGTCAATTTTCTTATAATCAACCGTATCATAGCCGTGTTCGACTGATTCAAATACAGGTCCGAAATAAACCGCATCAACATTCATTTCTTTGAGATGCGGAATCCACTCAATGACTTTGTCAAGGCGATATGTAACTTCATCATTGCTGAAATCGTTGAATTTTGGGGCTCCGCAAAAGCCGAGCGGATAAATGTGGTAAATAATGGCGTTGTCATACCAGTTCATAGTTAAAAATTCTCCTTTAATATATAATTATTTTTTACTTCCCTCTATAAAGTAAGTTGCCTCCATATCAGCAACGTGCAGGGCAAATGCAAGCGGATACATTTCAAGAGCTTTTCCGATAGTATTTTGGTCCTCAGGTCCTGAAAATCCCATATGCCAACGGATTGCACACGCCTCATCACGTGTTAATCTGCCCTCACCGTAAAGAAATCCTGAAATTATATACACTGATTTTTCACCGTGTCCATATGGTAACTGGTCATTTATAGTGAAAACAGGGTACTTTTCCCATTTACCTGTTTCATCATTTTTCCTGTTGCGTAATTCTGTTGTATAGAAGTCCACTTTGCAGACATCGTGGAGAAGTGCGACAATAGCAATTGTTTCGTCAGTGAAATTCATATTGTACAGTTCTTTCGTGCGTGGGCGTGAAAGGTAATCTTTCAGGCAATGGTACACGTTGACACTATGCTCAACAAGTCCGCCTTCATATGCGCCGTGATAGCGTGTACTGCATGGAGCTGTAAAAAAGTCTGATTTTTTGAGGTATTCCAATAACTTGTCAGCACCTTTGCGCTTAATATTCTCGTTATATATGGAAATAAATTCTTCTTTTGCAGTCAAATAAATCAATCCTTTCCAAAACATAATTACAAATAATTATATCATATTTTGCTTGTAATTTCAAGTCTTTTTTGTGAATTATTTATAAAATTTTATTTCAGCATACTTTTCAGAGCCGTTTCAGCTTTTGCGTAACCCTGTTTATACGACAATATGTACCAGTAAACAGCCTCAAGCAAATCTTTTTCAGTTCCAAGACCGCACCTGTAACACGATGCAACATTATATTGCGCCTGAACATCACCCTGTTCAGCCGATTTCTTAAACCACTCAAACGCTTTCCCGAAATTTTTTTCAGTACCTTTTCCGCTGTAGTAACAACCGCCAAGCATATTTTGCGCCATAGCATTTCCTTGTTCAGCGGATTTCCTGTAATAGTAAAATGATTTTTCTAAATCTTGTTCAGTACCAAGCCCACGTTCATAGAGGTACGCAAGATTGAATTGTGCTGTCACAAGCCCCTGTTCAGCCGATTTACTGCACCATTCAAACGCAAGTTCGGGATTCCTGAGCGTACCTATGCCGTCAAGGTAACACATACTTACAGCGTTTTGCGCTTCTGCATTGCCTTCTTCAGCGGACAAAAGAAACCATTTGAATGCTTTTTCACGGTCGTATGCAGTGCCGTTTTTGCCGTAGAAATGATTGTCGCCCATCTGAAACTTTTCTTTTGCACTGAATTTCAAGTTAATCATATTGACTAAATCTTTCAAATCCTGTATTACATCATCAGCCATACAATCACTCCTTTCTTATTAGAATGCGGAGTTATACTAAGGCAACATCATACAAAGTAAATCTTATGACAAATTTGATTGCACTTTTCGTTATTTTGTACAAAAATTCTTTATTGAATGTCAGTTAAGACATATTGTTTTTATACAATTTTGCGAAAAATATGATTGTACATTTTTATTGTAAGTTCTGTACGGTGTTGCCTTTATATATTACAGTAATTCCGCACTCTGTTAATATTTTTTACTTCTGCTTGATTTTGAATGCACTGTTATGGATTTTCGTTGCATCAAAACCCTTTTTCTCATTCTTTTTATTTTTGGGACGGCTGTTATGATTTTTCTTTGCCTTTTTCTCAGCCTCATCATCAAGCCTCATTGTAAGCGAAATTCTGCTGCGTTTTACGTCAACGTCAATAACTCGTACTTTCACGATTTGTCCGACTTTTACAGCTTCAAGCGGATGTTTGATGTATCCTGCACAAATCTGCGATATATGGACAAGTCCGTCCTCGTGTACGCCAATGTCAACAAATGCGCCAAAGTCAATTATATTGCGGACAGTTCCGACAAGTTCCATGCCAACTTTAAGGTCTTTTATTTCCATAACGTCACCGCTGCGGAGTAACGGCGGAGGAAGTTCGTCACGCAAATCACGTCCCGGCTTTTCGAGTTCTTTTATGATGTCGGTGAGTGTCGGCACGCCTATGCCCGATTTTTCGCTTATTTTTTCAATGCCGACAGATTCCGCTTTCTGCGAAATTCCGACAGCACCATTCCCCGAAATATCGGCAAGTGTAAAACCGCATTCGTTAAGGAGTGCTGTTGCTGTTTCGTAACTTTCAGGGTGTACTGCTGTATTGTCAAGCGGATTTTTACCGTCACGCACTCTGAGGAATCCCGCACACTGTTCAAACGCTTTTTTGCCCAATTTAGGTACTTTCAGGAGTTCTTTCCTGTCCGTGAATCTGCCGTTTTCCTCACGGTAAGCAACAATATTTTTCGCAACAGCTGAATTGATACCTGCAATATACGATAAAAGCGAATGAGATGCTGTATTCAGGTCAACGCCGACGGAGTTCACACAATCCTCAACAACTCCCGAAAGTGCCTCATTCATACGTGCAGGAGGCATATCGTGTTGATACTGCCCTACACCCATTGCTTTCGGCTCAATTTTTACAAGTTCAGCAAGAGGGTCCTGCAATCTTCTTGCAATTGATACCGCACTTCTGAGTGATACGTCGTAGTCAGGAAATTCTTCAGCTGCAAGTTTAGATGCGGAGTAAACTGACGCACCTGCTTCGCTTACAACCATATAACTGACTTTCTGCGGAATTTCCTTTATGACTTCAGCCGCAAACTGTTCTGTTTCACGGGAGGCTGTACCGTTACCGATTGATATTACAGTTATGCCATGCTTTGCAATCAAATCTTTTATTTTATTTTTCGACTGTTCATATTCAGCTTTTGAATGAGTAACATATATAACAGTTGTGTCAAGCACTTTGCCTGTAGCATCAATTACGGCAACTTTACAGCCTGTCCTGTAACCGGGGTCAAGTCCAAGAATAACGCTGTTTTTCAACGGTGCCTGCATAAGCAACTGACGGAGATTAGATGCGAATACTTTTATTGATTCTTCAGCCGCTTTCGATGTCATTTCGGAACGCACTTCACGCTCAATTGACGGGAAAATAAGCCTTTTGTAACTGTCTTCAGCGGCAGTGCGGACGAGTTCACCGCAAGCGTTATTTGATTTGACATATTTGCCTAAAATAATATCTGTTGCAATTGAGTCGTCAAGCGTGAGTGAAACTTTAAGGAATCCTTCTTTTTCACCTCTGTCAAGCGCAAGTACACGATGATTCATTACTTTTGCAACGGGTTCAGTATATTCGTAGTAATTCATATATACGCTTTCAGCTTCAGGGTCAGACGGTTTGCACACGATAACACCCTTTTCACCTGCTGATGTACGGAGCTTTTTACGCACGTCCGCATCGTCCGAAATATCTTCGGCAATTATATCAAGTGCCCCTTGAATCGCTGATTTCACGTCGTCAACACCTTTTTCGGCATCAACAAATTCAACGGCTTTTTCTTCGGGATTTGTTGCGTTATCCTGCGCCATTATGAGTTCAGCAAGCGGTTCAAGACCTTTTTCCCTCGCAATGCTTGCACGTGTACGGCGTTTAGGCTTAAACGGTCTGTAAATGTCCTCTACTTCCACTAAAGTAAGTGCGGAAGAAATAGCGTTTTCAATTTCAGGGGTCATTTTCTCCTGTTCTGTAATGGCATTTCGTACTTCTTCCTTACGTTTTTCGAGATTACGGAGGTAGGTAAGCCTGTCGGAAAGTTCACGCAGAATCTGGTCATCAAGAGAGCCTGTTTTTTCTTTACGGTAACGTGCAATGAATGGTATTGTTGCACCGTCATCAATAAGTTCAACAGTATTGTCAACCTGTTCCTGCCTTAAAGAAAATTCCTGCGCAAGTGTTTTATTAATATCCATAACTTTTTTATCCTTTCTTATTATTTAATGGCAACCTCTAAAAACTCTATTTTTTAATTTTTTGTCAACGTAAAATAGGGGAAAGCAGTGCTTATTTTTGTCAAAATTGGAGGTTTTTAGAGGTACCCTAATATAAGTATTCTAACATATTTTTACAAAAAAATCAATATCCTTTGCAATGTTATATATATCAATCCCCTTTTTCTGCGCCATTCTGATAGTCTGCCCTGTACCTGATATGTACTTTTCTTTATAATAGCACACACAACAGTCTGAAAGTTCAACAAGACGGGCATTTCTCAACATCATACAGTCTTTTGTGTAACTTTCGGATATGTATTCAACTGTATCGGCTACGGAAAGAATTTTGTTGAAAGTTTCTTTTTGAGTGATACTCCAGTTTTCAGTCTGTTTCGCATCTGCACACGGCAATATAAGATTGAGTTTTATTTGTGGGTGAATGTGCTTGAGATTGATAACGGCAAGCGCACATAATGTGTCAAATCCAAGCGCACCGCCTGTATAAAATTCCTCCGCACCCTGATTTATCAGATTTTCAAGGAGTTCAATCAATTTTCTCGTTGTATCATGAAAATCCGTGATTTTTCTATGACCTGTAAAGCATATTTTTGTCATGGTAAATTACTCCTGTAATCAGCATATAATAATTATAACATATTATTTATTATATTGCAAGAATTTTAATAAAAAAAAACGGCTTTGTCTGAATCACAAAGCCATTTATTATATGATTTATTTATTTCCCCGAAACGAAATCATTTATGCCGTTGAAAATAGTAAGTGCTACTTTTTCCTGATATTCTTCTGTATTCAAAAGTGCAGCCTCCTCGGGATTCGAAAGAAATCCGCATTCAACCATAACAGTCGGATTTTCGCTGTAGTAGCACAAAAACAACTCTTTTCCGCATAGCTTTATTTCACGTTTGTTTTCTGGCTGTAGTACCTGAAAACTCTTTTGCAGTGACTTTGCAAGCATTTCATTACTGCTGTCCGTTGCGGAATAGAACATTTGTGCTCCATTGTAAACAGGGTCTGTAAATTGATTCTGGTGTATTGAAATACATACAGCATTATCATATTTGTTAAATAATTCAAGCCTGTTGTCCATATCAGAACTTTTCTGATTCGCAATACCCTCTACTCCTGAATCATGTATTGAAGTATCACTGTCCCTTGTTACTTCTACCTCATATCCCGAAATTTCCAGCAAATCCCTTACTCTCAACAATATGCTGAGATTTATTCCCTTTTCGGGAACTCCCTCAACCGATACACAACCTCCGTCAAATCCTCCGTGACCTGCATCAAGAATAATAACAGGCGTTTCCTGCTCCTGAATTACAGAGGCAGGAACAGCGTTTTCACTGATTTTATCGCTTAATACAGCCGCACCGCCTATGGCAAAAATTGAACAGGCGAAAAAAAGTGTACCTACTAATATTTTACGATTTACTTTATTCATTGCAGTACTCCTTTTGTAAATATATTGGACTACTACAAAAATATGCGGAAAATCGGGATAATATACTTATATAATTGATTTGCCGAGTTCAAAAGCTGTATCAAGTTCAGGTTTTCCGTCAATATCACCAATATTCATTACACTGCCGCAAAGAATTTTACCTAAACTTTTCCAGCCGAGGTGCTTTTCAAGACGGTCATACCAGTATTCACTTTCCTCAAAATCATGTCCTTCTGCCGCCATAATAAGTATACTTTCTTTTTTGGGATTACGGTAATCCGGGTCGCATTCAGCAACCGCAAAAAGCCTGTCAAATGCACATTTGAGTTGTCCGCTGATTGTCCAGTAGTAAAGCGGAGAGGCAAGTACAACAATATCAGCCTCTTTATATATGGGATATATCTTATCCATATCATCTTTCTGTACACATGGACTTGCGGGGTCTTTCCCTCCTCCGCAACAGCCTTTACAGCCGTTGATGTTCATTGTATCAAGGAAAAATTCCGTTACCGTATGACCCGCACTTTCTGCACCTTTTCTGAATGAAGAAGTAAGTGCAGATGTATTACCCTTTATACGTGGGCTTCCGTTTAAGATTATGATTTTTTTGCTCATTTTAATTTCTCCTTAAAAAATATAATTTATTGTTGCGGTTGACTTTATGTCAGCCTTTATGATATAATTATAACAGATAATTGAAAAAAGTCAAGTACGTACATTGAGGTAATATACTTACTTTTCAGAAAGTATAAAGGAGTTTTTTAACATGAAAAAGAAATGCATTGCTGACGAAAATATTGAAAATACAGGGTTCAGTTATACGCTGTCACTTATAAGCGGAAAATATAAAATGACTATTCTGTATACGCTTATGGAATTTGGTGTTGTCCGTTTCAATGAAATGCAAAAATATATAGGTTCAATTTCTTATAAAACATTGAGTGCTAATCTGAAAGAACTTGAAAAAGATAAACTCGTACACCGTGAGGAATATCCGCAGATTCCGCCTAAAGTTGAATACAGCCTCACGGAACGTGGTAAATCATTGATTCCGATTCTTGACTCCATGTGTGAATGGGGAGACAATCATCACCTGTAATACGCCTTTTCCGGAATGATTATGACAGTGTATTATTATATTATATATGTATATAAAATAAAAATAATATAAAAACTATTGACTTTTACTGCCAAAATAGTGTATAATTAAGTAAAGAATCGGTGAAAAAAGAATAAAATCCTATAAAATTCAGACAAAATACCCCATAAAAAAGTTGACTGTTCTGGAATTTATTGACTTTGCGGAAATTATGAGTATAATATAATTAAAGACATGAGACAGACATAAGAAATAAAAAATACAGCTTTGGTTCTCGCAAAAGTCTTGACAAACAATTCAACAAAAATTAAAATCTTTTATGAGGTGATTATTATGATGAAAACTAAAAAATTCTTGGCATCGATTCTCGCAGCTGCAATGACTATCTCTTCCGTACCAGCAGTTACAAACTTCGCAAATTTCGCTAACGTTTCTATGGTGACTTCTTACGCTGAATCTTCAGCAGACAAATATTTCTACAATCAGCTTTCCGGTCAGACAGCAGACGAAACAAAGGCTTATCAGAACTTCTACAACGCTATGGAGCAAATGCTCACACAAGGATTGTTCGCAGAAGGCAAAGACCTCGACCTTGTGAAAGAAGGTTACTTCACATCAGAACAGGTTTCAGCTTATGCAGGCGGTGAGGGCAACGTCCTCAATATCTACGGCGCAGCAAGAGACGCTTTCACAGGCGACCACCCCGAAGTATTCTATGTTGACTTCTCAGCACTCTCAATCAGAATCAAGAAACTCGGTAATGACTATCATCTTTATCTTGGTTCAGGCAGACGTGATAATTACTGGACAGAATCTTTCAAATCTGCTGATGACGTTCAGACCGCTATCAACACATACAACAGCGCATTCAGTGAGGCTTACGGTTCACTTACAGGCGGAACAGACGCAGAATTTGTTGAATCAGCACACGACTACATCACAGAACATACATCATACAGACTTGAAAACAAATTCGCTCAGGACGACACAGCACAGTACCTCATCAGAACAGCTTACGGTTCTCTCGTAAATCAGAAAGCTGTATGTGAGGGTTACGCAAGACTTTTCAAGGCATTCATGGACGAAAGAGGTATCCCGTGTGTACTTATTCAGGGCGCATACAGACCTGACGCAGAATCATATGAACTCCATATGTGGACATATGTAGAACTTGACGGTGCATGGTACGCAGTTGACCCGACAATCGACGACCCGACAAACAGCAAAAAAGGTCTTAATGAAGTAGGCGCTGACGGTTATGAAAACCACGAGTATCTCCTCAAGGGCGAAAGCAAAATGGCTGTTAAATACGCTCCGAGCGGAATCCGTTCTGAATCAAACTACGAATTTACTTATCCTACACTTAACTATGACAACTACGGCAATGAAGTAGTTTACAACTCAAACGGTCTTATGGTTTCATATGAACAGGCTGAAATGGAAGGCGAAAAAGCCGGTAAATTTATAGTAAGCTATAAGGGTATGGGACTTGAAGCCGCAAAAGCAGCAGGTTACAATATGATGTATGACTGCTTTGTTGAAAGAGGCGGCGTAGTAAGCATGAGCAGAAGCACAAGCAAAAGCGACCCCAGCTATGAAAAGAAGATAGCAGAAGCACCTATTGGTGATATGGCATGGACAGGAATGAAATATATGTCTGTTTGGCAGCAGCCTGTTGACAAGTTCGACAGTGATGCAGAAGCAGGAAATTCATATTTCTATACAACTCCTGAACATCTTGTTCTTATTATGCCACAGGCTTCATATGTAAAATTTGCCGTAACAAGAAAGCCACAAGGTACTTATTCTTTTGGAGGTATGGATTTTGATGAAAGTAATTTCACCGGAACAGAATCAGACTATGTTGCAGTAAGTGACCCAATATACAATCCAAACGGTTTCTATAAGGCTCCTCCATATCCGACAGAAGTTTCACCATCTCTCCAGAGTGCATTGCTGATAGATGACGGCAAACGCACAATAAGTGCAAAATTTGACCAGTCAATTTATCTTGATGAAAGTTACATCAATGAAAATGACGGAAAACTTTCACTCAGAATGAATATTCAGGATATGCACGAATTAAAGAACAGATCAGGTTTTGACAACAGCACTGTTGAAGATTTTAGAGTTATCTTCAAAGACGGTTCAGTAAGTGACCCGATAGATACAGATTTACAGCTTATTCACAAAACAGACAATGAACATGATGACAAGGTAGATGTTGAGTTTATAGATGAGAAAAATGTATTAAATCCTACAGGTTCAGTAAGTGCTGAAACTCTCAAGGGAATGGAAATCATTGGTTATCAGTTCGACTTCACACCAAGTATAATGTATGCTGATGACAACATCTTCTATGAATTTGATGTAAAAGGTCTTAAAGCAGGAAAACTTACAGTTCCATATCACGAAATGGATTCTAAGACAGGCGAATATCTTGAAGAAACAAAATATGCAACAGTAGAAGGTAAAGAACCAATCGCTATAAGCTTCCTCGCAGCTCATAGATGTGCAGCACACGCTTTCCAGTCACAGGGTTATGATTGGAACGTATTCGGCAAGCCTACTCTTATGGATGACCTCAAAGGCACTGACTTCTCAAAATGGAATGCAGTAGGCGACAGCAGCGACATCGTAAATGACGGCAATACTTTATCAGATGCACTTTCACAGCTTACACATAGAATGGTTCTCGTTGCTACAGATGCAAACGACAAACAGGAACAGGAAATGAACAACCTGCTCGAAAATAATGAAGGCGGTCTTGGTGAACTCGCAGGCAGTGCAGCTGAATTTGATAAAGCTGAATACTACAACGTAAACCTCACACTCTGCAAATCTCAGATTGTCAGCACAGGTCAGGCTGTCCGTGTAACTCTCGGATTCCCGGCAGGCTACGGTCCGGAAGATAAAGGCAAAACTTTCAAGGTTTACCACTTCTCCAAAAACGAAAAGGGCGAAATTACAGGCGTAAACGAAATCCCGTGCGAAATCACAGAATACGGTCTCGTTGTATGGTGCGATGCATTCAGCCCGTTCGCTATCGTTCCGATTGACATTGAAGAGGCAAAAGCAGCTCTCGCTGATAATCCTACTGAACTTGCTAAATTCAATGAATCACTTGAGCAGAAATCCGTAATCTTCACAACAAAAACTATCGGCGGTACAGTTACTTCTAAAGACGAAGACGAAAAAATGTCCGGTACAGCAATAGTTGGTGGCGAAAACGAAACAGTTACTATCGACATCACAGCTGACGCAGATTATGACATCGAGTCTATCAAGGTTGGCGAAAAAGTTTACGAAGTAACAGACGAAAACAAAGACGAAGCACACATCACAGTTTCTTTAGCTGACTACAACGAAATCAAAGACGACAACGCAATCGTTGATGTACAGTTCGTTGCTGAATCAGTTGTTGAAAAAGAATCTAAAGCAAACGAAGGTCAGACAGTTGAACCACACGAAACAGCTACAAAATTCAAAGACGGTTTCAGTGCTGTAGTTGGTCACAACATCTCCCTCGGCGGAAACATCGGTCTTAACTTCTATGTTGAGTTCAAAGAGGGTACAGACCTCACAGGCGCAAAAGCTATAATCACTCTCCCGAACGGCTCAACTGTTGAACAGAAAATCACAGATAAACTCAAATACACAGGAATGGCAAACACATACAAGATTCCTTGCGAAGTATCTGCAAAAGACATCACTAAAGACGTTAAACTTGTAGTTAAACTTGCTGACGGCAGAAAGAGCACAGAAAACAGCCGTTCTGTTGAACAGTATCTTGGAACTATCCTCAACGAGAAAAAGCTTTACGCTAAAGAGCAGAACCTTGCAAAAACTCTTATGAACTATGGCGAAGTTGCAAGCGCATACTTTGCAAAGACAGCAATTACTGAAACAGCAGAAATGAACGCAGTTACACTTGACAAACTTGCACAGTATCAGGCAACTAAAAAAGGCGTGGATAAACTTCCAGCTGGCGTAAAATACAAAGGCACAAGCCTTATCCTTGAATCTGAAACTACTCTCCGTCATTACTTCGATGTAACAGATGAGTCAGTTGCAAAGGAACTCGGACTTACTAAGAAATCATCTAATCTCTACTACTACGATTTTGCACACATCAGTGCACATAAACTTGGAATAAAACAGGATTATTCAATAGGTGAGTTTTCTGTAAACGCAAGTCCTCTCAGCTATGCATACACTGTTCTTGAAAGCCCTGAAGCAGACAATGGTATCAAGAGCCTTGTAAAAGCACTCTACCTCTACAATGTAGAAACATTAGCATACAGAAACAGCAAATAATTACAGAAAGGAACTACTAATATGAAAAAGTACTACAAAACACCTGAAATGGACGTTATAAACTTTGAAAGCGAGGACGTAATCACAACAAGCGGTGTAGGTGAAGATGAAACACCAATGTTTGGTATGTGATAATTGAACAAAAGAGAGCTGTTCTTAAAGGACAGCTCTCAACCCTATGATTTTTGTCATGAAAGGATTTATCATGAAAAAAATATCATTACTTTTAACATTATGTTCAGCAATTTTGCTTTGTGCGTGCAATTCCGGAGAAAACGAAAACAATGAAATTTCATTGCCGGAAAATGCGGTGCTTGTTACTGAAATAGCAACGGCTGAAACGACACAGGCAGAAACTACTGAAACAACAACTACTACAACTGAATCAACAACAGTAAAAACAACAGAATCTGCTGAAACTACTACTGAAACAAAATCAACAGAATCTGATACTACAGAGGAAAACAGCGATATTTCGGACGGTGACGGTGAATTTGAATTTGTCATTGAAGATGCTGAAGATACTGAAATTTCTGAATCTTCTAAATCTGATGAAAGCAAACCGGACAAACCTAAAACTTCAAAAGCTGAAGATAAGTCGGCTGAAGAAAATCCGTCTGAAGAAAGCTATATTGAATTGCCGTTTGTCCCTGTAGAATAATTAAACTATATTATATAATGAAATGAGGAATTTATTATGAAAAAGTCTTACAAAAAGCCGAAAATGCAGGTTATTGAATTTGAATGTGAAGATGTTATAACAACAAGTGTTACTGAAACACCAATTGTTCCGAGTTCATGATAAGCAGAACATACAGGATTGCCGACACAAATATTGAAGTGCGTTCTCTGTTCGGAGAGGTGCATTCCCTCTGCAAAGGCTATGAAACATCAGCTGAACCTGATTTTATAGTGACTGTATCCGCCGATGATATTTCATACGAAAAAATGCGTTCAGCATCGCAGGATATAAAAGAGGGACACAAAGTAATAAATTACAGCGACAGCTATCTTGAAACTCTCGCCGTTTACCGCAAAATAGCCGAAAAAATCATTGAAGATGACAAGATTCTTTTTCATGGTTCGGTTGTGGCAGTAGACGGTGAGGGCTATCTGTTCACTGCTAAAAGCGGTACAGGAAAATCAACTCATACACGCCTTTGGAGGGAATATTTCGGGGAACGTGCTGTTATGGTGAACGATGACAAGCCTTTGCTTATGATAAGCGATACAGGCGTTACAGCGTACGGTACTCCGTGGAACGGCAAACACCGTCTTGGTGAAAATATCGCCGTACCTCTGAAGGCATTATGTGTGTTGACGAGAGATAAGGAGAATCATATAGAAAAAGTCGGCAGTCACTCAATATATCCGCTGATTCTCCAGCAGGCTTACCGCCCTGCAAATGCTCAGAAAACTGCAAAACTTCTCACTCTTATCGAGAAACTTATAAATAATGTGCCGTTATATGTACTCGGCTGTAATATGGATATTTCTGCGGCTGAAACGGCATATAATGCTATGAAAGGATAAAGTTAAAATATGAAACTTAAAGACGGATTTATTACACATAGTTCAGGCGGTGAACAGATTCTTGTTGCCGCAGGAAATGAGCAGTTCAGCGGTATTGTACGCAGCAATGATACCGCCGCTTTTATTGTCAACTGCCTGAAAAAAGAAACAACTGAAAAGCAGATAGTCGAAAAAATGGCGAAAACATATGATGCTCCAAAAGATGTAATTTCGGCTGATGTGAAAAAAATCATCGAAACTTTGCGTAATATTGGTGCTATAGATGAGTAAATCGACTTTTGAGGAGGTAATCGCAAAATCGGGGAAACTTGTCTATAAAAACAAGGGTGACAGTATGATGCCTCTGATACGTGAAGGAAAAGATTTGATGGTGATTACCCGTAAACCGAAAAGACGGCTGAAAAAGTACGATGTACCCTTATATAAGCGTGATTCAGGTCAATATGTTCTTCATCGTATATTAAAAGTACGTGACAAGGACTATGTCATATGCGGAGATAACCGTTGGAAAAAAGAGTACGGTATAACTGACCGTCATATTATAGGAGTGCTTTCAGCTGTAATACGTAATGGCGAAACTGTTTCCGTAAATGATTGGAGATATAAGCTGTACGTGCATATATGGTGTGATTTTTTCCCTGTAAGAGCGTTCATTGTGAGGGTGATTATGTTCCTGAAAAGGCGGTTGAAATGGTGAAAAATTCTGCGGTAAAATGGCTCTGGAAAGTCACGGGGAAATATAAAATTGCGATTACGGCACTGGGATTCATACAAGTAGCACTTGGTCTGAGCAGTGTCATATTCGCCCTTTTCCTGAGAAATGCCGTTGATGATGCGGCACACGGCGACAGAAAAAATTTCATTATCAGCCTTATTCTTCTGATTCTGCTTACGGCATTGCAGATAACATTCCGTGCGATTCTCCGTCATCTTGAAGAACGTTGCAGGAGCGGTATCGAAAACGAATGCAAAGGCAGGCTTTTTTCGTGTCTTATGGGGAAAGAACACGCCTATGTTTCGGCACTTCATTCTGCTGAGTGGTTAAGCCGTCTTATTTCTGATTCTGCTGTATGTGCGAACGGTGCAGTTGAAATAATACCGGGAGTTCTGGGAATGTTCATAAAAATGGTAGCTGCACTTCTGATGATAATAACGCTTGTGCCTGAAACTGCATTTATCATTATTCCGGGCGGTATAGTGATGATAATTTTCACTGTTTCGTTCAGGAAAATCCTCAAGCACCTGCACAAAAAAGTACAGGAAGCGGACAGCAGTCTGCGGGTATTTTTTCAGGAACATCTCGAAAATCTTATGATAATACGTTCGTTTTCGGCGCAGAAAATAAGCAGTGACAAATGCAATGAAAAAATGGAATCCCATAAATCAGCCCGCATGAAAAAAAATGCATTCTCAAATTTATGCAATGTCGGCTTTGGTGTTGCGATGAACGGAATGTATCTCTTTGGAATCGGGTTTTCTTGTTTTGGGATAATTTCGGGGACAGTGAGTTACGGTACGCTTATGGCGATAATGCAGTTAATCGGGCAGATACAGACACCTTTTGCGAATATCACGGGCTACTTACCGAAATTCTATGCAATGATAGCGAGTGCCGAAAGGCTTATGGAGGCTGAAAATTTCCCTGATGATTGCCCTGAAGGAGTGCTTTCAGACGAAGATATAAGGGAATTTTATAGTAATAAATTTGAATCAATAGTATTCAGTGACGCATCTTTTTCGTATGCTGATGGTGAACAAGTTCTCAACGGCGTGAACATTTCGATTGAAAAAGGCAAGGCGACAGCGTTTACAGGTCATTCAGGCTGTGGCAAGTCTACACTTCTTAAACTTATGATGTGCCTGTACCCGCTTACTTCCGGTGAACGCTTTATTACCTGCAAAGACGGCAGCCGTTTACCGCTGACAAGCCGATTGCACCGGCTTTTTGCGTATGTTCCGCAAGGTAATCGTCTTATGTGCGGTACAATACGTGATGTTGTGACGATTTCGGACGAAAACTGCAATGAAACTAAGTTATGGAGGGCACTCGATATAGCTTGTGCAAGCGAATTTGTAAAAAATCTTGACAACGGAGTTGATTATGTACTTGGCGAAAAGGGTTCAGGTTTATCAGAAGGTCAGATGCAGAGGATAGCTGTAGCCCGTGCAGTGTATTCAGATGCGCCGATACTTATTCTTGACGAATCAACGAGTTCACTTGATATTGCGACTGAACAGCAGTTACTTGAAAATATCAGAAATATGACTGATAAAACGATTGTTATAATTACACACAGACCTGCCGCACTTGAAATATGTGATAAAATAATTGCGATGCAGGAGTAAAAAATATATCTTAATTTTAAGGAGAAAAAATGAGAAAAACTGCATATGATATGCTGTATCTCACAGGCTGTGCAATAAATGGGATTGCGCCTGAACGTGATATAGCGGAAAATGTTGACTTTGAAAAGCTCTTGAATTTTTCGAAATTCCATTGTCTTTCTTCAGCAATATGTACAGCACTTTTGTCATCAGGCTTGAAATTGTCGAAAGAATGGATTGATTGCAAGGCAAAAGCAATAAGGAAAGTAATTTTACTTGACACTGAACGTCAGAACATAATTTCGTTCATGGAGAAAAAAGGTATATGGTATATGCCGCTCAAGGGCGTTATTCTCAAAGAAATGTATCCTTCAATGGGTATGCGGGAGATGTCCGACAATGATATTCTTTTTGACCGCCGATATTTAGGAATTTTAACAAAATATATGTTAGCACGGGGCTATACTGTTGAGGGCGGAAAAAATTCCAATCATTATTCATTTCAAAAACCGCCTGTTTATAATTACGAAATGCATGTACAGCTTTTTTCAGGAGTATTTGCACTGCATTCCCGTTTCAATAATTACTATATTGATGTCAAGAAAAGGCTTGTGAAAGATGAGGGTAACAGGTGCGGTTATCATTTTACTGATGAGGATTTTTACATATATATGATTGTGCACGGTTATAAGCATCATATGAGAGCCGGAACAGGTCTGCGTACATTGGCGGATTGCTATGTGTACCTGAAAAACAAGCCGAATCTTGACCGTGAGTATATAAGGCGTGAACTCAGGAAAATGGAATTAAGCGGATACGAGTGCATGACAAGGAGAGTTTCACGGAAAATATTTGCCAAACCTACACTTAATCCCAATCTCACGCAAGAGGAAAAAGATTTCTTAGAGAACCACTTATTTGCAGGTGCATATGGTACAGTTCAGAATCATATCAGGGCTGTAAAAAAAGAAACTGGTGCTAAAAATAAATACGAGTATGTATTCAGGAGACTTTTCCCTGATATTGAATTTTACCGTACACATTACCCAATCGCTTATGAACATAGGATACTTGTGCCGATTGCATGGTTGTACAGACTGGTGCATTCTTTTCATAAAAACAGTAAATATATTATGACAGAAATAAAATCGGTTTTAACAGACAAATAAAAAACAGCTTTTTCGCAAAGCTGTTTTATAACTCAAAGACATCAGGCAAATTGTAATCAGATTTAACTGAAAGCGGATAGACACGTTCGAATCCGCTTTTTGTAATTTTTACGATATTATCGTAAATTAAAAAGTGTTTTTTGTCATATTTTTTATCGATATGGTAGTGACCTGAAAACCACATATTATAGTCAAGTTCAGATTCAATTTCGTCGAAAAAATCAGTGAGTATGTTGTTATTGTAGCTAAAATCCCTGAAAATATGGTTTTGTATGTGAGTTGACAGAGAGTGAGTTATGACAATATCAACATTCCAGCCGACAGACTCAAGCGACATTCTGCCACGCTGGAGTTCAGCCTCATTCGGGAGTTCATCAAGCCACATTGTCCGCCCTAATTTGCGGTATTCTTTGTCGTGACTTTCCGCACCGCCGAATGCAAATATTTTTTTGCCGTCGATTTCAAAGACGTAACCTCTCATAAGGTGGAATATATTATCAGTAATTTTCTGTATTTTACCGCCGTGCCAGTCCTCAACATCGTACTTTTCAAGCAAGTCGTAATTCTCGTGATTGCCGTCAATCCAGAGAGTAGTCCACGGTTTGCGGTCGAGCCATTTCCGCCAGTAAATATCTTCTTTCGAATCGTCCCATACAAGCCCGAAATCACCGCATATAATGAGGTAGTCATCACGAGTTATGTTATCGAACATTTTGAAATTGCTGTTTGAGAGTTTGTGAATATCGATATTGCCGTGTATATCGCCAGTTATAAAAATCATAATATCATCTCTTTAAGAAAGAATTTTCCTGAATGTTTCGTAATTACGCTGATTTTGAGGCGGACAGTAAACGGCAAAGCGTATTTCTTTGAAATGTCCTGTAAAATTGGGGAGAATTTCCTTATAAGCCCTTGCGACAATTTCGGGGTTATTTCTGAAAGCTCCGCAACCGAACGCACCGAGAACAAGTACATCGATATTATTTGCTATTGCAATGCTGATAATATGCGAACTGCGTTTCTTGTGGATTTTGAGAAGTTCCGCATCTGAAATCTTTACAGCGGAAACGTTGGGAGCAGGGCAGGTGAGTACATCAACGCTGTACCATTCATTTTCGGGCATACTTTCGGGGTAAGACGTATCAGTTTTAATAACCATAATATCGGGCGTGTAGATACAAGTATCAGTATAGGTTAGTTTCTTGAAATTCCTATGCATTTGATAGTAGTTATCAAAAAGATAGTCCGTATCAAGGCACGGGTAGAGGGTTGAACACCTGCAAAGGCATTCTTCCTGAGCCGTTGCACCGTTCACAACACCACCGCCTGGATTTTTAGCTGATGCAAAATTAAGCACACCGATTTTAGCACCGGTGTATTCGCTTTTCAGATTTTTTACCGCCTCAAAAGTACGTTCCATAGTGACGGTGATTCTGCATTTGCCGTCTTTCGTCTGTATTTCAGGAGTTTCGTCGGGTTTATACAGGACAGTTTTGTTAATTGAATTTTCTATTGCCCTGATAAGTACGGGATTTGATTGGCATTGTCTGATTGTATCATTGAAAATCTGTATTCTGTTCATTTATAACATCTCCTTTTTAATAATTATACCATTTTATATAATAATTGTCAACATATATGCAAAAAATCCGCCATTGCTGACGGATTTTTGTTTTATTGCAATGTAAATTTATTTTACAATAGCTTTTCTTAGGAGAGCCATATCAAATACATCAAGTCGCTTATCATTGTTCATATCAGCGTTTTCAGCTTGTGTAACAGTGAGAGTATCAGAGCCGAGGATATATTTACTCAAAAGAACAGCGTCTGCAATATCAACAAGACCGTCTGCATTTATATCGCCCTTATTCTGAACAGGTGCGGTTGTTGTAGCTGTAGTAGTTGTTGTAGCTTTTGTAGTTGTGGCAGTTTCAGCCGACCACTTCTGACAAGGGCTTTCAGTATTTTCCCACTGCTGAACGTTTGCACCGCTTGATTTATCAGCACCTGCGACTTCAACGAAACAATTATCTTTGGAAGCTCTTGTTAAAATCGAATAAGTGCCGTCAAGATTTTTAACGAATTTGAAAAGCATTGCGCTGTCTTTTGCGGAATATTCAGTAATCGCAATATTTCCGCCGTTTTCAGCACTGTCAGCCCTCAGAACGTAATCCGGATTTGCAAGTGAACGGATATAGTAGTAATTACCACCGCCTGCAAATGCCTGTAAAGTCCATTCCTGGCAGTCGTAACCGTTGGAATCCCATTGCTGAACGTTTGTACCGTTTTCCATTTTACCGCCTGCGACTTCCATAAGCATACCGCTGTTAGCGTTTGCAAATTCATAGACAACGCTTGTATCCATTACACATCCGGGATTTGAAACAGGTTCAAGAATCCAGTTCTGACAGCTTGCGTCATTGAGTTCCCACTGCTGAACGTTTGCACCGCTTGATTTATCAGCGTCTGCGACTTCAACAGCAGATTTTTCGCCTGATATTCTTGTGAGGATTTTATAGGAGCCGTCTGAATTTTTAGTGAACATAAACTGCTGATTAGTACCGCTATTTGATTTGTAAATATCAATATTTGTACCGTTGGCAGTTTTTTTGCCTGCGACGTCAAGAACATATGTACCGCCGTCACCTACTGCTGAAACAATATAATAATATCCGTCACCTGCTGAAATAAGTTTCCATATGTCGTGGATAGTATCTTCGGAAGTACCCCACTGCTGAACGTTTGCACCGTTTTCAGCCTTTGCGCCGTCAACCTGCATATAAAGTCCGGAATTTGCGTTCTTTATTCTGAAAGTCGCACCATTCGGGAAAGTTTCAGCGGTCGGAGCAGGTGAAACTATCGGGGAATCGGGAGCAGTATTGAATCCTGCACTTGGTACGCCTTTTTTAGCGAATCTGATGTACATTATATTACCGCTGTCCGTCTGGCAACCGCTGTAGGTATCGCAATATGATTTTGCGTTATCAGCGGTAAGTGCGGTATATGTGTAATTGCTTTTTGGTCTCCATGTGCAGTCTTTAGCGTAACTTGGGTTATTTGCAGTACCCTCGCCACGTACAGTCCTCTGGCAATTGCTTGATTTTGAACCGCTTTCAGCGAAAGAACCTGCCATTTCGCCGTCACTCAGATTCCAGTCGCAGATAACATTACCGCCGTTGGAGTAGTAGCAATTTTCAGCGAAAATCCTGCAATTTGCCTGTACTGTATAAGCCATACTGAATTTGTTTACATAATTGTTGAAAGAGTGGAAATATCCCCAGCGCATAAGTCCGGGAGCTCTTGTATTTGTGTCGTTGAATTTGTTTCCTGCGAGTGTCATACGTGGGTAACTGTCATATTTGTCGAAATTGCTTGCTGAACTGTCGGGGTAGCCGAGAATAAGCCCGTACTTATGACCGCCGAATGAGCAGTCCGAAATAGTACAGTAATCAGCATCGTAACAGCAGGCAAGGAATTTATCTTCGTCAACTTTGCCTGTTTTAGGCGAATAACCGTAGTTATCGTGACCTTTGAAAGTGATATGGTCAACCCATATATTATGACCTGAACCGAAATAGAATTGAATAGAGTCGTTGTTATTTGATTCAGCATCGTGTGAACTTTCGAAATTCCTGATGATGATATTATCGCCTACGCCTTTGCCTGAATTCGTACAGAACTGGACGTTATAGAGCGAATGATTGCCGTAACTTCCGATGATAGTCTTATTATTGCGAACATATATTCTTCCTGCTGAACACATATATCTTTCGCCGTTGAGATTCAATTCAGTAACGCTGATATTTTTAGTGACAACAATTGTATAGGGCGTATCAGATTCAGCGTATTTTTTGAGAGTAGCGAAATCGCCTGCCTCAACGACTTCCCCGAAAAGACCGCCTATATCACCTGCTTTTATATTACCTGTATTGTCATCGAAACAATATCCCGCAAAACCCTGTAAACCGTCGCAATTGAGGAGCCATAACTGATTATCCGCACCGGTGTAATTTGCGAGAATCATACCTGATTTACCCTGCGTGAGTGCGAGAGAAGTATCAGAGTAGTTGACAATCTTGTAATAAAGACCGTTGCCGTGACTGTCATTTTTGACGGGGACGATATACCAGTGTTGTGACTGAGTGGATTCCGCACCGTACATAATAACGTCTGTACCGTCTTTGACGATGTAGCCTGACGGGGTAAGCATACGACCTGACTGAGCGTTTACGAGTTTGAAGAAAGTGCCTTTTGAATCAGCACCTACACGGTCGAAACGCCACGAGGGTGACAAGTCGTTGCCGAGCGGTTTAACTGAAAGTGACGAATTATCAGCTGTACCGTTTTCCGTGAGTACTCCGGAATTGTCTTTAGCAGCGATGTTCATAAGCTGAGCAGGGTAATCAGCTGAAATCGCCGAGGCTGTAAGTTGAGTATTCCCGAAAGCAAAAAGCGGAACAATCAACGATAACAGCATTACAAACGACAAGACAATTGCGGTGTACCTGTGATTTAATTTGTCCATAGATGAAAAACCTCCTTGAATATAAATTATCGCATATCAAGCGATTATCTTTGTATATATTATACATAATTTTTTTGAATTTGTCAATTGAATATAATATTATTTTTGTGATATTTATGTACAATTTATATATAAAATAGTATCATTATAAAAAGAGATTATTATACATAAAAAAAGTTGTGCGGAGAAAATCCACACAACTTTTGTAATATTTTAAGCTGATTTATTTTTCTTTGCTTTTTTGTGATTTTTTATCAGCTTGTTGTTAAATTCTTCAGGCGTTGTGAATGTAGGAACCATTTCATGGAGTGCCTGAACTGCTAAAGCCTCGTTATTTTTTTCAGCGGCATTACGTAATTTCCTCAATCTTGATGCGAAATCCGATTCATCAATTTCGATTTGTTTGCCAATGAAAATCAATTTGTTTGAAGTTTGCTGAAGTCCCTCCTCATTCATCAGGAGTTCTTCTTTAATTTTCTCGCCGGGTCTTAGTCCTGTAAACTCTATCGGTACATCAACATATGGTACTTTGCCGTACATTCTGATGAGATTTTCCGCAAGCGTTACAATTTTCACGGGCTTACCCATATCAAGCACAAATATTTCACCGCCGTCTGCAATTGCAGCAGCCTCCATAACAAGGCTTACGGCTTCAGGAATCGTCATAAAGTAGCGGATAATATCGGGGTGAGTTACAGTCACGGGCTTACCCTGTTCGATTTGACGTTTGAAAAGCGGAATAACAGAGCCATTTGAGCCGAGGACGTTACCGAAACGTGTTGTAACAAATTCAGTCACGCCGTCTTTTTGTTGAGCGAGGTACTGTACAATCATTTCACAGCATCGTTTTGATGCGCCCATGACATTTGTAGGATTTACAGCTTTATCTGTCGAAATCATAACGAATTTTTCAACATTATGGAATTGTGCAAGAGTAGCTGTATTGAAAGTACCAATGACATTATTTTTGATAGCTTCCATAGGGGAAACTTCCATAAGCGGAACGTGTTTATGAGCCGCCGCATGAAATACAACCTGAGGCTTATATTTGCCGAAAATCTGATTCATTCTGTAGTAATCACGTACAGAAGCGATAAGTGTCACGAGGTTAAGGGAATCGCCGTATTCCATTTTCAATTCCTGTTGAATCTCGTAGGCGTTATTTTCGTAAATGTCAACAATAATAACTTGTTTCGGGCTGTATTTAGCTATTTGCCGTACAAGTTCAGAGCCGATTGAACCGCCTCCGCCTGTTACCATACAGACCTTATTGCTGATGAAGTTTCTGATTTCCCTGCTGTCGAATTTAATGGGGTCACGCCCGAGTAAATCCTCAACTTTTATGTCACGTACCTGATTAAGGAGAGTGGGCTTATTCTCGTCGAAAATCAGGTTGCCTATAAATGGCAGTTTTTTTACAGTTAATCCTGTTTTAGAACATATGTTTAAGATACGTTTTCTTTCTTCCTCAAGGCAGGACGGAATAGCGAAGATAATCAGTTCAATATTTTTCTCTTTGATGAATTTGGGAATTTCATATGTAGTGCCGACAATTTCAACTCCCTCGATATTACTGCCGATTTTATTTCTGTCATCGTCAATAATGCAGACAGGCTCATACTGTGCAGTAGTTTTGCCGTCGCAAGAACATTCATTCTGTGAACTGAGAATTTCTTTCATAAGCATTTTACATGCTTGTCCTCCGCCGATAATCATTGTGCGTGTGTATTCACCTGATATTGCGTTAGCTTTCGAAATATCAATGAAAGCGGAACGAAATAAGAACCGGAACATACACGTACCCGCAACTGAAATTGCTGTATGTATAATTATATACAGCGGACTGATTGATTCACCTGTTGAGATGAAATCGAACACCCATGTTATGATTACACCGATTATTATGGCGATAACACAACAAAGATAATCCTTTTTCTGAGAATATCGCCACATTTTGTCATATGAGCCTTCAATTGAAAGCAGCATAAGGCAACAAATTGTACTTATTACAGCGGGAATAAGTACCTCACGTTCGCTGAGTGAGTGATTGGCAAAGAACAGGATGTTATTCGTTGCGAGTGCCGAAAATGCAATGATAAAGGCATCTGCAATCATCAACAGGGCTTTTCTGAAACTGAATTTTGATGCACATTTCAGAAGTTTTTTCATGTTTTATACCCTCCCATGTAAATTTCAGGATATGTTCAGCCCATAAACCATATTCCTGATAATTTTATTATAACATTATGATAATATAATGTCAAGCAAAAGTTAAAAATGTCATAAAATAACATATCATATTGTTTCAGTTGACAAAAATATCAGAATATGTTAAAATAAACCTGTACAAAATATCATTTGCCGGAGGGATTGCGTTGAAATATAATACGGTTCAGAAAGAAAAACTGATAGAATTTCTCATGAATAACAAGGACAAGCATACTAACGTGCAGGAAATAAGTGCGTATTTGCGTTCAGAAGGTACACCTGTAGGTACAGCGACAATATACAGACAGCTTGACAGCCTTGTTGATTCGGGTATTGTAAGGAAATTTGTGATTGACGGCAAAACAAGTGCCTGCTATCAGTACATCGAAAATAAACAGGAATGCCGTGAACATTTTCATTTGAAATGCTTATGCTGCGGGAAACTTATTCATCTTGAATGCAGTCAGCTTGCCGAAATAAGCAGGCATATTGCCGAAAACCACGGTTTTGAAATCGACCACTCACAAACTGTTTTTTACGGGAGATGTTCTGCTTGCCGTAAATCTGATGAGGGGTAAATTCTCACCTCATCGCTGTCGTTACCGCAAATTTCAGTAGAGTTTGATTTCGGAATGTATATTTTCATATCTTCATCGTCCATATTTGTCACCTCTGCCGTTATTATTTGCAGATGATATTGAAAATATACTTGACTTTACAGGAGAAATGTGGTAAAATATTTATATAAGATATAAATTTTATTTTTGGAGAGAATTATGGAAGTTATTGAACAAAAGGATTTTGAAGAAGTCAAAAAGCCTAAAAAAAAGGCGAAAAAAGTTTTAACTATAATCGCCATTGTTGCTGTAATCACTGTTATAACGGCGATTTGCATTGCAATCTATTCAGGCGTGAACGCTTACAAAAAGCCTGTAGATGATGTTATCCACGGTATAAATAAGGCTGATTCGCTTGAAATTATGGAGGCAATTTATACTGATGATATGCTTATGGTTAAAAGAGTAAACGAAAAAAATGCAGGTACTGAATGGAAAGATTACCTCAAGGAAAATGATGACCGTATTGAAACACGTATGGAAGAATTGGACTTGAAAAAGGCGAAATGTGATATAGTCGCCAAAGAAGAACTCAGCGGAAGCAATCTCGATGAAGTAAAAAAATTTTACGAAAACGAGTATCAGCTTGACCCTGATGATGTTAAAAAAGTTTACCGTGTTGAAGTCAATATGACGTTCAAAATAAAAAACGGCGGTGACGAAACCCCGTCGGGGTGGCTATGCGTTGCCAAAATCAAAAACGAGGGCTGGAAATTCTGTCCGCAATGCAGTCAGTCACATTTCGATTTCATTGACGAGGCTATAAACTTTCAATAATGCTATGCCGGAGTATTTCTCCGGCTTTTTTCGGGAGATGATTCAATTTGTCCGGTATTATCTTCAATCAGACTGTTATTATGCTGATTCTGATGCTTGTCGGCGTACTATGCAATAAAACGGGTATTATCAGCAGTTCAGCCAACAGGGAACTCTCAAAATTCGTACTGCAAATAGTTAATCCTGTTATGATTTTCATGTCGTATCAGACCGAAATCCATGATAATCTTGTGAAAAATCTGCTTGTTGCGTTTTTGCTGTCAATAGGGACTTTCGCTGTAATGATTACCCTGATATACCTGTTTATCCCCGCAAAAGACGGCAGGGAAACTGAAATAGAACGTTTTTCGGCAATCTACTCAAACTGCGGTTTTATGGGGATACCTCTTGCAAATGCAATGTTCGGGAATGAGGGTGTATTCTACCTTACAGCTTTCATCACTGTTTTCAATCTCGCTGTATGGACGCACGGTATAATTATGCTTACAGGCGAACGTGATATGAAAAAAGTCCTGAAAGTTTTCTATTCGCCTACTGTAATATCAATCGTTTTAGGCTTGATTACGTTTTTCCTGCAAATAAAATTACCTGCACTCCCGTCAAAAGCACTGCAATATATCGCCGATTTGAATACACCTATGGCAATGATTGTATCGGGAATAAGTATGGCTGAAACAAATGTTCTCAAAATGCTGAAGAAGTCCGGAGTATACAGAGTGTGTGCATTGAAACTTATTATACTCCCGGTATTGCTTTCGCTCGCCTTATCATTTCTCCCCGTCGACCAAAAAGTCCGCCTTACTGTAATTGTTGCATTTGCAGCACCTCCCGCAGCTATGTGTACTCTCCAATGCCTCAGCCACGGGAAAAATTATCTGTACGCATCGGAAATTTTTACAGCCGGTACACTTCTCTCAATCGTCACTTTACCCCTGATTGTTGAATTAACAGAATATTTAACAAAAATATCCCGCTGATTTTGTTAAATATGCTGATTTTTAGAAAATTTTCAGAAAAAAGGTTTATTTTTTAGCAGAAACGTGCTATAATATAAATTATAAATTGAGTAATCTTTAACCGGATTACTCCTGTTTTTCTCTTACCTAACCACACTTATCAAAATATTATAAAGAATGGAGTTAATTAAAATGGAAAAAAGAGGAATCAGTAAGCTCGACCTGAAAAGACGCAACAGAATGCAGATACTTAGGATAATAAGAGAATGCGGTCCTATTTCAAGAGTAGACGTTGCAAGCACTCTCGAAATCACAAGAGCCGCTGTTACTATTATCACTAATGAAATGATTGAAGAAGGCATTCTTGTTGAAATCGGAGAAGCACCGGTTAATACCGAAAAACTCCAGAAAGGCAGAAGAAAAATACTCATCGATATAAATGTAAACAGCCGTTTCGCTCTCGGCGCAGTTGTCGATGAAAAAGAAGTTACTGTCGGTCTTACTAATCTCGATTCTGAAGTTCTTGACAAGTCAAGTATGGAAATTGATGACAGGACTACAAGTAAGGATATTATCGCTTACATAATCAAGGCTGTCAATACTATGATTGAAAACAGTGCCCTCACAAAAGATAAAATCCTTGGTCTTGGTATCGGTATCGTACCGTCTATGTGGGGTAAACTCAAGATTTTCTATAAGGACGGCGAACTCGATTTCACCAGCTTTATCGAAAAATTGTCAGCAGGTATTGACGTTGATATAAAATGCGGTAATGCTGTTGGTCTTATGGCTCTCGCAAGTAATGATTTCAAAACTCAAAACAGTTATCAGACAAATACGGCTTTCCTCCACAACGGTAATCAGCTTAACCTTGCTATCGTAAACAAAAATGAACTCTCAAGCGACTATATTTACTACACCTCTATGATTGAAAAGTATATTGTTGCTCCGAACGGCAAGGAATATGAGGGTTATCCTAAAGGCTCGGCACGTGCTGAAATCTCAAAAAATGCTATGATTTCGGCTTTCGCTGAAATTTTATCGCAGGATAAAACGCCTGTTCTCTGGGAAATTACAAAGGGCGACAAGAAAAATATCAATACTGAAAATGTTTTCAACGCTATCATGAGAGGCGAGGAATCTGTTAAAGCTGTTCTCGATGACATTATCGGCAAATACGCTGTCCTCATCAACAATATTGCTATAAGCCATTTCGCTAAGAAAATTGTCCTCCACAACTACAAACTCAATGAAAAGCAGTTCGACTATGTAAAGCGTGAAATTATTCGCCTTACAAACGAAGATATTGCTGACAGAGTTGTCCTCAGTAAGCTCGACGGTAAAAATAATTTCCTCGGCGGTTGCGCACTGATGATACAGAACGGTTTCTATAATAAAGGTGGTCTTATCCTCAAATAAATCTCAAATAATATAACAAAACCGGAGCAAAATCTGCTCCGGCTTTTTTGTACATTCTATTTTATACTCCACAATCCTCATAATCTTTCCAGCGTTCAAAATACGCCTTATTACTCCAGCTTTTATACAGAATGTACAGTATAGATGCACACGCAATAAAAATTGCACCTACAATCGGGATAAGCATACTGAAAATATTTTTTGGATTCATTTCGCTTTTCATTCGTTTACCTCGTTATTGTTGTTCATACTCGCCATAAGTCTTGCAAGTTCCTCGTCAACTTTGGCATTTTTTTCAACTTCAGCAAAAGAATCATTAAGGTCTGTTTCAATACTTCCGCCTGTAGCAATCTCGTTGAAAGCATCAGCTTCAGCTTCTTTCCTCATGACCTTTTCTTCCATGCGGTTGAATTTCTCCAATGCGCTTGAGCCGTCAAAGTTACCCTGCGATTTAGCGATATTTTTCTTTGTATCAGCCATCTGCGAACGTGCAATAAGCATAGCCTGACGTGATTTAGCCTCATTCAGTTTAGCTTTAAGCTGTTCTACTTGGTCACCGACCTGTTGTGTCTGTGCTGAAATCGAATCATACATCTGCTGATAGTTAGCAACGTCCTCATCAGCTTTCACTTTACGGGAGAGAGCCTCACGAGCTAAGTCCTGATTACCCTGCGAAAGTGCAGCTTTAGCCTTATTTTCCCAGTCAAGGGAAACTTTCTTAGCGTTATCGAGCTGTCTTTTTGCAAGCATTTCGCTTGATTTAGCTTTACCGTAATTTTGTGTAGCAACGTTCAGCTCTTTCTGCATATCGATGATAATTTGTTTGACCATTTTTTCAGGGTCTTCTGCCTTATCAAGCAAATCGTTTATGTTTGATTTGGCAATGTCGCCTATTCTCTGGAATATTCCCATAATAATAATCCTCCTTCATGATTGTATAATTATATTATAAAACATATTCCCTGAAATGTCAAGGATTTTTTCAAAAAAATTCATAATTCTTTTCGCTTGAAATACAAGCTGACTGATTCCACAGCGGATAAGCCGAAAAATACGCCTATTGTGCAGATAATTGCAATGGCATACAGTGCTATTGCAAGCCCCTGACTTCCCTCATGCTGGGCAATCATCACGAATCCCGGGAAAACCTGTATTATGCCTGCTAACAGGTACACCAGTGATGCAAGCGATTTGAAAAAGCCGATACCCGACACCATTGCGAGAGAAGTAGCACCCATAGCTATTGTTATGTACAGTGCGGAATCCTTGATTATTCCCGCAAATCCGTCAATGCCGTCTTTGTAGGTAAGTCCGAGTGAACCCGTGTACAGCAGGTAGAACGCTACAGCTCCGATAAGACCGACAATTGCAAGCACTATCACCCATTTGAAGCCTTTCTGAGCCTCCTCACGCCTGCGTTCCTCTTTGAGTTCCAACATCATGCGCAGACTTTCTTTTGAATCTTTCTGTTCTGATATGAGTTGTGAAGATACAGCTTGTTTTGCGCCCTCACGCTTAGCCCGTTCCAAATCCTCATCAACAAATTTCGGCTGATATTTCGGCGGTTCAGGTTCGTCGTCAAGTACGGGAGCTGTCAGCGGTTTCTGCGGTTCAGGCGGTTTTTCCTCCTCAATTGCAGGTGCAGGTTTTTCAGGCGGTGAGTAATTATCCTCATCAAGAACAGGTGCTGTAACTTCAACAGGCGGTTCTTCCGCACCTAACTGTTTCCGCATAAGTTCAATAACTTTACGTTTGTTTGCGTCGGGTAATCTGTTGTAAGTTTCAAGCTGTTCAGGCGAAAAAGTTTCAATTATTTCCTCGTCCGTCATTATGAGAACATCAGGTTCATCTGCCTGATACGGTTCATCGCTGTCATCGAGTACAGGCGCAGTTACTTCCGTCGGCATACCCTTTTTAGCCTGAGAGGGCGCATAGTCGTCCATATCGTCAAGCACGGGAGCTGATACACCTGTAGGCATACCCTTTTTGGCTGCCGGAGGCGGTGAATAGTAATCCATATCATCAAGCACGGGCGCAGTTACTTCCGTGGGCATACCTTTTTTGGCAGTTACGGGTGCATCATAGCCGAAATCGTCAAGAATCGGTGCAGATACGTCTGTAGGCGCACCTTTTTTTTCAGTAGTACCGGTATATTCGAGTTCGTCAAGAGAATTGTTTCCGTCCATTTTTTCACCCTCTTTCGTGTATCAATAAATATACTGTATGTACTCATCAATCGGTGTATCGATAATCATACCTGTTGACAGAGCCGCATAGTAGCTGAGAATCAGAGATGCATCAGACGAATCAATTCTGCCGTCTGTATTGACATCGCAAGCCTTTTCCTGTTCGGGAGTAAGACCGCTTTTTTGATTAGTTGAGAGCATAGTGTAAGTAAGGAGAACGATTGAAGCGTCCATAGCATCAACTTTATCATCGCCGTTCACATCGCCGAGATTGTAATCAGTTACTACAGGCTTAGTTGTAACAGGTTTAGTTGTTATTACAGGCGGAGCAGTTGTCTTTGTAGTTGTTTTCGTAGGTGAAGCTGTTGCTTTTGTGGTAGTAGCCTTTGTAGTTGTTTTCGTGGTTGAAGTCGTTGCTTTTGTAGTAGTTGTTGTAGCTTTTGTTGTCGTAGTAGTCACTTTTATTGTAGTCGTGGTAGTAGTTGCTTTTGTGGTAGTTGTTACAATCGGTGCAGACGGGTCAAAAGCTGTTGGGGAAATGTTGTATTGACCGAGAAAATCACCGTCGCCATAGTACCCGTACAGCCAGTTATTCGCTGTAGGAGCTTCAAACACGTGTTTTTCTTCGTCGCTGAATTCATCGAAATCCTTTGAACCTTTGAGGAAATACGCATATCTGTCCATATTGGCAACACCGTCATCATAAGTCACATCAATATAGTAGTATTTACCGTACAGGTTGACGAGATTCCACATATGGTCACCGCCTGTCACTCCGGGGATACAGCGCACGTCAATCCCCAGTTCGGAGAGCATTCTGTACATCAGGAGCGAATAACCTTCACATACAGCTTTACCGTTGATGAGCGCACCATACGCTGTATGGACAATATCAGTCGAATCGAGTTTATAGCTTACGTTGTCGATAATATAGTCGTGTACAGCTTTTACTTTTTCGTAATCGCTTGCGTTGTATACGTCAAGTTCGTCAAGAGCATCTTTTATTGCGGCTGCAAGTTCATCTTCCTGTTCAGCTGTGGTATCGTATTCCATTGTAAATGTTATAACACAACTGCCGTTTTCGTAACTCAATCTGTATTGTGAGCGACCTATGTGCCACACAAGATAATCACCCTCATAAGGACGGCTTTCAGGAGTATCTTCAACTGCAATTGCAAGGATTGCCTCCAAATCGTCCCACGAGCTGAACATATCATACGGCATACTTATCTGGAAAGAAGTATCTCTGTTGACAAAATGCGTTCTTATTTCATCAGCAAGGCTTTCTTGTGTTACATCGGCACTGAACGCCTGTATCGCCGTATCATATGCACATAACTGCATTGGCAGACATACGGAGCTTAATGCAAGTGAGGCAGTGAGTACCGCTGAAAGTATCTTTTTCAAGTGAGTTCCTCCTTATTTTTATATTTATCTTTCTATAATCTGAGTTCTGTCTGCTCCTACTCCTACCATACTTACGTGACAGCCGACAAGTTCCTCAAGGCGTGCAATATATTTACGGCAGTTTTCGGGGAGTTCGTCAAAACTTCTGCATTGTGATATATCTTCCGTGAATCCGTCAAATTCCTCATATATCGGAGTACAGCCCTCTAATTCCTCAAGCGTTGGAGGGAAATTCTCCGTGATACTTCCGTCAGGCATTCTGTACGCTGTACAGATTTTAAGAGTACCAATGTTTGCAAGAGTATCGAGCTTGTTGATTGCGAGACTGTCAAGACCGTTGACACGGACGGAATGGCGTACTATAACTGCATCGAACCAGCCTGTTCTGCGGGGTCTGCCTGTAGTAGTACCAAATTCACCGCCTTTATTCCTGATTTCCTCACCGATTTCGTCATCGAGTTCTGTCGGGAATGGTCCTTTGCCGACTCTGGTGGTGTAGGCTTTTGCGACACCGATTATATTCGTAATCATACGAGGTCCTACGCCTGTACCGATGCACACACCTGCTGAAAGTGGGTGCGAGGACGTAACATAGGGATATGTACCGAAATCAATATCAAGAAGTGTAGCTTGTGCGCCCTCAAACATAATTGTTTTGCCCGACTTGTCAGCGTTGAAAGTGAGTACTGATACATCGTCAATATATTTAGCAAGTCTTTCACCGTATTTGGTGTATTCAGCTGTAACGGAATCGAGGTCAAAGGCTTCACCGCCATATACTTCAGTAATGATTTTGTTTTTGAGTTTACCGGTAGACTGTATTTTTTCGGCAAGCACATCAGCGTGAACCAAATCATACATTCTTATTCCGCAGCGTTCGTATTTATCCATATAAGCAGGACCAATGCCACGTCCTGTAGTGCCTATATCCTTACCGCCCCTGAATTTTTCGGAAAGACCGTCAAGACGTATATGCCACGGCATTACAACGTGCGCACGTGGGTCAATTCTGAGGTTAGCAGTGGAAATTCCACGGGTTTCAAGGCTGTCGAGTTCGCTTATGAAGTCTTTCGGGTCAAGGACAACTCCTGCACCGATAAGGCAAAGCGTATTTTCGTAGAGAATACCGGACGGTATGAGATGCAGTTTGTATACTTCACCGTTGTTCACAACAGTATGACCGGCATTGTTACCGCCCTGAGAGCGCACAACAACATCGGCACGGGAAGAAATAATGTCAATAATTTTACCTTTACCCTCGTCACCCCATTGAGTTCCGACAACAATATTAGCAGGCATAGAAAATTCCTCTTTTCTTTTCGTAGATAGATTATAAAATTTGTGCAAAACAAGCACGCTTATAATTTATTATAACATATAACTGCAATAATTTCAAGAGATTTGCATAAAAAATAAATAAATCAACTATATACTTTCATCTATTACAAATAAAGCATAAACCGGGTGCATACACCTGCATACACCCATATGTATATTACTTAACAATCTGCTTTATTGCATCAAGCAGCTGTGAGTACTCCTCAAATGCAGGATACTGCGGATAATCGGCTTTTATCTGGTCAGTCGTCCTGAAAAGGAATCCTGCACGGCTTGCCTGTATCATACCGAGGTCATTGAAACTGTCACCGCTTGCTATTGTTTCGAATCCCATAGACTGCAACGCTTTTACAGTAGTCAGCTTGGACTTTTCGCACCTCATTCTGTAACCCGTGATTTCGCCGTTATCAGAGACTTCCAGCGTATTGCAGAAAATTGTAGGCAGACCGAGTTTCACCATTAAAGGCGAGGCGAATTGAGTAAAAGTATCGCTTATAATGATAGTCTGGCAGAATGAACGGAGTTCGTCAAGGAAAGCCTTTGCACCCTCAAGCGGTTCAATTCCGGCGATAGTCTGCTGTATTTCTTTCAGCCCTAAACCGTGTTCTTTCAGTATAGCTATTCTGTAATTCATCAGTTTATCGTAATCAGGTTCATCACGGGTAGTTTTTTTCAGTTCGGGAACGCCGACAGCTTCAGAGAAAGCAATCCATATTTCAGGAACAAGTACGCCTTCCAAATCAAGGCAAGTGATAAACATTTCAGACATAATAATTAACTCCTTTGATTTATATTTTTTTCAGATAAGTAAATTACTTTACTGAAAAGAAAATTATATTTGCGGAGCAATTTTACTGAAAAAATATATTTATTTTTTTCCTGCCCCGCATAAAAAGCGTTTTCATTTTTGGAATCGCCTATATCAAGCCCAGTTCAGACTTTTTCTGTAGAATACGCATAACGCTTTCATCTATACGGCTTTCAGAGATACGTCCTGTTTCAACGGCATTTTCAAGACCTGCCACTGCTTCGGAAAGATTATATGGCATAAGTATCATATCTATACCTGCCTCTACTGCGAGTACTGCTGAATCGGCACTTGTGTAATTATCAGCGATAGCTCCCATAGAATGGCTGTCAGTAACTGCAATCCCCTCAAAGCCGAGTTCGTTTCTCAGCCAGTCCGTCACGACAACGTGCGACAAATCTCCGGGCATATTATCTCCCGATGCTGATGTTATCTGATGACCTACCATAACAAATTCACTGCCTGCCTGTATTCCTCCACGGAACGCTGTAAATTCGCATTCAGCAAGCTGTTCATAAGTGCGGTCAATCCACACTGAACCGTAATGAGTATTGTTGTTGCCTGCTCCCAGTCCGGGGAAATGTTTCAGAGTACTGCATATACCTTGCGACTGTAAGCCGTCAACGACAGCACTCGACATATCAGAGACGATTTGCGGGTCTGTACTGAAAATACGTGAGCCGAGTTCATTGTAAGGGTTTATATTGACATCGGCAACGGGTGCGAAATCGAGGTTAAAGCCGTATTCCGCAAGGTAACTGCCAATAGTTTCCCCGACTGAATAAGCTGTCTGCCAATCGTTGACAGAGCCGTAGTATTCCATATTATAGACTGCCGGAGTACCGAGTTTTTCCTGTACTCTTGTAATATTTCCGCCTTCCTCGTCAACAGCTATGAATGTTCCTGTACCTGCAAAAAGCGCATCGTTCTGCATATCGGTAATCATAACAGCAGTTTGCCCTGAATCCTGTATATTATCTGAAAACAGGATTATTCCGCCGACAGGGTACTGTTCATAGCCAGTATGGAAATTGCAGTCTATATAAGTTGTATTGTCGTAACCGTCAATTGATTCAGGAGTGACAATGAACATCTGGCAGATTTTCTGGTGTAAAGTCATATTTGCAAGGTGATTTTCCACTTCAGAAGCAGGATTCACAACAACGGGCGTTGAAGTTACAGTGGTAGTTTTAGCAGAAGTCTGCACGGAGTTGACCTGTACAGGCGAAGTATTACTGTTGCTGACATTTCCATTGCCATTTGCAACGGTATTCTGTACGGCGGTTACTGCTGTTACAACAGACCAGATACTTGTCTGAATTGCGGAGTCACCTCTGACTGCTGAAGATACAGCTGTATTTGTCTGTAGCGTTGTTGACGGCACTTCACCTGATTCTGCCGGAGAAGTGTTCTGTACTCTATCCGCCTGAGATTCAGTTGTTGAATTTGCATTTACAATAGAAGTAGATACATCAGAAGATTCTGATGATTTTTCAGTTGATTTTTCGGTAGGATTCTGCACATTTTCGACAATTCCGCAAGATGAGAGGAATAAAAGTGCAAAAGATATAGCGATAATTTTTTTCACTTTTCCGACTCCTTAATTTTCGTGACCTGATGTCTTATGTACCTGAAAGTATAATCCTCGCCTTTATCAGCAAGCATACGCAGGAGAAACTCGAGCTTACGGGAAGTGACTTTCTCTATAGCACGTTTTTTCTTAGCTCTGAGGAAGTAATCAAGCGGACAGCGGTCAGTATATTTATCTTTCATATATATTTTGGACGCTGAAACACGGTCGCAGAACATTTCAAAAATAAACTCGTCAGGCATTCGGACGGGTTCAAGCCTGCCTGTTTTGGTGCTGTAGTCAGTCCAGTATTCGAAGTGATGTTTATTTCTGCCTTTGTGGTGAATCCACGCAAGCGAAAAGCCGTTCACTTCACGTTCTTTTTCATTAGGGCTTCTGTTGCCTTGAAAATATATGACACCGGGGATAAATTCCGCAGGTGAATATTTTGACAAATCGTGTAAAAGACCACGCTTTACAATACCGGCTTTGAAGCAGTGAACCATGACAAGATGTCTGTGAGCCGTTATTGTACGGAGATGACCTAAAAAATTTTTAATCATAGGGGCTTACTCCTTGAAAAAAATATGCTGTATACATTATAACACACTTTTAATTATATTGCAAGTGTTTTTATAAAATAAATGCGGAAAGCCTCCGCAGGCAATTTTACGCTATAGATATTATTAAAAATGGCAATTTTACGCACATTGTACATTGCAAAAAATTTTTTATAAATAAATCACCTGCCGGAAATTCTCCCGACAGGCTTTTGTTTTGTAAAAATTATAAATTATCTTCAGGTAAATAGGGGTAAATTTCCCGATATGAGTCTCTTGTATCCTTGTCTGTGGGGTTAGCGGGAATAAGCCCTGTCATATCTCCCCACGATGCTGACGGGCAAATGTATTCTATTTTTGACTTGTCCGGTTCAGGTACAGGGATTTTTTTCTTATCTTTTTTCATTTAACATCAACTCCTTTATAAATATATTATAAATCTTCATTGCAATATTATTCATAAAAAATTTTTTGTAATATACAATATACGGAAAATCGCTGTTTTTAACAGTATCTACCTCACTGAACAGACTATAGTGCGAAACTGAAAATTTTATTTTTTTCCTGCCGTGCAGTGTATTTTACATAGCAACTTGAATTTTTGGCGTACAGGCGTGCATTTCCCGATATTACGTTATTCAGGGCGTGCGGGTTGCACGGGGTACACGGCTGTACAGCATAGGGTACGCCCTTGTGTACGCCTTGATTGACGTATTATAGGCAAAGGGACGCCGATACGCCATTTTCGCAAGTTGTATTATAAACACGCACGGCACGCACCCTGCACGCTGTCTGCACACTGGGAATTTGCCTGAGTATAGCACTTTGCACGCCTGCACGGGTTTTTCTGCACTTGCTATATATACGTTTTCAACTCGGACATTTTTGGAAAAGTTGGCTGGGCAGGAAAAAAAATAAACTTTACTGAAAAGAAAAATAATACGCCTGTTTTGGAACAATACGCCATAGGATACGCCTTGTGATACGCCTTGATTCACGTATTATAGGCAAGTATACGCCGATACGCCATTTTCTTGAGTTGCTATATAAAATGTACTTGTGAAATCGGCAGGGCAGGGAAAAAAATAAAACTTTACTGAAAAAGAAAAATATAGTTCCTAAATTTGTGCAATCTGCGGAAGTAGCTACTTCACTAATCATACTACAGCGTAAAATTGCGGGCGCAGGTGCAGGTGTCCGGGGGACACCTCTGCGCAGCAGAAGCACCGACCGAGGCGACAGCCGAGAACTCTGCGCTTTAAGATTATTTTAAGGAAGACGGTATATAATCATAACCATAGTAAAACAAATTCAATCTTAAAGGAGATTATTATTATGAGAAAATTTATAGCAGGTCTTTCAATGGCAATGATTCAGGCACTCACACTCACAGCCGTAGCCACTCACGGTGCTGACGTAAAATACGGCGATGCAAATTGTGACGGCGATGTCAATATGGCTGACGTTGCAACGATAGTGCAGTACATAGGCAACAAAGATGCTTACAGCCTCACTGAACAAGGGCTTGACAATGCTGACGTAAGCAACAGGGGTGACGGTGTTACAGGTGCTGACGCTTATGCAGTGCAGAAATTTATTGCAGGTGAACTTAAGTCCCTGCCCGAATCGGTTACAGGTGATTCAGGCGATAAAGGCGATTCAGGTGATACAGGTGATACAGGTGAAACAAGCGAATATAAGATAAAATTCAACGGCAGTGAAATAGATACTGACGCTCCTGCTGATACAGCAACAGTTGCAGACAGTGTTATCACAATCACCAGAGAGGGCAGTTACAATATCACGGGTACAGGCGAGGAAGTCCAAATCATCGTTGACGTTGACAAGACTGCTTATCCCGACGCTGTTGTTGAACTCAACCTCAAGGGCGTGGAACTTACTAACAGTACAGCTGCCCCGATTTATGTAGAATCTATCGGCGATGAAGTGCAGATTATAGCTAAATCAGGTACTGATAATACTATTTCTGACGGTACTGCAAATACAAATGACGGTGCAATTTATGCTGAAGACGACATAAAAATCAAAGGTTCAGGCAATCTTGTTGTCAACGGTAACACAAGCGACGGTATTGTCTGCAAAAATGATATTAAAATTTACAACGGCAATATCACTGTAAATGCGGTTGATGACGGTATCAGAGGCAAAGACAGCGTTACTGTCGGCAATGCTAAGGATACTGATTTCAGCGGACTTAATCTCACGGTGAATACTCAGCAGGGCGACGGTATCAAGTCCACTTCAACAACTGAGTGCGACGGTACTGTTGAGATAAACGGCGGAAATGTCAATATAACGTCATATGCTGACGGTATACAAGCTGAACAGGCTGTTGAAATAAACGGCGGAGAACTCACAATATACACATATGAGGGTTCAGGTTTCGGAGGTACTTCCGACGGAAACAGCAGTCAGCCGGGAGGTTTCGGCGGAGGATTCGGCGGAGGTATGCAGGAAGGTAATTCCAATAAGACCGATATTTCCGCTAAAGGCATAAAAGCAGTAGGCTTGTACGATACAGACGGCACAACATTGCTCACGGGCGGTGAAATCACTATAAACGGCGGTAAAATTACAATCGATTCTTCAGACGACTGCATACACTGTTCGGGCGAAATCGAAACAGAGGGCGGTATACTCAAGCTCGCAACGGCAGATGATGCACTTCACGCAGATGGTGATGTTATCCTCGGTGAGGAAAACGGCGCTGATAATGATTTCGAGATATATGTAACAAAGTGCTATGAGGGTATCGAGGGCAATAATATTCACCAGTACAGAGGAACAGTTGTTGTTAAATCGGGCGATGACGGCTATAATGCTGCAGGCGGTGCTGATAATTCGGGCTCAGGTAACAATATGGGCTGGGGTCAAGGCGGATTCGGCGGAAATATGGGCGGTTCAGGCGGAAATCTGCTTGAAATTACAGGCGGTGTCGCTATCGTGCAGTCCGCAAGCGGTGACCACGACGGATTTGACTCCAACGGTAACGTAAATATTACGGGCGGTATTGTTATCGCTAACGGTCAGGAAACTATTGACTGCGGTGACGGTTACAGCGAGAATATTACAGGCGGTACAGTGGTAGAATGCTCATCGCAGGGAACAGGCGCAATTCAAGCAGGCGAACAGTTTACAGTAGCGGACGCTGACGGCAATGTTATCGTATCATTCACCACAATGCAGAACATGGGTTCGCCTGTACTCAACAACACAAGCCTTAAATGCTATACAGGCGGTACAATTACAGGCGGTACAAATCTTATCACTTCGGACGAGGCTATGGCAGTATATACAGACGGCGCAATTGCAGGCGGTACAGCTGTATCAGCAGGCGGCGGATTCAGTGGAGGAAATAACAGACCATGGTGAGCGGGCGCAGAGTTCTCGGCTGTCGCCTCGGTCGGTGCTTCTGCTGCGCAGAGGTGTCCCCCGGACACCCGCACCCCTGCGGGCGGTTTCGCACCGAAGTCTGTACAGTGATGTAGATACTTCTGCGCATTGCGCAGAGCCTGCGCCCGCAATTTTACGCTGTAGTATGTTTAGGAAAATAGATACCTCCGCAGATTGCACAATTTCAGAACTTATAAATATAAAAAATCCCCTCAATGCAAGGGGATTTTCTTTTTCAGTAAAGTTTTATTTTTTTCCTGCCCAGCCAACTTGTACAAAATTGTTTGAGTTGACCCCCGTACAAAAATGTTCACCGTTGGGAACGTATATATAGCAACTTCAGAAAATGGCGTGCAGGCGTGCATTTCCCTATAGTACGTGCTATGAAGTGTGTGCAGAGGACGTGCGGAGTGCGTGCAGTATATTTATATAGCAACTGCAAAAAATGGCGTATCGGCGTATTCTCCTCTATATTTCGGGAAAATTGGCGTATCAAGTGGCGTATTGCAAGGCGTATCCCGTGCTGTACAGGCGTACCAATTGTACGCCCTGAATAACGTAATATCGGGAAATGTACGCCGGGACGCCTAAATTTTAAGTTGCTATGTAAAATATACACTTGCATAATCCGCAGAGGTATCTATTTCCCTGAACAGACTTCAGTGCGAAACTGCCAGCGGTGGCTCACCGCTCATGACTTGTCATCAAGATACGGTCTTATAATTTCATATATTTCCCTTACGAGATTGCCATTCTTGAATTTCTGCATAAGACAATTATTTACCGCAACTTTGCTTGTGCATTTTTCGATAATATTTATAACAGTTTCAGTATCTTCCTGATTGTCAAAAAATTTGAACAATTCGACTTCAAGGATATTATATTCCGGCTTGTCATATTGGGTAGCAATATTTTTTTCGGAAATATGTTCACGCCTTGAAATGTCTATTTTACGTTTTTTCCAGAAAGCAATGATATTATCGTAATCATTGTCACGGCTTATTATAACATATTTGCAGCTGACAGCTTTTTCCCTGCTTTTGCCTATGAGAAAACCTATGTACGATGCTATATGCATATCAAGCGACTGTTTGCGGACGGGTACTTTTATGGCATTTATTTTAGCTTTACCGTGCGAAGCAAGAAAATCAAGATTGATTTTCGAGGCATTCTCGGAGTAGAAAATAAATATGCGGTCATTTTTCTTGAGTTTACCGCTGCCTTTAAGACCTTTGCTGTTGGTATTTTCGTAATCTATGAGATAGTACGTCACTGGCAATCAACCTCCTTTATTATATATTTTATAACATTATACCACAATTTTCGCAAATTTGCAATAGTTTTGTTAAAAATAAATATACAGATTATCTTACCGGAAATAATTCGTCTGCAATAAGTTGATTTGCATATTAAATTTTACAAAACTCTTGAAATACAAGTATAAATGTGGTATAATGATTTAAGTGAATTTCTGTAAAGGAGTCTGATTTATATGTATTACCTCAAAATATCTGCAAATTTCGACAGTGCTCATTTTCTGCACGGCTATAACGGTAAATGTGCAAATATACACGGTCATCACTGGGTCATTGAAGTGCTCACTATGGGCGACGAATTACAGGAATCAGGCGAAAAACGTGGTATGCTGACTGATTTCGGCGATTTGAAGAGAATCGTCAGAGAACTCGCTGATAACTATGACCACGCCCTTATTTACGAGAGAAATTCACTTAAACCGACCACAATACAGGCATTGGAGAGCGAAAATTTCAGGCTGATTGAAGTACCGTTCAGACCGACAGCGGAGAATTTCGCACGCTGTTTCTACGAGAAATTGTTGGCGCAGGGGCTTGTGCTGAAATCGGTCACGGTGTATGAAACTCCCGATAATTGCGCAGTCTATGAGGTGTAGTATGTTTCCGGTAGTTGAAAAATTCATAAGCATAAACGGCGAGGGTTGCAGGGCAGGGGAACTGGCTGTATTTATCAGGTTCAGGCGATGTAATCTGAACTGTTCTTATTGCGATACGAAATGGGCAAATGATGAAAATGCACACGCTGAAATTATGACGGCTGATGAAATAGCTGAATATATAGGCGATACAGGCGTTAAAAATGTTACTCTTACAGGCGGAGAACCTCTGCTCCAAAGTGACATAGGCGGACTTGTGGAATTGCTCATAAAACAGGGGAACAGCGTCGAAATTGAAACTAACGGCAGTATATCGATTGCTGAACTAAGTCGGCAGGAATACAGACCGCATTTCACGCTTGACTATAAATTACCCGTGAGTGGTATGGAGAAAGCAATGCTTACTGATAATTACAAGTATCTTGCTGACGGTGATGTTGTGAAATTCGTTGCGGGGAGCAGGTCTGACCTCGAAAAAACGCTGTATATTATAAATAAATTTGATTTAACTAAAAAATGCCTTGTATATATAAGCCCTGTTTTTAATAAAATAAATCCTGCTGAAATTGTTGATTTTATGGCAGAAAATAAGTTAAATAACGTAAGACTGCAATTACAGTTGCATAAATTCATATGGAATCCTGATGAAAGAGGTGTTTGAAATGGACAGGGAGGCAATAAAATTCCATATACGTGGACTTCTTGAGGCAATCGGCGAAAATCCTGACAGAGAAGGCTTGCTTGACACTCCTGAACGTGTTGCAGGTATGCTTGAGGAGGTACTTGAGGGGACAGAGTACACGAATCACGAAATAGCGCAGATGTTCGGGAAAACATTCCCGTCTGAAAATAAAGGCGAGCATGAAGTTGTGGTGATGAAAGATATAACCGTGTTCAGCTATTGCGAACATCATCTTGCGCTTATGTACGATATGACCGTGAATGTTGCATACATTCCGCACGGTAAAGTGTTAGGGCTGAGTAAAATAGCAAGAATATGCGATATGGCAGCGAAACGGTTACAGTTACAGGAACGTCTCGGCAGGGATATTGCTGAAATTATTGCGGAAGCATCAGGTTCTGAAGATGTCGGCGTGAAAATTATCGGTTCACATAGTTGCATGACGGCACGGGGAATACGTAATCCGTCCGCACGGACTGAAACACGCACATATACCGGAGCATTCAAAAATAACAGGGATTTGCAGAATCTTCTGGGTTAAAGGAGTATTATTACTATGAAAGCACTTGTTTTATTCAGTGGCGGAGTTGACAGCACAACTTGCCTTGCGCTTGCCGTGGAAAAGTACGGAGCAGAAAATGTTATAGCATTGTCCGTATATTACGGGCAAAAGCACGTCAGGGAAATACAGTCGGCGGAGAAAATAGCGGAGTTTTACAATGTACAGCTGAAAACGCTTGATTTGACTAAGATTTTCGCTGATAGCAACTGTTCACTTCTGGAGCAGTCCGACGAGGAAATACCTCAGGAAAGTTATGCGGAACAGCTCACTAAGACGAACGGTAAACCTGTATCTACATATGTGCCGTTCAGGAACGGTCTTTTTCTTGCGTCAGCGTCAAGTATTGCGCTGTCAAATGGTTGCAGTGTGATTTACTACGGAGCGCATAGCGATGATTCAGCCGGTAACGCTTACCCCGATTGCAGTGACGAGTTCAACAGGGCTATGAATGAGGCGGTATATATCGGCAGTGGAAAACAACTTGAAATTGTCGCACCGTTTGTTAATTCAACTAAAAAAGACGTTGTAAAAACAGGTCTTGAATTGAAAGTACCGTATGAAATGACGTGGAGTTGTTACGAGGGTAACGGTAAACCGTGCGGAGTGTGCGGGACTTGCCGTGACAGAATAAAGGCATTTGAGGCGAACGGCGTAAAAGACCCGCTTATGCTTACGGAAGGAGTGTAATATAATGGCAGGAAGAAGTGACTCAGAAAAAGGCGATATTACGCTTTTAGGGAATCAGAACACGAAATATCCGCAGGATTATAACCCTGATTTACTGGAAACATTCCCCAACAAACACCCTGAAAGAGATTATTTCGTCAAGTTCAATTGCCCTGAATTTACAAGCCTTTGCCCGATTACAGGACAGCCTGATTTTGCGAGTATATATATATCATACGTGCCGTCTGAAAAAATGGTTGAAAGCAAGTCTCTGAAATTATACCTGTTCAGTTTCAGGAATCACGGCGATTTCCACGAGGACTGCATAAATATTATTATGAATGATTTAATTAAACTGATGAGCCCGAAATATATAGAAGTATGGGGGAAATTCCTCCCAAGAGGCGGTATATCGATAGACCCGTACTGCAATTACGGCGCACCGAATACAAAATGGGAGCAGGTTGCGTGGGACAGGCTTTCACACCATGATTTACACCCCGAAACAATTGATAACCGCTGAATAAAACAGAATCCGTAGCATATAATTCTCTTGAAAGGAGTTGTACGCTATGGATAAATCAAGTATGCCTGTAAATTTCGGGACGGCTCTCTCTATGAATCCCGAAGCAATGCAGAAATTTGAGAGTTTACCCGAACAGAAAAAATGGCAGGTTGTCAGCGGTACTCACGCTGTTGAATCAAAAGACGAAATGAAAAAATATGTTGAAAATATTATAACTGCTTATTAACAAAAAGCTCCGCACGTAAAAATGCGGAGTTTTTCATATACTGTCCATTAAATCAGAATCGCTGTTATTTTGTTTTCCGTCGGAATCAGGCGTGTTATTTTCCGTGGAAACATCGTCCATATCAGCAGATGAAGTTTTCATCATACGTTCGTAATTCTGACGGTAACTATCTTTTATATTGCTTTGGCGAATATCAAGATTTTGTTCTTCGAACCGTTCATTGAAATACGGGAAACCGAATTGATTTTCGAGATAATGGTATTGCCTGTTTGTGTATGCCGTGACAACTGACAGAATCACTGTCACAACAGCTATGATACCGTTTATAGCGTCACTGATGAAAACTGAAATCACCATAATTACAATTGCAAAAAGAGTATATTTTGTATCGTGTTTATAGCAAGCCATAAGACCGCAGAAAAATAATGCGCCTTTGAGGATAATCCCGTCAATAAACGGCGGTAAAGGGTTAAGAGCCTGACCGAGAAAAAGCATAAAAAGAGTTACTCCTGCATAAAAAGCACATATTACGGCATATACTGTAACAACAGTATTGTAAATCCTGTTGCATTGCTTCATAAGTTTAGCATTACGTGCCATTTCGTCAATTGATTTCACTTTATTCACTCCTGTAGCATTTTTAGCAGATACAGCATATTATATATCTATATCGGCGATATTTGTGACAACTCCGGAGTAGAATATATCAACATGACCGAATGATGGCGCAGTACCGTCGTATGGACAGCTTGCACTTCCGGGATTGAGGATATATAAACCGTCCTCTTTTTTGTTGTAGCGAGTGTGAGTGTGACCGTAAAGGACAATATCACAATCATTTTCTTTTGCGGTACGTTTCAGGATTTCAAGACCGTTTTTTGCGGCGAAAAGATGACCGTGAGTAGCGAAAATCTTATGACCGAAAACAGGCAGAACAACAAATCCGGGACTTAAACTGCCCATATCGCAGTTTCCGCAGACGTGAATAGTTTTATCAGTATAGTCTGCGTGTTCATTGAGGAAACTGTCGAGGTCTCTTTCACCGTCGCCGAGGTGAATAAAAAGGTCAGCATCGTGATTGCGGAGAAAAACTGTTTCGATGGCATGAACATTTCCGTGAGTGTCTGAGATAACAATAATACGCATAAAAAACCTCCATAGCAAAAAATTAAGGCAAATCCGTCAGGCGTTCTTTGTGCGGTGTTGCCTTAAGGAACGTTATAATAATTATACCATATAAACGTAATTTTTACAATAGTTTTAATAAAATTAAATTTACAAACTAAAATTGCAGTTTTATAATTAAAATTGCAATCAGAATTGCAATCAAATTTTCATAGTAAGGAGATTATTTTTATGGACAAAAACAGTATTGACAAAAATCAACTCAACGGCTTGCTTAACGAGGTAAGCAGGAAAATAGGTGTACCGCCTGAACAGTTACGGAAAGAACTGGAGGAAGGTAAATTCGACAGCGCACTGGCTGGAATGAATAAAAGTGAAGCGGATAAATTCAAAATGGCTGTAAATAATCCCAAAATCATCGAAAAATTGATGAGTACCCCACAAGCAAAAGCACTTTACGAAAAAATATCAGGGAAGAAATAAGGTGCTGTTTTGGACGATATAATGAATAAAATTTCAGGAATCCTGTCAGATAAAGAGAGTATGAGACAGATTGCTGAACTTGCTGAAATGTTGAAATCCGGAGAAATCAGTAATGACTCTCCGGAAAGCAATGTTCAGGAAAACTGTTCCGGTAACGGCGATATGCCTGATATGGAGCAGATTATGGGTCTTGTCAGTCTTGCAAATACTTTCAATCAGCAGGATAAGAATACACAACTTCTGCTTGCACTCCGTCCGCATCTGAGTGAGCAGAAACAGCTTAAACTTGATAAAGCAGTGAAAATGCTGAAACTGATAACTGTCTACAATATGGCAAAGGAAAGCGGATTACTTAACAATATTCTGTAGGAGGAACAAAAATGTCGGTTTACTGCAATATGCCTGAAAATAAAATGCCTGAACCTGAAAAAAATCTGCCGTCCGGAATTGACAGGGATACACTTCTTATTATTGCACTGCTTTTTCTGCTGATAAAAGACGGCGGAGATATGAAACTTATTCTTGCATTGGGATATATACTACTATAAAAGAGGTATAAAATGAATACGGAAACTATATTTTTAATAGCGTGTGCCGTGGTTGTGCTGATTATGATTACATATTACAGCAAACGGCAGAAACGGTTTTCAACAGCAATATTCGGTATGCTTACAGGTCTTACTGCGCTTATTCTTGTGAACAGATACGGCGGAATTATAAATGCGGATTTGCCTTTGAACGTTTTCAATATATGCGGAAGTGCGGTTCTGGGCGTGCCGTTTGTTGCTTGTCTTGTGATTATAAAATATATATGAATTTTACATATTTTTTTCGAAAATCTATTGACTTTTTATGAAAAATATGTTATGATATAAATTAAGGAGGTGGAATTTGTGAATCCAATTGATATAATTAACAAAACAAAAAAAGCAGTCCCTCTTACAAATGAAGAAATACAGTATCTTGTAAATGGTTTTACTTCCGGAGAAATCCCCGATTATCAGATGTCAGCGTGGCTTATGGCTGTATGCATTAACAGTCTTACTGAATCTGAAACAATTGCACTCACTTTTGCTATGCGTGATACGGGTATCACTCTCGACCTGAATGCGGATATAGGGCGTGTTACAGCAGACAAGCATAGTACAGGCGGAGTAGGGGACAAGACTACTCTTATTATTGCGCCTGTTGTTGCATCGTGCGGTGTGGCAATGCCTAAAATGTCAGGGCGTGGTCTTGGTCATACAGGCGGTACTATTGATAAACTCGAAAGTATAAGCGGTTATCGTACCGAAATCCCGTCGGCTGAATTTATCGATATTGTGAAAACAACAGGCTTTTCTGTTATCTCGCAAAGTGAAAAAATAGCTCCTGCCGATAAGAAAATATACGCTCTCCGCAACGCTACCGGAACAGTTGACAGTATACCTCTGATTTGCGCAAGCGTTATGAGTAAAAAACTCGCTGTAAATGCAGATTGCCTGTTGCTTGACGTGAAATGGGGAACGGGTGCATTTATGAAAACAAAGGAAGATGCTCACAAACTCGCCGAACTTATGGAGAAAGTCGGTAAATCGGCAGGTAAAAAATGCCGTGCTGTTGTCACTGATATGAACGAACCTCTCGGGCACTGTATCGGCAATGCTCTGGAAGTACGTGAGGCTGTTGAACTTCTTCAGGGGAAAATAAAAGGCAGACTTTACGATACTTGTATTGAACTTTCAGCAGATATTCTGGAACTCGCCGGCAGAGGTACTCACGAGGAATGCGTTGCAATGGCGAAAAATGCTGTATCTTCGGGCGATGCTCTGAGAGCATTCAGGAAAACTGTAATACTTCACGGCGGTGACGGCGATATTTGCAATGACGTTGAATTATTGCCGAAAGCTAAATACAGTCATGTCATATATGCCCCGAAAGATGTGCAGATAATTTCTGTAAATACGGAAGAACTCGGTATGGCATCACTTCTTTTAGGTGCGGGAAGAATTGCAAAAGATGATGAAATTGACACTACAGCAGGCATTGTACTCGAATTTTCAGTCGGCGACAAAATTTCAGTCGATGCTCCGCTTATGACTCTATATTCAAATGTTTGCAGTGATTTTTCAGAAGTAGCTATGAGGGCTTATAATGCCTTGAAATTCAGAACGCTTACTTCCGATGTTTCTACGCTTACATAAATATATTACTTACAGGAGGATTATAACAATGGGTTTTAAGGAAACTATGATGGGATTTGCCGGAAAAGTCAGTGATACTGTTGACAAAGGCATCGAAACAGGCAAGGAAAGTTATCAGAAAATGTCTGAAAAAAATCGCCTTAATAAAGAAATAAAAACACTTACTGCGGAAGTCAACGATATATTGCTGAATGTCGGCAGACAAATTTACAACACTGACCCCAATAATGCGCAATTCAGTGCTGTTTTCTCTGATGTCAGGGCGAAAGAAGATAAAATTGCTTCAGATAAACAGCAACTCTCTTTACTTGACGGTAATATTATCTGCCCTGCCTGCGGTGCAGTTGTCCCGAAAGATTCACGTATATGCAATCAATGCGGTGCGACTATCGTAGCACCTGAATCTCCTGCACCTGAAGTTATTCAGGCGGAAAGCGTCAATGTCTGCGTAAAATGCGGTGCTACATTGCCTGACGGTGCTAAATTCTGCGGAAAATGCGGTAATCCTGTTGCTTGACAACACTCCTTTTTACGGCGGTTTCCTTGTTTAATACGGGGAACTGCCGTTTTTTTATAACTCATACTAATTTCATTCTAAAAACCCGACAATCTTTGCGAATATCCTGCACGTTTTTTAGAATTAAATTAGTATCACATCGCAAAAAATGGTAAGAATATTTTATTTCAGCAATAAATGACTTGCATTATTCACAAAAATGTAATAAAATATATTTAAGAAAAGCGAAGTTTGTTCACAATTTCGCCGTAATTATATCATTATATTTTATCTGAAAGGAATGAATCAAATGAAAAAAGGCTTTTTCAGCAGATTAGTCAGCGGTTTTATCGGCTCAATGCTCTGTTTCGCAAGTATACCTACTTTCACAACAAATGCGGCAGACCAGCAACAGCTTGGTACTAAAGACGGCTACGACTATGAACTCTGGAATCAATGGGGTCAAGGTACTGCGACTATGGACGTTGGCAGTAACGGTGCTTTTACGTGTAGTTGGACAGGCATTGAGAACTGTTTGTTCCGTACCGGTAAGAAACTCGGCAGTACAAAAAATTATGAGGATTACAACGGTATGTATATCGACTATGATGTTGACTACGAACCAAAAGGTAACTCCTATATGTGCGTTTACGGTTGGACGGAGGACCCTACTGTTGAGTACTACATCGTCGAAGCATGGGGAAGTTGGAGACCACCCGGAAGTAATGATTCACTCGGTACTGTTGAGGCGAACGGTAACAAATATGACATTTACAGGACTGTAAGAGAAAATCAGCCGTCAATTCACGGCACGGAAACTTTCTACCAGTACTGGAGTGTCCGTCAGGATAATCCCGCACAAAATAATGTCAAGAAACATATTGAAGGCAGAATAAGCGTTTCAAAACACTTCGATGCGTGGGAAAAAGCAGGTCTTGATATGAGCGGTAAAATGTACGAAGTTGCCCTTAATATCGAGGGCTACCAGTCAAACGGAAGTGCAGCTGTAAATAAAAACGGTCTTGTAATCGGCGAAGGTGACGGTGACGGCGGTACAGTTGTAACACCTCCCACACCTGTTGAACCTGATGAAAACGGCTATTATTTCAGGAGTACATTCGAAACAGGCGAAGATGATTGGGGCGGACGTGGTGACGCTACAGTTAAACTTGATTCGAATAATTACTATGAGGGTAAAAATTCCCTTTTCGTAAGCGGACGTACTGATAATTGGAACGGTACAGCTATTTCACTCGACTCCAAAACGTTTATTCCCGGTAATGCGTACAGTTTCAGCACGGCAGTCCTCCAGAAATCAGGCGAAACAACTCAAATGAAACTCACACTTCAGTACACTCTCAACGGCGAAGATAATTATGATGAAGTTGCAGCTGCTGACGTTAAGAGCGGTGAGTGGACTAAACTCGAAAATACATCGTTTACAATCCCGAACGGTGCTACAAATATGCTCCTTTACGTTGAGGCTCCCGAAAGCCTGACAGATTTCTATATTGACGAGGCAATAGGCGCAAAAGAGGGCACAAAATCAACTGTAGTTACAGGAAACGGTACAGTTGAGGGTGCTGTAGCTGAAACCACTACAACCGCAACAACTGCTGAAAAACCTGTACAGACAACAACTGAAACAGTCACAACAGAAGAAGTCCCTACAACTCAGCAAGTTCCCACGACTTCAGAAAACGGTATTGTTTACGGTGACGCAAATTGTGACGGCGAAGTCAATATGGCTGACGTTGCTGCAATTATCCAGCACATAGGTAATCACGATTTATATACGCTTTCAGAAAAAGGCTTTGCTAACGCTGAATTTTGTGACGGCGAGGCAACTCTCACGGGAATGGACGCTTTTGCAATACAGCAGTTTTTAGCAAAACAAATCAGCAGACTTCCTATGGGTTCAGTTGATACTCCCGAAACTCCCGAAACAACAACAGTTACAGAAGTAACAACAATCCCTGAAGTTACAACTCTCCCTGCACCAACAGGCGGTGTAGATATTTCGTGGATTGACCCCTCTAAACCAATGGTTGCAATTTCATTTGATGACGGTGCTGTAGGAAATTCCCCGCAAGATACTTCAATGAGAATTATAAACGCTCTTTCTGATTCGGGATTCCATTCTACTTTCTTTTACGTAGGCGACTGGATTAACAATTCAGGCAGGGAAGAAGAAGTAAGATACGCTTTCTCAAAGGGCATGGAAATCGCTAATCATACGACTTCACACCCGTATCTCACACAAAAATCACCTGCTGAAATCCGCAGTGAATTTGATACAACAGATGCAAAACTCAAGGGAATTATCGGCACTGAACCATCTAAACTCCTCAGATTACCCTACCTTGCTGTAAATGATACAGTAAAGCAGACTCTCAGCGACGTACCTATGATTACTTGCAGTATTGATGTTGCTGACTGGAATAATGCCTCAAAAGATGACATTATCAACACTATAATTTCGGCAAAAAATAACGGTTCGCTTGACGGTGCAATTATTCTTGCGCACGAAACTTACAACACAACTGCTGAAGCTATGGAATATCTTGCTCCTTACCTCAAAGAGCAGGGCTGGCAGATAGTTTCAATATCAGAGATGTTTGCTGTAAAAAATAAAACGCTTGACGGCGGACAAGTTTACACAAAAGTTAATTAAATTAAAATAAATAACCCCGGTTGATTTTTCAATCGGGGATTTTTTTGAAGTAAAATAAGATAGTAAAATAAGATAATAAAAACGACTGCCGTTTTTCAACAGCAGCCGATTTTTTTAGTTTTTTTATCGTATGAGCAAAGTAAAATCAGTTTACACTTCTCTTGACATAGGAAGTATGGAGAACTTCATGAGCCTTGTGACTACCCGGCTGACCGAAATATTCATCGTATATAGCCTTGATAGCAGGGTTCTCGTGTGACTGTCTTAACGGCATTGCAGCGTCAATATCATAGAGAACTTTTGCTCTCTTTTCTCTGATGTCAACGAAGTTTCTGATACCCATCGGAACTTGTGGCTGACCACCGCCGTTTACACAACCGCCCGGACAAGCCATAATTTCGATGAACTGGTAATCAGCTTCACCTTTCTGTACTCTTTCAAGCAATTCTCTTGCGTTAGCAAGTCCGCTTGCAACAGCAACTTTAACTTTTGTGCCTGCAACGTCATATTCAGCCTCTTTGATACCCTCAGTGCCACGTACTTCAGGGAAATCAATCGGATTTTCGCCCGTGAGAGTGTGTACAGCTGTACGGAGTGCTGCCTCCATAACACCGCCTGTTGCGCCGAAGATTGTACCTGCACCTGTTGAAATTCCAAGCGGTTCATCGAATTGTTCATCAGCAAGACCGAGGAAATTGATACCTGCACGTTCAATCATTCTGCCGAGTTCACGAGTTGTGAGAACGTAATCAACATCAGGAACACCTGCTGCACTCTGGTCATCACGTCCGATTTCGAATTTCTTTGCGGTACAGGGCATAACTGAAACCATAACGATATTTTTCGGGTCAAGACCCATTTTTTCAGCGTAGTAAGTCTTTGCAGCTGCACCGAACATCTGCTGAGGTGACTTGCATGAAGACAGATTTTCAATCATATCGGGGAAATAGTGTTCGCAGAATTTAACCCAGCCCGGTGAACATGATGTGATAAGCGGGAGTTTTCCGCCGTTCTTCAGTCTGTCAACAAATTCAGCAGCCTCTTCCATGATTGTGAGGTCAGCGGAGAAGTCTGTATCAAATACTTTGTCGAAACCGAGTTTCTTGAGAGCAGATACCATTTTGCCCTCTACGTTTGTGCCGATTGGGAGACCGAAACATTCGCCGAGACCTGCACGTACAGCAGGAGCTGTCTGTACAAGAACAGTCTTTTCAGGGTCAGCAATTGCAGCAAGAACGTCCTTGACATAGTCTTTTTCTGAGATTGCGCCGACAGGGCAGACAGCGATACACTGACCGCATGATACGCAGCTTGTTTCGCCGAGACCCATTTCAAAAGCAGAGCCGATGAATGTCTTGAATCCACGTTCATTTGCGCCGATTACACCGATACCTTGTGTTTTGGAGCATACTGCAACACAACGGCGGCAAAGAATACATTTGTTATTGTCACGGTACATATGAGCAGCTGAATTGTCGATTTCGTATTCATTTCTGTAGCCGTCATAAGTTGATGCGTCCTCAACACCGTAATCTTTACAGAGTTTCTGGAGTTCGCAGTTGCCGCTTCTTACGCATGACAAGCATTTTCTGTCATGAGTTGAGAGAATGAGTTCAAGAGTCTTTTTACGTGACTCTATAACTTTCGGTGATGCTGTAAGGATTTCCATTTTATCCGAACACGGGTAAACACAGCCTGCAACGAGGCGGAAACCTCTGCCTTCATTTACTTCTGTAATGCAGATACGGCAAGCACCAATCTCATTGATTTCTTTCATATAGCAAAGTGTAGGAATCTCAAAACCTGCCTGATGAGCAGCCTCAAGAACTGTTGTTCCCTTTGGTACGGAGATTTCAACACCATTAACTTTAACTGTAATATTTTCCATTGATAATTCCTCCGCTTATTTCTTGCTGATTGCCTTGAATTTACATGTAGCGATACAAGCACCGCATTTTACGCACTTATCCTTGTCGATTTCAAATGCAGGCTTTTTCTTGCCGGGAGCAGTGTAGTCTGTAACTTTGATTGCTTCAGCGGGACACTGTTTAGCGCACATTCCGCAGCCGAAACATTTATCCTTATCGATTTCAAAGCTGAGAAGGTCTTTACATACGCCGGCAGGGCACTTTTTATCTACGACGTGAGCGATATACTCATCACGGAAATAGCGAAGTGTTGAGAGAACAGGGTTAGGAGCAGTCTGTCCGAGTCCGCAGAGTGAATTTGATTTGATGTGATAGCAGAGTTCTTCGAGCTTGTCAATATCCTCAAGTGTTCCCTTGCCCTTAGTGATTTTGTCAAGGATTTCGTGCATTCTCTTTGTACCGATACGGCACGGAGTACATTTACCGCATGATTCGTCAACAGTAAATTCGAGGAAGAATTTAGCAATATCAACCATACAGTTATCTTCGTCCATGACGATAAGTCCGCCCGAACCCATCATTGAGCCGATACCGATGAGGTTATCGTAGTCAATCGGAATATCGAAATGTTCAGTAGGAATACATCCGCCTGACGGTCCGCCTGTCTGAGCAGCCTTGAATTTCTTGCCGTTAGGGATACCTCCGCCGATTTCCTCGATGACTTCACGGAGAGTTGTACCCATAGGAATTTCAACAAGACCTGTATTCTTGATTTTACCGCCGAGTGCGAAAACTTTTGTACCCTTTGATTTTTCAGTACCCATTGATGCGAACCATTCAGCACCGTTGAGGATAATCTGCGGGATATTTGCGTAAGTTTCAACGTTGTTGAGGATTGTGGGCTTCTGGAAAAGACCTTTTTCAGCAGGGAACGGAGGACGGGGACGAGGTTCGCCACGGTTGCCCTCGATAGAAGTCATAAGAGCAGTTTCTTCACCGCAGACGAATGCGCCTGCACCAAGTCTCAGGTCAATATCGAAATCAAAACCTGTACCGAAAATATCCTTGCCGAGCATACCTGCCTCACGAGCCTGTTTTATAGCGATATTAAGGCGTTCAACGGCGATAGGATATTCTGCACGGACGTAAATATAACCTTGTTTTGCGCCGATAGCGTAGCCGGCGATAGTCATAGCCTCGAGAACTACATGAGGGTCGCCCTCAAGCACTGAACGGTCCATAAATGCACCGGGGTCGCCTTCGTCAGCGTTACAGCAGACGTATTTCATATCAGCGTCCGGAACAATATTTCTTGCGAGTTTCCATTTCATACCTGTCGGGAAACCACCGCCTCCACGTCCACGGAGTCCTGAATCGAGGATAGTCTGAATAACATCTTCTGGTGACATTTCGGTGAGGACTTTGCCGAGAGCCTTGTAGCCGTCTCTGCCTATGTATTCGTTGATATTTTCAGGGTTAATGACACCGCAGTTTCTTAAAGCAACACGGTGCTGTTTTTTATAGAAAGCAGTATCATCGAGAGCTTTTATTGTATCGCCCTCAACAGTTTCTTCATAGAGAAATTCTTTTACAGGGTTACCGCCGATGAGATGTTCGTCAACAATGCGGTGTATTTCGTCTACATTCACACGGGAATAGAAAGAGCCTTCGGGGTAAACAATCATGATAGGACCTCTTTCGCAGAGACCGAAACAACCTGTTTTTACAATCTGGACTTTATCAGTCAGACCTTTTGCTGCAAATTCCTCCTCAAGTTTTTCGATAATTTTGGGAGAGCCGGAAGAAGTACAGCCCGTACCGCCGCAGACAAGCACGTGTCTTTCGTATTTTGAAGAAGCGTTGCCATGAGTTCTGAGAGCAACTTCGCCCTCATTTGCCTCTCTGACAGCTTTAAGTTCTTCAAGAGTCTTCATAGAATTAACCTCCTAACAGATATTGTATATTATGCTGTATACTTTTCGATGATTTTGTCAACGTCATCAACAGTGAGACGGCCGTAAACGTCCTCGTTGACAGTAAGAACGGGAGCAAGTCCGCAGGCACCGATACAACGGCAGGCTTCGAGGGAGAATTTACCGTCGGCAGTACATTCACCGCCTGCAATGCCGAGTTTTTCCTGAAGTTTATCGTAAATATCGCCTGAGCCTTTAACGTAGCAGGCAGTACCGAGACAAACTGAGATAGTGTATTCGCCCTTCGGGAAAAGAGAAAATTGTGCGTAGAAAGTCACAACACCGTAGATTTTTTCGAGTGGGATACCGGTGTTATCGGAAATAATGGTCTGAACTTCAATAGGAAGGTAGCCGTAGATTTCCTGAGCTTTCTGGAGAATGGGCATAAGTGCGCCCTGCGTGTTCTTTTTCTCCTCAATTATTGCGAGGAGCTGAGCTTCCTGTTCCTTTGTACCTTTGAAAGGAACTGTGGATTTAGCTGTATTCATTGAAGATGAACCTCCTTTATAAATTTATGTGAAATAAATAACAATCTGTTATAACAAATAATGCGATGACAAATATATTATTACCCACATACCTCTTAGATATTATACCATATAATCAAAAAAATTTCTATCGTTTTTTTAGACTAATTATTACTGATATTATTGTTGATATTGCACAAAAATAAATGTTAACAATTAGTTAGTATTTCCTAACATTATATTATTATAAAAATTTTTACTTACAGTGTTAAATATAATTGCAAATTTACTTAAAATTCACATAATAGATTTCTTAAAAATTATTGACAAATAGTGTAATTTATTGTATATTATAATCAAGTTAATTACATATCACTTCAGGACTGATTTTTTTTGAAATTTTTGAAAAGGAGAATCCGCTATGAATATTCCGAATGACCCCGCTATACTTCTGAGTTACATAAATACAAAACTGCGTGATGAGTTCCCGACTCTCGATGAATTGTGCAAAAGTTTGTGCGTCCGGAGGGAGGATATTGAGAAAAAACTTGCTCTTATAGGTTATGTGTATGACGAAAATAAAAATAGTTTTATGTGATGCAATGCATCGGATTGTGAGGGAAATATGAAAAAATTAAACAAATTTACAGCTCTGATTTCAGCTATAGCATTGACCTGCTCTTCAGGTCTGTTCGTTTCGGCTGAGGAGGACGCTCCCGCTGAAGTAAAAGTATCTTTCAACATAACTGACGATATGTCGCCTGCGCTTAAGACGGACGTTACACTTTTTGAGGATACTGTCACCACTACGGGAATATGCAGTATACCAAAGGGTACATTCGAAAAGGACGGCTATGAGTTCAGTGGCTGGACTGTTGATGGTATAGAGGGATTCGTCGGCGGTGAAACTTATCTTGCTCCCGAGGGCGTTGAGGAAGTCGTCTTTGAACCCGTATGGTATGACCCGAAAGATAAAAATTTCCATGATGTAACTTACAACCTCGATTTCCACGGCGAAATTATCGACTACCCCGAATGGCTCAAAGATATATCAGCTGTTGCAGGTCAGATGGTAACGCCCGATTTCACGGAAATACAAATTGATGGCGCATATACTCACGGGCTTACTATCATGGACGGCTATAACCTCGTCTATGGAGGGCATTTCATTATGCCTGCTGAAGATGTCGTCGTTACGCCGATATGGTTCAAAAGAATAACTTTCACCTACCTCGCAGGTGACGTTGACCGCCTGAACGGCAGTACAGTGCAGACTTTCCCGAAAAATGAAGGCTCTTTCACTGACCTTGCTAACAGCGACAGATTTTCCCGTGACGGCTTTAATCTTGTGGGCTGGCTGTCGGATTACGACGGTAAAATATACAAGCCTCTTGAGATAGTAACTTGCCCCGATGTTGATGTTACTTTCACGGCTGTATGGGAACCTAAAACTTATAATGTCGTTTTCAAACAGGGCAACGGCGGTACTAATATAAAGGTAGAGGGTAAAACTGATACGCAGATAATCTGCCCCGAACCTGATATTACTGTTGACGGAAAATATTTCGCCGGCTGGAAAACTGAAAGCGGTGAAATCTATCAGGCAGGCGAGGAATATACTATTTTAGGCGCAAAACCCGGCGCAGGTATAATGCTTACGGCTGTATGGGAAAAGGGTACTGCTCCTGAAACTACCACTGCTGTCACAACGTCAGGAGCAACTGAGACTACCGCAGTCACAACTACAGGCACAACTGAAACTACTGTTGCAGGCGATGTGAAAACGGGCGACGCAAATTGTGACGGTGCTGTCAATATGGCTGATGTTGCTGCTATAATACAGCATATCGGCAATCATGACACATATGCGCTCACGGAGCAGGGTCTTGCTAATGCTGACTGCGACAGTCAGGAGGGTATCACGGGCAATGACGCTTTAGCTATACAAATGTTGCTTGCAAATCAGGGCGAAAATTTAGAATAAATACGCCATACGCCACTTGATACGCCATTTTGCAGGGGATACGCCATAGGATACGCCTTATTTGACGAAATATAGGGAAAGATACGCCGATACGCCATTTTCTTGAGTTGCTATTTATTTACGTTCTGAAATTTCACAATCCGCATGAGTATCTATTTCACTAATCAGACTATAGTGCGAAATTGCCAGCGGAGGCTCTCCGCTACGCCATAGGATACGCCGTTTTTGACGTATTATAGCCGAGGATACGCCGATACGCCATTTTTTGCACTTGATATATAAATACACGCCACACGTTCAGTACACACCACTGCACACACCCTAATTGACGTATTATAGAGGTTTACACGGGTACACGCCTGAATTTTAAGTTGATATATAATATGCGGAGCAGGAAAAAAATAAAACTTTACTGAAAAAGAAAATCCCCTTATATCAGGGGATTTCTTGTATTTACAGGACTATTTACCTGATTTTCTTTTATTATGATAGCCTACTGTTTTGGCAAAGGCAACAGCAGTGCCGAGATTATCTGTTATTGTGATATGATAGCAGTTCACTGTATATCCGTCTTTTGCGAGTTTAGCAACAGCTATCAGGGTATCGCCTTTCACCGCACTCATAAAAGCAATATCAGTGCTGAGGGCTACCGTGTCCATATGTTGCCAGTTAGACGCAACCGCAAAGGCAAAGTCCGCCAATGTGCAATGCACTCCGCCCATAACTCCGCCCATAGCGTTACGGTGCTTGTCAGTGAGTTTCACACTGCATACAGCGTAATCTTCACCGATTTCATCGATTACTATGCCGTTTTCCGTGGCGAATTTATCATTTTTGAACATCTCACGCACTTTAGCGAGAGTTTCCTCGTAATTTTCCATTATATCACCTCCTGCCACTCAATTCTTTATCTGCCTTGCAACAAGGCTTTCACCGCAGTAAATCTCACGGAGTTTAGGCTTTTCTATTTTGCCTGTAGGGTTTCGGGGAACGTCAGCAAATATAATCTTGTGCGGACGCTTGTAACGGGGCATTTTCTGGCAGAATGCGTTGATTTCGTCCTCAGTGCAGTTCATACCGTCTTTAATTGCTATGATAGCCGCCGCAATTTCGCCGAGTCGCTTGTCGGGTAAGCCTATAACAGCTACATCTTTCACGGCAGGGTGCGAACGCAGGAAATCCTCAATCTGTACGGGATATAAGTTCTCACCGCCGCTTATAATGACATCTTTTTTGCGGTCAACGAGGTAAATAAAGCCGTCCTCATCTTCCTGCGCCATATCTCCCGTGAGCAGCCAGCCGTCCTTGAGCGTTTCGGCAGTAGCTTTTTCGTCACGGTAATAGCAAGTCATCACACCCGGACCTTTCACGCAGAGTTCCCCGACTTCCCCACGCTTGACCGTTTCGCCGTTCTCGTCAGCAATCTTGACTTCCCAACCGTAGCCTGCTTTACCGATAGCACCGACTTTGCGGATATTCTCCATGCCCAAATGCACACAGCCGGGTCCTATAGATTCACTCAAGCCGTAATTAGTATCATATTTATGGTGAGGGAAATGCTCTTTCCAACGGGAAATAAGTGACGGCGGTACAGGTTGTGCGCCTATGTGCATAAGCCTCCATTGTGAGAGTTCATAGTCAGCAAGGTTTATAGAACCGTTGTCAATAGCGTCAAGTATATCCTGCGCCCACGGCACAAGCAACCATACTATAGTACATTTTTCGCTTGATACAGTTTCGATGATAGATTTCGGCTTGACACCCTTCAGGAGAACAGCTTTGCTGCCTGATTGCAGACTGCCGAACCAGTGCATTTTTGCGCCGGTATGGTACAGCGGAGGTATACATAAAAATACATCATCTCTTGTTTGCTGGTGGTGATTCTGCTCGACTTTAGCGGAGTGAACAAGACTGCGGTGCTTGTGGAGAATAGCTTTCGGGAAACCGGTAGTACCTGATGAGAAATATATAGCTGCGTCGTCATCATCAGTTATTGTCACGTCAGGTTTACCGCCCGAACAGTTAGAAGTATGGCTGTCGTAGTGTTCCGCAAAAGTAGGACAGCCTTCCCCGACATAGAATAAAAGTCTGTTTTTGCTGATTTCGTCAGCGATTTCCTCGATACGCCCGATAAATTCAGGACCGAACATAAGCACATCGACTTCAGCGAGTTCAAGGCAGTACTTTATTTCGTCAGCAGTATACCGGAAATTCAGCGGTACAGCCAAAGCACCAGTTTTGAGTATGCCGAAATAAATCGGTAACCATTCAAGGCAGTTCATCAGGAGAATACCGACTTTATCGCCTTTCTTGACACCTCTGCCGATGAGCATATTAGCGAATCTGTTAGCTTTTTCGTCGAAAACTTTCCACGTAATTTCACGCCTGTAACAGCATTCGGGGTTAGGTTCAATGAGTTCGTATTCACGCCACGTAACACGTCTTGTTTCAGTGATTTCGGGGTTGACCTCAACAAGAGCGATGTCATTTCCGTAGAGCATAGCGTTTCTTTCAAGTAATTCAGTAATGGGCATTTTGCAAAGTCCTTTCAATAATTTTCGATATTTTTCAATATATATATTTTACCATAAAATTCTAATTTTTGCAATAGTTTTCAGTTTCGCACTGTAATTTTTTTCAGATAAGTAGATAATCATGCGGATTATGTAAATTTAGTAACTATATTTTTATTTTTTCCTGCCCTGCAATTTCGTTTTCTAAAAATTTAGAAAACGGCGGAGAGCGTGTTTATAACACAACTTCAAAAAATGGCGTATCGGCGTATACTTCCCTATATTTCGTTAAATAAGGCGTATCACAAGGCGTATCCTATGGCGTATGGCGTATCCTATGGCGTATCAGACGTATACCCCGTACACCCTAACTCACGTAATACAGGCAAATATACGCCGATACGCCTAAAAAGCAAGTTGATATATAATTATTCCCTCACTTTGGTAAATCTTCACAAAAACTATGCAAAAATTCTGTATAATATGACGATTTTTCAGCAGAACACGCACTTTTAATATATAATCTCTTGAAATTTCCCTGAAATCATGATATAATTAACAGTAGTGATATATATATATATATATATATATATCGGGTATATAAAAATCATATATGCCTATACTTATTTTGTTAGGAGAATCAATAATGAATGAAATAGTTAATATCGCTGTATTTGTTGCCGGTCTTGACGAGGAATATCAGAATAATATTATATCCGGTATAAATGATTTTGCAAGAAAAAATAATATAAATATATCATATTTTGCCGCTTTCGGAGGTATGATTGACAGTAAACTCTACGATATAGGCGAATACAGCATTTATAACCTCGCTAACCTTGATAAGTTCGACGGCGCAATCCTTATGACGAATACTATCAATGATAACGATATGAAATCCCGAATTATCAGCAGAATCAAGCAATCAGGCATTCCCTCTGTTGTTTTCGACTGCAATGACTTCGAGGAGTTTTATAATATCAGCATTAACAACACCAACGCTATGAAGGAAATTGTCCGCCACGTGATTCAGAAACACGGCGCAAAAACGCTCAACTATATCTCAGGTCCTATGAATAACCCCGAAGCTGTCGCAAGACTTCAGGCTTTCCGTGACGTTATGGCTGAAAATAACTTGCCCGTGAACGAAAACCGCATATATTACGGGGAATTTCGCTCATTCGACGGCAAAGAGGCTATCGAGGAATATATCGAATCAGGTCAATCTATGCCTGACGCTTTCATCTGCGCTAACGACGCTATGGCACTGACAGCGGTCAGCACTCTCGAAAAATACGGATTCTGCGTACCGCTTGACGTTATAGTGACGGGATTCGACTACACCTACAGCGCAAGGAATTTCTGCCCGTCCCTCACTACCGTAAAACGCCCTCTGAAACAAATGGGTAACTATGCGTGCAGTGTTCTCCTTGACCTGATTGACGGCAAAAAGCCTGTTATAGAGGAACTCGAAGCCTCCTGCGTATTCACGGAAAGCTGCGGCTGTGAACTGCAGACTCCCGATAATTACAGCGAATACAGGAAAGTCACATACAATAAAATCGAGAAAACCAACAGCAATATACATAAACTCAACATACTCGCCGCACGTCTTGCCGAAACTGAAACGGCTGACGAGAATCTGCGTGTTATAAAAGAGTTTATTTCTGAACTTGACTGCGAGAGATTTGCGCTCTGCCTGACGAGTAACTGGCAGGACAGCTATAATTACGAGAATGGTCTGCTTGACGTGGACGCATTCGAGAGTATGACAGCTCCGCTCGTGTGGACGAGAACCAAAACCCAATCCGTGGAATATTTCAAAGGGCTGGAAATGGAACCCGTTCCCACTGAAAACGGCGGTAATATCAACTACTATCTGCCGTTGCATTTCAGGAACAAGGTACTCGGCTACTACATCATCACTAACAGCGATTTCCCGATAGAGAGCCTGCTCTGCCATACTTTTTCGATGAACGTGAGCCATTCTATCGAGAATATCAGGAAACTTGCACATATCAACAAGGCTATGGACGAACTCAACAAGATTTATGTCATTGACCCGTTGTGCGATATTTACAACAGAAACGGATTTATTAAATTTGCTGACGAAATGTTCAGGGATTGTGTGCGCAGTAACCGCAAAATTATGATTACTTTCATCGATATGGACGGCTTGAAATTCATTAATGATAACTACGGTCACGATGAGGGCGACTTTGCTATACAGAGACTGGCTGGAGTAATAAAAGATTGTTGCCGTCCGGGTGAAATTTGTGCAAGATTCGGCGGAGATGAGTTTGTAATTTTCGACAGTTACGCTTCAGATAATTCGGCTGATTCATTTGCAAGGCGATTCAACGCTAAACTGGACAGTATAAACCAGATTATAAACAAGCCCTATAAAGTTTCCGCAAGTATAGGCAGTTACATTACGAAAGCGACCACTGAAGACACGCTGTACAGGATAATCAAGCAAGCCGATGAACTCATGTACGAAGTCAAGAAGAAAAAGAAAAATTCCCGTGCAGGTTCGAATAACTAAAGCAATACTGCACAAAATTTGCTTGAAATTTCCGTTGTTTTGCACTAAAATTTCTTGCTGAACGTCAGCTGAAATGTACTGTTTACACAACTCAACGTGGAATTTGCATTGCTTAAATAAGTCAAAAAAAGCGAGGAAAATTAAAAATCCTCGCTTTTATATTTGCGGATTCAGGCTGACCCTGAAATATTCGCCCTGCTTATTCCTGATAGTAGGAAGTTATGTCGAGATATTCCTCAAGCGTGAGAGTAGAATCACCGCACGCAACAGCAGCGTCATGCAGAGTTTGGGCGACATCTTTGCCGACGTATCTTATATGCCACGGTTCGTATTTGTAGCCTGTGATACTTTCCTTGCCTTGCGGGTAACGGATAATAAAGCCGTATTCATAGCAGTGTTCAGCGAGCCATTCAGCCTCGGGAGTACCTGCAAATGTGTCATCTATAGTATTTACATCGATTGCAAGACCCGTCTGGTGTTCGGAAAATCCCGGACGTGCTGAAAATGAGTCAGCAGTTTCCTGACCGTAAGTCCATACATAATCGTTGTAAATCTGGTTTTGAGTTTCGTAGGAACGGAATCCCGATGAGAGATATATATTAAGCCCCTCATATGATGCGTCAGTAGCAAGCTGCTGGAAAGCCGAATATGTGTCGTTAGTAAGTCCGCCGGGGTTATATGACTGCGGTAAACCGTAAGTTTTGTTAGCGATAAGTATACCGTCTACATATGTTATGCCGTCAATCTGCTCTATGCCGTTGGAGGACGGTTTCTTGACAGTGACTTTGACTTCCGCACCGAGACTGCTGTCGTTAGCTGAAACTACTCTGATAACGCATTCGCCCTCACCAACGCCTGTAATATTGCCGTAGATGTCAACAGTAGCGACATTTTCGTTGGAACTCGTCCAGATTTCGGGGATAACTTCCTGAACAACGGGGTATTGTTTCGTCTGACCGACAAGTACTTCAGCAGAATAGTAGCTGAGAGTGATACCGCTGACAGTGCCTGACGGAGTTACGGGAGTAGTAGGTACACCTTGCGGAGAAGTCGTGACAGTCGGAGCATTACCCGTGATTTTAGTAGCCTGACCGTTTGGTGAGGGAGTTGCCGGTATAACTACAGGAGCTTTAGTACCTGCCGGAACTTTTGTTGCGGACGGTGCTTTTGTTGCAGGAATTTCAGACGGGTCTCTTGTGACAGCTGAAAAACCGTTGTTGGCAGTGGTTGTTCCCGTATCAGTACCTGTTTCGCCTGTACCCGTTGAAACAGCGGTAGTAGTCTCGGCGGAATCGTTTGTTTCGTCAGTTGTCTGCGATTCGTCAGCGACATCTTCACCGCCGTCAGTAGTACCCTCGCTGATATTCAGTTCGTTAGGAGAGCCTGAATTTTCAGATTGGGGGACATCTTTTCCGCAGGACACGAGACCTGTTATGCACATAATGGCAGTAATAAATGCTAAGAGTTTTGTTGTTTTTCTGTTCATTTTTTAATCATCTCCATAAATTTTCAGGCAAAAATGATTTTTGATATGTCTGTAAGGTTATTATAACATATCTTTCCGGAAATGTAAAGTATTATTTTCAAAAATATTTTTTTAATTTTATAACTGATATTTCAAAAATAAAGGGCATTATAAATTATATACAAAAATTACTTGATATATCAGCAAATTTTAGTAATATATTTCAAAAAAAGACTTGACATATTGAAAAAATTGTGATATAATTATTAAAAAGCAGAAGATGATTTTATGCTTGTATTTATAATGAAAGGGGTCTTTTTTTATGAAAAAAATGTTATCTTTATTAACTTTTGTAAGCGTTGCTTTGTCGGCTGTGTCATTCACATCATCGGCTGAAGAGTACGAAAAAATCAGTATGTCTGATTTCGCAACAGAGGATGAATTTTGTAACGAACTTTCAGACGGCATAAAAGACGGCAGATATTTTGTTGATTTTGACGGGAACGGCACTTTCAATCCCATTGATGCAGCCCTTGTGTGCGAATATTATGCGGATTTAAGCACATACCCGACAGTTGATGATATTAACTGGGATAACAGTTCATTCAATGTCCTTGCTGATAATGCCTACTATGCACCTTTTGTAGATGATTCCGCTGAAATATTGACTTACGGTGATACATCTTTCCGTGTTATTCCCCTCAGCAGCGAAATGCTTGAAAATGTTCAGAATTACGGCGATATAAACGGTGACGGACGTATACTTTCAGATGATGCGGCGTGCCTCCTCCACGTATATTTTCAGGAATTTGCTGTCGGCGATGTCAACGCTGATAATCACTTAGACGCTGTTGACGCTTCATATGTTCTTGCATACTATGCACAAAAATCAACAGGACAAAGCGGCGATTTCTGTTCTGAACAGGCTATGTCAACTCTCGGAGATGTGAACGGTGACGGAGAAATAAACTCATCTGATGCATCTGAAATTCTTTCAGCATATTCTGAAATAGCAGTTTCTGAGTAAGTTTTTTATTCTAACAATAAATCTATGCGCAGCCGTAAAAAGCTGCGCAATTTTTTTGCTGTTTCTGTTTCATAGAGCGTATTTATATTGACAATCCCTGAAAAACGTGTTATACTATCAATATAAGTATATACATAAGGAGATTCAGTGACAAAATGAAAAATGAAAATGATTTTACAAAAAACGATTCTGATAACAACGTCATATTCGGCAGAAATCCGGTTATCGAGGCTCTGAAGTCAAATGCAAATCTTGATACAATTTACATCAGCGGTGAGGGCGGTAGCCTTAACCTCATCAGAAAACTCGCAAGGGAAAACGGTATCCCTGTGAAAGACGTTCAGGACGGTAAACTGTCCAAATTATCGGGGAATGTTTCACATCAGGGAGTTGTTGCCGTGGGTGCGTGCGGTCAATACGTCAGCATAGAGGAAATCCTCGATATATCCGCAAAAAAAGGCACAAAGCCTTTTATAATCATATGTGACGAAATTGAGGACCCGCATAATCTGGGAGCTATTATCCGTACAGCTGAAACTTCAGGGGCGGACGGCGTGATTATCCCGAAAAGACGTAGTGCAGGGCTTAATGCGACTGTTTTCAAAACGTCGGCAGGTGCGGCAAGTTATGTTCCCGTCGCAAGAGTCTCGAATCTCTCGGCAGCTATTGATAAACTCAAAGATAATGGCGTGTGGATTTACGGGACTGACGCTACAGGAAACGACTACACAAAGACCGATTTCACGGGAAGTTGTGCGATTGTCATAGGCTCGGAGGGTTTCGGAATCAGTCATCTTATACAAAAAAAATGTGATTTTATGGTGAAATTGCCTATGCTGGGGAAGATAAATTCACTGAATGCCTCTGTTGCAGGCGGTATATTTATGTACGAAGTCCTCCGCCAACGCACTTCGTCAGGCAATTGAGGAGGGATTAAGTTATGGACGATAACAAATTATCGCTTGAAAATATCCTTGAGGAATATTCCTCCGATGATGACAGCACTATACACGTTGGCAGGAGAGATGCGCAGAAAATTATAAACTCCACTCTCATCAAGAAAACTGCTCCCAAAAAAGACGAGCCTCCTCGCCCGACCGTATCCCACGAGAAAAACGAACTTTTTGACGGGGAAGTGGAAAACCCCAATATAAAGCCTTCGCCGAGTGAACTCTCCCGCAAAAAAGTCGTAACGGCAGGTTCGGACGGTCTGAACGAGGTGAAACCTCGCCGACCTAAGAAAAAAGAAGTTGTAATCCCTGACGATTCTACTAAAATACGGCGAATGTCCGATTCCACGAGGGCAAGAGAGGCTGAAAGGCGTTCCAAAAAGAAAAAGCATTCTCCCTTAAGCAGGCAGACTTATTCACGGGAAACACCTGACGGCGAATATATGTACACTCCCACGCAGTCCAAAAAGAAAAAACGCCGTACTTCAAATAACAATAACGCCGAAAATGAGGGGAAAAAACGTATCACTGATATTGTTCCGTCACCTGAAACAGTCAGGAAAACTAAACCTCCCACGCCTGCACCCCGTGCCAAAAGAACAAGCATAAATCTCAGCAGCAAGAGGAATGTCAAGGCGAGTGACCTCGATATAAGCGTTGAGGATTACAGCAAAGACCCGTATACTCAGGAACGCACTAAGCGGATTGTTGACTTCAATTATTACGGTGACGTTCAGGACGTAGGGCGTGATATTTACGAACTTAAGGAAATTATTTCCACAAGGGCGACTGTTCTCGGGCTGACAGCTTTCTTAAGCCTGTACATAATGATTTGCAGCCGTTTTAATTTGCCGATAGCTGATTTCCTCAGCATAAACCAAATTTATTCGTATCTTACAGCACATCTTTTGCTTGGATTACTCGCACTGTTCTATTCAGCTCCCGTGATTTCAAAAGGCATATCGAATCTTTTCAAATTCAAGGCAGACAGCGATTCTATGACGGCTGTAACCGCTATAACCTGCATTATATCTGTTGTTATAGCCTTTTTCCAACCCGATATGGCGATGAACGAAGTCACTCATATATATATGCCTGTAGGAATACTTGCAATGCTGTTCAATTCTATGGGGAAACTTATGATTCTTAAGCGTGCAGGGCGTAATTTCAACTTTGTGTCACGTAATTTTGACCGTCACGCTGTTGTCTACGTGCGTAACGAGGAACGTGCTGAACGCTTAACAAGAGGGACTTTAGGCGATTTCCCTATTCTTGCGGCTATGCGGAAAACTGATTTTCTTACGGATTTCCTGAAATACAGCTATTCATCGGATATAACGGACAGCTATTGCCGGAAAGCCGTCCCCATATGCTTTATAGTATCTCTGATTATATCAGTTGCCCTTACTTTCGTGAGAATCGGCACACTTTTGTCAATGCAGTCGCTTGCATTTGGATTTTCTATATTCAGTATGCTGATATGTGCGACTTCCTGTATGGCGTTGCCGTTTACAGCCAATATCCCGCTTGAAAAAATATCAAAGCAAACTCTCACGGGCAAAGGTATTCTCTTAGGCTATCAGAGTGTTGATGACCTGTATGACGCTAATTCTATGCTGTTGGAGGCTGAAACGCTTTTCCCTGAAGGTACTGTCAAACTCGGCGGAATAAAGGTCTTTTCGAACACAAAACTACCCGAAGCACTCCTTGACGCTGCAAGCCTTACGTATAATTCGGGCAGTGTTATGCAGAAACTTTTTGATGACATCATCATAGGGCGTGAAAAACTGCTCTATCCCGTGGAAAACTTCTCCTATGAAGAAGATATGGGGCTTTGCGGATGGATTAACAACAGGCGTATACTTCTCGGCACACGTGAACTGATGGAATCGCATAATATAGAAGGAATCCCCACAAAAGCGCAGGAAACTGAATACGCAGAGGGGAATGCTCCCATATATCTTTCGATTTCGGGGAATTTGTCAGCTATGTTTGTGATTGACCTCACTACAGACAGGTACATAAAAAAATGGGCGGAAAGATTAGTTAAGAAGAAAATCTGCCTTATTGTAAAAAGTATTGACCCTTTTATTACAAGAGAAAAAATTTCGCAGGTTTTCAATATTCCGCAGGATTTAATCAGGATTATCCCGAAACGTCTTCACAGGGATTTCAACGAGGAAACCCGCAAAGCAGTCCGTATGAGCGCCTCTATGGCTTGCACGGGACGTTTTACATCGTTTATTCAGCTTATCCTCGGAATAAAAATCATACATTCATCGGCAATAACAGGTCTTATCATACAGACAGTATCAATTCTCCTCGGAATCGGCTTGTCCATAATGCTTATTCTTTCGAAAGCGTTTGAATTTGACTATATATATATGTCCTCGACAGCTATGGTGCTGTATAACCTCATCTGCACTGCTGTCACCTGTATTGCGGTCAACATCAGGAGATTGAAATAGAGTAAAAGGAGCAAAATATGTCAGACAGAAAAAATTCGGATAATATGGATAATCAGAATACGGATACTATATATATTCCGCCTGAAATCAGAGAGCAGTACAGGCAGGAATCCCGTAATATGAAACCGTTACGGCGTACTAACAAGTCACGTCAGCAACCTCAACAGTACGGTCAGCAATATCAGCAACCGCAACAATACAATCAGCAATATCAGCAACCTCAGCAGTACAATCAGCAATATCAGCAACCTCAGCAGTACAATCAGCCATATCAGGAGCAATATCCTCAACCGTATCAGCAAAATCCCTATCCACCGCAAAAACCTCCCGAAAGAAAACCTCAACGCAAAAAGACTTCATCTGCTCCTCCTCCAAAGAAAAAAAAGAAAAAGAAAAAACATAAATCTTTTCTTGCGAGATTCGTCATAAGACTGCTGATTGTCCTGCTGATTATACTTGTATTGCTTTTCGGGATATACTCATGTACCGTCTGCAAACTTATTGATAAAATGGAATACTCCGAAACAGGAGACCGCATCAGAACAAACGGAGCTTTATCGAGGAGTTATGTCACAAGCGTATTGCTTATAGGCACGGACGGCAGAACTGATACCGAAAGGGGACGTTCAGATACAATGATGCTCCTGTCAATGAACAGAAGTACAAATACAGTCACACTCACATCGTTTATGCGTGACTGCTACGTTGAAATCCCTAACTATGGTTGGGATAAGCTGAATTCTGCTTATTCTTACGGCGGTGCTGACTTGCTTATGGATACGATAGAACATAATTTCGGTGTGAAAATAGACAGTTATGTTTCAGTGAATTTTGTATCTTTCGCCAATATCATTGATTCAGTCGGCGGAATTGACCTTGATATATCTGATGCGGAGGCGCAGGAAATAAATACAATTCTACAGGCTGAAGTAAATTCAATTATGGGAGATGATACGCTGTCGGACTTGCTTACAGGAGGCGGAAAAATTCACTTGAACGGCAAACAGGCATTATCATATGCACGTATACGTTACGTCGGCAATGCTGATTTCGAACGCACTGAAAGGCAAAGGCGTGTTATGGAACTCGTCATAGACAAGCTGAAATCTTTTGCGCCGTCAGCAATAAACAATATATCTGAAAGTGTAATGCCGAACGTTACAACAAATATGACTTCAGAAGAATTGTATATGCTTTCTCTGAGAGTACCGTTTCTGATTGGCTACGATACAGCACAATTACAGATACCTGCTGAAAACACGTATTATGGAGAATCTACATCAAGCGGTGATGCGCTTATAGTTGATTTCGATGCAAATTACAACATAATTAAAGAAAATGTGTTCACTGAATAACAAAATCCGGAAAGCCGATTGACTTTCCGGATATTTTTATTGTTTTAACTTAACTTATCTCATTGCACGGAGAAGTTTTTCCGCACTTGCAAGTTTTACGCTTATGATGAACAATTCCATAGCTTTTGTTAAATCTTCTATCGACGGGTATGTAGGTGCAATTCTTATATTTCTGTCGTCCTTGTCGACGCCGTACGGGAATGTAGCACCTGCGCCTGTAAGCGTTACGCCTGCTTCACTGCACAATTTCACGATACGTTTAGCACAACCGTTCATAGCGTTGAATGACACAAAATATCCGCCTTCAGGTTCAGTCCATTCGCCGATTCCGAGAGGTTCTATTTCAGCTTTCAGCATATCGCACACAAGTTTGAATTTCGGAGCGATAATAGCAGTATGTTTTTTCATATGCTCTTTCATATTCTCGAAATTGCCAAAAAATTTAACGTGACGGAGCTGATTCATTTTATCGTAGCTTATAATGCTGATACCGAGGTATTTCTTCAGTTTTTCAACATTATTTTTGCTTGCGCCCATTACTGCCACGCCTGCACCGGGGAATGTTATTTTTGAAGTTGAGCCGAAAATATATACCATATCTTCATTGCCTGTTTTTTTAGCCTCGTCAAGTATGTTAAGGATATATTTCGGGTTATCCGTGAGATGATGTATACAGTAAGCGTTATCCCAGAAAATACGGAAATCTTTTGCTTTTGGCTTGAGATTGGCAAATCTTTTTACTGTTTCGTCGCTGTACGAAATACCGTCCGGATTTGAGTACTGCGGTACGCACCATATGCCCTTTATTTCATCATCATCTTTGACGAGTTCCTCAATCATATCCATATCGGGACCTGTTGGTGTCATGGGAATATTTATCATTTCGATACCGAAAAATTCAGTTACTTTGAAGTGCCTGTCGTATCCCGGAACAGGGCAGAGAAATTTAACTTTATCGAGTTTGCCCCACGGAGTACATCCGCCGACACCTTTATTATAAGCAATCTGTATTGCCCAATACATCGCATTAAGGCTTGAATTGCCGAATATAATGACTTCTTCCTCGCCAACGCCTATCATATCGGAAAACAGTTTTTTAGCTTCGGGGATACCGTCAAGCATACCGTAATTTCTTACATCGATACCGTTTTCGCTGACAAAATTGTTGTCGTCAAAGACGTTAAGCATATCAAGACTGAGTTCAAGCTGTTCTTTGCAAGGATTACCCCTTGACATATTGAGACAGAGCCCTTGTGATTTGAAGTTGTTATAGAGGGATTCAGTATCTTTTTTGAAAGCAAGAAGCTGTTCCCTGTTCATTTCAGATAATTTCATTTTCAGAACATCACCTTTCAGAATTTTCGTGCTGATTATTGCACATTGTTATAATTTAAGTATAGCACACAAAAAAAAATTTTTCAAGTGACAATATAACAAATAATATAGCTGAATTTCGTATTTTTTTAGTATTTTCATTCAAAAACTGTATTTCAGTCACGGCAAAGTGTATACGACAGACGGACAAATTAAAAATTTCTAAAAAATATATTGACAAATTGTGAAATTTATTATATAATTTATATATATAGAAAAAATTCGGGGAATTGAGTAAAAGAATGGAGGTTTTTTTATGAAATTTTTTTTACGTCCTGCATTGTCAGCTATGATTTCGCTTTCACTTGCTATCGGAATAACACCATTTACTGTTTTCGCTGATGATACGCAGAGTATCGAAACAGGTGTCATTGATTTTTCAGATGAACAGCTTATTTTGGGCGAAAACAACGGTATTTCGCTGAATCTCCCTGATGTGACTGCTGTTTCCGCTGACGATTCTGTTTCGGGGAAAGGCTGGCTTTTAGGGGATTATCTCGACGCTAACAATAAAGCAGTATATGCGGAAATGGCAAAACTTGTTACGCCGACACTCGACAGCATAACTGTACAACTGCCTGAACCTGTTGAATTTACGGCTTCTTCCATGATTACGTCAAACAGCCCCGAATTATACAACGCCGTTTTCGGTTCGTGTTCAAGTGCTTTTAATGCGGTTCTTTTCGATATGCCTGAAATTTTCTGGGTTGACCACAATAAAATCTCTGTATCTCCCGATGAAGTCAGATATTCTTACAATTTCATGAAAAGAAAATACACCTATACGCTTAGTTCCCTGACAATTACACCGTCCTGCTACAGTACTTTCGCCGATTTGGACGAAATTATCGAATACAAGGGACTTCTTGAGAAAGCTGTAGCTGATTTTGAAGTTGAAGGCGATACTACTGTTGAAAAGTTAAAAGATATTCACGATAAGATTGCAAATTTTACTTATTACGATATGACTGCTGATTTTTCAGGTTCAGCCCTCGGTTCACTTGTTACTTCAGGCTCCGTGTGCGAAAGTTATGCCAAAGGTTTCAAGCTGATTTGCGACCGTGAAAATATCCCTTGCGTATGCGTTTTCGGTAACTACAATGCAGATGAACAAGCGGCTCATATGTGGAATTACGTGCTTATGGAGGACAATTGCTGGTATGCCGTTGACGTTACATGGGACGACAAGGATGGCAGAGACGGTATTGAAGTCGCTGACACGTATTTTATGAAAGGTTCGGACGATTTCAATACGAATCACACTCCCTGCGAAAGCTATTCTACTGTAAAACTCAAATACCCTGAACTTGCTGAATGGAATTACGGGGAAAATCCTGCGACTGCTACAACTACAACAACTTCAACAAAATCTACCACAACTGCAACTAAAACTACAACAATTTCAACAAAAGCAACTACAACCACTTCTCCGGAAAAAGAATTTGAATATGGTGACCTCAATCACGACGGTAAAATTTCGATTGCTGACCTCGTATATTGTTCCTACCATGTACTTGGCGTGGAAGAGGCAGAATATTCCTGCGACCTCAACAACGATAACAGAGTTGATGTGTTTGACGTTGTTATAATGCGTCAGATTACTGATAAATTGCTTTTACAAAAAAATTGATTTACATATAAATAAAAATTCCCCGAAACACACATAGTTTCGGGGAAATCTGTTAATTACAGGAATTGTTTCATTACCTGATACAGCTTTTCTATTCGGAAAGGTTTCGCAAGGTGGTCATTCATACCCGCATCAATAGCGGAAATTTTGTCCTCCTCAAACGCATTTGCGGTCATAGCTACAATAGGGACATTCGCAAGAGCAGGATTGCTTAATTTTCTTATTTCACGTGTAGCCTGATAACCGTCCATAATCGGCATCATAATATCCATAAGCACAAGGTCAATATCACCTGCGCTGTTTTTTACGGTATCTACAGCTTCCTGCCCATTTACAGCCGTTTCGACTATAAAACCTGCCTCCTCAAGAATAGCAACTGCAATTTCACGGTTAAGTTCCACGTCGTCAACAAGAAGTACTTTTTTGCCTGCAAATTGTTCAGGGATAATATTCTCCTGTTTATCTTCGTCTGAATCAGTACTGTTTGCAGTTTGCAATATATTGTAGAGTTCAGACAAGAAAAGCGGTTTCGCACAAAATGCTGTAACACCTGCTTCTCTTGCTTCTGTTTCGATGTCCATCCAGTCGTAAGCCGTTAAAATTATAATTGTTGCAGTTTCGCCTATTTCCTGACGTATTCGGCGGACAACTTCAATCCCGTTCATATCGGGCATAAGCCAGTCAATTATATAAACCTGAAACGGTTCATTTTGTTGCAGGGCATATTTTGCACGGTAAACTGCCTCTTTGCCTGACGTTGTCCATTCAGGGCGCAAGCCTATAATACGGAGCATTTTCTCAACGCTTGTACAGCTTTCCATGCTGTCGTCCGCTATCAATGCACGGAATCCCTCAAGATTTTTGATTACTGTAATTTTCTGTTCCTGACCGCTTATCGCAAATCTTACTGATACAGTAAATTCAGAGCCTTCGCCGAGTTTGCTTTTTACTGATATTGTACCGTTCATCATATCAACAATATTCTTAGTTATCGCCATTCCGAGACCTGTACCCTGAATACCGCTTACTGTTGAATTTTCCTCTCTTGTAAAAGGTTCAAAGATTTTACCGATAAAATCCTCACTCATACCGATACCCGTATCACGCACAATGAATTGATAGTCGGCATAGCCCTCGGGTGCATTTGGTTTTTCGACTACACGCAATGCTACTGTACCGCCGGGACGTGTGAATTTCATAGCATTTGACATAATATTTATCAATACCTGATTAAGACGGAGTTTATCGCAAACAATATTCTCGTGTTCAACATCAACGGTATCAATATAGAAATTCAACCGTTTTGCCTTTATATCTGATTGCAGTATATTCCTCAAATCGTGCAGTATTGTTGAAAGTGAACAGTCTTTCGCCTCAATTTTGACCTTACCGCTTTCGATACGGCTCATATCAAGGACATCGTTTATCAGTGACAGCAGATGTTCGCTTGAAGTCATGATTTTCGAGAGGTAATTTTTGACAGTTTCCTTGTCATCAAGGTGAGTTACTGCGAGAGAGGTGAAACCTATGATTGCATTCATAGGCGTTCGTATATCGTGGGACATATTATTCAGGAAAGTAGTTTTAGCGTGGTTAGCTCTCTGCGAAACAGCATATGCTTCTTCAGCCTCTTGTTTAGCCTGTTCAAGCTGTTTGTTCAGTTCCTGTAATTTTTTCCCTGATTCATATTCAGCTTTAAGCAAACCTCTTGTATGGAGGGCTTTTGACATACAAAGCATTACAATTATCGACGAAATAATCAGGAAAATCGCTGTAACTACTGCTGTACGCAATGCTGAATTGACGACTTCAAATGTACCTTGTGCGACTTCTTTAGCGGGATTTATGTACATTACTATCCAGTCATTATCTTCCATTTTACGCATCGCATAGAAACAGTCAACGCCGTCTATTTTCACATGGGAGAGTATCTGCCCTTCTGTTTCGAGTTTCTCAAGCTGAGTATCAAAGTCAACGCCCTCATTTTCGCAAGCCTTCCTCATGACGTTGAAAACGTTGTAACCCTGCACAAGATTCTTGTATTTTGTTTCGTCAACGTACAGTTTTGAGCCGTCACTGCTTAAAATATATGTACTGTTGTTGCCGTTGTAAGTGGGACTTCTGAAAATTGAACCGATTGTTCGCATATTTATGCTGATTCCTGCGAAATATATTTCCTTGCCGGTATCAGCCATTTTGAGAGGTTCCTCAAGCCTGTATATGAACACAATATCATTTTCGACACTCATCGTATTGTATTTTACAAAGCCTGTACGTTCTCCGCAGTTGACAAGAGGGTCAATATCGCTGATAATACCCTTTTCGCCGTCGGGAGTATACATACGGCCGTCAACGTCTATTATAAACGGTATCGCCTCATCTTCTCTGTAATGACCCTGCTCATCTTCCTTGTCAAGAAATTCAAGCAATTCATCTGTATTATACGGAGAATCAGCAATAAGCCGTCTTTTGACTTCCAGAGCCTCATTCCAGTACTGCGAAATTTTCCACTCAGTATTGCTGAATACCTGCGAAGTTATTTCGGAAAGTTGGTTTTTTCTTTCAACATAAACAGTTTCATTGAGAGAGGAATAAAGCCCGCTTATCAGGAAAAATCCTGAAATTGTTATGATTACAATGGCAACAGCGGCGATTTTGAATATTCTGCTGTATTGCTGACCGATTTTATCTTTTATCTTCATATTACTCATCCCAGTTCAGTAATTCTTCCGACATAGGCGGTTTTCCGTTATTATCAAAAAAGTCCCTGAATGCTTTTAATCCCTCAACACCACTGTCCTGTATATTGCCTGAAGTACACATTTCATCATCGGCACCGCATACAGCTACTTTGTATTCAGTATTGTCATCGAGTTCTTTTCCGCCTTTAACAACAAGTTCATACGGGAAAACAGCTGCTCCGCTGTCGGTTTCGAGTTTATAGCCTTTTTCAGCGTATTCTTTTATTTGACTGCCGGTCAAAGTTACAGTTTGTATTGTATCGCTCCAGCCGGTAGGGATTACAGATACTATTCTCTCATCTGTAAGCGGTAACGGCATTATATAGCCGTTTACACCGTAAGGATTCTGTATATTCGTATCATTTTCAAGCGGATTCATTGAAATCAATGCGCAATCAGCTCCGACAGCATCGCCGAATATTTTCCCTGTAAGCCGTGCGGTTTCATTCTGATTATATTCCCTGTCAACTTCTGAATACACATACAGTCCGTTTGTAAGCCAGTCATTGCAGAGATTGTTAATTTCATCAAGTAAATCTTCTTTTGTACATTCGCCGTTTATGTAAGCAAGTCCCTCTTCGCCTATTCGGGGGAGGATACTTTCCCAGCCCGTATAGAGCAATGGTGCGGAATGACCGTTTCTCATCTCGTCCATACACGAAACATAGGGGCTTTCGGGGTCAATTTCCCATTCACGGAGAGATGAAATATATGTAGTCATTTCATTGAAAAATGTGTTTTGACCTTCAGTAGTTGAGATGACTTCCATAACATGAAGCGCATCTTCCAGTTTCTGTTCATTTCCTTTTTCGGTGAGTTTCTTGCTTAATCCGAAATTCTTTGACTGCATCGTAATGTACATATTATTTGAACCGTCTTTTGAAAGATACGGCATAGGCGCATAAACGTCACCTGTTCCGTCCTCATTTTGTGTCCAGCGGTCAACTCCTCCTATAGCAAAAGCGGTATTGCCTTCGGTGAAAATCTCAAATGAAGATTTACCGTCAAGTGCATCTTTCCCCTGAAGATAGCCGAGGTCAATCCATTCCTGCATATATTCGAGAGCTTCACCGAATCCCTGTTCAGCCGTTGCTTTCCCCGTAAGGAAATCCCTTTGCCATTGCACGCCCTTGACAGAGGACAAGTCTATTGTATCAGCAAGGTTGCATATATACTGGAATCCAAGACCTGCTGCTGAAGTATTTGTTACAGAAAGACGTACGCCTTCTTTTTCAATTTCAGGGGCAAGTTCTTTGAGTTCCTCGAAACTTTCAGGTACTTCCCAGCCGTATTTTTCGAATAAAGTTTTGTTGTATGCGCATGAATAGACCGAATATTTTGACGGCAGCAAATATATTCCGCCATTTATTTCCTGTTGACCGAGTAATGTGGGGTCGTAGTTATCCGTGAAACTGTAGCTTGACAAATCAATCAGATTTTCCTGCATTTCATCGGGGTAATTTGTCCATGCAAGCGTAGTATTATATATATCAGGCATATCTCCCGTTATCATCTGGTCACACGTAAACCGTGAGAAATTTTTACCTGCATATGGGTAAAGTTCAAGATTTATTTCGGGATATTTTTTATGAACAAGTTCTTTAAGTTCATCTATATCTGTTGTACTAAGTATTTTAAGCGGTTCATGACCTTTATTATCAGCCTTTTCCGTTCCGGATTCCTCAACATTTCCGGAATTACAGCCACATACCATAAAAACACTCAACATTACAGTGAAAATACATTTAATATATTTTATATTCATAGCTTGTTCTCCTTTGTTAATGATGTTTATATTGTAACATATTTTGCATTATTTGTCAATAGAATGTGTTCAGGAATAAAAATCCCGCTCCGGTGATTACCGAAGTGGGATTTGTAAATTATATTACTCTTTCATAACAATGTTTTGCTGTTTCAGCATATCTATGAGCATATCGGTAACGGCTGAAACTTCCTCACGTGTGAGAGTTTTCGATTTATCAGCGAAAAGAATCCGTATTGTGATTGATTTGCCGATACTGTCAACGTACGTATCAACAACGCCTGTTTTCTTTATAATAGGGGAATTTATTTTGCGGAGAGCGTTGTCAATCGGCGCAAAAAAGTCGCTCCTGAAAGTAAGGTCAACTTCAATTTCAGGGTATTTTGACGGTTCATCGTATACTATGCCGTCGGATTTTATTTCAGCAAGTTCAGCAACATCTATTTCAGCGTAAACAATAGCGGATTTCTTATCGATTTTCGTCATGACTGTCGGGTAAGGTAAGCCGATTTCACCGATTTTCCTGCCGTCGCAGATGATACTGTTGAGATTTTTCGGGTGCTGCCACATATGTGCCTGTTCAGCTTTCTCGAAACTTATGTTCTTATGCTTGATGTCGTCAACAAGAACTGCTATCATATCCCTCAATTGCAGGTAAAGCTGTTCATTTGACTTAGTTTTGCTGAAAAGCGTTATACAAAGTATTTTCTTTTCGTTGCAGAGATTTGTTTCGGGGTTGATTCCGTCAACGACTCTGCCTACCTCAAAAATACCGAAATCAGGCGCAAAAGATACATTTGATTTCACCTGACATAATTGTGTAGGTGCTATGTTTCGTCTGATAGCGATAGTCGAGTTGATGAGTTTAACGTTGTCTTCCGGTTCAATGCCGAGAGTTTTGAGTTCGTCGTAGTAATTCCAGATATATGAGTGTACTTCGTGGAGTGCGTAACTTTTTACAAGTATATCCTTGATTTGCTCCTCAACATTTTTCTCAACGGAAATCTGCACGGGATAAAGCGGTGATTCAGCTGTATGCACGTCAAAATTATCGTAGCCGTATATTCTTGTGATTTCCTCGATAATATCAGCTTTTATTGTAACGTCCTTTGTAGCTCTCCATGACGGTACTTTTACGGAGAAAGTTGTATTTTCGAGTGACGTATCAAAACCGAGTGAATTGAGAGTATTCAGAATAGTTTCGTTGTCAATCTTAATACCCGTGTATCTGTCAACAAATTTCTTATCGAAATCAAAGGCAATTTCAGGGTAGCGGTAAATATACTCATCTGTCAACGCTGAAATTATCTTCACATCTTTGCAGTTTTCGCACAACAAATAGAGGAATCTTCCAATAGCTGTATCAGTCATTTCAGGGTCAAGGCTTTTCTCGTAACGCATAGATGCGTCTGTTCTATGAGAAAGCCTTACAGTAGATTTCCTTATGCATACAGGGTCAAATGTAGCTGATTCAAGCGTGAGGGACGTTGTATCCTCAACAATTTCAGAATCAAGTCCGCCCATAATGCCTGCAATAGCAACAGGTGTATCGCCGTTGCAAATCATAAGCGTATTTTCGTCTATATGGCGGATTTCCTTGTCAAGCGTCTGAAATTCAAAAGGTTTGTCAAAACGTTTAATACGTATCTGTTCCACTTTCCTTGAATCAAATGCGTGCATAGGCTGACCCATTTCAAGCATAATGTAGTTAGTTATGTCAGCAAGGAAATTTATAGCTCTCATTCCGCAGTAATACAAGCGTATACGCATATTTACAGGGCTGATGTTCCTTGTTATATTTTCAACTTTAATGCAGGTGTATCTGTAACAAAGAGGGTCTTCTATTTTCATATCGACTTTCGGGAGATTGCTGTATACAGACGTATCAAGAGTATCTATATTTTTCAGAGGTCTGCCTGCGAGAACCGCAAATTCCCTTGCTATACCGTAATGTCCCCATAAATCAGGGCGGTTTGTGAGCGATTTGTTATCGACTTCAAATATAATGTCATCTATTTCGTAAACTGATTTAATATCAGTACCGTTTGCAATATCATCTGTAATTTCCATGATACCGCTGTTATCATCGCTTATGCCGATTTCTTCTTCAGAACAGCACATTCCGTTCGAAACAAATCCCGCAAGTTTACGTGGTGCAATAGTAATATCGCCTATTTTTGCTCCTACAGGCGCAAATGCAGTTTTCATGCCGATTTTTACGTTAGGCGCACCGCACACAACGTCAACAATTTCGTGACCGTTGTCAACTTTAAGCAGATGCAGTTTTTTTGATTCGGGGTGAGGTTCAACAGAAACGATTTCAGCAACAATAATACCGCTGATTTGTTCGCCACGCATAAAAATATCGTTTTCCACTTCAGCCGTAGAGAGCGAAAAGCGGTGAATAAGTTCGAGTTTGTCAAGCCCGCTGAGGTCAACAAAATCGCATATCCAGTTCATTGATAAAAACATAGTAGTTTACCTCCTTACTTATTACTTATCTTGTGTGAATTGCGAAAGACTTTTAAGATTACCGCTGTTGAGGTCACGTATATCTTTTATGCCGTACTTCATCATTGCAAGACGTGTAAGACCAAGTCCGAAAGCAAATCCTGTATATTCTTCAGGGTCAATACCGCCTGCCTTGAGTACTTCAGGGTGAATCATTCCGCAAGGACAAAGTTCCAGCCAGCCACTCTGTTTACACGACGGACAGCCGTCACCTCCGCATATAAGGCAGTTTATATCAAGTTCAAAGCCGGGTTCAACAAAAGGGAAAAATCCCGGACGAAGGCGGACTTTTATATCTTTTTTGAACACTTCCGAAAGCATTGTTTTCATAAAGAAAATCAGATTGGAGATAGATATATTTTTGTCAACCATAACTCCTTCCATCTGGAAAAAAGTATTCTCATGACAAGCGTCTGTTGCTTCGTTCCTGAAACATCTTCCCGGAAATACGGCTTTTATCGGTTTACTCTCCTCAATGAGAGCTTTACGGTATTTTTTATATATAGCGTTCTGCGCAGCTGAAGTCTGCGACTTGAGCAACTGCCCGTTTTCGAGGTAATACGTATCCTGCATATCTCTTGCAGGGTGGAATTTCGGTATATTGAGAGCCTCGAAACATTCGTAGTCCGTTACAATTTCGCTGTAGTCCTCAACAGTGAATCCCATTGACCTGAATACTCTTTCGCAGTCACGCTGAACAAGTGTAATCGGATGGAATGAGCCACGCTCGAGAACAGGCGGTGCAGATACGTCAAAATCAGGCATTGAATTTATCTCACGTTCAACAGCTTTCGCCTGTAATTGTGCGAGTTTAGCGGAAATAGCATCTGTTATTTCGCTTTTCAGCTGATTCACCTGCTGACCGAATGATTTCTTCTCATCGCCTGAAAGATTTTTCATATCTTTAAGCAGACCTGTTACAATTCCCTTTTTTCCGAGGTACTCTATACGAAGGTTTTCCACAATCTGAGTATCAACGGCAGACTGAATAGCATTATCGAAACTTTGTTTCAGTTCTTTTACTTTTTCCAACATAGTAAAAAAATCCTTTCTGTAAAAATGTATTATAAAATTATATCACAAAAAAGCAGAAATGTCAAGATATTTTTTGTTAAATTCACGGAAATCAATTTTGCTAATAAAATTATTTAACTATTTTAATTTTATATGGTTTATGTTAGAATTAGAATCATTTTCAGATGATTTTGAATGAAATTACTCGTCAAAATGCTATAAAAACACTGTTACAAAACAGATGTTTTTTGAAAATTGATTTCCGTGTGTTAAATTATAATCTTGGGTCAACAGGTTCGCTTTCGAAAGCAAGCACTCCGAACGAACATTCGTGTACCCTGTAAAGCGGTTCGCCTTTGACAAATCTTGTGAGGGATTCCATACCAAGCGAAAACTCTTTCAGGGCGAGAGTGCGTTTTCGGCTAAGGGAACGCTTTTTCAGCCTTACAAGATGTTCAGGCTCAAGGTATTCCGCACCGTATATTATACGCAAATACTCACTTCCACGGCATTTCACGGCAGGCTGTAAAAGTTTTATGCCGTTTATTGCAATGTAAGTTTCGGGCTTTACAACCATACCCTCACCGCCGTTTGAAGTGAGTTCAAGCCACCAGTCTATACCATTGCGGACACTTTCCTCATTTTCCGTATCAACGCATATATAGGGAGTTTCCATAAAAATATTGTCAATTCCCGTAATATATTTTCTGATTGTTTCCATATGCCATATATGTTTTTCGTGATTGAACACTTTCCCCTCACAAGCAAGAATATGAAAAGGTGCTATTCTGTAATCGTCAATTGATTTTACAGTCCAGCAGTATTCCCTGTAAGCCTGTATATATTTCCCCATATCATCGAGTTTCGACTTGTAACGTTCCAATATTTCGGCAGGATTTACATTTTGACCCGATGTGATTTTGTCAACTTCAGGAGAAATATTTTTCCGTCCGCAAGCCTTTTCCAGCGCACGTACAGCTGACGAAAGTCCGCCTATACCTGCGTTCCCTGTAGGAGCGTATTGTGTACGGATAAGCCCCTGAGCTTTTTCGCTCCACGGCATAAGTTCAGTATCAAGGCACACCCAGTCAGTAGCAAAATCCGCCCAGAATCCTGTTTTCGTCAATATATTGTCAAGCCTGTTGAGAAGTTCGGTTTCTGTATCCGCATCATCAAAAAAACGTCTGCCTGTTCTTGTGTAAATGATACCTCTTGTGCCGTCCGTAATCCCAAACCGTTTCAAGGCGGTTTCAGGATTACTGCAAAGTACGATTACAGCACGTGAACCCATATGTTTCTTTTCGCATACGACGTTCCGCACGCCTCTTGTCCTGTAGTAGTCAAATGCCTGCGACGGATATTCAAGATACCCGTCAAGTTCACTTGTTTCGCAAGGCGACATTGTAGGCGGTAAATATATAAGCCAATGAGGGTCAGCAGAAAAACGTGACATTATTTCAAGTGCGGCAGATGCGTTATTTTCGTGAATATCAATCGCCGGAATAAGCTCAGTTGTTATGTGGAGTTTGTGATTGAAATCGCCAATTGTAAGCATATCATCAATCGAATTATCGGCAATTTCATCAAGCGGTTTTACAGGCTCATAATATTGCCTGAGAGCATCAACGCTGACAATTTCGTTTTCGGGGTAACGGTAAGCAGTTAATTTTCCGCCGAAAACACAACCTGTATCAATACAGATAGTTTTGTTGACTGATTTAACTTCTTTCCCCGCAACGTGACCGAATATAATATTTGCACGTCCTCTGTAATCAGATGCCCAGTCAAGACGTACAGGTAAACCGTATTCATCAGTTTCGCCTGTAGTTTCGCCATAAAGACAAAACTCACGTACTCTTGCGGAGGCTCTGCCAATGTACTCCTGTTTAAGCCCTGCGTGAGCAACAACAAGTTTACCGTCGTCAAGAACATAGTGACTTATTAAACTGTCTATAAATTCAGCAGTTTCCGCCTTGAATTTTTCTCCTTGCGTTTCGAGTTCGTTAATTGTTTTGTCAATACCGTGTGTCATGGCAATTTTCTTGCCACGCAAATATTTTAACAATTTCACATCGTGATTTCCGGGGACTGCCATAGCGTTTCCTGCTTTCACCATATCCATAGCAATCCGCAAAACATCGGCATTTCTGTCGCCACGGTCACAAAAATCGCCTAAAAATACAGCTTTTCTGCCGTCAGGGTGACTATATCCGCAAGATTCCCTTATATAGCCGAGTTTTTCAAGGAGCATTTCGAGTTCCGTACAGCAACCGTGAATATCGCCTATAATATCAAAAGGACCGTGCAAATCACGTTTATCATTCCATAGTTTAGTGCGGATAATTTCAACATTTTCAAGCTGTTCAGGGGAATTTATCACGTAAATAAAACGGAATCCCTCACGTTTCAGGTCTTTGATACATCTTTTAACGTCACGGCAATGAAAATGGACTGTTTTTTCGGATAAATTCCTGTCGGAGCGTTTTTTATTGCGTTCCTGCATAACATCTTCGGGCATATTGAGAACAATAGCAGCTGCGTGGACGTTTTGTTCTCTTGCAAGGTCAATGATTTGTTTTCTTGCGCTTTTCTGAATATTTGTCGCATCAATTACAGTGAGTTTCATAAGATTAAGACGTTTATTTGCGGTATAATACAGTAAATCAAACGCATCAGGTGAAATATTCTGATTATTTTCGTCATCGCATATCATACCCCTGAAAAAGTCCGATGAAAGTACTTCTGTAGGGAAAAAGTATTTTTTTGCGAAACTCGTTTTACCTGACGATGTTCCGCCGATAAGTGCGACAATACAAGTTTCAGGTATCGTTATTGTGAATTTATCCATTTTTTGTAAACACTCCCATTTGTGTAGGCGTTCCGTAATTTTCGTCAATATCGCCTATTCCTCTGATAATACAGCTATATCCGAAATCCCTGCATATATGTTCAGTCCACGCCTTAAATTCGGCTCTTGTCCACTCGAAACGGTGGTCATTATGGCGTAATTCGTCACTGTTCAGGAATTGGTAATTTTCATTGTAATCTTTGTTCGGCGTTGTAACAATAACAGTTACAGGAGAAGCAAATTCAAATATATTGCGTTCTACGGCAGATATTCTCATAGGCTCTATATGCTCTATTACTTCTATGATACAAGCGCAGTCATAGCCCTCAAACCGCTTGTCCTTATACGTGAGAGAGGCTTGCATAAGAGTGAGTTTATTTTTCCTGTACGGCTGCATTCTGTCAAGATGAAGTCTGCCTGACGCTTTTTCGAGTTCACTGACTGAAACGTCACAAGCTGTTACTTTTTTGATTTGTGATTCGTTCAGGAGCAACGATGTAAGACGGCATTCACCGCAGCCTAAATCAATTACAGTTGATGCACCGCTTGCAAGAACCGCATCTTTTACAGCGTTAAGCCTGATAGTGTTCAGCGGAGTATGTTTTTCAAGTTCAGACGATTCTTCTTTAATTTCAGCCGTTTCTGATTCAGGTTCAGTTGGTTCAGCATCATCCGCAAGAAGTATATCAATAGCTTTCCGTGCAAAACTTCTTTTTACAGGAAAATACCGTCTTGCAATTTTCTCTTTGTACGGGTGCGTGGCAAGCCAGCCTTCACCGTGGTTGAGAAGTTTCTGTATTTCGTCGTCCGCAATATAGTAATGTTTCTGTTTATCGAAAACAGGTATAAGCACATAGATATGATTAAGCATATCGGCAAGCCTGACAGTACCGCTTATTGTAAGCTCAATATACGGCGAAATTCCCCATTCCGGGAATTTTTCGTCAAGTACAGTGCGGTTAGTTTCCACGGTATAGCCCAACGGTTCGAAAAGTTGTTTTGCAAGTTCCGTTTCACCGCCGTCTTTAATCGCAGAAATACAAGCCGTGAGTTTCAACGGTGTATCCGCAAGAGCTTGCATTTTATTGCATTTACCGTTCATAGCTGTACCGAATATTCTGTTTATAGCGGTACTCATAAAAGAAGTCGCAGTATAAGGTCTGTCATTGACGTAATCAAACAGTCCGCCGTCTTTACTGCCGATTTTCCCACGGGCGAGGTCAATGGGGTCTATGTCAAGAAGAAGTGCGGCTGTAGTCCGTTCGTTGCTGACTTCAGTGTAAAAAACGTACGCTTTACCATAACTCAAGTCAAATTGTTGCGCTCTGTCGGGATTCTTATGCAGTAAAAAGCCGAGATTTTGTGTATTTTCGCCCTCATAAGTAATTGTCAACAGCAAAATAATATCTCCTTTTTATCAGACAATACCGCATAGAACCAAAATGCAGATATATAAACAAATTTTCGTCAAAAAATTAGTGCAAAACGACTAAAAATACGAGCGAATTTTGTGCAGTATTGCCTTAACATATTTTTATGATTTATCAACAAAACAGCATCTATCAGAGTTGACAGGATTTTCAGTCCAACAGTCAACGAACATAATTCGCCGAAGATACTCCGATAAATGCTATCATAAATATACCACAAATTCATTAACTTGTCAAGACTTATTACAATTTTTTCATTGACTTTATCAGCAGCTTGTGGTATAATATATTTAAGTTATCCTGTTTTTCAGGAAAATAATTAAAATAATACGGAGAAATTATGGAATTATTTACAAAAATGCTCAGGAAACAGATTTCAGCTATAAATAAGATTGCTGACGTGTGTTCGTCTGAAAAATCACATACTGTACAGCGTGCAATGCAAGATAAAATAGGCGAATTTATGGCACACGAATATATAGACGAAGTTCAATATAAACCCGTGGAATGCGATAAAATTCAGGCTGAATACGTAGTCCCTGAAAATATCACAAATAATGGCGTTATACTGTATCTTCACGGCGGAGGTTATGTTTCAGGCGATTTGCAGTACGCTAAAGGATTCGGGACGATACTTGCGGTACAGAACAGTATGAAAGTATGTTGCCTTGCGTACAGATTAGCACCCGAAAATCCATTCCCGTCAGCTCTTGATGACGCTGTCCGGGCGTATGGGAAACTGATAGAGGACGGATTCAAGCCGTCTGAAATAGTACTATGCGGTGAATCGTCAGGCGGAGGACTTGTATTTGCGCTTGTACTTAAATTAAAAGAGTTGAATATTGAGTTACCAAGCGGAATTATTGCCATTTCACCGTGGAGCGACTTGACAATGTCAGGGACTTCATACGAGACTAACAAAAATATTGACCCGTCAATGACAAAAAAACGCCTTGAATGTTATGCAAAATGCTACACCAATGATGTAAATTCACCGCTTGTATCGCCTGCAAAAGCTGATTTCACGGGATTTCCGCCGTCACTTATATTTGTTGGCGGTGATGAAGTAATGTTGAGTGATTCAGTTGATTTGCATAAGAAATTATGCGATGCAGGGTGTTCTTCTAAACTCCATATAGCACCTGATATGTGGCATATATATTTGCTTTACGGCACGAAACAGGCGAAAGAAGATATAAAAATGATACCTCAATTTATCGGAGAAATTTTCAATGGCAGGTAATATGTGGCTGAAACTCGATAATGCCGCAAAATTATATCCTGCTGTAAAAACAAAAAACTGGAGCAATGTGTTCAGGCTTTCAATAACTTTGCGGGAAAAAATAGATGCGGAAATATTACAGTCCGCACTTGATACGACTGTTAAAAGATTCCCATCAATATCTATGAAATTATGCAAAGGTTTTTTCTGGTATTATCTCGAATCAACAAAAGCTCCTCACATAATCCCCGAAAAACCGTATCCGTGCAGTAAAATGACTCCCCGTGATTTGAGGAAATGCGCATTCCGTGTGCTTTATTACGAAAACCGCATAGCTGTTGAATTTTTCCATTCGCTTACAGACGGCAACGGCGGATTGATATTCCTGAAAACACTTGCGGCTGAATATATTGCGCAGAAAAATCATATTGAAATTCCTTATGAAAACGGTGTATTTGACCGCAGAGAAAAACCGCTGAATTACGAATTAGAGGACAGTTTCCTGAAATATGACGGTATAACGGCGAGTTCACGGAAAGAGGCTACAGCGTATCAGATACACGGTACAAAAGAAACAAATGATTTCCACAATGTGATTACAGGTATTGTGAATCTTGACGATGCGCTTAAAAAAGCTAAATCTTACGGGGTAAGCCTTACAACGTTTCTTGTTTCGGTAATGATTTACTCAATACAGCAGATACAGGACAGCAAAGTTCACAACAAAAGAAAACAAAAGCCTGTAAAAGTACTTATTCCGGTGAATCTCAGGAATTATTTCAAAAGTGATACTCTCAGGAATTTTGTACTTTGTATTACTACGGGAATAGATGCAAATATGGGCGATTTCGATTTGAGTGAAATTATTGACATAGTTCATCATCAAATGAAACTACAGCTTACTGAAAAACAAATGAGGGCGAAAATAACAACAAATGTCCGTACTGAAAAAAATAAATTCCTTAAAATATTGCCGTTATTTATCAAAAATATCGGTATAAAAATAGTATTTTCGATGACAGGCGAAAAAAAATCAAGTATAACAATGTCAAATTTAGGCGCAGTTAAATTACCTGACGAAATGGCTGACTGTGTAAAAAGATTTGACTTTACTTTGGGAGTACAGTACACCGGTTCAAATAATTGCGGTATAATCTCGTATAAAGACAAGCTGTATATCAATATGATAAGGAATATCAAGGAAACTGAACTTGAACGGCTGTTTTTCTCGAATCTCGTGAAATTAGGGATAGCTGTTTCAGTTGAAAGCAACAAGAAAGGATAGTATAAAATGGCATACTGCGTAAAATGCGGAGTAAAACTTGAGGACAGTGAGAAAAAATGCCCTCTTTGCAATACAGTTGTATATCACCCTGATATAAAAATCCCTGATGATGCTGTACAGCCTTACCCTGAAGAACATATAATTCTGTTGAGGGAAATGAACAAAAAATATAAGATAATTATTGCAACAATATGTATATTTATCCCTGCTTTTCTGACGTTCATATGCGACTATAAAATAAATTCAGGGCAGATATTATGGGCGGATATTGTATTCAGTGCAGTATGTTTTCTGTATTGCCTGATATTTATTCCATTGATTTTCCCGAAAAAAGATACTCTGCTTTATCTCGGGATTGATTTCACTGCTCTGCTGGGATTTCAATGGTATTTGTCGTACACAACAGGCGGAAATTGGTTTTTACCGTTCGCAATGCCTCTTATAATTTCAGCTGTATTGATTACTTTTTCAGCGATTCTGATAAAAAGATTTGTCAATAAATCGTATCTGTTTGTTTTTGCGATTGTATTTATATTGACAGGAGTGGATTGCGTGCTGATAGAATATCTGATTAACAAAGTATTTTTTAACAAAATAAACTTTGTGTGGTCGTATTATCCGCTGATTACGTTTATTGCAGTAGGCGTTGTTCTGCTCCTCATCAACAGAAACAAGAAACTCAAAGAACAGATAACAAAGAAATTTTTTGTATAAAGGAGAATATATATCATGAAAGTACTTATTATTAACGGAAGTCCACGTGCCAACGGCAACACATCAATCGCTTTGAATGAAATGGTTAAAGTTTTTGACTCTGAAAAGATTGAAACTGAAATTTACCAGATAGGTGCGGAAAATATCCGTGGCTGTATCGCTTGCGGGAAATGTGCAGAAATTGGGCGTTGTGTGTTCAATGACGTGGTTAATGAACTCGCTCCGAAATTCGAGGAGGCTGACGGACTTGTAATTGCGTCACCTGTTTACTACGCTTCAGCTAACGCAACATTGATTGCCTGCCTTGACAGACTGTTTTACAGTACGAATTTCGACAAAACTATGAAAGTCGGTGCAAGCGTTGTTATCGCAAGACGTGGAGGTTGTTCGGCAACATTCGACGAATTGAACAAATATTTTACAATATGCGGAATGCCTGTAGCATCAAGTATATACTGGAACAGCGTACACGGCAGAAATATCGGTGAATCGGCATTTGATGAGGAGGGTTTGCAGACAATGCGCACTCTCGCAAGAAATATGAGTTTCCTGATGAAATCAATCGCCCTCGGTAAAGAAAAATATGGTATTCCGGCAAAAGAACAGCGTAAGTACACGCATTTTATAAGAGAGGATTTGAAACGGTAATTTATAATATAAAATGCTGGCAAAGTAAATATACTCTCCGCTACTACAAACTATCCAGTAATACTGACATAAAATCCGTCTGTCTGCGTCATCCCCCTAATCGGGTCCGACACCCTCTGTCACTTCGTGACATCTCCCTTCACTGAAGGGAGTCACCTCACCATACGAAAGTATGCTTTCGTTCTCTTCCTTGACATACGAATTTTCTGTTCAGCATTCTTTGGATACTTTGCAACAGCGTAGAGTATAACATTATATGAAAACTTCTTTTTTATTTTTCAATAAATATCATAACTAAGAGAATTATCAGCATTTGCGGTAAATGAATATATTATTCTAACAAATTTTCTACCAGAATCACTCTTTTTCTGTTATATTTTTCTTACAATGTATTTCATTATATTGTAAAGCTAAACCACTTTATCACCATTTATCACTAAGTAACATTAAACATTGCCAATTTGGTGTAAAATCACCGTTTAAGTTGGTAGAAATGAGGAAATCAGAGAATTTCCGTTGTCCTCAAAAATCACAAATCTGAAGAAATTCGGTATAAATTTGATAGAAAATTGGTAGATAACCAAATGGCAGAAGTATGTTGACAAACTGAATAAATTTATAGCGGACGGTGTTTCATTATTAAGAAGCACTGTCCGCTATTTTTATGCTCTGAACTGAATACTTATAAGTTTGTACAAAAAGTTATATATGCAACAGTATTTTACACGATTTGATAAAAACTTAACACATAATCTTTATGTAATATTGCCAAAAAAGAAATGGAAAATTATTTTTGCTTTTTGGCAAGAATAAACTTGACAGTATCAACAATCATAAATATTCCGCCGCCAAAAATTATTGCAATAGCAACAATAAAAAATGCAAAGAGCCAGCCGAAAGGAATAAAAAGAATAGTACAAATTTTTCTGTAAACGGCAGGAGCGTGTAAAATTCCGGGAATCAAACCGCCTACCAGCAATCCGCAGAACGGAGCTTCGATTAGCGATAGCAGAAAACCATCACCATTTTTCAAGCCCATAATGAAAAACGGCACCATCAATGCTGCCGATATGCAGGCGCATACCACGGATATTCTCATTTTAACGCTTATACTTCCTTTGTTGTCCATTGTTAAAAACCTCCATTTTTTGATAGTAAATATTGTTTACATTCTATATTCTATCAAAAATGAAGTTCTTTGTGAATGGCATAAACAGGCAAAATCAGTAGTGAGTTTGTCAAAAAATGCCAAGTTTAATTGCAGAATTATGGCAACACCACACAAAGTCCGCCTGACAGCATATCTGCTTGCGCTTTTCATTATTTTACATTAAAATTCCTTGCTGAATGTCAACTAATATGTACTGCTTCTATACAATCTGACTAAAAATTTGTTTATGTATCTGCATTTTCAGTTTTATGCGGTATTGCCTTATCTGTCAGGCTTTACACCATAAACTCTTTCATGCCATGCAGCAAGAGCCTCTTCATAGTTTTTATCGGGAATATACATTGAAATCAGGTCGTTGTCAAACTCATCGACAGGAAAAGCGTGACCTCTGCACCACATCAGGCGGCAAATGTCATAAAGAGAAAGTTCCAATCCCAATCCAAGTCTTAAAACATTCATTCGCTTTTTCAAAAAACCGAGAGCTTTCGTATCAGCGTTACTCTTTTTAAGATTCCTTATTTTTGATATTTTGGTAGGGTCAGGCTCAAAAATTTTCATGGCTAATTTTTCGTTCGTCATGCCTTCGGGGAATACAACAAGTTCTTTGAATATTTCATAATTGTAATCATCGGGAGAACAGTATGTTTTTTCGCAATAATCCGCTAATTCAGCTTGATAGCGTTCAAAAAGGGCAGAAACTTTCTGCAGGCGGTTCTGACAAAGAATATCGGTAAGATTATTTATTAGTTTTCCTATTTCGGAATCTTTATGTATGTATTCTTCAAATCCCTCTATCTGAGCAAGAAGTCTGCTTGCCTCTTTAAGCAAGTCATTACATTTAATTATTAGCTGATATTGATTTACTCTGTCATATTGAACAAGAGTTACTGATTCGATACAGCTTTCAGGCACAATTGTCTGATATTCCTGAAAAGCCTGATTAGCGGCAGCAACGGCTTTTTCATACGGAAAGCGTGAAGCACCTGCGCCTAATAAAGCAGATACGACAGTTTTGGCGTGTTTAGATTCTGCCAATTTCAATGAATATATGTAGCATTTTTTAAGAGTGTTGATTGAACTTGCTGCATGATTTTCTTGATATCGAGGAGTAACGGCGTGTATCAGCCACTTGTAGCTTTTCAAATGATAGCTTTCTGTAATGCACGATTCTCCGTAGCTTATTTCACCAATTTTTTCTCTTGCATCAAGAAGTTCTTTCTGCCCTGCTTTTTTGAAAACCTGTCCGTCAAGACTTCCGCCTATCACCGGTTTCGGATTCGCAGGAAATATCAGTATATCTCCTTGTATACTGAATATATCTCCGCTGATATTCTTTATTTCCATTAAACACACCTCTTTTTGTATAATTATTACTCCAGTAAATATACTCCCCTCTATTGCAAATGTCAATAATAGTGTTGAATAGAATTTTTGTCAATCAAGGGCAACACTGCACAAAGAACGCCTTACGGCTTTGCACATCATCTGCTTGCATATTTTCCGCTATCTTGCACAGAAACTCCTTATCATACGTCAGTATGCCTGCATCGTTTATATACAATCTGACGAAAAATCTGACGGCGCATCTGACGCACAATCCTTGTGCGGTGTTGCCTATAGTTTACTCATCTTCACAATATATGATTTCATATTCTTCTCCTAATTCCTCTTGTAAACGGTGATACCCCTCTTTAGCCTTTTTATAGAATGCTTCTTTTTCTTCTTTTGACCATAACAACGGATTCGAAGGACAATCCCAATCTAATGCGTTATCATGTTCTATTCCCAATTCACACAAAAAACGCTTTAACTCAAGAGATATTGGAAGAACATCAAGTGAAACTAATCCATTACTATCCCAAAGACATGGACAATGATTTTCAAAACAACCCCATTCAAACCAATACTTAAAAGAATATTTTGCCATAAAATCAATCTCTAAAAATTCCGATTTGTAATATCTTACTATTGATAATCCAACTAAACCTTGTCACTTATGATGCGCTTGCAAATTCCAAATCACAATTTTACGGTGCTTTATTCGCATTGCCGTAACTTATTTGGCAAGATTTAATTGGAGGAACAATATATCAACAGTATATCAGATTTTTTTGAAAATGTCAATATCTTTCCGGGATTTTTCACGGAAATCAATTTTGCTAATAAAATTATTTAACTATTTTAATTTTATATGGTTTATGTTAGAATTAGAATCAT
>CANQJV010000004.1 GCA_947624295.1 uncultured Ruminococcus sp. | reverse complement strand
AATTTTCACAAAAAACAACTGTAATCCAAGACGTACACTCTCCGCTACTGCAAAGTGTCCAAAGAATGCTGAACAGAAAATTCGTATGTCAAGGAAGAGGACGAAAGCATACTTTCGTATGGTGAGGTGACTCCCTTCAGTGAAGGGAGATGTCACGAAGTGACAGAGGGTGTCGGACCCGATTAGGGGGATGACGCAGATAGACGGATTTTATGCCAGTATTACTGGATAGTTTGCAGTAGCGGAGAGTATAGGCAACACCTCACAAAGATTGTGCATCAGATGCGCAGTCAGATTTTTTGTCAGATTGTATAAAAACGACGCAGAAATACTGTCGTATTTCAAGGAGTTTCTGTGCAAGATGACGGAAAATATGCAAGCAGATGACGTACAAAGCCGTTAGGCGGTCTTTGTGCGGTGTTTCCTATAATATTAAATTATTTTATGTAATCTTCCAGACTTGATTCACCGCCTGTAGCCATATACGAATAGTAGGCAAGTATCAGCGAAGCATCGCTTGCATCAACAGCACCGTCTGAATTTGCATCGCCTGCATAGAATTCGTCATCGTTCAGACCGCTGTCCGCACCTGTTGATGTTAATGAATACGCTGTAAGAACAGCACTTGCATCGCTTGCGTCAATCAGCCCGTCATTGTTAATATCACCCTTATTTGCACCTGTGATTTTTATGTGCAAATTCTCTACATTCGGGATTGTTGTAACACTTGCCTCACCTGTCCGCATTGAAACAGTACTCCATCTCTGGTCATCATAATCTTCGGATTCAGTCAGAAAATATACATCATATTCACCGTACGGGATATTTCTGCTGAAAACCATATCAAAGCTGGTAAGTGCGTAATCAGTGGTATTTTCACCGTAAGGCGTAAGCGGAGAATTATCTTTGTACATAATTCCCAAATCGCAGGTAAAGAACATTGTATTCAGTTTCTCATCTTTTCCACAGAAAGTATAATGTCTTATCGTTGTAAGTTTGCCGTCTTTTTCCTCAGCATAGGCATATGGAATATATGGGACTTGTGGGTCAATGACATTATCAAGTTTTATGAAAGAAGTAGGACATTTCCATTTTGGGTCTACGCTCCAGCAAGTTTTTGACTGGTCATCGATAAAAACATCAGTAGTAATTGTAAGACCGTTTGCGAGTTCCTCACGGCTTATGACAAGAGTTCCATCAGCATCAGTTTCAGCTTGAGGTCTGAAATAAAGTGTTGGTATGTAGTCAGCATTTGTAATAAATGATGATGTCATAGCGGTTGTAAGAACCATGGCAGACAAGCCTGATAAAAATTTTTTCATTTTCTTTCACTCCTTAAATTAGTTCTGTTATTTTCAGTACGACTTCCGCAACTCTTTTTGCGGCGATTTTCTCAAATTCCTCAAATGACATTGCGCCCTCATCGTCAGCGTTATCCGAAATACAGCGTACACTGACATACGGGGTACTGTTGAGATAACAGGCGTGACCTACAGCGGCACTTTCCATATCAACAGCATATGGGTCAAAATTACGCTTTATTTCGGCTTTGAGTGCGCTGTCTGATATGAAAGCCTCACCTGATACAATGCGCCCTCTATGGCTGTTTATGCCTTTTTCGGAACATACTTTCTCAGCAGTTTCAATAAGTTTCTCGTCAGCCTTGAATACAGCGCAATATGGCGGATAGTCGTTCAGGAAATGTGCATCGAGGTCGTGAGGGAGGACTTCTGTTGAAATCACAATATCACATACTTTAACGCTTGTATCCATACCGCCTGCAACACCTGTATTTATAACGCATTCGGGCTTGAAATTGTCAATCATAACCTGCGTACAGAGTGCAGCATTAACTTTTGCTATTCCGCAGCAGGAGTTGACTATCTTGTAACCTTTGTATTCGTTCACATAGAAGTCAAATCCCGAAATCCGCTTTATTTCAGCGTTTCCGAGAGTATTCCTTATATCGGCGAGTTCAGACGGCATAGCACCTATAATTGCAATTGTTTTCATATTTTTCTCCTTTGGTTTTTATATTTACTAAATCAGAATCAATAGCAAATTCATATGTTATTGTCCCTGAATTGTATCATCATTTCGTTTGTGAGGCTTAAATCATCAGGCTGACCTTTTATGTTGCCACGTTCAACCCATTCAGCGTTACCTAATTCGGTTTCATCGAGTTTTATGGAATTATCGCCGTCAACTTCGCAGAAAAATCCCGCAAGTATACCGCCTGAATATCCCCACGGCTGAGATTTATAGTACCTGATATTCTTGACTTTCAGCCCGACTTCCTCCATTACTTCACGTCTGACCGTTTCCTCAAGCGTTTCGCCTGCCTCCGTGAATCCTGCCACAAGTGCATCGTGTGAAACTCCTCTGTTTTCAGCGTATCTTGTAATCAGAAGCCTGTCACCGTCAATGACTCCGGCAATTACAGCAGGGTTAATGCGAGGGTAAATTATTTTACCGCAAAATGTGCATTTAAGGGCACGTTCTTTTCTGTCGGGAACGGTGATACCTCCGCATTTACCGCAATAGCAGTTATCGTTGTACCATTGTGCGAGGTGATAAGCTGTTGCGAGAGCAAATATTTCTGTTCTGTCCATACCCTCTATATTACGGAATTTTTTCACATCAACGTAACTGAAACCGCCGGGGATATTTGTAACAGAATCACGCAAAAGGAAATATTTTTTTCCGCTTATGTTAAAAAGATATAACATATTGTCAGGCAAAACGAGTTCAGCAAGAATCGGAAACGGATTTTCGTTGTCATTCCTGCAGAGAACATTTTTCCCGTCAAAATGGAACACAATGCTTTCATCATCGGGTTTTTCGTCACATAAATACGAATTATTGAGCTTCAACGGCTGTATATCCTGTATCATTTTCTTCTCCTTTCATCAGCTTAAATTCAAGCAAAGTCATAATTATAGCAACAACAGCTGAAAGGAAATCAGCTACAAGACCGGTGTACACTATACCGTCAATTCCAAAGAATAACGGCAAAATCAGCAGTACAGGGATAAAAAAGAGTATCTGCCTTGTGAGCGAGAGAAATACGCCTTTTACGGGCTTGCCTATTGATGTAAAAAATGTTGACGAAATAGGCTGTATGCAGTTAAGCCATGTAAAGAACAGGAATATTCTGAAGAATTTTATTCCGAAATCAAAATATGTTTCTGTACCTGTACCGAAAATAGCAAGAATCTGACGAGGGAAAAATTGGAAACAGAAGAACGCACATATTGACAAAACTGCACTTGTTGTCAGCGCAAGTCTGTATGCTTTTTTAACTCTGCCGTAATTTTTTGCACCGTAATTATAGCTTTCAATAGGCTGAGTACCTTGTGCAAGACCTATTACTACGGAAAATACAATCATATTTACTTTCATTACGATTCCGGCAACTGCTATAGGTTCATCAGCACCGTATTCAGATAATTCGCCGTAATGCTTGAGGGAGTTATTCAGTACAATCTGTACTATCATAATAGCAAGCTGATTGAAACACGATGCCATACCGATTGAAGCTACACGCTGTACTGTTGCCCATTTTGGCTTGAAATGTTCTTTTGTAAGCGGTACTGTTTTGAATTTCCTTATGTATATGATAACCATAACAGAAGATATGACCTGACCTATTACAGTTGCAAGAGCTGCGCCTTTCATACCCCAGTGGAATACGAGTACAAAAAGTGCATCGAGGATTGTATTTATGATTGCGCCTGTAAGGTTACAAGCCATTGTCATTTTAGGGCTTCCGTCAGCCCTGATTATATGACCTCCACCTGTTGTGAGTATCAGGAACGGGAAACCAAATGCTGAAACTGATACGTAATCTTGCGCATATGGTAAAATTTTATCAGATGAGCCGAAAAGTTTCAACAAAGGTGTGAGGAATATGAACGTTATTGCGCTTATCACAACACCGCTGATAATAAGCATAGTAAAAGCATTTCCTGCGAAATATCCTGCACGTTTTGTATCGCCTCTGCCCATGGTGAGATTGAAACACGATGCACCGCCTATTCCGAGAAGAAGTGCTACAGCTATACACATTGTCGAGAACGGGAACGCTATATTTGTAGCGGCATTGCCGTCCGTACCGACACCTCGCCCTATGAAGAACTGGTCAACGATGTTGTACAATGCGCTGACAAGCATACCTATTATGCTTGGTACAGCGAATTTCATCATAAGACTTGACACTGACTCCGTCGCAAGCGGATTGGACTTTTCTTTTTCACTGATTTCATCAGACATTTTGAAAAAACCTCTTTTCTTTTTAATTCCTACAATATTATACACCTTTTCAGAAAAAAATGCAAGCCCTTGACAAAATATCAATATAATGCTATAATTTGTTAGAAATCTACGAAAGGAATATATACAATATGTCAAATAATTTTACTAAGAAATATATAGGCAACCGGACTTTCTACAAATCAGTACTTGCTATGATGATACCGATGATTCTGCAAAATCTTGTAACTAATTTTGTAAGTCTTATTGACAATATTATGGTCGGGCAAATAGGTACAATGCAAATGAACGGCGTTTCAATCGTGAATCAGTTTATGTTTGTGTTCAATACAGCCGTTTTCGGAGCAGTTTCAGGAGCAGGTATTTTCGGAGCGCAATTTTTCGGTAAAGGTGACCACGAAGGGCATAAGTATACAGTGCGGTTCAGAATGATTGTCTGTATAGTTTTAGCTGTAATCGCCCTGATTGTTTTCGGGCTTTTTGATGTACAGTTAATATCGCTTTTTTTGAGCAAAGACGATACTCCCGAAGAAATAAACGCAACTCTTGATTACGGCAGGGAATATATGAAAATAATGCTTGCAGGACTTATTCCGTTTGTTATAGGGCAGGCTTATTCGAGTACAGTCAGGGAATGCGGTGAAACTAAAATCCCTATGATGGCATCAATGACTGCTGTAATCGCCAATATTTTCCTTGATTACGTGCTTATTTTCGGGAAATTCGGCTTTCCTGAAATGCAGGTAAGAGGTGCGGCAATTGCAACAGTCGTATCGAAATTCATAGAAATGGCATTTGTAGTAATATGGGTGCATACTCACAAGGAAAAAAACAAATATTCTGTAGGACTATACAAAAATTTCAGTATACCTGCCGAACTTTTTGTGCAGATGATTAAAAAAGGCATACCGCTTGTGTTCAATGAATTTCTCTGGTCACTCGGAATGTCAATAATTGCGCAGTGCTACTCCGAAAGAGGTCTTGACGTTGTTGCCGCAAGAAATATTTCAGGTACAATGACGAATCTTTTCAGCACGGTATATATTCAGCTTGGTGCCTGTATCGGTATAATAGTAGGAGCTAAACTCGGCGCAAATAAGCTGAAAGATGCACGTGATACCGATAATAAGCTGTTGTTTTTCAGCGTTGTGGTTACTGTAATTGTTGCGGTACTTATGTTACCTGTAGCACATATATTCCCGTTGCTTTACAAGACTGAAGCAAATATACGTGAACTTGCATCGTATATGATAATAATACAAGCAATAGCAATGCCGTTGTGTTCGTACAGTAACGCCTGCTATTTCACGTTGCGGAGCGGAGGCAGAACAGGCGTGACATTCCTGTTTGATTTCGGCTATACGTGGCTGATAATGATACCGCTTGCATATATTTCAGCGCATTTCACGTCTATGGATATACACCCGCTTTTCGCAATGGTTACGCTGTCAGAATTTATCAAAGTAATAATCGGCTGGTTTATGGTGAAAAGTGACATATGGATAAATAATTTAGTTGATAATTGACCACATAATTGACTATATGGTATAAAATTTTACCGAAACTATTGCAATATAAACAGAATTATGATATAATGTAATAATAATACAAAATCAGGAGGTATGTGCCTATGTTATCTGATATAGAAATCGCTCAGAATGCGAAAATGAAGAAAATCAGTGAAATTGCCGGGAATCTCGGTATAAGTGAGGACTATCTTGAGCCTTACGGTCACTATAAAGCTAAACTGTCCGAAAGCCTTTATTCTCAGCTTGCATTCCGTGACGACAGTAAACTTATCCTTGTTACCGCTATAAACCCTACGCCTGCCGGAGAGGGTAAAACTACCGTAAGTGTGGGACTTGCTGAAGCTATGGGGAAAATCGGTAAAAATGCCGTTCTCGCACTGCGTGAACCGTCCCTCGGACCTGTTTTCGGAATAAAAGGCGGTGCTGCCGGAGGAGGTTATGCGCAGGTTGTCCCTATGGAAGATATAAATCTCCACTTTACAGGCGATATGCACGCTATTACTTCAGCAAATAATCTGCTTTGCGCTATGATTGACAACCATATTCAGCAGGGAAACAGCCTGAAAATAGACCAGAGGCGTATATTATTCAAACGCTGTATGGATATGAATGACCGTGCATTGCGTAATATTGTCGTTGGTCTTGGCGGTAAAGCTAACGGCGTACCTCGTGAAGACGGTTTTAACATAACGGTTGCATCTGAAATAATGGCGATACTTTGCCTTGCAACCGATTTGGGCGACCTCAGGAAACGTCTTGGTAATATCCTTGTTGCGTATAATATCGACGGTGAACCTGTTTACGCTGATGCAATCGGCTGTACAGGCGCAATGACAGCACTCCTCAAGGACGCACTTAAGCCGAATCTCGTCCAGACACTTGAAAATACACCTGCATTTATTCACGGCGGACCTTTTGCCAATATAGCACACGGCTGTAATTCGATACGTGCCACGAAACTCGCTTTGAAACTCGGCGACTACTGTATTACAGAAGCAGGTTTTGGTTCTGATTTAGGTGCAGAGAAATTTTTTGACATAAAGTGCCGTTATGGCGGATTAACTCCTGCCTGCGTTGTTCTCGTCGCAACAATCAGAGCGTTGAAATACAATGGCGGTGTGAAAAAAGATGAACTTGCTAAAGAAAATTTGTGGGCTTTGGAAAAAGGTATTGTTAATTTGCAGACGCATATAGAAAATATGCACAAATTCCACGTTCCGGTAGTCGTAGCAATCAACAGATTCGGTACTGATACCGATTCCGAAATTGATTTTGTCAGGAATTTCTGTTCTGATATGGGCGTTGAAGTTTCCATGTGCGAAGTGTTCGCAAAAGGCGGTGAGGGAGGTATTGACCTCGCAAATAAAGTTTGTGATACAATTTCGCTCACGGAGGGTAACGGCGATAAATTCCACCCGATTTATTCCGTTGAATTGCCTATAAAAGATAAAATCGAGAAAATTGCCACGGAAATTTACCGTGCAGACGGTGTGAATTACACTCCGCAGGCAGAAAAGGCTATCAAAGAAATTGAAAGCATAGGATTCAGGAATTTGCCTGTATGCGTTGCGAAAACACAATACTCACTTTCAGATAATCCTGCTTTGCTCGGTAAACCTAAGAACTTCAATATAACAGTCCGTGATGCAAGACTTTCAGCAGGTGCGGGATTCGTTGTAATTTATACGGGCGATATTCTCACAATGCCCGGTTTACCTAAAGCACCGTCCGCATTGAATATAGACTGCGATATAAACGGCAATATCACGGGGCTTTTCTGATATGAGAATATTGACACATTCACCGCAGGAAACAATAGCTATAGCCGAAAAAATAGGCGGACTTCTTAAAAAAGGCGATATAATAGCATATAAGGGCGGACTTGGTGCAGGGAAAACTACTTTCACAAGAGGGCTTGCAATAGGTCTTGGTCTCGGGGATAACGTAACATCGCCGACTTTTGCGCTCGTCAACGAATATTGCGGTGAAAATATAAATCTGTATCACTTTGATATGTACCGTATCGAAAATGAGGACGACCTCGAATCTTCGGGATTTTATGACTACGATTTCAGAAATAATATTGCCGTGATTGAATGGTCTGAAAATATAGCTGAATTTTTACCCGAAAATACAATATATATTGTGATAAATGCTGTCAGCGATACGGACAGGGAAATTATAACAGAGGACGGTGGAAGATTTGATTCTGCTTGGAATTGATACATCAGGGAAAACTGCATCATGTGCCCTTTTCGATACTGATACGGAAATTTTCCTTGCACATACCTCGCTTTTTACCGAAAAAACACATTCGCAAGTCATAATGCCTGCTGTCAGGAATATGATTGAACAGGCAGGGAAAAATATTTCCGATGTTGAAATGATAGCTGCTGCAAACGGTCCCGGAAGTTACACGGGTCTGCGGATAGGCGTATCAGCGGTGAAAGCTATGGGCTTCGCTCTCAACTGCAAATGCGTGGGAGTTTCTACTCTCAAAGGGCTTGCGTTCAATAATATCGCTTACAAGGGAACTATATGTTCCATAATGAACGCACGGGCTGAACTCGTATACACCTGCACTTACAAAAGCAACGGCTATGAACTTGAATCAATTTGCGCTGAAAAAATAATAAGCCGTGACGAACTTGCGGAATTTCTTGCATTCAACGGGACGGAAGTGCTGTTATGCGGTGACGGTTCACCCGATTTCTTTATGAATTACCGTTCGCCTATGTTTACAATTGCACCGCCTCAGTCGAGATTACAGAACGCCTGCGGTATATGTCTGGCAGCTTTATACAGTGAACCTGTTCCGCCTGATGAACTGGAAGTATCATATTTACAGAAAGCGAAAGCTGAAAAGGATTTGGAAAACAAGAGCTGAAACAGATTGTGCAATGTTGCTTGAATCAAGTATGTGCGAATTCGCTGAAATAAGATAGATTTGTTGATAAAATTTTGTGTAGTATTATCAAAAAAGGAGAATTTTTATGACAATAGCAATAGGTTGTGACCACGCAGGTGTTGAAATGAAAAAGGCTGTTATCGATACCCTTGCATCAGAAGGCTTTGAACTCAAAGATGTGGGTACGGACGGCGAATCCTGCGATTATCCTGTTATTGCACAAGCTGTATGCGAACTTGTGCAGTCAGGGGAGTGCGAAAAAGGTGTGCTTATATGCGGTACGGGTATAGGAATGTCAATAACAGCGAATAAATTCAAAGGGATAAGGGCAGCATTATGTTCTGACAGTTTTTCAGCAAAATATACAAGATTACACAATGATTCAAATGTAATCTGTATGGGTGCGAGAACTATAGGTATAGGTCTTGCGTGCGAACTTGCTGAAATATTTATGACAACAGGTTTTGAGGGAGGCCGTCATCAGAGACGTGTTGACCTGATTACAGAAATTGAAAAAAATAATAATATTAACAAAGGAGAATAATTATGGCAGACTTACATATTATCAATCACCCTCTTGTACAGCACAAGATTTCACTTCTGAGGGATAAGAACACGGGTACGAAAGAATTTCGTGAACTTGTTTCAGAAATAGCAATGTTTATCTGTTACGAGGCAACAAGAGATTTACCGCTGAAAGAAATCGAAATCGAAACACCTATTGCCGTTGCAAGAACAAAGGTAATTTCAGGCAGAAAACTGGCATTTGTGCCTATACTTCGTGCAGGTCTCGGTATGATTGACGGCGTTACAGCACTTGTTCCGGCAGCTAAAATCGGTCATATAGGCATATTCCGTGAACCTGATACAAAAGAGGCTGTAAAGTACTATTCAAAAATGCCCGACGATATTGACGAACGTGACGTAATTATAGTTGACCCTATGCTTGCGACAGGTCATTCAGCTGTTGCTGCTATCGACGAAATGAAAAAATTAGGCGTGAAAAATATCAAATTTATGTGCATTATCTGTTCACCCGAGGGCGTTGACAAAGTACGTATGATGCACCCTGATGTTGATATTTACACGGGTGTTATGGATAAGGGACTTAATGAGGAAAAATACATCGTTCCGGGCGTAGGCGATGCAGGTGACCGTATATTCGGCACAAAGTAAAGAAAAGGGGATTTTATGGCTAAGAAAAATAATGATGACGTGTATCTTGATGAACTCAGGAAAGTCCGTGCGGAACTCGAGGAGGGCAATAAAAAGAAGAATAAGGCTAAAAATGACCTCCTGCAATTTTTCTGCGGACTGCTGATGTTATCGGCAGGGCTTTTCCTTATTTTCCAGAATCTTGATGTCAGAAGCTCATGGGGTACGGGATTTTTGCGGATAGGCGGTTACAGTCTGCCTAACGGTCTTATTTTCCTGCCGATTATCGTGGGAATTGTGATGCTTTTCCTTATGGACAGGAAAGTATTTGGTTGGATTTTCATAGCGGTCGGGATTATCATAATTCTTGCGGCGGTGATTATGAGTGTGAATATCCGCTGGAGAACAACAAATGCATATGTATTTGTTGCAATGTTCGGGCTTGCGGCTGCCGGAGGTGCAATGGTAATCAGACAGCTTTTCAAGAAAGATTGACAAGAAATGCACTTGTTATTTTGTACAAATTTTTACTAATATATGTTTTTACTTTACTATAGTAGGTATATAAACAGTTATAAAATACTAACAAAAATACTTGACATTTCGTGTGAAAAGTGGTATAATATATATAGTCGGATTTCGGGATTTATTCCGTTGTCGGATTTCCTCAAAAAAATTACGTTTTCGGGTTTCAAAGATTTATTTTTACTTTGTTTTCGGTCAACAGTATATAAACTGATTTCCTTATGCCCGTTATATCTGCGGGCATTTTTTATTTTATATGACAAAAAATTTTAACTGTAAAACAAAATATCCTCTGTTTTTCCTGCACGGTATGGGTTTCCACGACAGGGAAATAAACGGTTACTGGGGCAGAATCCCCGATATTCTGCGGAAACACGGTGCTGAAGTTTTCTTCGGCTTTCAGGACGCTAACGGTTCAATCGAAAATAATTGCAGGACACTTGAAAAATCCCTGCTTGATTTTCTAAAGAAAACAGGTGCTGAAAAAGTTAATATAATTGCGCATTCAAAGGGCGGTGTTGAAGCAAGATACCTGATTTCAACAATGAATTTAGGAAAATATATAGCTTCCGTCACAACTATCAGCACTCCTCACAACGGTTCTGTCAGTATGGATAAAATTATGAAACTTCCACATATTTTGCTGAAAATCGGGTGCAGAATATATGACATTTTTATGAAAATTTCAGGCGACAAAAAACCGCAGACTTACCGTTGTCTTGAACAGCTTACAACAGGCTTTATGGCTGATTTCAACAGGAAAAATCCCGATGACAAGGGCATTTATTACAGAAGTTACGCTTTCAGAATGAAAAATCCGTTCAGCGATGTTCTGATGATGATACCGTATATTGCTGTCGGTATTCTCGACGGCAAAGGCGACGGTATGCTTACTCCGCCTGAAGTCATCTGGGGCGATTTCAAGGGGATTTACACCGGCACCAGTAACCGTGGGATTTCGCATATCGATGAAGTCGATACAAGACGTATGAGGTTCAGCAGGAAAATTCCGCAGAATAATCACGAAATATCAAATATTCCCGATTTTTACGTGAAAATTATATCAGAATTGAAAGGTATGGGGTATTAGTGGACGAAAAAAGAATAGCTGTCACCGCAATAGTTGTTGATGACCCGTCAGCAGTCTCTGAAGTCAACAGCGTACTGCATGAATACAACGATATTATTATCGGGCGTATGGGGATACCTTACAGAGAACGTGGTATATCGCTGATTTCTGTTGCAATTGATGCATCACCCGACAAAATAAGCAGTCTTACAGGTCGCCTTGGACGTATTTCAGGCGTTTCAGTCAAGGCGGCTGTATCAAGAAAATAATTGGAGGTAATTTATTATGTATGATGTGAAATCTTTGAAAGCTGAAGAATTTATAAATCATGAGGAAATTCTCGAAACTCTCGAATATGCCGAAAAAAATAAGCATAACAAGGAACTTGTTGAGGAAATCCTCGAAAAAGCTAAACCTCGCAAAACAGGCAGAGGTGTTGAATGTGCAGGTCTTTCGCACCGTGACGCAAGTGTACTTCTCGCCTGCGATTTACCCGAAATGACTGAGAAAATCTATGCTCTTGCAAACGAAATAAAAGAAAATTTCTACGGTGACAGAATTGTTATGTTTGCACCGCTCTATCTCTCGAATTATTGCGTAAATAAGTGCGTTTATTGCCCTTACCATATGCAGAATAAGGAAATTCCACGTAAAAAGCTCACGCAGGAAGAAGTAAAGCAGGAAGTTATTGCTTTGCAGGATATGGGGCACAAAAGACTTGCAATTGAGGCTGGCGAAGACCCTGTAAACAATCCGATTGAGTATATCCTCGAATGCATAAAGACTATCTACTCTATCAAGCACAAAAACGGCGCAATCAGGCGTGTAAACGTCAATATTGCCGCTACTACCGTTGAAAATTACAGGAAACTCAAAGAGGCAGGCATAGGAACATACATTCTGTTTCAGGAGACTTACCACAAGGACAGCTACGAAGTCCTTCACCCGGCAGGTCCTAAACATAATTACGCTTACCACACTGAGGCTATGGACAGAGCTATGGAAGGCGGTATTGATGATGTCGGTCTGGGAGTGCTTTTCGGTCTCGACAAGTACAAATATGAGTTTGCAGGACTTCTCATGCACGCTGAACACCTTGAGGCTGTTCACGGCGTAGGACCCCATACAATCAGTGTTCCCCGACTTAAAAGAGCCGCTGATATTGACCCTACACAATTCGATAACGGTATAGATGACGATACATTTGCGAAAATCATCGCTTGCATAAGAATAGCTGTTCCGTATACGGGAATGATTATCTCCACAAGAGAAAATGAAACTTGCCGTGAAAAAGTAATGCGCCTCGGTATATCGCAGATTTCAGGCGGTTCGAGGACTTCCGTAGGCGGTTATGCAGGTTATTCTTCCGACGAAAGACCGCACGATACAGAACAATTCGATGTTTCTGACCAACGTTCGCTTGATGAAGTCGTAAAATGGCTTATGGAAGGCGGTTTTATCCCGTCATTCTGTACAGCTTGCTACCGTGAGGGACGTACAGGCGACAGATTTATGGCGTTGTGTAAAGTGGGACAGATTCAGAATTGCTGTCACCCGAACGCATTACTTACATTGCAGGAGTATCTACAGGATTACGCAAGCCCCGAAACACGCAAAATCGGTGAAGAACTCATTGACCGTGAAATACAGAAAGTACCTGACCCGAAACGCCGTGAAAAGGCTCTTGACTACCTCGAAAAAATCCGCAATGGCGAACGTGATTTCAGATTCTGATATATAACAAAAGCCCTGTATTAACTACAGGGCTTGTTTTTAGTGAAGTTGCACAAAATTATGCTTTATCTATCAGCTATTTTTCTTTTTTCTTGAGATAAATGCCACACCTACAGCTGAACTCATAAGCAGGAGCATTGCGCTTATACCTGCGTCGCCTGTTTTAGGTGATTCGCTTACAGAAGAAGAATTTTTCGGAGCTGTTGTTGTTGCTTTTAAATCATCAGTTGTTGTTGAAGTTGTGGTTGAAGTATCAGCTGTTGTTGAAGAAGTATCCGATGTATCGCTTGTACCCGTACCTGTTTCTGTACCTGTACCTGTTTCCATGCCGATACCTGTATCATCAGTAGTAGTCACAACAGTTGTGTCAGTAGTTGCACCGTCAGGCAAAACAAGACCGTTTTTTGTTGTAGTTGTTGCTGTAGCACCGTCCGGAAGTACAAGACCATTCTTTGTTGTTGTTACCGAGTTTGATGCAGTTACTGTTTTTGCCGTGGTAGTTACTGTAGTTGTAGCTTTTGTAGCTGTTGTTGTCTGTACGTTCTCACTCGGAAGCACCAGCTTATTCTTAGGCGGATTGAACGTAGTATAGCCGAACTGTATACCGCCGTCAAATGATTTAGCAATAGTAGCCCCTGCAACGTGTCCGCCCTCATCGCCTGATGCATCAGCGTTCGGTGCAAGAGTTGAGCCTTGTATTGAACCGCCGTATTTGAATTGAACCGCATCGGCAAGGTTATAGAGAATCGGGAGATTTTCGTCCATAAATATTTCAGGCGAATTATCGTCAGTGTAGTCAACTTTTACTGTTGTTTCAGGGAGTTGAATTTCAGTGCCGGGGACATTGATTACAAGGTAAGAGCCTTCAGGGATTTCAACATTAAGCTCGATATAATTTGCCTCGTTTGTGAATATTGCGTATTCTTCAGGGGAAAGGTTGAGGACATTGAGATTTTTGTCAGTGCCTTTTACAGTCCACTGCTGATTATAAAATTCGCTGATTTCGAGGTCAGTATTTTCCGGAAGTCCCTTGAGATATGTACTGCGTTCCCTTAAAAGTGCAAACTGTTCAGCGAAATCGAACAATTCACCGCTGTAAACTTTACAAGCACCGTTTGCCATATAGTTCATTATGACAGTTTCTATTTCAGCGTCAAGCGGTGCAACAAAATTTATGCCGTTCGGTTCAAAGTGCTGGAGAGTATTACCGCCGATAACAACTTTCGCCGTTGTATCGCCCTCATCAAGTTTTGCGCCTACAGAGTATGACGGTGTTGAAGTACCGAGATTTGCGCTGCCGCCTGCGCCGAGTCTGCCCTCGCAGTCAGAACCCTCAGCTTTGAAATCGCCCTCAACAAATACGGAGAATTGTGAAGCTACTCCGAGAAAATAATCATCAGGATTATCAATTCCGATAAGTACAGACTTGTCCGCATCAGTAAGAGCATAAGTGCCTTTTTCAGTGAAATCGGAATATGTTACAAGTGCCGGTGCAAGAACGGCTGCTGATGCCATAGCTGCGAAACCGCCTGCAACGATTGCAGTTAACTTTTTGTTCATATAAAATCCTCCTAATAATAATTTTATATAGCTGTATAATCCAGCATAATTATTATATCACATCAAATGCAAAAAATCAAGTGAAAATATGATATTTTGGCATAGAGTACTATATTTATGAAATAATTTTGTGATATTTGTTGACTTTTACGCCCGAAACAGTTATTCAAATAATTTATTTTATCAAAATTCTTGCAATACAAGTAAAAATGTGTTATAATTTAAGTTGAAACTTATTTTAAGTCAAGGAGATAGGAGATATTTATTTATGAGTATTTTTGATATATTTGACAAAATTTCCGCCGAAAATAAAGCTAAAGGCGGTATTGAATACATAATAGCAGGTTTAGGCAATCCCGGTATGGAATACGACGGTACCCGCCATAATGCAGGCTTTTTCACCGTGGATATGCTTGCGGAACAGTACGGCGTTGAACTGAACCGTATGAACTTCAAAGGCAAAATCGCTGAAGTTAATATATCTGACAAACACTGCTTACTTCTTAAACCGACTACCTATATGAATAACAGCGGTGAATCTGTTGTTCAGGCTATGGAATTTTACAAAATACCTATTGAAAATCTTATTGTTATTTATGATGACATTTCGCTTGTTCCGGGTAAACTGAGAATCCGCAGAAAAGGCAGTCACGGCGGTCACAACGGTGTCAGGAGTATAATCGAACTCACAGGGCACGACGATTTCCCACGTATCAAAATGGGCGTAGGTAAAAAACCTCACCCTGATTACGACCTTGCTAAATGGGTTCTCGGTAAATTCAGGAAAGAAGATGCGGAAAAATTCAGGCTTGCGGCTCAGAACGCCTGCGAATGCGTGAAACTTATGGTTGCAGGCAAAACTGACGATGCAATGAATAAATTCAACAGCTGAAATTATTACGGATAACGGAGGGCAAAATGGAAATATTCACTTCAGTTTTCAGGGAACTTTCAGGATATGACAGTATATGCGAATGTATTGATAAAAAAATTTCACCTGTTTCTGTAACAGGTCTTTCGTATATACATAGGGCAAATCTTATTACTGCTCTTAACGGCTCTAAAGTAAATCTTGTTATCACGGGCAATGAGGCAGAAGCTAAAAAATTATGCGATGATATAAATATGATGTCAGGTAATGATTCCGCTGTGCTTTTCCCGTCAAGAGAACAAGTGTTCACTCCTGTTGATACGGCAAATCACGAATACGAATATATGCGGATTTCTGCGCTTGCAAGGGCATCACGGAATAAATGCAGTGTTATATGCGCCTCTATCGAAGCTGTTATGCAGCCCGTTATTCCCGTTGATACGCTTATTTCGTCCGCTATAGAAATATCAGAGGGCGATACAATTGACCGTGACAGCCTTTGCAAATCACTTGCGGAATGCGGTTATCAGCGTTGTGAAAAAGTAGAGGGTGCAAGTCAGTTTTCAGTGCGTGGAAGTATTATCGATATTTTCCCTGTACAGGCAGATAAACCCGTAAGAATTGAGTTATGGGACGATGAAATCGAAACTATAGCAGAATTTGAAACTGATACACAAAGACGCAGTGAGGAACATATTCACAAACTCGAAATATCTCCGGCGAATGAAATTATCTGCGATATGAGTAAACTTGCGGATAATCTTGAATCGCTCCTCAAAAAAGTACGTGGCAAAAGAACTGAACTCATCCGCCAAAATCTCGGTGCAGACGTAAGCAGGCTCAGAACCGGGGAAATTCTACCGCACGGAATGAAATACTACTCACTCGCTTACCCTGAAACCGCAACTGTTTTTGACTATATAGACGGCGTTGTTATTTTCAACGACTACTCCGAAATCCTCGAAACTGCTAACGGTATAATGTCACGTTTCAACGAAGATGTGAAGATTCTGCTCGAAAACGGTCAGTTGTGCAAGGGGCTTGACAGCTTGCTTATCGAACTCCCTGAAGTGCAATTTAAGGCTGAAAAGAAAGTCTGTCTGTATATGAGCAGTTTCTTACAAGGCGGTGAACGTGTCAATTACAAAAGACTCGTCAGCTTTGAGGCTGTACAAAATGCGCTGTGGGGCGGTGAAATGAAACAGCTCATTGAAGATATAAGCGACTGGAAATCACGCAAATACCGCATTATTCTTTGCGCAGGAAGTGATAAAACTCTCCACCTCATTCAGCAGGATTTACTCGCCCACGATATACCGTGTGATTTGGCAAGGGACGGTATACTTCCGATTGAAAGCCGTGTGTGCCTGATGTCGGGCAGCCTCAGCAGTGGATTTGAGTACCCCGAAAATAAAGTTGTCGTTATAACTCAGGGTAAGGCAATGGATTCCGTCCGCAAAAAACGCTCCAAAAAACGCAGTAAAGCTGAAGAAATACATAGTCTTGCCGATATTTCAGAAGGCGATTTAGTCGTACACAGTACTCACGGAATAGGCAGATTCATAGGCATAAACAAACTTGAATTTGATGATGTCGTAAAGGATTACATAACTATTCAGTATGCAGGTACTGATAAACTCTATATCCCTGTAACTCAGCTTGATATGGTTTCAAAATACATAGGCGGCAGAGATGATACAGGCGTTAAACTCACAAAACTCGGCTCGGAAGAATGGCAGAAGAAAAAATCCAATGTAAAACGTGCCGTTAAAGATATGGCGAAAGAACTCATAGCTTTATACGCTAAACGTGAACATAGTCAGGGCTTTGCGTTTTTCCCTGACGACGAAATACAGCGTGATTTCGAGGAACGTTTCCCGTATATCGAAACTGATGACCAACTCACCGCCATTAGCGAAATAAAAGCTGATATGGAACGTGATAAGCCTATGGAACGTCTTTTGTGCGGTGATGTGGGATTCGGTAAAACTGAAGTTGCCCTGCGTGCTGCAATGAAATGTGTGCTTTCAGGGAAACAATGCGCTATACTTGCCCCGACAACAGTCCTCGCATATCAGCATTATCAGACCGCTACAAGACGGTTTGAGCAATTCCCTGTAAACGTTGAGTTACTCAGCCGTTACCGTACTCCCAAACAACAGGCTGAAATAGTTAAAAAACTTAAACAGGGCAGAATCGATATTTTAATCGGCACTCACAAGATTATCCAGAAAAGCGTTGTTTTCAGAGATTTAGGGCTTGCGATAATCGATGAGGAACAGCGTTTCGGCGTGGCGCACAAAGAAAAATTCAAGGAGGCTTTTTCGGGAGTTGACGTTCTTATGCTTTCGGCTACACCTATACCCCGTACCCTCAATATGGCGATGAGCGGTATACGTGATATGTCGGTGCTGGAAGAACCTCCGCAAGACCGCTACCCCGTACAGACGTACGTTATCGAGTACAACACCGCAACCGTGATTCAGGCGATTATGCGTGAACTGAGAAGAGGCGGACAAGTGTACTATATCCACAACAGAGTTGAAACTATTATGAACTGCACCGGGAAATTACAGGAATTACTGCCTGATGCACGTATTGCTTACGCACACGGGCAGATGTCGCAGGAAGATATGTCGGACGTATGGGAACAGCTTGTTGAACACGAAATTGATATTCTCGTGTGTACCACTATCATCGAAACAGGTGTAGATGTGCCGAACGTGAATACCCTTATTATTGAGGATTCTGACCGTTTCGGGCTTTCGCAGTTATATCAGCTCCGTGGACGTGTGGGACGCTCCAACCGCCGTGGATATGCGTTTTTCACGTATCAGAAAGACAAAGTCCTCACGGAAGTCGCCTCTAAACGGCTCACCGCAATGCGTGAGTTTACCCAATTCGGGAGCGGATTCAGAATTGCTCTCCGTGACCTCGAAATAAGAGGCGCAGGCAGTATTTTAGGCGGAAGTCAGCACGGTCATATGGAAACAGTCGGCTATGATATGTACCTTAAACTGCTTTCGGAGGCTGTTGCTGAGGAAAAAGGCGAAAAACCTGAAAAAATACGGGAATGTCTTGTTGATATACAAATAGATGCCCATATCCCCGAAAATTACATTGCAAGCCTGAATCAACGGCTTGACGTGTACAGGAAAATTATGTTCGTTGAAAAAGATGAGGATAAACTTGACCTGATTGACGAACTCATTGACCGCTACGGTGAACCGCCTAAAGCTGTTCTCGGGCTTATTGAAGTATCACTGCTCAGGAATAAGGCTGCTCGTCTCGGAATCACCGAAATATCGCAGAAAAATGCGCAGATGTATTTCTACACGGAATACCTCGAAATCAGTCAGATTGAAGCACTTTCCAACGCTTATAAAGGGAAAATCACTTTCAACGGCTACGGGAAATCATACGTTTCAGTGAAAATAAATCCCAAAATACTGCCGTTTGATATGATGAAAGATGTCGTGAATATTGTGGAAAAAGCTAAAGGGGACGTTTGAATTGAAAAAAGTTTTAATAATAATTACAGGCTTGCTTATGATTATAATTTCCTCCGTTTTTTCGGGAATTATCTTGTCCGAAAATAATTTCCCCGCACCTGCTGAATGCGATGACGTGAATGCAGTGACTTTCGATGACGGTGATTTTTCGTTCGCAAGTGTCGATTTGTCCGAAAAAGACCACGCTGACGGGGAACTTGAAATCGCTGAAATAAAAGGAAACAAAATGCTGAAATTCAATGATGACGGTACTAATTACAAAGACAGCACTGTACAGAAAATAAAAATCGATGCCGTGAAACTCCTGAACCCTGAAGATTTGCCGAAGGTACGTTCGATTGAAATGGACGTTTATGCTGACGCTACCGCAAAAGAACTTGTGACTGAAAACGGCGATAATGTAAAAGCTCCCGGTTGGATTGGCGGAGGTGCAGGTGCTAACGTCACGGGCGACGAGTGGTATACATTCGGCGATTGGGAAAACGGTGAGTATAATTACAAGATGTCAGGAGCGATTCACCTTGAATTGAAATTCCTGCTTGCTGAAAAAGGCAAATGCTGGTCTGAAGATATGGACGAGGCTGTATTTGTAATTATGCGTTGGGGCGCACAAAATGAGGGGAATTTTTACATAGATAACATTGTTTTCTACGACGAAAATAAAAACTCCATTCCAATAAAAAAAGAGGGCTGACGGAAATCAGCCCTTTTTCTAATCTAATATGTTTTAACAAACCCCTTTGATTTTTCGGGACAAGTCCTCTCAATGAATTTGTACAACCGCATAAGTTTTATATCATCAGCGTTCCCGTTTATGCAATTTTCAATATCTTCTGTAGCAAGAATATCATTGAGTTTCAACTCTCTGTCACCGACATTGAACCTTATCTCAAAATGACGTATAACGGCGTATCTTGCACGTTGAGTAGTTATCGTGTAGCACACGGATTTCATTTCGCTGAACTTCACCGTGTATTCAAGCCATAGCCATTTCCAGTGGATTTTCTCCGTATCGTATTCGACAACTGTTTTCACTGTATCCAAAAAAATTGCGGAACCAATCATAGCAAAAAACAGCACGATTGACAACGATACTGCAACAAAATACGATTTTACAACAGCACATATGAAAAATATAAGAAACATAAATAAAATTACAAAAGATATTACTGCTGCTTTCATAAAGTCGGGAGTGTGTCTTACTTCGATTTTCCCCATAAATTCAACCCCCTTCTATTTGCCTATATACGGAAACACTTCTGTATAGCGGAATCCGTCCCCAGCACAAGCATATTGTAGTTACCGTCAAGCACCGTATCTGACATTATGTCGGGCTTGACTTCAGTACCCTTTTTGAGGGCAAGTATATTTATCCCGTATTTCTTGCGTATATCAAGCATTCCGACAGTTTTGCCAATCCACTTTTCAGGGATAGTCACCTCGAAAATAGAGTATTCCCCGTCAAGTTCGATGTAATCAAAGACGTGGTTTGCGCTGAATCGGATGGCTGTCCATATACCAAGCTGTTTTTCGGGGTAAATCACCTCATCTGCACCGTTTTTCAGCAGAAATTTCTCGTGTACATCGGAAGATGCCCTTGATACGACTTTCACGGCACCCAATTCGCTCAGAAGTGACGTTGTTTCGAGGGAACTCTGGAAATTATCTCCTATTGCGACAATACATACATCGAAATTTCTCACGCCGAGTGAACTCATAAATTCGTAGTTAGTGGAGTCGCCTATTTGTGCATCTGTAACATATTCAAGCACACTCTGCACACGTGATTCGGCAATATCAACAGCAAGAACTTCGTGCCTTAATTCATTGAGTTTTTGTGCAATATGCCTTCCGAAACGTCCAAGACCTATAAGTAAAATTGATTTCATATTGATTCTCCTTTAATTAACTGATTTAGCCTACTGTTATTTTTTCCTGCGGCAGTTTTGAAAGATTTGAATGATTCCCCGAAACTGTCGCATATATGACCGTCAGTCCGCCTACTCTGCCGAGGAACATCATTATTATGAGTATTATCCTCGAAACTATGCCGAGTGTGGGCGTTATTCCGAGGGATAAGCCGACTGTCGCAATAGCAGAAGATGTTTCGAACATACATTCTCTTATTGGCAGATTCTCTATATTGCTTATTGCAGCTGCTCCCGAAAGAAATATTGTTAAATACATAAGCAATATAGCTGAGGCATTTTTCACGGTATCAATTTCAATCCGCCTGCCGAAAAGCCCTGCATCTTTTTCTTTGCGGAATACCGAAAATGCTGACGCAAAAAGCACTGCTATTGTTGTAGTTTTCATACCTCCTGCTGTAGAACCCGGTGAGCCTCCTATAAGCATAAGGAAAATCATAATTATCATTCCTCCGCCGTTGAGCATACTCAGATTCACTGTATTGAAACCTGCTGTTCTCGCCGTGACTGACTGGAATAACGCTGTTATTATGCGTTCGCCTGTAGTCATATTCCAGTCATCACCTGCAAATTCAAAGAAATAGTATACAGCAGGGAAAATTATAAGTATTCCCGATGTTGCAAGGATAACTTTACTCTGCATACGGTACTTTTTCAGGTTGAATTTGTGCATTTTTATATCGTCCCACGTCAGGAAACCTATTCCGCCTATGATAATCAACAGCATTATGACGATATTCACGGGGATATTGTACGCTACTGAAGTAAGTGACGAAAATTTTTCTTTCACGCCCATGAGGTCAAAGCCTGCATTGCAGAAGGCTGAAACTGAATGGAATACTGAATACCATATTCCCTTGCCTACGCCAAATTCTTTGCAGAATGACGGCATCATCAACAACGCTCCGACTGATTCAACTGCAAGAGTAATTTTTATTGCGAACGATGTAAGCCGTACTATTCCGCCGACGTGTTGAGCTGAAATGGAATCCTGCATTGTATTCCGCTGTAATAAGCCGATTTTCCGCCCCGAAATCATTGCGAGTGATGCCATTATTGTCACAACTCCCAGACCGCCTATCTGTATGAGTATAAGTATGACTGCCTGCCCGAACGCTGTCCAGTATGTCGCTGTATCGTGTACAATAAGCCCCGTTACGCAAGTTGCAGAAGTTGCGGTGAAAAGGCAGTCCGAAAATGGTGCTGAACCTGATTCTTTCGAGGAAAACGGCAACATCAGCAGGAGCGTTCCCGCAAGTATCACGCCGAGAAATCCCAGTATGATTATTTGAAATGATGACAATTTTTTACTGATTTTTTTCATAATATTTATTCACCTTGCATAAAAAGACAATACCGCTTTTATGGGCGGTATTGCCTGTAGTTGATTCAGCCTAAAATAACAGTTATTTCGTTTGTGTCAAGCAGTTCGTCAGCAGGAATATATTTACCGCTGATTTTTTTGCCGTTGAGTGTGAGTTCTTTTACGCCGCTCTGTACGTGTGCGGAATTGTCAACAGTTATATTGAGTTTCTTATTACGGAAATTCTTCTCTATCTTAAAGCCGTCCCATTTTTCGGGGATTGACGGTGAAATTTCAATACCGTCCGCATCAGGGCGCATTCCGCATATTCCCTCTACACAGCCAACCATGACAGTTGACGCTGTTCCCGTCAGCCAGTGAACGTGCGCACGTCCCTCAAACGGTGAGGCTTTCGATTCAGTGAACTGCCCGTGAACATACGGCTCCATAACACGTATTTCAGCCTTGTCGTTCATTGAGGCAGGTGAACTTTCCATAAAGTACTCGAATGCCCTGTTGCCGTGACCGAGAAGTGATTCCGCAAGAATAAGCCAGCCTTGCGATTGTGAGAATATACCGCCGTTTTCTTTGGTATCATCGTTGAAAATATGCATAAGCGCACCGTCAAACCAGTGGTCTTTATACGGCGGTTCGAGGAGTTTAGCTCCGTACGGCGTGTTGAGGATACTATGAACGCTCTCCATAGCTTTTTCAGCCTGTTCGGGATTCGCAAAGCCTGAAATAACACTCCACGACTGCGGATTAAGCCACATATTAGCCTCAGGGTCTTTTTTAGCTCCGACAATGATACCGTCCTCACGTATGCCACGGATAAATCTGTCCTCGTCCCAGCATTTTTCGAGTGATTCAGCAAGATTTTTCTGTACTTCGTCAATATATTTGATATAATCAGTATCATTTCTTGATTCAGCCATATTTTTAATAACGTCCATAGCGTAGTACAGCTGGAATGCCACAAAAGTAGATTCGCCTTTCGCACCAAGTCTCAGACAGTCGTTCCAGTCAGCGTGCAGTCCCGCAGGCATATTATGAACGCCGAGATGTTCCATAGAAAATCTGATTGCATTCTTGAGATGTTCGTATACTGTAGCCTCACCGCCGTTTGCGTATACAATGACCTCGTCCAAAAATGCTTTGTTACCTGATTCGCCTATATACTTGACGATTGTCGGGAACAGCCACAATGCATCGTCTGCACGGTATGACGGGTGACCTGTCTCCTTGACGTATTCGGGGTCATCGGGAGTATTCTCGTGACCTGCATTATGCGTGAATTTAACAAGGGGAAGTCCTCCGCCGTTATCGACTTGTGCGGAAAGCATAAACCTGATTTTTTCAGCTGCCATTTCGGGGTTGAGGTGAATAATTCCCTGTATATCCTGCACTGTATCACGGTAGCCGTAACCGTTACGCAGTCCGCAGTAAATAAACGATGCTGCTCTTGACCATATGAACGTTATAAAACACTGGTAAGCATTCCATACGTTGACCATATTGTTAAATTCAGCGGACGGTGTTTCTACTCTGAAGTTGCTGAGTTGTGTATGCCAGTAATTCTTGAGTTCAGCAAGTTCATCGTCCGCTTTCCCCGGAGTTCTGTACTCGTTGAGGATTTCGTCAGCCTCAGCATTTGTTTTCTGTCCGACTATGTATATAAATTCCTGCGTTTCACCGGGTTGCAGAGTAATATCAGACTGCAATGCTCCGCACGAATTGGAGTTGTAATTCAAGCCGTTGTTGCACTTACCCGATTCCACGGCGATAGGATTGGAATACGTCCTGTATGCTCCTATGAAGTCGCTCAGTGAACCGTTATAAGCCGTTATATCAGCTCCCACCATTCCGAAAAAGCGTTCCTGATGATTTGCGCCTGTTTCGTCTTTACCGTCATTTTCGTTGATATGCTGGAGAATTTTATTCCCCTCGAAACTCGTGCGTGATATGAACAGTGTATATTGCAGATTAACTTGGTCTTGTTCGTAATTGTTCTCGTTGGTGAATTCGCAGAAACCGTATACTGACAGATTACGCTCTTTATCAGAAGTGTTGGTTACTTTAGCACGCCATACTTCGTAAGTCTTGCCGTACGGCACATAGTAGGCGACTTCGGAGGAAATCTCCCTGTATTCAGCTGAAATTACAGTGTAAGCTGTACCGTGACGGCATACTGATTTGTATTTATCAAGAGGTTTCCCTACAGGCTGCCACGAGGCTGACCAGTAGTCGCCGTCTGAATTGTCACGGATATAGATATAGCGTCCCGGAAGTGCCATATCTGAATTGAATCTGTAGCGAAGAATACGTCCGTTTGCGCCTGATTTCACGAAACTGTAGCCAGTGGCGTTGTTCGAAATCATAGCACCGTATTCAGGGTCGCCGAGGTAGTTAGCCCATTGTGAGGGCGTTGCAGGGTTTGTGATTACATACTCCTTGTTTTCGAGGTCGAAATGTCCATAATTCATATTTTTCTCTCCTTTTGCTGCCGTAGATTTTTCCGTCGGCATATAGTATTATAATTATAACATATGTAAACTCATATTGCAATAGTTTTGCTGAATTTTATGAGAAATCAAAGCAATACAGTGTATATTTTCCGTCAGGGACTACTTTATCCGCAATATCCTGCACTTTATCGGGGTAGTGTTCACGGAGGAACAACAGCAGGTTCTCACCCGTGAATACTATGTCGCAGTTAAACATATAGTCGGGCTTTATGCTTTCAGCGTTCGGAATTTCGCTGTTTTCAGCCATGTGCCATATCTTGCTTACAGCCTCATATCCGCTACGATAAATATATACAAATTTGTAAGAATCTAATATATCTATACTGTGGCATTCCTCACGAAACGCCTTCCTGCTTCACTGTGTCCAATTTTGCCGTAGCTACTCTTGTTTGATATGACACTCCACAGGCTTAAATTCCCCAGTAGCGATAGGTACATATCTGCATTTCCCTGAAAATGGAATTATGCAGATTCTCAAATTTTACGCTTAAGATTTTACATACAATACGATTCGATTGTAAAACCCGCTATCTTAACTTGTCAAGTTGCTTGGTACTTGGTTTTTGTACCAATTTTATTTTACCACAAAACTCCTTTTTTGTCAAGTGTTGTTAGATTTTTATTGATTTGTATATATTTTTATCAATTTGTAGTAACTGTTTATTTGCCCATATCAAGCATATAGTCCAAACTGTCGCCTTTTATCTGCACGTATCTTGTCGCAGGGACGTTGATTCCCTGATTGTGCAGTGTCGTCAAATCGCTGTTTTCCGCAAGAGTTTTAGTTAAATCGTCATTCATTGCTTATCAGCCTTTCTGCATTTTTGTAGAAAATTTCTTCTTTTTCGCTGTATTCGAGTGGGAGCGAGTTAATTAAATCAATTTCATTCTGCGGATTATCCCATGGTGCGTCGCTCCCGAAAAGTATCCTGTCTATACCGTGAGTTTTCATTATCCTGAACATCTGTTCTCTGTCAATATACCCCGAGAGCATTGCCGTATCAAACCACACGTTTCTGAATTTCCCCGCAAGATATTTCTCCACATCGTCAAATAACAGCATTCCGCCCATATGTGCCACAACAATAGTCAGTCCGGGGAAAAGCCTCGCTATATTGGCGAAACTCTCAGGAGTTGCGAGGATTTCCCCTGTACTGGCAGGGTCATAGCCTCCGTGGAATATCACAAACATACCAAGTTCAGCGATTTTTTCGTAAATTGGGAACATTCGTTCTTCGTCAGGACGGAATCGCTGATATTCAGGGTGGAATTTCACTCCGGCGAGACCAAGCGACTTTATTCTTTCGAGTTCCGTCAGAATATCGCCCGAATCAGGGTGTACCGTACCACAAGCGCATATATTTTCGCTGACGATACCTGACACCCAGTTATTTATCGTGACTTGTTGGGAAGGTTTGGTTGCTATGGGCAATATCAGGGATTTATTTACATTGCATACAGCCATAACGTCAAGCAGACTGCTGACTGTACCGTCCGTGCAGGGTATAACTGAGCCAAATCCGTGCAATCGCTTTATACAATGCGCAGAGGTATCTTCCTGCCTGAAAATACTATAGTGCGAAACCGAAAAAGCTTTTATTTCCGCAATATTGGACATTTCAGCCGTACGTTTCAGGGAAGACATAGCACGCTCGGCAAGTGTGTCCGTGAATGCGTGCGTATGAAAATCAAAGTAGCGCATAGTCATATTACTCCTTGACGTGTTCCATAGCGCAATTCAGGATTTTCTGGACGTGGTCATCGCATAGCGAATAGAATATAGTTTTACCGTTCCTGCGTGCTTTCACAAGACGAGCCTGTTTCAGCACTCGGAGCTGATGAGATGTAGCCGATTGTGTCAAGCCGAGAAGATTAGCTATATCACACACGCACATTTCGCTCCGGCTCAGAACAAATATAATGCGGATTCTTGTTGTATCGCCGAAAACTTTCAGGAGTTCGGAAACGTCATATAATACAGATTCATCGGGCATTACTTCAGCTATTTTGTTGATTATGTCCTGATTGACATTGCAGTCGTCATTAAGAATTTCTTCCATAAAATTATATCACCTCTTTAGTAAATTGCCACCATAGAAAGCACTTTCAGTGAAAAATACACTGCCATAATGCTGAAAGCAAGCCCTATGATACAAGTCAGCATTGACCATATGTCGTAGACTTTGTTTAATCTTTTACTGTAGCGCACTGTACACTGCTTATTGATTTTGTAGGCTAAACCCGATTCACGTGGGAAGATACAGGGGTATTCCACGCCGTCCACAAGGTAGTATGCAACTTGAAATTTACCGCCTTCAGGCTTAGCGGTGCGGACAAATTCAGCCTTTTTGCTTTTAGTGAAGAGCAGGTGCAGGCAGAAGTACAGAAAAAGCAGCAGCATTGCGATAATTGCGAGTTCGATAAGACCGAGACCGCACATTATAAGTATTTCGTTGCTTATGCCGATGACCTTGCACAAGACAATCACCACGATGAGAACAATAATAAATTCCATTAAACCAACTCCGTAAAGAATACTGACTATATTATAGCACATTTTTACTTAAATTTCAAGACTTTTCGGTTTCGCACTGTAGTTTTTTTAATGAAGTAGTTATCTCTGCGGATTGTGTGGGTTCAGGGAAATAATTATATAGCAACTTTGATTTTAGGCGTATAGGCGTATATTTGGCTGTAATACGTTATTCAGGGTGTATATTTTATACGGGGCATACGCCACGGGATACGCCATACGCCATAGGATACGCCTTGCAATACGCCTTGTTTCACGTATTATAGGGAAGTATACGCCAATACGCCATTTTTCACACTTGCTATATAAACACGCACCGCACGCACTCCGCACGCTGTCTGCACACACTCCATAGCACGTACTATAGGCAAATGCACGCCTGCACGGGATTTTTGAGAGTTGACATATATACACACACCATACGCCTTGCAATACGCCTTATTTGACGAAATATAGGGAAGTATACGCCTATACGCCGTTTTTGAGAGTTGCTATATAAAATGTGCGGAGGTATCTGCCTCACTAAACATACTATAGCGCAAAATTGCGTGCGCAGGCTCTGCGCCGCCTATACGCCATTTTCTTGAGTTGTTATATATAATATGCGGAGGTATCTGCCTCACTAAACATACTACAGCGCAAAATTGCCAGCGGAGGTGCGGGTGTCCGGGGGACACCTCTGCGAAGCAGAAGCACCGACCGAGGCGACAGCTGAGAACTCTCCGCCGCCTATACGCCATTTTTTGAAGTTGCTATATATTTATTTTTTTTCCTGCCCAGCCGATTTCTAAAATTTTAGAAAGCGTTGCAAAGTTTTGATATATATTATAACATATTAACTGAAATTTAATAAATAATTGCTTAAATAATAACATAAAGTTTATTATTTTGTGTTAAAATATATATGGTAAAGTTTTTTTTGGGGAGAGAGTAAATGAATAGCAAACTGAAAAATAATTCCCGTGATAACTATGATATTATCGATGTTATCGATGATTTCGACTATTCCACGCAGAATGACAAATATAACGAAAAGTTCAGAAGGTGGCGCAGAAAAAAAGATAACCCCTTTTCGTTCTGTTTTTCGGAAAATAAAAAAGAAAGCGTCTATATTGATAACCGTGGATTTATAGCTGATTCCGCAGTGTACGCCGAAAAAAAAGTACTCGTCAATATTTTTTATTATATCGGTCTTGCATTGCTTATGTGGATTACTGTTGACAATATTATCTCAAGATTCCTGATTTTTGTATTTGATTTATGCGGTGTCAATATACATAATAATTACTTCAGTTCGGTGATTTACGGCGGTAGTCTGGAAATCGTCATAACTATCATCGTGGTGACCTTGCTGAAAATCCTCATACCGTCAATATTCCTGCACTGTAAATTCAAATTGCCTGCAAAAGTCGAGTTTATGGGCAGTATGAACAACTCTATTGCTCTTATGGGCGCAATCTCAACAACACTGATTATATGCACCGCAACAAGTATCCCCTCAGCCTACACCAGCGAAAGCAAGGAAGTCTATGAGTACTTCAGGAATATTCAGACAGATGTTTCAGTATGGGGTCAGACTGAATTTATCGCCTATACAATTTTCGATATAGTGATAGTATCTGTTATTTCCGAACTCTTCTTCAGAGGAGCAATGTTCGCAGTGCTGAGGCAATTCGGGGATATATTCGCAATAGTAACCACTTCAGTCATAACAACGCTTTTATCGCAAAATCTGCAGGCTATGCCGGTTATACTGCTTGTGTCGCTTGTTTCGTCGTACGGAATGCTTGCAAGCGGTACGGTGTTCACGTCAATAGCAGTCGTGATAGTCTACAAAATGTATGAATTTGCACTGACGATAATCGAAACTGATTCGTCCGAAAAAATGCCCCTGATAAGAAACTCATTTATGATAATAGCACTCATCATAGGCGGTATAGGACTGCTCACCTACTGGATTTACATGATTAGGAAAAAAGTACACGGCATATCTTTCTACAAGTCCGAAATCACTGATATAAAGCGGTTTGCTTACTCCGTCAGAATATTCCCGTTCTCGGCAGTAATATTGCTCTGCATTGTATCTTCCGCAGTAAAGGCGGTACTTGAGCGTTAGGCGCATATTTAGGGAAATATATTTACAAAAAAGGAGAGTTTTCAAGGCTCTCCTTAATATTTTTTCTTTTCAGTAAAGTTTTTCAGTTTCGCACTATAGTCTGTTCAGGTATATAGATACCCATGCGGATTGTGCAGATTTGGAACGTAAATATATAGCAATTTGCTTTTTAGGCGTATAGGCGTATACTTTCCTATAATACGTTATTCAAGGCGTATATTTCATACGGGGCATACGCCATTTGATACGCCATACGCCTGACAATACGCCACTTTTGACGAAATATAGGCAAGTATACGCCTATACGCCATTTTTTAGAGTTGACATATATTTTCTTTTTTTCCTGCCCCGCAAATTTTTGAAAAATTCTTTCAGCATATGGGAACATTCGTTCTCTAAAATACCGCCGTATACTTCGGGCTTGTGATTGTAGGGCAGGGCGAACATCTTCTGTACTGATTCCGCTGAACCTGCTTTCAGGTCGTACGCTCCGAAGTAGACCGTATCAATACGGGCGTTTATAATTGCACCGCAGCACATAGGGCAAGGCTCTAACGTAACGTACAGAGCGCAGTCAGGCAGTCTCCAGCCGTTCAGTTTACGGCAGGCGTTATCTATAGCTATGAGTTCAGCGTGTGCGAGAGCATTCCTCCCTGATTCACGCTTGTTTCTGCCCTCGCCGATGATTTCCCCGTCAGATTTGCGGACGATGACTGCACCTACAGGTACTTCACCCTCATCAGCCGATATTTCTGCCAATTCAATAGCACGTTTCATATAGTAAGCCTCGTCAGCCATATTCAAACACCGCCTTTTTTGTCAGTATATTCAACTATTTTCGCCACAGATTTGTCAAGAGGTTTCCCTATAGCGAGTGCTATGACAAAATTCCCGATACAGTGCGCCACATCGTACGGTATCCCCGAAATCCAGTAATTCAGGGCGTATGCAGGCGATATGAACACATACGGCAAAGCGAATACTGCTCCGAAACTCAAGCCGAATACAGCGGTTATTACTGCCCATATCAGGTAGCTGTCAATTTTCCTGAATCTGTAGACTATCACCGCAAATAACGCCCATATCACGAGGTACGTACACCACCACAGCCCGAATCCCCATGTGATTGCCGTCAGGAACACGTACACAAAGCATGACAATATGCCGTCCTTGCCGAAATTACGGGTGAAGACCACTATAAGCAGGGTGACAATCTCGATATTGGGCAATGCTGACAGAGCAACCTGCCCTGCATACAGCAAAGCTCCTGACAGAGCGATTCTTGTCACCCGTTTCAGCCCGATACTATGTTTTTTTTTCACTTTTTTCACTTTAATAGCCTGTTTTCAGTTCGAGGAGGTACGTATCACCGTCAGCAAGAGCGATTTCATCAACACCTGTCAGAGCTGATTCGCCGTTGACTGAAATACTCCACCATGATTGGTCATCGCTTTTCGCCTGATAGCCCTGCACTGAAGTGATATACCTGCCGTATTGTGACGTATCGAACCCTATGAGGTTTTCATTTTCGAGGAAATCGCCCAGATACTGCTCAGTTGTGGAGTAGGTCTGTCGGAATGAGTAGTTATCCCGCTGAGATTCGACCTGCAGAGTGATTGACTTTGCACCGTCAGATGGCTTGTCACGGGTATTGCTGTACAGGAGCAGTAAGCCTGTACACACAAGGGCGAGTATTGCAATAACGGCGATGACAGCTATAAACTTCTTGTTAATTTTTTTTTCTTTCATAAAATACCTCCAAAAATATTCTTACCTATTTATATTAACATATTTTCGTATAGCTGTCAAGGCGGTGCGGGGAAAAAACAAATATATAGCAATTCACAAAAATGGCGTATCGGCGGCGCAGAGCCTGCGCACGCAATTTTGCGCTGTAGTATGTTTAGTGATATAGATTATTCTCGGCTGTCGCCTCGGTCGGTGCTTCTGCTTCGCAGAGGTGTCCCCCGGACACCCGCACCCTCCGCACATTTTATATAGCAACTCTCAAAAATGGCGTATCGGCGTATACTTCCCTATAATACGTGAAACAAGGCGTATCACAAGGCGTATCCTATGGCGTATCCCTGCAAAACGGCGTATTATTTTCTTTTTCAGTAAAGTAATATAATAGCAAGCGCAGAGCCTGCGCACGCAATTTTGCGCTGTAGTATGTTCAGACAAGCAGATACTTCCGCACATTGTAAAATTTCAGAACATATATATAATAGCAACTTCAAAAAATGGCGTATAGGCGGCGGAGAGCCTCCGCTGGCAATTTTGCGCTGTAGTGTATTCAGTGATGTAGATACTTCCGCACATTTTATATAGCAACTCTCAAAAATGGCGTATAGGCGTATACTTCCCTATAATACGTTGAAAACAGCGTATCACAAGGCGTATGGTGTGGCGTATGGCGTATCAAGTGGCGTATACCCCGTATGAAATATACGCCCTGAAACACGTATTATAGCTGAATATACGCTTATACGCCATTTTTTGCACTTGCTTTATATAATATGCGGAGGTATCTTCCTGCCTGAACGTACTACAGCGCAAAATTGCCGGCGGAGGCTCTCCGCCGCCTAAAAAGCAAGTTACTATTATAATGCGGGGCAGGAAAAAAAATAAAATATAGGTTCTGAACTTGCGTAATTTGCGGAAATATCTACATCACAAAAAAAAATTACAGCGCAAAATTGAAAAATATTGAAATTAGTTTGAAAATGTGGTATAATAGAAGTAATCTGTTTACAAAGGAGTATTTCTATGAAATTTCTTGCAATTGACGGGAACAGCATTTTCTACCGTGCATTCTACGGAATAAAACTGCTCTCGAATAAAAACGGCGTGTTTACAAATGCAATCTTCGGCTTTATGAATATATATCTGAAAAATCTCGCTGACCTCAAGCCGGACTATGTTGCTGTTGCATTTGATACGCCTGCGCCGACATTCCGCCATAAAGCTGTATCATCTTACAAAGCTAACCGCAAAAGTATGCCTCCGGAACTCGCTCAGCAGTTCCCCTTGATAAAAGATTTACTTAAACTCATGGGCGTTAGAATCATTGACTGCGAAGGCTATGAAGCTGATGATATTTTAGGTACGCTCTCCAAATCCTGCACTGATAACGGCATAGAGTGCTATATTCTCACGGGTGACCGTGACAGCCTGCAACTGATTGACGAAAACGTGACAGTTATTCTCCCCTCAAACAAGGGCGATATACTCTATACTCCGCAGAAATTCAATGAGGACTACGGTTTTCCCCCTGCTAACCTGATTGACCTGAAAGCACTCATGGGCGACAGTTCCGACAATATTTCGGGAGTGAACGGTATAGGCGAAAAAACAGCGTCTGCACTGGTGAAGGAGTACGGGACAATTGAAAACCTCTATGCAAAATATGCTGATTCAGATTTAACCAAAAGCGTGAAAACTAAGCTCTCCAACGGTGCGGATTCCGCTAAAGAAAGCAAGTGGCTTGCAACTATTATCCGTGACGCTCCGATTGACAAATCGCCCGAAAATTACAGAATAGGCGAACCTGACACGGCGAAAATAAGCAAAATGCTGACAGAACTTGAAATGTACAAACTCCTCGAAAAACTGAACATATCCGCTGTTGAATCCGAAAAGGCGATAATTCCTGAGGCATACGAGCCTGTTGAGATAAGCGAAAAAGATTTAACTGATGATGTAATCAGCAGTTTCAGCAATGTGAGCTATATTTTCGACGGCGAACATCTGTTCATAAGGGACGGGGATTTTGTCTATAAAACTGATTCTGCTGAATTGATATGCAGATTTTTCGAATCAGAGTGCAATAAAATTACAGACGAGGCGAAACCTCACTATCGTTTTGCGATGGCGCACGGTGTGAACTTGGTCAACCTCAAAAGCGACTTGTCAATATGCGGTTATCTGCTGAATAATTCCGCCACGGACTACTCAACAGAACATTTGTGCGCTGAATACGGAGTGCATTACTATTCTGAAAACGGTGAATATGCTGATTTGATTTCGCTTGACCGCCTTGAGAAAAAGTTACGTGCTGAAATAGAAAAAGAGGGTATGACGTACTTGTTGGACAACATCGAAATGCCGTTGACTGAAGTACTCGCCTCAATGGAACACACGGGCATAGAGGTAAACCGCCGTGGCGTTGAGGATTTCGGGGTACATCTTTCGGAACTGATAGAAGAAACTCAGCAGATGATATATGACGATGTAGGGCACGAATTCAACATATCTTCCCCTAAACAGCTTGGCGTTGTGCTGTTCGAGGAACTGGGGCTTCCCTCAGCTAAAAAAACAAAGAGCGGTTACTCCACAAATGCCGAAGTACTGGAGAATTTACGGGAATATTCGCCCGTGGTTGACAACGTGCTGAAGTACAGGCAGTATACTAAACTCAAATCAACATATGTAGCAGGACTGCTTGATAAAATCGCAGATGACGGCAGGATACACACTTGTTTCAGGCAGACTGAAACCCGTACCGGCAGAATTTCGTCAACTGAACCGAATATGCAGAATATCCCTGTACGTACGGAGTTAGGCTCACAGATGCGGAAATTTTTCGTTGCGGAAAAGGGCAAAGTACTGGTAGATGCGGACTACAGTCAGATTGAACTGCGAGTTATGGCGCATTTGTGCGGTGACGAAAATATGATAGCTGCATTCAATTCAGGGGAAGATATTCACACGATGACCGCCTCACAAGTATTCGATATGCCTGCAATTATGGTGACTCACGAGATGAGGAGCAATGCAAAAGCTGTAAATTTCGGGATAATCTACGGCATAGGAGCGTTTTCCCTCTCGAAAGATATAAACGTAAGCGTGGCTGAGGCGAAGAAATATATTGCGGACTACCTTGCTAAATACCCCAAAGTAAAGCAATTTATGGACGATACTGTTGAGAACGCCGTAAAATCGGGTACTGTATCGACTATGTTCGGGCGGAAAAGGCGTATCCCCGAATTATCGTCCTCAAACAAGATACTACAGGCAAGCGGTAAAAGAATCGCAATGAATACGCCTGTTCAGGGTACAGCAGCAGACCTGATAAAGATAGCTATGATTAACGTATACCGCCGTCTGAAAGCTGAAAATCTACAGGCGAAACTGATTTTGCAGGTACACGATGAACTCATCATAGAGGCGGATATTTCCTGTGCTGAAAAGTGCGCTGAACTCCTGAAAAGCGAGATGATGAACGTTTATAAAATGAAAGTACCGCTTTCAGTAGACGTAAATACAGGGGAGAGTTGGTATGACGCAAAAGGCTGATATTATTTTCACGAAACTCACGCCTGATACAGATACAGCTGTATTCAGCGAATTATCGGCACTTGATAAGGCGTGTACAGGTGCGGAAGGCTGGTCAGCGGAATCTTTTGAATCGGAAGTCCGTAAAGATAACGGCATTGTCATCGCCTGTTCAGAAAATAAGCAGATAATAGGCTTGATTTCGGGGTACTACGCAGGCGATGAGGCTGATATAACAAGCGTTGCTGTAGACCCGAATCACCGCCGATGCGGAATAGGTACACGGCTTATAGCGGAATTTGAGCGGAATCTGCCTGAATACATCAGTGAACTTTTCCTCGAAGTGAGGGAATCCAATACGCCTGCGATTTCACTCTATGAGAAGTGCGGTTTCAGTAAGCTGTCCGTAAGAAAGAATTTTTACTCAAATCCGCCTGAAAATGCAGTAGTTATGGTCAAAAGGAGGTGATTACCCTATGAGAATACTGAAAATCACCGTGGCAGTCATAGCTGTAGTGACGGCAGTCTTTGCGCTAAGCCTGTATCTGTTTGGTACGGAACCGGGATTTGTCATCAGCATACTGATTTTGGCTGATATTTTTTTCCTGTATATGCAAATCACGGCAATCAGAGAACATATCCGCACTTCAGAACTCCATAGAAAAGGCTGCCGAACTCAAGGCACGCTGAAAAGCAAGGTTTTTTTGGGGAAAAGTGCGTATAACATCATAGAATATCAGGTGAACGGGGAAAATTACGAATGCCGAAACGGTGAAAAATTCAATAAATGGGAAATCGGCTGCAATGAGATACCGCTTATATACGACCCTGCCGACCCTGAAAATACCTGCCTTGAGAAATATTCTCTTACTTCAGCAATCAGCAGTACTGTTATACTTTCGGCTGTTGAACTGCTGTTTACCGGGGCAACAATATATGCAATTATTTTAGCAATATAGGCAAATCAAAGAAAAGAAAGGTGATAAAATGCTGATACTCGGAATAGAAAGTTCCTGCGATGAAACGGCAGCAAGTATATGTGAGGATTGCCGTAATATAAAATCGTCGGTAATTTCCACGCAAATCGAGGAACACAAGAAATACGGCGGAGTTGTGCCTGAAATCGCCTCACGCCGTCACTGCGAGAATATTCTCGGAGTAGTCCAAAAAGCACTTGACGATGCGAACGTAACTCTCCCTGAACTTGACGGTATAGCGGTAACGTATGCGCCGGGGCTGATAGGAGCGTTGCTTGTGGGAGTGAGTTTCGCCAAAGCAATTGCATTTTCGGCAGGGAAACCGCTCATACCTGTACATCATATTGCAGGGCATATCGCTGCAAATTACATCTGTCACAAAGACCTCGAACCGCCGTACTTGTGTGTAGTCGCAAGCGGTGCGCATAGTCATATCGTGGAAGTCCTTGACTATACGAAATTCCACGTAATAGGCAGAACACGTGACGATGCGGCAGGAGAATGTTTCGACAAATGTGCGAGGGCTATGGGATTCCCCTACCCCGGCGGAATCCACATTGACGAATCAGCGCAGACAGGAGATTGTACAGCTTTCAGATTACCGCACCCTGTAGTTGCAGGGAGTGAATTTGACTTTAGTTTTTCGGGCTTGAAAACGTCTGTAATAAATATGATTCACCACGCTGAGCAAAAAGGTGAAACAATTAACAAAAACGACTTGTCAGCGAGTATACAGAAAACAATTGCGGACATCATAACTGAGAAGACACTTCTTGCAGCGGAATCGTACGGGTACAGGAAGATAGCACTTGCGGGAGGAGTATCAGCGAATACGGGAGTACGTTCAGCCCTTGCTAAAGCGTGTGCGGAAAAGGGTTATGAGTTTTATATGCCCGAAATAAGTCTATGCGGTGATAACGGTGCGATGATAGCCTGTCAGGGAAGCTATAATTTCCTTGCAGGGATTACGGCAGACGAGAGCCTCAACGCACGGGCAACACTATCAATGGACGAAATATAAATTCACGGAGGTACAGAAAAATGAGTAAATCAAAAAAAATAATTACAGCACTTCTTGTGACAGCAGGAATTGCATCATCTTTTGCAGGCTGTTCTGAAAATAAGAGCAGTACAAGCGATACAGGCAACAGTACGTCTGCCGAATCATCTGCTGAACAGAGTACGGCTGAGGAAACAACTAAGGCAGTCCGCAAAAGTACAGCACCTATTGACGAGGCGATAATCGGCAAATGGTGGAACGGTACAAACGGGTATATTTTCGGCGAGGACAGGAAAATGTCACTTGTAGTTGATTTCTCAGCTATGGATATAAATTTCACAAAAGACGGGGAATTTAATAAAGGCGGAGATATTATCAGCAAGGACGATATAACTTATGACGGTAAAAATCTCATGGTACAGTACAAAACAGATACCGACATCAGCATAATGGTCAATATGACACGTAACGACGGTGAAAACCCTGACAGCATTGACGGGACGTATACAATGCTTGACGGTATACTTCTGCAATATTTCGCCCAGAACGTCGGTATAAACCTTGATGACGTGAAAAAAGATGATGACCTTGAATTTCTTGCGGAAATCGACGGTGAAAAGCTGATACTCACTCTTGAGAACTACTGCGAATACGAAACGATAGGCGATTCTCTTGAAATGTTCAGCAAATTTTTCACATATGTTGACGAATCAGCTGATGCAGTTAAATATAAATACAAAATAGAGGGCGATACGCTTACAATGACGTACGAAGTTGACGGCGAGGAATTTGATGAAGTCTATGAGCGTGCTGAAGAATAAAATAATGCGGAAAACTGCTGTAATATCGGCAATGTTGATTTTTCTGAATTTCTGTAGCTGTTCGGAATCACAACAGGAATCCTCATCAGCGAATAATGCAGATATTTCTGGGGAATGGTACAGCGGAGAAATCGGCGGAAGTTTCTGTTTTGACGAAGATAATAAATTCAGCCTGAAAGTTGATTTAACTGATACAATGTACATCGACGAAAATAATATAGCACATATCACAGGTTCAGACGAGGATTATTCTGACAGTTGCCGATTTGACGGGAAAACATATAGTTTCGAGGTCAACGGTGTTGATATGATTACAATGACACGTGACGAATCATCAGAATCAGCGTTCGGGCAGTACACTCTGAAAAGCGGTATACTGTACAATGAACTTTCCGAATCATATGGCGATTTACAGGACAGATACAAGATAATTGCAGGCAAAGATGAACTCACAGCGCAGATATATATGTGCGAGTACAGTGTAAATGATAAAATAATTACTTTTTCGGGAGATGACCTGTCATTTTTCGGTGCTGAAAAGGGTACTGTAAGTATATTCAACTTTGCGGTTGAAAATAATGTTCTTACGCTTGTCGGGGAAAACAGTACGCTTGTATTCTCGAAAGTCAGATAAAATGAGATAATCCGCACAAAAATGAAATGTGCGGATTTTGTTTTACATTTTAACTATAAAGCAGATACTTTTGCCCTCATCGTTTTCGACTTCTATTTTGAATTTATGCTTATCGATGATAGATTTAGCGATAGCAAGCCCTAAACCGTACCCGCCTGTAGAGCGGTTACGGGACTCATCGCTCCTGTAGAAGCGTTCAAAAATCCTGTATTTATCTTCTTCTTTCACGCCTGAACCGGTATTATACACGGAAAATACAGTTTTACCGTCCTCTTTCGTGAGCGAAACACGTACAGTACCGCCGTCTTTGGAATATTTCAAGGCATTGTCGATAAAAATACCTGCCATTTGCTTAATATGCTGTTCACTTCCGTAAACTGAAATATCATCATCAATATTAAGTACAAAGTTTTTATTTGATTCAAAAGCCTGACACTCAAAAGGCAGAGCAGTGTTGACAATCGCCTGACTTAAATTAAATTCCGTCTGAACAAAGTTATTTGATTTATTTTCAAGGCGTGTCAGACTAAGCAAATCATTTACAAGAACATTCATTCTGCCTGCTTGGTCCTGAATATAGTTAAGCCATTTATTTTCGCCTATTTCCCCGTAAAGAACATCAGCATTGGCGGATATTACGGTCAAGGGCGTTTTCAATTCGTGGCTTGCGTCCGAAATAAACTGTTTTTGTTTCTCGAAAGTATCTTTAATCGGGCGGACAATAATCCCGCTTATGAAGTACGCACCGACTGACAGGAAAATTATACTGATGATACCGACGATAATAGTTGTACGTTTTAACTTATGCATAATATTCATTTCAGCCGTTTTGTCCGTCAGCACTATAACAGTACCATTATTTTTTTTCTCCGTACAGAAACTGTAATTATCAGCCATACCTGATTTTTCCTTGTTATTGAGGATTTGCGTTATATAAGCTTGTGCAGTTTCTTCAGTCATATCGTCATTGTTGAGTGAAGCAAGATATTCGCCGTTTTCATCAGCCATAATCACAAAAAAATCAATTGAATTTATCGATTTTGGTACAGGTTCAACGAAATCCCTCTTGAAAGTGTCATCAGGCGGAATCGGCGGTTTATCACCGTCCGTCACGGTGTACCCGTCAAGTACAGGGATATTCCCTGTATCAGCAGTAGGCATAAACCCGTTTTCTCTCCAGATTTCGTGGTCAGGGTGAGCCCTGCCGTCGTCCCAATCCTGATATTGTTCAGGATTGCGTTCAGGCTTATCCCATTCCCATTCCTCTTCCCAATCCTGTTCGGATTTAGTGGGACGTTCTTCCCACGGAGGAGGATTCTGCCATTCTTCCTCGTCAGGGAAATCAGCAGGTTCAGACGGTTCAGGAGTTTCGAGTTCTGTCGGCGGTTGTTCAGTTTTGGAATCAGTCACGGGCGTTGTCGGGAGTTCTTCTGTCGGCGGGATTTCTGTTTCCTGAACAGTTTCAGGCGAATTTGTTTTTGTTTCAACAGGCGCAGTATTTTCGTCAGGAGTTCCGGCAGTCGCCGATTCTGTTTTATTTTGAGTAACCGCCTTTTCGCTTGCAGCAGCAGTAGTTTCGGGCTTCTGAGTTGGTGCTTCAAATTCACGGGGTTCATTATTTTTATGCGGATTCATAAAAGTAAACCTGTTAGTTTCGCTGTTGTATTCCACACCTGAGGCAACTTGTTCGAGGACAACATCTGTCTGGTGTTCCATAAGCATATCCATAATTATATTTATACCGCTGAGAAGTGCGATAAATATAGCGATGAGAATAGCAGTTATTATGCCGAAAAATTTAAGCTGGACTTTCCTGAACATAAAATCACCTGCTTACTCAAGGAAATAGCCGATACCACGTGCAGTTTTAATCTGCACATCAGCCATAACAGATGCTATTTTTTTACGCAGAAATGATATATACACTTCTATGTTATTGTATTCCACATCGCTCTCACAACCCCATATTTTCTCTATAATGCGTTCTTTCGGGAGAATCTGCCCGTGATTTGCAATAAGCATTTCCATTATGTAGTATTCTTTCAGGCTTAATTTCATATCATTGCCTTTGCAGCTTATAGAACAAGTGTTCTTATGTAACTCCAGTCCTTTGTACTCAAATTTGTTTTCGTCAACAAGTTCGCCTTTACGCCGGGTCAACGCTCTCACTCTCGCAAGTAGTTCGCCTGTAACAAACGGTTTCGTGAGGTAGTCGTCAGCACCGCAATCAAGTCCGTTGATTTTGTCATCGATTTCGCTTTTCGCCGTCAGCAACAGTACAGGAGTATTTATTTTTTCCCTGCGTAAATTGCTGAGTACTTCAATCCCGTTCATACCCGGCATCATAATGTCAAGTATAATGCAGTCGTAGATTCCCGTGAGTGCATTATCCAGACCGTCAATGCCGTTGTAAAATGTATCAACAGAATACATATTTCTTTTTAACAATTCAGACAAAGCATCAGCTAACTGCATTTCATCTTCCACGACAAGTATTTTCATAGCACATTCCCCTTTTCATAAATTTTTTAATCAAACTGAATCATAATACAAATTCTTTTAATTATATTATAACATAAATGATTGAAAAAGTCTTAAAATAATAAAAAATATTTGCACGACGATTTTAATAAAAAAGTCTATTATCTCAATTCTTTTGTGCAAAGTGCTACAAAATCAACGCTTAATTTTTGCCTTATTGTATATGGTAATTTTTAGTAAAGTATGGTATAATATATATAAGTCGAGAGAGTGTGCGCTTACATCTCTTTCGGTAAAGTATAAAAACGGAGGTATATACCAATGGCAAAAAAATACTGCTACCTTTTCTCAGAAGGTAACGCAACAATGAGAGAACTTCTCGGCGGTAAGGGTGCTAACCTTGCTGAAATGACCAACATCGGTCTTCCTGTTCCACAGGGCTTCACAATCACAACAGAGGCTTGTACTCAGTATTACGAGGACGGCGGTATCTCAGACGAGATTATGGCTGAAATCAATGAGTACATCACAAAAATGGAAGGCGTTACAGGCAAAAAATTCGGCGACAAGGAAAATCCGCTCCTCGTTTCCGTACGTTCAGGCGCAAGAGCTTCAATGCCGGGTATGATGGATACTATCCTCAACCTTGGTCTTAATGAAACTGTTGTAAACGCTATCGCTGAAAAATCAGGTAACGCTCGCTGGGCTTGGGACTGCTACAGAAGATTTATCCAGATGTATTCTGACGTTGTTATGGAAGTCGGCAAAAAATATTTCGAAGAACTCATCGACGAAATGAAAGCTAAAAAAGGCGTTACACAAGACGTTGAACTCACTGCTGATGACCTCAAGGAACTCGCTACACAATTTAAGGCTGAATATAAGAGCAAAATCGGCGTTGATTTCCCTGACGACCCGAAAGAACAGCTTGTTGGTGCTATAAAGGCTGTATTCCGTTCATGGGACAACCCGAGAGCTAACGTTTACAGACGTGATAACGATATTCCTTTCTCATGGGGTACTGCTGTAAACGTACAGTCAATGGCTTTCGGTAATATGGGCGACGATTGCGGTACAGGCGTTGCATTCACACGTGACCCTGCTACAGGCGAAAAGAAACTTATGGGCGAATTTCTCACAAATGCACAGGGCGAAGACGTTGTTGCAGGTGTAAGAACTCCTATGCCTATTGCACAGATGGCTGAAACTTTCCCGGAGGCTTATGCACAATTCGTTGAAGTTTGCCAGACACTTGAAAATCACTACCACGATATGCAGGATATGGAATTTACTGTTGAAAACAGAAAGCTCTATATGCTCCAGACAAGAAACGGTAAGAGAACTGCTCAGGCTGCTCTTAAAATTGCGTGCGACCTTGTTGACGAAGGTATGAAAACTCCTGAAGAAGCAGTTGCAATGATTGACCCACGTAACCTCGATACACTTCTTCACCCACAGTTTGATACTGCTGTTCTCAAGAAAGCTACTCCTATCGGTAAAGGTCTTGGCGCATCACCCGGTGCTGCCTGCGGTAAAATCGTATTCTCTGCTGATGATGCAGTTGAATGGGCTGGTAAAGGCGAAAAAGTTGTTCTTGTACGTCTTGAAACTTCACCTGAAGACATCACAGGTATGAAAGCTGCACAAGGTATTCTTACAGTCCGTGGCGGTATGACATCACACGCTGCTGTTGTTGCACGTGGTATGGGCGAATGCTGTGTATCAGGCTGTGGTGACATCAAAATCAATGAGGCTGAAAAGAAATTCGAACTCGGCGGAAAAACATTTGTTGAGGGCGACTATATCTCAATCGACGGTACAACAGGTAATATCTACGACGGCGTTATCGAAACTGTTGACGCACAGATTGCAGGCGAATTTGAGAGAATTATGAACTGGGCTGACGAATTCAGAACACTCAAGGTAAGAACTAATGCTGATACACCTGCTGACGCTAAAAAGGCTCGTGAACTCGGTGCTGAAGGTATTGGTCTCTGCCGTACAGAGCATATGTTCTTCGACCCGTCAAGAATCGCTGCATTCCGTGAGATGATTTGCTCAGATACAGTTGAAGAAAGAGAAGCTGCTCTTGCTAAGATTGAACCTATGCAGCAGGCTGACTTTGAGGCTCTCTACGAGGCTCTTGAGGGTAATCCTGTTACAATCAGATTCCTTGACCCGCCTCTCCACGAATTTGTTCCCACAGAAGAAGAGGACATCAAGGCTCTTGCTGAGGCTCAGGGCAAATCTGTTGAAACAATCAAGAACATCATTTCAAGCCTTCACGAATTTAACCCGATGATGGGTCACAGAGGCTGCCGTCTTGCTGTAACTTACCCTGAAATCGCTAAAATGCAGACAAATGCTGTTATCAAGGCTGCTATCAACGTCAAGAAGAATCACCCTGACTGGAATGTAAAGCCTGAAATTATGATTCCGCTTGTTGGCGACGTAAAAGAATTCAAGTTCGTTAAGAAGATTGTTGTTGAAACTGCTGATGCTGTTATCTCTGCCGCAGGTGCTGACCTTGAATATGAAGTTGGTACAATGATTGAAATCCCACGTGCTGCTCTTACAGCTGACGAAATCGCTGCAAATGCTGACTTCTTCTGTTTCGGTACAAACGACCTCACACAGATGACATACGGTTTCTCACGTGATGACGCAGGCAAATTCCTCAACGCTTACTACGACAAGAAGATTTTCGAGAATGACCCATTCGCTAAACTTGACCAGACTGGTGTCGGCAAACTCATGGAAATGGCTATCAAACTCGGTAAACCTGTAAACGATAAACTCCACTGCGGTATCTGCGGTGAGCACGGTGGCGACCCGACATCTGTTGAGTTCTGCCACAAGATTGGTCTTGACTATGTATCTTGCTCACCATTCCGTGTTCCGATTGCACGTCTTGCTGCTGCACAGGCTGCAATTGCTAACAAGTAATTTATTGCTGTTAAAGACGATAAAATCCCTGTACCTTAAAAGTGCAGGGATTTTTTAGTAATAAAAATGCCATAGCATTAAGCTATGGCATATATATCGGATGTATCAGCCTGAATAATTCACGAGTTCATCAAGCATTTTCGGGAGTTCAGTATCCATATTTTCGTCCGAAAACTGGCAAGTACCGACAGCTTTATGACCTCCTCCGCCGTATTTCAGCATAAGACTGCCGACGTTTACGTTGGAAGTGCGGTTCAGAATAGAGTAACCAACAGCTGCACTGCAACCTTTACCGCCCTTACCGTTTACAATCCACGCAGAAATATTCTGTTCAGGGTAAAGGCTGTATATGAGAAAACGATTTCCTGAATAAATGGGGTCAACTCCACGTAAATCGGTAATTATGACATCTTTTTCGATACGGGTATGAGCCTTGACCATTTCCTTGAATTTTTCGGTCTGTTCGAAATAAACTTCAATTCTTTCCTTGACATCGGGTAAAGCAAGAATTTCGTCAGTGTTCATTGTACGGCAACAGTCGATAAGTTTTTCCATAAGCTGGTAGTTGGAAATAGTGAAATTACGCCATCTGCCGAGACCTGTACGTGGGTCCATAAGGAAACCGATAAGAATCCAGCCTTCAGGGTTAAGAATTTCCTCACGGGTGAGATTACCGCTGTCAACTTTATCAACAGCAGTCATCATATCGTCGTAATGTGCAAAACGTTCCTCACCGCCGTAGTATTCGTAGATAATTCTTGCGCAAGAGGGAGTGATACGGCTTTCGCCCTTATATTTACCCTCAAGCTGATTCCTTTCAAATTCGCTTGAATGGTGGTCGAACCAGAGACCACAGCCCTCAACAAATGGAACATTTGCAAGGCAATCATTTTCGTTGATTTCAATAAGACCGTCCTGTAAATCCTTAGGGTGAGCGAATTTCCAGTGGTCAATGACACCGACATCTTTAAGTAATGCAGCACAAGCAAGTCCGTCAAAATCCGAACGTGTAACAAGTCGCATAGTAACAACTCCTAACTAATCAAATATATTTATAAAAACCACTTAATTATAATTTTATATAAAACAGGCTATATACAAAATTATACACCATTTTTCTGTAAATTTCAATAGAGTTTCAGCATTTATCAAAAGATTGTTAAATTTATACAAAAATATGTGACTTTAATATATGTAAATAGTGCATAAAATAAAAACGGCTTTATTTTTTTGACAAATCATATGAAATGTGGTAAAATAGTATTTATAAACAAATAAACAGACTAAAAATTCAGGAGGACAAAATTATGATGAGTATTCTTGCACTTCTTGCGCAGGCACCTGCAACAGGCGATGATTTCCCGCTTATACCGCTTCTGCTTGTAGTTGCAGCGGCAGTTATTATTGCAATTGTACTGAGTGTACTTGCTAAAAAGAAAAAATAATTGAATAATGGTCAGGCGTAAAACCATAACCTTTTATATATAAATAACAGAGGTGAATGGCTATGATATGCAGTCTTGACGAGTTGAAATCCAAAGAAGTAATTGACGTGAAAACAGGCGAAAGACTGGGCTATATCGATGATATACGCATAAATACGGATAATTCGGCAGTCCTGTCACTGCTGATTTACGGCGGTTACAGATTTTTCGGGCTTTTCGGGCGTGAAAGCGATACGGAAATACCGTGCAGTTCAATAAAAGTCATCGGCAGTGACATTATTCTTGTTGACGGTACAAATTTGACAATATGCACAAATTCGAGAGGCAAAAATCCCAAAAAATTATTTGAATAGCATATTGAAAAAAACAGCAAAATATGGTATAATATTAAAGCAATTCGCACACGGATATTTTTACGGACCGGTGCATTGATTTAATCAGTGTTGCCCGTAATATAAATACCGTGGAGGATTAAAAAACCAAATTTAAGGAGGACTGCAATAATGGCAGTAGTTTCAATGAAACAGCTTCTTGAAGCAGGTGTTCACTTCGGACATCAGACAAGACGCTGGAACCCAAAAATGGCACCGTATATCTTCACTGAAAGAAACGGTATCTACATCATCGACCTTCAGAAAACTGTAAAAAAACTCGAAGAGGCTTATATGTTCGTGCGTGACATTACAGCTAACGGCGGAGAAGTCCTTTTCGTAGGTACTAAAAAACAGGCTGGTGATTCTGTTAAGGAAGAGGCAACAAGAGCAGGCGCACATTATGTAAACGCAAGATGGCTTGGCGGTATGCTTACAAACTTCAAGACAATCCAGACAAGAATCAAAAGACTTGAACAGCTCCATACAATGGAATCAGACGGTACTTTTGACCTTCTCCCGAAAAAAGAAGTTGTTAAGCTGAACCTTGAAATTGAGAAACTTGAAAAATTCCTCGGCGGTATCAAGACAATGAAGAAACTCCCGGCAGCACTCTTTATTGTTGACCCACGCAAGGAAAAAATAGCAGTTGCAGAGGCTAAAAAGCTCGGTATTCCGATTGTCGCAATCGTCGATACAAACTGCGACCCTGATGACGTTGATTACGTAATCCCCGGCAATGACGACGCTATCCGTGCAGTAAAACTTATTGCAGGTACAATCGCAAATGCCGTTATCGAGGGCAGACAGGGCGATGACGCTGTAGTTGAAGAGGCTGTTCCCGAAGAGGAAACTGCTGAAGAAACTCAGGCTGAATAATCAAAAAACAATCAAAAGCCCGAATACTTTTTGCATTCGGGTTTTTGCGGATAATACTAATTTTAGGAGGTAATTACAATGGGAAAAGTTTCCGTTGCTGAAATTAAAGAGCTTATGAAGTCAACAGGTGTCGGTATGATGGACTGCAAAAAGGCACTTGAGGCTAATGACGGCGATATGGACAAGGCAATCGAATTTCTTAGAGAGAAAGGTCTTGCAACTCAGGCAAAGAAAAGCGGACGTGCTGCTGCTGAAGGTATCGTTACAGCAGTTGTAAACGGTAATACAGGCGTACTCCTCGAAGTAAACACTGAAACTGATTTTGCCGCAAATACAGACGATATAAAGAACTTTGTAAGTGCAGTTGCAAATACAATTATAGAAAAGAATCCTGCTGATGTTGAGGCTCTCAAGGCTGAAACAATAAGCGGAGGTACAACAACAGTCGGCGAAGTACTCACTGAACTCGCAGGAATGAAGATAAGAGAAAATATCGTTATCCGCCGTTTCGTAAGAATGGAAGGCGTACTTGCATCATATATCCACAATGGCGGAAGTATCGGCGTTATGGTTAAACTCGACACTGACCTGCCTGCTGAGAAAGTCGCTGAAGTGGGAAAAGACGTTGCAATGCAGTCCGCTGCACTTAATGCAACTTATATCAGACGTGAAGACGTTCCTGCTGATGTACTCGAACACGAAAAGTCAATCATCATCGCACAAATGGCTGAAGACCCCAAAATGGCAAGCAAGCCTGATGCTGTAAAAGCTAAGATTGCAGAGGGTAAAGTCGGCAAATACTACAGCGAAAATTGTTTGCTTGAACAGGCTTTTGTTAAAGATGACAAGATGACAGTACAGGGCTATGTTGATGCAGAAGCTAAGAAACTCGGCGGTTCAATAAAAGTTGTTGACGTTATTCGTTACGAACGTGGCGAAGGTGTAGAGAAAAAGGAAGATAATCTTGCAGATGAAGTTGCAAAGATGATTAAGTAATATATATTTACCAAAAGCGGTGCTGATTGCGGTACCGCTTTTTTGTTTATTGAACAAATTTATTTTATAAAAATTGTAAATAATAAATAAATTTATTTTGTAATTATTTTGTAAAAACTCTTGTAATATTAAAATTTATATGTTATAATATAAGCAGTGGATAATTTTGTACAATAAAAAAATCTCAAGTCTTTCGAGGTGAAATATGAATAGTAAAGTAAATCTTATTGCTGATTCAATTAAAAAAGTAATCGTCGGCAAAGATGATACAATTATAAAACTGCTTTCCGCAATGTTATGCGAGGGTCATATTCTTCTGGAAGATGTTCCCGGTGTCGGTAAAACTCAGCTCATAACAGCATTGTCACGTTCAGTCGGCGGGAAATTCAATCGTATACAGCTTACTCCGGACGTTATGCCGTCTGATATTGCCGGCTTTACAATGCTTGACACAAAATCAGGCGAATTTATTTACCGTGACGGCGCAGTAATGTGTAATTTCCTGCTTGCTGACGAAATCAACCGTGCCTCCCCGAAAGTACAGTCCGCACTTCTTGAGGCAATGGAAGAACGGCAGATTTCAATGGACGGCGAAACTCATAAATTACCAAAACCGTTCCTTGTAATGGCAACTCAGAATCCTGTTGAAACATACGGAACATTTCACCTCCCGGAAGCACAAATGGACAGATTTTTTATGAAATTGTCAATGGGTTATCCTGCACCGGCGGAGGAATTGAAAATACTCGAAAGAACTGAAATGCAGAATCCTATCAACAACATCGATAAACCGGCAATAACGATTGATGAGATACTTGAAATGCAGGCGGAAGTGCGGAATGTACGTGTTACAGAACAAGTCAAGCAGTATGTGATAGATATTGTCACTTCCACACGCAACGACAGAAATGCTACTTTAGGAATAAGTCCGAGAGGAAGCATAGCACTTTACAAGGCATCGAAAGCGTTCGCCTACATATATGAGAGGGACTATGTTACGCCCGATGACGTTAAGAATTGCGGGGTATCAGTCCTCGCCCATAGAATAATACTTTCACCGCAGGGCAAAAGCGAATTTGGTACAGTTGAGGAGTATGTGAAACATATACTTGATACTGTTCCCGTACCGTCAATGAAATAGTAAAATGGGATAACAATATGAAGAAAATATTAAAACTTATATCACCGCTTGCAGTAGTATTTTTGTTATATATATTTACTTTTTATATGGACGGCGAAATTGGTGTAATTCTTACGGCGTTTGTGCTGTTTGCACCTGTAGTTTCCCTGATTTTCGCACTTTATTCCCGTAAAAGAATAAGAGTTGAATTTGATTGTGACGGATATGTCAAAAAAAACAGTAAACTTACTGTCAAGGTGACTGTAGAAAAAGACGGCAGATTTCCGCTTGGAATTGTGCAAATTAACACATATGCAAGTGAGGTGTTCGGTCAGGAAAAAAGCATATACAAATTATCGCTTGCAGGAACCGATAAAAAGACTTTCACATATCAGGTGAATGCCAATACAGGCGGAAACGGTGAAATATCGGTGAGTTCAGTTTATTCATGCGGATTTCTCGGCTTTGTTAAATTCAAAATCAAAAACGATTTGCCGTTACCTAAAAGCGTGGGAGTAATCCCCGAAATACCGCAGATACAGTCATCATCGAAACTTTTCCGCAGTATAGCCGATTCCGTACTCACAAGCGACGACGAGGAAAACAACAGTTCTGCATTGCTTTTTTCAGCGAATACAGCTCCCGGCTATGAACACCGTGAATATGTTCAGGGCGATGCTCTGAAACGCATAAACTGGAAATTATCAACTAAAAAAGATAAACTTATGGTGAGACTTGACGAGGCTGTTGCATCTGTTCAGCCCGTAATTGCCCTTGATTTGTACAGAAATGCTGATTCTAAGCCGTCAGAAGTGATTGCTGACGAGGAAAAGCTGATTTCATCAGTATTCGGTCTTGTGGCACTCCTCATAAATCAGGGGATAGCGTGTACTTTCGTGTATTATGGCGCAAGCGGAGAATTGCTTTCGGAGAGTGTTGACAACCCTGACTATCCTCCTCAGCTTTTGCTGAAAGTTCTTGCGACAAAAATAATCCCCGGCAGGCGCATAAATATAGCAAATACATCAGCTTGTGCGTGCGTAATCGCCTCGACTGACTGCAATGAGGAAATATCTGCTGTTGTTTCGACGCTTGAGGACAAGGACAATGCAAGTCTTATCGGGATTTCCGCAGAAAGCCGTAATCTTACCGATTTACCGATGTGGTATCTTGACGGCGATAATAATTTCAAGCAGGTATAAAAATATGACTGAAACTGTTAAAAATAAAAGCGGATTAAAAGATTTTCTTATACGGACACTCGCCGACCCTGTACTTGTGTACACCGCTATAATTATGTCGTCCATAATGTTCCATTACCGTGAGGAACTTACGCTGACTTACGGTATAATGGCGTATGTTATGGGCTGGATTATATTCAGACTGTTTGATTATATGAAAAAACATAAGATTATAGGCGGAACAGCTTATATAGTAGTAGCGTTTTTATTCCTGAACGTATTCGGGCGGATTGTCAACAAGGGTACTGAAAATTACCCTATATCATTTATGTTGTGGTTTATCACTCCGCAGGATTCGCTACAGTACAACAAGTGGTATACACTTGCAATGTTCGTATTTTTCTTTATATTTATGGCATCTGTACTATATTTTTTCACGAGAGTGCAGTACAGAGTATTTATGACATTCCTCATAATGATTATACCGTTTGCGATATATGCGAAAGAATATGAGGAAATGCCTACACGGTATATAATTGCCCTTGCTGTAGGGTACATCATATTTATGGTGTACTTCAGGCAGTTAAGCGAAAATAAAGACGTTGTTGTCGTTGACAAATTTGAATCGTGGAAATCGGGAATTATTTTCACGGCGATTTTTGCTATAATAGCGTCAATTATCCCGAAACCTGCTGTTGAGGCGGACAGGACAATTCTCGAAACGCTTATCAATGCTGATGCATTCACTGACAGACTGAACGCAATGCTGAATGTTTTCCGTGATACAGCATCAGGACAGCAATTCAGAGGGCAAATGAGCGATATACCGATTTATTACGCAAGGTCACCTGAAAATCTCAGGTTAAAAACGACAACTTTTTCGACATATGACTATAAAACAGATTCGTGGACGATAAATGACGAAAATGACGATAATTGCTACGTTAAAGAAGGTCAGCCGTTCGATATACCGATGAATGCGGAATTATGTGACGTATTGCTTTACGTTGCGGGAATTGACAGTGATTTTGCGGATACATACGGACTGACCGAATACGCAGGCTATGAACCCGTTTACCCTGAACTCCGTGAAATGAGTGTATTTTCCTCGTATCAGGCAGGCACAAGAACTCCTGTCCCGCAGAGTGCAAGGCAGTTGCTTGAAAGCTCATACACTGATAATATGCTGCTTTCGCACTCCGGAGCAGTAACGAGTATCAGCAGTGAATCGTCTTTCAAATATAACGAAAATTTCACATACAGCTATATGCCTGATGGATTTTTTGAGAATCCCGAAAATAAGGCACTTATAGATACAATCGCTAAGAATGCCGATTATCAGGCAATGCTTGATGAGGCGTACAGGATAATCAGCGATGAAATTACAAATCAGGCGAATAATGAGGAACTTCTGCATTATAAAGATGTGCTTGATGTCAACATAAACTACAATTCTTTTGAGAGAGTTCTGCTTGATTACGGCGGTAATGATAAAATATATAATCTTGCGCAGGAAATTACAGCAGGACTTGAGTCGGATTACGATAAGGCAAAAGCTCTTGAATGGTATTTCATACAGAATGACTATGTATATGATTTGGATTACCGTAAGGAAGTCGGTGAAAATGCTGAAGATTTCCTGTTCGATACGAAAAGAGGTGTATGTTACGAATACGCAACAGCAATGACACTTCTTGCGAGAGCCGCAGGTATTCCTGCACGTTATTGCGAGGGTTTCAATATGCAGACGAAATATGAAAACAGCCGAAGTGATGATATGTACGTCATAACAGCGAGAGATTCGCACGGATTCCCTGAACTCTATATGAAAGGCTTTGGCTGGGTATCATTTGAACCTACAATGACAGCGGACAGCGTTCGGGAAAACGATGACGAAAGACAAGCATCAAGTTTGTTGTCAAAGGCAGGAATAGCGATACTTGGAGTATGTGTTGTACTGCTCCTGTTTATGTTGGCTTATCCTGTTCTTTCACATAAATTTTTCCAAATTATAAACAATCGCCGAAGTCCCAATGAAGCAGTTGCAGGTGTTATGCACCGTATCTGCCGTCTGTACAGGATACCTGTTTCCGATACTTCTCACGAGGCTGAGGAAACTGTTAAACTGGTGTCAGGTGCGGATATTTCAGGTACAGCAGCGCTTTTCGACAGGGCAGAATATGGAGGTGCAGAGCTTACAGAAAACGACAAGGCAACGGTTATGAGGGAGTATATTTCTGCTTGGGTTAAACTTCGTGAAACCCGTAAGGAACATAGAAAGCAGAAATTCATACGCAAAAAGTAAAATCGTTTAATTTTAAGGAGGTTGATACCAATGCAGAACCTGCATTACCAACGTAACTCAGGAAAGAAATTTTTTAGTGCAATTTCGGCATTTGTAATGTCATTATGCTTTATTATACCTACCACTTCAATGGCGGATTATACAGAATACGGTACATCAGAAGAAGTTTCAGAAAGCGTTTCAATATACGACGAGTATCTTTCATGGAAACAGATTGACGAACGCTGGAGCAGTACACCAATGGGCTACTCAAATATCGGGAGTTCAGGCTGTCTGCTCACATCGCTTGCAATAATGGCAGTTGATTCGGATTCAATCGATGATACTGCAATGGCAAATATGGGGATTACAGATATAGAGCAATTCAATCCGTCTGTACTCGCCAACGCCTACACAAGCGTAAACGGCTTCACATCGGGCGGAGCAATCGCAAGCTGGGGAACAATTCAACAGCTTATACCGCAGATTGAGTGGGGTAAGGACGACTACTTTGCAGATACAGAAAAAACAGCTGTAGCAGACGAAATCAGAACGATGACGGAAGAAGGCTGGTATATAATCGCAAGAGTAAATACATCTTACGGCGGTTGGCACTGGGTTTATATTCAGGGCATAAACGACGATGACAGCATTGTTATGAGTGACCCGGCTAATCAGAATACTGACCTTTATACGGTTTACCCTGACGGCTTACAAGGCGAATACTGGATGCTTAAAGGCAAAAATCCTTCTGCACATACTGACGGAAATACTACAATAACTGTAGACACAAATATATTTACAGAAAATCCTGATACAGACGTAAACTTTACAGAAAATCTGAATACAGACGTAAATGCTACAGAAATTCAGGCGACACCAAACGAATATTTTGTGCAGAATGACGAACCGGTTAATGTGTACTCTGAAATTGATGGCGGAAGTGTTTCAGCAACGCTTTCAGCAGGCAATGTAATAAATATTTCGGAATGCGCAGGTAATTACGGGCTTGTTGAGTCGAACGACTTCACGGGTTGGGTTGACGTAAGTTTTCTGACTGAAACTGAAAAAGTTGAACAGATAAAAGGTGACATAAATAATGACGGTGTTGTTGACAAATATGATGTAGCATTGCTTAACACGTATTTACAGCAGAAAAAACTCCTTCCTGACGGAGTGTCAACTCTTTCAGCAGGAGAATTGAGTGCGGCTGATATAAACGGTGACGGAAATGTTGATTCAGGTGACGTTATCGTGTTCATTCAGACAATTAACAATAACTATTAACGGAGGCTGAACAGAATGGAATGGACAGAAGTCAATATATATACTACTGCTGACGGAATCGAAATACTCTGCGCAAAACTTATGGACATAGGCATAAAAGGCTTTGTCATCAGGGATTCTGAAGATTTCAAGGAATTTCTTGAAAATAAGGAGGGCAAATGGGACTATATCGATGAGGACTTGATGGGTCTTGCGGAATGTGAAACTTGTGTAACAGTGTATTTGCCGTGCAATAATCAGGGTGCAGATATGCTTTTGTCGATAAAGTCAATGCTTACGGAGATGAAATCCGCTGACAAAAAGAAGATATACGGACGTTTGGAGGCTGAACTTTCGAATATACGTGAGGAGGATTGGGCGAATAACTGGAAACAGTATTTCAAGCCGTTCAAAGTGGGAGAAAAACTTGCGGTCAAGCCCTCGTGGGAAGATTACAGCAACGATGACGGACGTATTATTCTCGAAATTGACCCTGCATCGAGTTTCGGGACGGGACAGCATCACACAACAAGACTTTGTCTTGAACTTCTGCAAAATTGCATAAACGACGGTGATTCACTGCTTGATATGGGCTGCGGAAGCGGTATCCTGTCAATAGCAGGCGTACTTCTTGGTGCGGAAAACGCCGTTGCCGTTGATATTGAGGAAAACGCTGTAAAAACGGCAAAAGAAAATGCGTTGAAAAATAACATTCCTGAGGGTAAATACAAGACATTTTTCGGCAATATCCTTACAGACGAGAAACTTGCCGTCAAAATAGACAAAAAGTACGACATAATTACGGCGAATATTGTAGCAGATGTTCTTATTGCAATGAAAGACTATTTTGTGCGTTACCTGAAAAATGATGGAATACTTATAATTTCGGGCATAATAGAGGAGCGTATGGACGAAGTCATAACAGCAATGGAGAGCGTCGGCTTTATAAAACAGAACGTCAGCATAAAAGAGGGCTGGACAGCCGTACAGTTCACGAAATAACGCATAATACCGGCGAAAAGGGGAATGGTGACATTCCCCGGAAACCGGTTACAGCAGTATCACACAAAGTCTGCGAATTTTTTGCGGATTTTGTGCGGTTCTGCACATAAAATTTTATTATAAAGGAGAAGATAAAATTGGCATTATTCAAGAAAAAAAATCAGGGAGATGCTGAAGCACCTGCTGTAAAGGAATTTGACTACAAAATGGGGATACTCACTGCACTCAACGAGAAACTCAACGGCACACTGTACGATAACTGTATCATTATGCCGAGAGGTTTCACAATTGATGTAAAAATCGGTAAAACTGAGGATAAGGAAAACGTGAAACTTCTTCAGGCACTTTTCATTGTTGAACACGATGATTTCGATGAACCGTTGATTGAACCTGTGGACTCACAAGGTCAGACACCTGAAGAAGCCGCAAAAATGGCTGCTGATATTTTCTATGGAGCAGTATGGCATCCGCTTGACCAGTCGATGTTCAAAAAGAATCCTATTCATATACCGGTTACATTCCTCAATCAGCACTATGATTTTGATATGTATGCACAATCAATCGTAAGAATAGGCACTTCACCTGACGAAAAGCCCGTTATGCTTATCAACGGAATAATTAATCAGATACCGAAATATCTTGGTTCGAAAAAGTACTACTGGGTGAGAATCTACCTCGCAAAACACAAAGACCGTGAGATTATCGAAGTCCGTGTGAATGGTTCAGTATGCGGAGAATTGTCAAGACCGTATAAGCCGTATATCGATACATGGGACGCATCTGACAGATTCCTCTGCGAAAAACAGTATGCTATTTTCGTACAGCGTGACGAGGATAAATGCCCGTTCAAGAAGGAAGTCGTAATGAATACGGCAAGAGAGGCTCTCAAGAGAATGGTTAAAATAACTAACCGTGACGAGTACCTTAAAATGGCGGAAGAACTCGATGAAATCGCAGGAAATAAGGATATTGCGGCAGAAGTAAGAATATTTATCCCCGAAATCCTTGCAAAAATGACACTGGGTTATCAGGAGGGCGACAGCCTTTTCCTTATTGACGGCGATAACAGGATTGAATTTAAGAAAACACAACTCCGTTCCTACTTCTATATTCAGCAGGTTATGATAGAATTCCTTAACTCAAGACCTCCGCAGGAAGATGTGCAGAAAATTGTAATGAACAGCGTAGCTTTCAGGGAACTCAGGAAAGTAAACAAGGAACAGGGTCACGAACCAAAAGATTTGTTCGTTCCGGGTACTGCTTATAAAGTAGGCAGCGAAAATTATAAAGTCTGGTAATTTTTCAAAAAAATTTCAGAAAAAGACTTGACAAATCTCAAAAAATGTGATAAAATAATATATACCGCTTGCAGACAGGTCTTTTAAGTGGTTATACTCCACGCCTTTCGCAGCGAGTCTATTTAAGAAAGCAGGTGCAGAAATGTACGCAGTTATTGAAACAGGCGGAAAACAGTATCAGGTTAATGAGGGCGATGTTATCTTCATCGAAAAACTCGCAGTTGAAGCTGATGAGAACGTTACTTTTGACAAAGTTGTCGCTGTTGGCGGCGGTGACGGTATCAAGGTAGGTACTCCTTACGTTGACGGTGCTGTTGTTGAGGCTAAGGTTATCAAAAATGGCAAGTCCAAGAAAATCACTGTTTTCACTTACAAGCCCAAGAAAAGCGAAAAGAGAAAACAGGGTCATAGACAGCCTTACACTCAGGTAAAGATTGAAGCTATCAAGGCTTAATCCTTAATCATGGTAAAAGCAGAGTTTTACAAGACTAACGGAACTTTGTCGGGATTCAGAATAAGCGGTCACACGGGTTACGCACCTCGTGGCAGGGATATTGTATGTGCAGCAGTTTCTTCAGCTGTTCAGCTTACCGTGAATATTCTTTACGAGTTCAAAATAGGTGTAAAGACAAGCACTGACAGCGGTGCTGTAAGCTGTATTGTTAAAAATGTCGGCGATGATGTGTCTCCACGTATTATAAAACAGCTTATGCACCATTTTGAGCTGATTCTTGAGGAGTTCCCTAAAACAATCAAAATTACTATTTCGGAGGTGTAAATCATGTTCAAGATTAGTATGCAGTTTTTCGCTCATAAAAAGGGCGTTGGTTCTACAAAGAACGGCCGTGATTCTGAATCAAAAAGACTTGGCGTAAAGCGTGCTGACGGTCAGTTCGTAAAGGCAGGCAATATCATCGTCCGCCAGAGAGGTACACATATTCATCCGGGTGTTGGTGTAGGTATCGGTTCAGATGATACTATCTTCGCTACAATAAGCGGAAAGGTTAAGTTTGAGCGTCTTGGCAGAGACCGTAAAAAAGTTTCTGTTTACGCTGAACAGTAAGCAGTTTATTGCGTCATAAATCCCGAGCTTTTGCTTGGGATTTTTCGTTAAACAAAGCCATTCAGGGAGGTACAAATGTTCGTTGATAAGGCTAAAATAAAAATCAAGGCAGGAGACGGCGGTGACGGCGCAGTTTCTTTCCATAGAGAAAAATATGTGGCAGCAGGCGGTCCTGACGGCGGTGACGGAGGCCGTGGAGGCGATATTGTTTTTCAAGTGGACGATAATTTCTCAACGCTTATCGATTTCCGCTATAAACGCAAATATGTTGCCGAACGTGGTCAGAACGGCGGTGCAAGGCATTGTACCGGGAAAAGTGCCCCTCCGCTTATTATAAAAGTCCCACGGGGAACGCTTATACGTGACGCTAAAACAGGACGTATTATGGCGGATATGTCAACAGATGAACCGAAAATTCTTGCAAAAGGCGGTCAGGGCGGTAAGGGTAACTCCAATTTTGCGACTTCCACAAGGCAAATCCCGAGATTCGCTAAACCCGGCTATCAGGGCGAGGAATTTGAGGTGACTTTGGAGTTAAAACTTTTAGCTGATGTTGGTCTTGTGGGTTTCCCGAACGTAGGCAAGTCAACACTGATTTCGGTTGTGAGTTCCGCTAAACCTAAAATCGCAAATTACCACTTCACAACTCTCACACCTGTATTGGGCGTTGTCCGTGCTGACGAGGAAAAATCGTTCGTTATGGCTGATATTCCGGGGCTTATTGAGGGCGCAGGTGACGGCGTAGGTCTTGGTCACGAATTTCTCCGCCACGTTGAAAGATGCCGGCTTATCGTTCATATTGTGGACGTTTCGGGAATCGAAGGGCGTGACCCAAAGGACGATTTCAGGATTATAAATCAGGAACTTGCAAAATTCAACGAGGAACTCGCAAAACGTCCGCAGATAGTTGTTGCTAACAAGGCGGATATGGCTACGGAAGAACAAATTGAGGATTTCCGTAAATTCATCGAGGAACAGGGAATGCCGTTTTTCTGCATTTCAGCCGTAACAACTAAGGGTACAAAAGAACTTGTTAAAAAAATTACAGAAGTCCTCGATACACTCCCTCCAATAAGAGAATATGAACCTGAACCAATTCCGCAAGCTGAACTCGATGATATGACAGGCAGGAAATTCGAAATCACTCTTGAGGACGGCATATATTACGTCGGGGCTCAATGGCTTCAGCCTATTATGCGGACTGTTGACCCTGATGACTATTCATCTCTGCAATATTTCCAGCGAGTCCTCATTAACAGCGGAATTATTGCTGAACTTGAGAAAATGGGAGTTCAGGAGGGCGATACTGTAGATATTGAGGGGTTTGAATTTGACTTTGTTTACTGATATGCACGAAAATATTTTAACAGAACACGATGTTAATATGTACGGCTCACTTGCTCTTGCTTTCCTCGGCGACAGCGTCTATGATACTCTCGTGAGGGAACATCTCCTAAAAATTGCGGATATGCCTGTTGCGAAACTCCATTCCGCTAAAATCAGGCTTGTTTGTGCGGAATTTCAATCGCTGGCTTATGAAGTGCTTCTCCCGCATATTACCGAAAAAGAACTTGCTGTGTTGAAACGTGGCAGGAATGCAACGGGAAACAAAGTCCCTAAACACGCTGATACCGCTCAATACAGAAAGGCTACGGCAGTGGAAAGTCTTTTCGGCTACCTGTATCTGCTTGGGCGAAATGCAAGAATAAATGAACTGTTTGGAATTATTATAGAAAATACTCCGGTTGATTCCGTTGATTAGATTAAAAAAATTTCTGAAAATCTTGATTCAGGCAAACAAATACTGTTTTACCGAAAAAGTTTTCAGAAGTTGACTGAAAAGGAGCGTAATTATGGACAGATTATGTATTAAAAATACTGAAAAATCGGCTGACAGATTTACACTCGGTATATGTGTCAGTTTTGCGGTAGGTTTTGTTGTCGGAGCGTCTTTAGTGGCTATTATTGACCACTACGATAACAAGAAAAATCAGCTGAAAAAAATCAGACGTGATTCAGATGAAAATTATATTTATTCAGAATAAGGAGAAATTAAAATGTCAGGTCATTCAAAATGGAATAATATTAAACGTAAAAAAGAAGCTACTGATGCTGTAAAAGGTAAAATTTTCACCAAAATAGGCAGGGAAATTACTGTTGTTGTAAGGGAAGGCGGTCCCGACCCGAATAATAACAGCAAACTCCGTGACCTTATCGCTAAGGCTAAAGCGAATAACGTCCCTAACGACAATATTGAGCGTGTAATTAAAAAGGCTGCTGGCGGTGAGGATAAGAATAACTACGAAAATATGGTTTATGAGGGTTACGGTCCTAACGGTGTTGCTGTAATCGTGGAATGCCTTACCGATAATAAAAACAGGACTGCCGGGGATATACGTCATTATTTTGACAAATTCGGCGGAAATCTTGGTACTACGGGATGTGTTTCATTTATGTTCACGCAGAAAGGTATCGTTATCCTCGAAAATACAGGTCTTGATGAAGATACTGTTATGGAGGACGTTTTCGAATGCGGCGGCGACGACCTCGATGTGACAGACGAAACTGTTGAAATCGAATGCGCTCCCGAAAATCTTCACGCACTCCGTGAGGGTCTTACCGCTAAAGGTTACAACGTCATATCCGCTGAATCTGAAATGATTCCCTCAAATTACACAACGCTTACTGACGAGGAACATATTAAAAAGATGAATCTTTTACTTGAACACCTCGAAGATAATGACGATGTGCAGAACGTTTATCATAACTGGGAAATGCCGGACGATGAATAATATCGAAATTACAAAAGTAAAATATCTCCCCGAATTAAGACAAATTGCTGAACTTGCTGACGAAATATGGCACGAATGTTTCGTCGGAATTATCAGTAACGGGCAAATTGACTATATGGTTGAAAAATTCCAGTCGCTTGAGGCGATGACTCAGCAAATCGAAAATCAGGGATACAGCTATTTTGCAGTACGTGATAACGGCGAATTATGCGGATATATCGGCGTAAAACCTGAGTCAGATGATAGATTTTTCCTGAGTAAGCTCTACCTCCACAAAAGCAGACGGGGTAAAGGTATCGCTTCCCTTATGCTGGCGAAAGTATTTGACGAAGCTCGGAAAATCGGCAAAAAACGGGTATATCTTACGGTCAACAAACATAATGACCACGCTGTTGACGTTTACAAAAAAACAGGCTTTGTTGTGGCTGATACCGCTGTAACTGATATAGGCTGTAACTATGTTATGGACGATTTCATTATGGAATACAAGTTGTAATTCCTGCATAGAATAGCTAAAAAGGAGCTATTCTGATATGAGTATTACGGAACTTATTCTTATTTCACTCGGTCTTGCTATGGACGCATTTTCAGTTTCAGTGTGCAAAGGCTTGAGTATGAAAAAAATCGATTGCAAGGGTACTGTTGTGACTGCATTGTTTTTCGGCGTATTTCAGGCGATTATGCCGATGATAGGCTTTTTCCTCGGGAATCGCTTCAGTACGTTCATAAGCGCATACAGCCGTATTATTACATTTGTTCTGCTGGGATTTATCGGCGGTAAAATGATATACGAAGTCCTGAAAAATGAAAACGGCTTTGAAATTACAGAGTACAGGCTTGATTTCAGGGAGTTGACTCTCCTCGCCGTTGCAACAAGTATTGATGCGCTTGCTGTAGGGATAATTTTCACGGCACATCAGTCAAATCTGCTGTTTTCAGCCGTAATCATAGGCGCAATTACATTTGCAGTATGCCTTGCAGGTGTCGCAATCGGGAACAGATTCGGCAGTAAATACGAGAAAAAAGCGGAATTTGCAGGCGGTATTGTTCTTATACTCATTGGAATAAAATTTCTGATTTCATAGTAAAAAATCCTCTTTGTATATTATTGCAAAGGGGATTTTTTACAAGCTGAAAACCCCTCTGCAATATTGCAAAGGGGGTCTTCATTCTATCTAAAAACAGTTTGAAAAGGAGAATTATTTTATGCAAAACATATAAATTAAAATTTTATACAAGATTGCGCTTATTTTTTAACTTCATCGAGTTTCACGGAAGTCTTATTTTCCTCGCCGTTCCTCATATATGTGATTTCAATCGATTCGCCTGCATTGTGCTTGTTCTTTTCAGCAGTGAGTTCCTCCGAAGTCGTAACTTCAACACCGTCAATTTCCGTGATGATATCGCCCGATTTTAAGCCTGCCTTATCAGCAGCACTTCCGTCTGTTACCTCAACAATGTATACTCCTATGGGCATATTGTACATTCTTGATACAGTTTCAGTAACGTCCTGACAGCTTATGCCTAACTGCGGTTTACCCGTAACATAGCCGTATTTCATAATGTCATCAACTACAGCTGATACTTCATTTGACGGTATAGCAAAACCTATGCCCTCAATAGATGCCTCGCCGTAACCGTAAGAGCTTGACATTTTTGAGGAGTTTATACCGATAACCTGACCGTATTTGTTGATGAGAGGTCCGCCTGAGTTGCCTGCATTTATTGCGGAGTTAGTCTGTATTAGGTTCATTGATTTGTCATTTATTGTTATATTTCTGTTCAATCCCGAAATAATACCGTTTGTGACAGTATTCATAAGTTCAAAACCTAATGGATTACCGATAGCTGTAACTGATTCGCCTAATTTAAGGGAGTCGCTGTTACCAAATTCGGCAGGTGTGAGATTATCAGCGTCAATTTTAAGTACAGCAAGGTCACAATCAGTATCATAGCCGATGACTTCAGCATCATATTTTTCGTTTTCGTTGAGGAGTACGGAAATATTATCCGCAAGTCCTGCACCGTACTGACTGTCGTAAATTACATGGGCATTCGTGACAATATAGCCGTCTTTCGTGATTACAACGCCCGTTCCCGTACCGGTAGACTGGCTTTCAGTAGGCATATTGAATCCAAAGAAATAGCCGTTATTGTTATCAGTAGCCATTGTGAATTGCGATTCGATTCCCACAACAGACGGCAGGCATTTTTCAACAACCTGCTCCGTTGTGAGTTCAGCAGTATCAGCGTTTTCGTTACGGATAAGACCCATAGCATCAGCTTCAGCAATATTTTCGCCTGATTCCTCCGTAACAACCGCATTTTGTGCAGGGACTTCAGCGACTTGCCTGTAAATTCCGATTGAAGCAGCTGAAACAAGTGCCATTGCCATAAGTGATGCGGTTATTTTAAGACCTGTATGTTTCTTAGGTTTTTTCGGTTCAGGTGTTTCAGGGTTCTCCATAGGTACTATTTCAAAATTATATTCATTCATAATAATCACTTTTCCTTTCAGGTGTTTATTTGTTATCTTTATTGTGATTATATTATAATTGCCCTATGTGAAACTAATTTGAGATAAATATATAATTTTGAAAAATAATTTGTGTGAAAATTTTCACATTGTTGTTTGATTTGTGAAATAATGTGAAAAAAGAGTGCAGGAATTTCCGCACTCTTTACTTAATTATTTAATTTTCGTCATTTTACTCAATTCCTGCTTGTTTTTTAGCAGCAGTAAGTGTATTTTTCATCAACATTGCAATTGTCATAGGTCCTACTCCGCCCGGAACAGGTGTTATATAACTTGCTTTTTCCTTTGCGGATTCAAAGTCAACATCACCGCATAATTTACCGTTTTCATCTCTGTCCATACCAACGTCAATAACAACTGCGCCCTCTTTAATCATATCGCCTGTAATGAATTTTGCACGTCCTATGGCTACAACAAGAATATCAGCTGTAAGGCAGAGTTCCTTGAGGTTCTTTGTTTTGGAATGGCATATAGTAACAGTACCGTTTTTCTGGAGAAGCAACATTGCCTGCGGTTTACCGACAATATTCGAACGTCCCACAACTACGCACTGTTTACCTGTTATGTCAACTCCCGTGCTTTGGATAAGACGCATTACTCCGGCAGGTGTACACGGTAAGAACGAGTATTCGCCTATCATAATTTTGCCGACGTTTACAGGGTGGAATGCATCAACATCTTTTTCAGGCGATATTGCGTTGATTATTGCTTTTTCGTCAATATGTGACGGTAACGGCAGCTGCACAAGAATACCGTTCACACGTTCGTCCCTGTTAAGTACGTTGACTAAATCAAGCAATTGCTCCTGAGTTGTATTTTCGTCAAGAGCGTACTCAAACGACTGGAAACCTACAGTTTCGCAAGCCTTTTTCTTATTGTTCACGTATACTCTTGAGGCAGGGTCATTGCCTACGATTACAACAGCAAGTCCGACTTTAAGACCGTGTTCGTCCTTGAGCCTTGCATTTTCGAGAGCTACTTCTTCTTTTACAGCAGCTGATACTGCTTTTCCGTCAATTATTTGTGCCATTTGAATTTTCCTCCTTAATATTATCATCGTCATCTTCTTCTGATTCAGAAAGTATGCCGATTTCTTCATCTTCACCGCCTGTTAATTTTAAGCGGGTTTCTTCAATTAAAAGGCGTGATTCTTCTGTATTGACGTACAGAACATATTTTTCGGGGTCACGCTTTATCCTGAAAGCAATTATTATTTGTAAAATCACTGAACTAATCAGTATTACTACGGAAACAAGCTGAGATATGCGTAAATTGCCAAGCATAAGACTGTCAGTGCGTAAGCCCTCAATTACTGCACGTTCAGCACCGTACCACGCCATATACATAAGCAAAAGCTGACCGTCATATTTCCGGTGTTTTGAGTACAGGGCGAGTACCACAAATCCAAGCAGACACCATATTGATTCGTATAAAAAACACGGGTGTACAGGTTTTTCCCATAGCATTTCAAGACCGTTTTCGTACATTGAACCGCCTATCTGCATTTCATTGTTGATAATCTGCTGTATTCTTCCGCCTGTCATGCCGAAAATTGAATCAGTATTTGTACCGAATGCCTCCTGATTTACGAAATTCCCCCAACGTCCTATGCCTTGCCCTATGAGGAATCCTATAACTGCAATATCAAGCATAGGTAAAAATTTTACTTTTCTTATTTTGCACACAATCAGCCCGACAATAAGTGCGCCTATAATACCGCCATATATCGCAAGTCCGCCGTTTCTTGTGTTGATAATCGCAAGAAAAGTGTCTTTCAGCGTATCTTTGTGGTAATCTTCCCACTTGTTGATTACAAAGTAAAGCCTTGCCCCGATGATACCGCCGATAACACCGCCTATTACTGCATCTGTAGCTCTGTCCGAATCAATCCCGAATTTTTTCATACGTGGGAAACAGTACAGTGACGCAAGCAGTAAGCCGAAAGCAATTATAATGCCGTACCACTGTATACTTATACCGAAAATTGTAAATGCAGTCGGATTTATTTCAAATTCCCAGCCGAGTTTTGGAAACTGTATTGTATAAGGGTTCTGTATCATTTCAGACATCACTCAATCACCGGCTTTCTCTATTACAGAAAGCACAAGTTTATCTTCTGTAAGGTCAGATTTTATGAAATTATATACATCTTCGCTTGTGATTTCGGAAAATGTGTCTATAATATCATACACACCAAATCCGTTTAGTGTATTGTTCATCATCATTCCCGCAACAGCAGTAACATTATTCAATTGGCGGATAAGTGCCCCGTAAGCTGATTTCTTCATTCTGCGGAAAACTTTTTCACATACACCGTCTTTCAGGATACGGGCGAACTCGTTGATAACAGCAGTGCGTATATCGTCAGGTCTTGAGGATTCTCCGCTGAAAATAAACGCCATATAGCCTTCACCGGAAAATACTTCACAACTGAATGAACTGTTTATAATGCCGTTATTCAACAGATTACTATACATTTCGTTTGATTCGCTGCAAACTATACCGGCAGTAATTGATGCTGAAACATATTTTTTAACTTTTTCTTTACTGTCAGTTACAGGGGTACATTTATAGCCGAGATGAAAAATAGGTATTCCTATAGGCTGAGTTTCACGTATTTCGTGGCGTACTACGGAATCAGGCTCATCAGGGAAAACAGTTTCAAGCCCATTGTCCTCGCACGGTTTCAAGTGTTCGTCGCATATAGCAAGTACTTCATCTGCTGATATATTCCCCGCAATTGCAAGCACCATATTGTTGAGATTATAGAACGTATTATAGCATTTGTACAGCAAATCAGCATCAATTTCAGCGATACTTTCGGCAGTACCTGCAATGTCAATCTTAACAGGGTGATTGTGATACATGGAATTAAGCATATTGAAAAATACTCGCCATTCAGGGTTATCATTTGTCATTTGTATTTCCTGCCCGATGATACCCTGCTCTTTTTCGACGTTTTCAGGCGTAAAATAGGGATTCTGTACAAAATCAAGCAGTATTTTCAGATTTTCAGTGTAATTTTTGGAGCAGGAAAAAAGATAACAAGTTTTATCAAATGAAGTGAACGCATTACACATTGCGCCTGTTTTTGCGTAGAGTTCAAATACACCGCACTCCTCATTTTCAAAGAGTTTGTGTTCGAGAAAATGCGCTATACCTTCCGGGACTGTCGTGTACTCCGTATCGCCTGTAGTCCTGAACATTGTATTGACTGAACCGTATTTCGTCCCGAAAAGCGCACGGACATTGCTGAAACCTGACATTTCTCTGATGTATATGTCAAGACCGCTTGAATGCTTTACGTGAATACAATTATCGCCTGTAAGCCTGCTTTTGATTATTTCTTTTTTCATTCCGCACTCTCCTTATTAAGCATACAATATGAACTGTCAAGCCTGAATGATTCGGCAATCCTGATAATCCTGTCTTTTGTGACCTCGCTTATTTTTTGCAGGTATTCCTGCGGAGTGATACTGTCCCCAAAACAAAAACGGCTGAAATACCACGAAAAATATTGTGCAGGAGTATCGCCTATTCCTGAACAGTCATTGTCAATCATAAGAAGTGCGGACTGTATCTCCTCCTCAGTTATATTGCCGTTCCTTATTTCGTCAATCTGATGAAGTATTTCATTGTATGCTTTTTCGATATTTGCCCTGTCAACACCGCTTTCTATAGTGATTGTATTTTTTTCAGCATAGAAATTGCTTGAGCAGTAATAGCATAAACTCATTTTTTCACGTAAATTTGTAAAAAGTTTTGATACAGGAGTACCGCCGAGAATTATATTGAACATATCAGACGCAAAATAGTCATCTGAATTGCTTTTCAGCGTAATAAGCAATTTACTTTGATTCACGTCAAATTCTTCTGTAACATTTTCAGGGGGATTTTTCAACGGGCTTTTACTGCAAATTTTGTATTCACGTGGATTTCTGTTGATTTCAGCGAAACTTTTACGGAACATTTCAGCTACTGTAACATTTTCCTCCGGTGCTACGTAGAAAATCTCAATTTGCGCTGTTTCAAGAAGATTCATATACGCTTTGAACGCCGATTCTGCTGTAACATTCCTGACTTCCTCAATCGTGCCGTTAGCATCGTTTTCAGCAGGTTCTCCTCTGAACGCAATTTCATAAGCCCTATTTACGGCATATACCCGCTTATCGTTCAGACGGCTTTCAATTGCAGATATTATGTTGTTTTGTGCGATTTTCAGGTTATTTTGCCTGAAACCGCCGTTTTTGGTATCAATATCAGGGCTTAAAATACAGCCGTGAACTATATCAAGCATTTCCTCTGTTATATCTTCCCCTTCAAGCGCAAAACGATTGCATATCCATTGAGAAGAAAAACCTAAAATCTGCACGTCGCCTCGTCTGCCTGAAAAATCAGAAATATATCCGCCGTACAATTCAGCAGCCGCATCGCTGAGTTCCTCAATACTCCTGTACTTGCTGTTTGACATAGTACATAATTCGCAAGCAACTGAATTTACAGCCGAAGTTTCATTACTCAATTCAGTTATAAACCGCACATAAAGCGAACAGGTATTGAATTTGCTGTCGATTATTGTCGAAAAACCAATATTATCGCCGATAACTTCTCTTTTGTAATTCATTTTACCAAATACTCCAATCTTGAAAAGATGTCGTTTTTATTATAACACATTTTTGACTTTATTACAATAGTTAAATAAAAATAAATTGCAAATCAGAAAATAAATTGCCTGCGGTGGCTCACCGCTTATAACACATTTTTGACTGTATTACAATAGTTAAATAAAAATAAATTGCAATAGATTTCATATAAATTAAAAAATTTAATGTTCGGAATAGAGTTTCTTGAAATCTGTCGGCGTACAGTGCTTTATTTCCTTGAAAATCCTGTTGAAAGTCGTAATGCTCTTGAATCCCGAACGCATAGCTACTTCAGTTATAGATAAATCAGGCTCCAACAACAGGAGTTCAGCAGCTTTTGTGCGCCTTGCGTTTATGTACTGCAAATATGACATTGAATTGTATTGCTTGAAAATACGTGAAAAATGGTATTTACTGTACCCCGCAACATTTGCAAGTTGCTCAAGCGATATATCATACATATAGTTTGAATCTATATATTTCATTACAAGCCCGAATTTTTCGCTGTATTCGTCAATTTTCCCGTCATCACAGTCAAGCGAAATTTTCGCCTGCTCTATTTTGTACTCCCTCACCGCAACAAGCAGATTTATCAGGGCAATGTATATTTTCACATCGGCAAGTTCAGATTTACGGCTGTTCAGTTCGTAAATGTTCAGCATAGTTTTCTTAGCTAAATTGTGCAGACCTTTGTCAAGACTTTTATCAATAAGCATAGGCGTTGTAAGTCCACGCATTACAGGCTCAAAAGCAGGAACGTCCGCAAGTACGGAGTTATCACACTGCAATATCAGTCTATGACCTTTGACTGCCGGCATACTATGTAATTCAGCAGGCGGAATTATAAGCACATCGTGTACAGGTATAACATACTCTTTGTCAAGTGAATTTACTATATAACTGTTCTCCAACGGCATAAGTATTTCAACAGCATTATGCCAGTGAATCGGATAAGCCTCGTTATCATAATTATCGTGCAGTAAAAACAGACGTTTGTTTTCGTATTCAACTGTTTCGTATTCTCCTGAAAGATGTTTAATCATAATAAGCCCCCTTGTAAAATTGCTATGGGCACAAATACCCATACTAATTATATTACAAAAGCATTGCTTTGTAAATACTTTTTATGAAAATTATGAAAGTTTGGCTGATTTATACAAACAATTATGTGAATATTTGTCTGATTATTTCATAAAGAAAATTTGTCAATAGGGAAAATATTACAAATAGTTACAAAAAAATAAAAGGTCTTGCATTTTGTGATAATTGCGTGTAAAATATTAGTATAGCCTTATTATGGCTTGTGTAGATTTATCCGTGCAGAAAAATATAAACGGACAAAAGATTTGACAAAAGGGTGATAAAATGGTTTTCAGCAGTCTGAAGTTTATCTTCATATTTCTCCCTGCATTCTTTATTGTGTACGGTTTTGTTCCGCCCTCGTATAAAAATGCAGTACTATTTCTCGGCAGTATCATCTTCTATTGTATGGGCGTTCTCGAATATCCCGTGTATATATGGCTTTTCCTGCTTACGATTGTTTTCAACTTCATCATAGGCGAATTTATAGCAGCATTCCGGAAAGCCTCAAAAGTATGGCTGACAATAGGTATAACTTTTAACTTTCTATGGCTGATTTTCTTTAAGTACACACGCTTTATATTTGAAAATATAAACGAAATCCCTGTAGTAAATCTGCCTTTGAAAAATATAGTCCTGCCTATAGGAATAAGTTTCTATACGTTCCAGAACGTTTCCTATATTATCGATGTCTACCGCCGTAAAGCCGTCGCTGAAACAAGTCTTATTGATTACGGCGCATATATAAGTATGTTCCCGCAGCTTATAGCAGGTCCTATCGTTACATATTCCACGGTCGCCCAACAACTGAAAAAACGTAAGCATACTGCTGAAAAAGTCGATAACGGGCTGAAAACGTTCACTGTCGGTCTCGGCTTGAAAGTAATCCTTGCTAATCAAATCGGCGGTCTTTGGGAAGATATTTCAATGATTGGCTACGAAAGTATTTCAACTCCGCTTGCATGGCTCGGAATTTTAGCCTACTCGTTTCAGATTTACTTCGATTTCTGGGGATATTCCCTAATGGCAGTCGGTCTTGGCGAAATAATGGGCTTTGATATTCCTAAAAACTTCGACCACCCTTATACTTCCGTGTCAATGACGGAATTCTGGCGGAGATGGCATATAACACTCGGCTCGTGGTTCAAAGAATATATATATTTCCCACTCGGCGGAAGCAGAACGACTACTCTCAAAACTGTCCGTAATTCCCTGATAGTATGGGCGTTTACAGGCTTATGGCACGGCGCAAGCTGGAATTTCATCATATGGGGTCTTGTGCTTTTCGGAATACTTATGCTTGAAAAATTCTGCGGAGTAAAGAGTTTCATGGAAAAATACAGAATAGCAGGTCATATTTATATGATATTGCTTATACCACTTTCATGGCTACTGTTCGCTGTTACGGATTTCAGCCAATTGGGAGAGTATTTCCTGCGTCTTATAGGTGTACGTTCGCAGGACGGATTTGTTTTTGAAAAGGATTATCTGAAATACCTCGGAATATATGGCAAGTATTTTATTGCAGGTATTTTATTTTCAACAAAATTGCCTGAAATAATATATAAAAAGATAAAAGATTCATATATCGGTATCGCCCTGCTCCTTGCTGTATTCTGGATGTCAGTTTACTGTATGTATCAGGGTATGGACGACCCGTTCCTGTATTTCAGATTTTGATATTTGATTTAATGTGTAAAACAAAAGGAGATAAAAATTATGCAGAAATTCAAAAAATCCGCCTATACTCTAATTCTCATTGCAACTTGCTTTGTAGCATCTCCGCTTATATTCCACAAAATATGGAAATCAAGTTCCGATGCAAAGCCCGTTGATAATTCATCTATTGCCGATGAAAGTCAACCTCAGCAGGAAGTTACAACCGAAATTACAACAGGCATTGACGATACTCCGCAAATTCCCGAAGAACCTGAATTGCCCGAAGTACCATTCGTTACAAGCGACATCTCTTATTTTGACGATGCCCTGTTTATAGGCGATTCACGTACAGTCGGCATAAAAGAATACGGTACTTTCAGAAATTCTGATTACTTCTGTTCAGTAGGAATGTCCGCATATAAGATTGATGAGGAAGAAATTGACAATATGACTTTTGACGAGGTGCTTGACAAAAAACAGTACGGTAAAGTATACATAATGCTTGGAATAAACGAAGTCGGCAATGACCCCGAAGTAACTCTTACTTCATACAGGGCGATTGTCGATAAAATAAAAGCACATCAGCCAAATGCGCTGATTTATATTCAAGGGAATCTTCACGTATCATATTCCGCTGAAACTGACGTAATCAACAATAATTCCCTGAATTATCTGAACAATATGCTTGCATCACTCGCTGATAACGAAAAAGTTTTCTACATAGATATAAATGAAGTCTATGACGATGCGAACGGCTATTTAACGGAATCATATACTTCGGACGGTATACACCCTTTTGGTATGTATTACAGGAAATGGTGCGAGTGGCTTTGTACAAAGACTATCGCTGTTGAGGAACTTCCGGCAACTGAACCGCCTACAACTCAGCTTGATATTGATGAGGAAAGCACTAAAGGCATGGGGGAAATTACAGAGGAAATCACAACAACTGAATAATTATAAAACTCCGCCTGTTTTGACGGAGTTTGTTTTTTCATTGAATTATTATCGATTCCGTGACAGTTTCGCATACACGTGAAAAATAAGCAATTTCAGTAAGCCAGATGTGACATTTTTCAGCAGATTCCATATCATTGAAAATCCCGAAAACAGCTGAACCGCTGCCCGTCATGCAGGCAGTTTCCGCACCAAACTTAAGCATTTTCTGCTTTATATCGTCAACTTCAGCCAAATTAACAGCCTGTTCAAAAATATTGCCGATATAATCAGTAATATTATCGCCGTTTTCTATTGCGTTGACAAGTTTTTTAACAAATACGGGAGCAGGATTATCAAGCAAATCAATTTTTCTGTACGCCTCAATAGTCGAAACGCCCTCACTGCCTTTTGCAATCACAAGTATTTTTTTCGGACAATCCGCAATTTTACGGACGTTTTCGCCTATCCCCGTGACGTATGCAGTACCGCCTGTAAGGAAAAACGGCACATCTGCACCCAATTTTTCAGGAGCGATAATTTCTCCGCCTGTCATTTCCGCAAGGCAATACAATACAGCTGCTGCATCAGTACTTCCTCCGCCCATACCTGCCTGCGAGGGAATACCCTTTTTTATGCAGATTCTGCACCCTGTATCAAGATTATTGTCATCAATGAATTTCTTTGCAGCTTTATAAGCAATATTTCTTCCGTCACAAGGTATATCGTCAGCAAATGCAGGTATATCGGGTTTTTCGCATGTGAGTTCAATATCGCTGTCAGTGAATTCAACCGAAATCTCGTCATAAAGCCCTATTGTCTGGAATACGCTTTCAATTTCATGGTATCCGTTTGGTAATTTCCCCGTGACATCAAGAGCAAGGTTTATTTTGGCAGAAGTTTTAACTTTCATTGCTTTTCAGCCTCCAGACGTTTCAGGAAATCTTCAATGCGGTTCATAGCTTCCATGAGGTGTTTCAGAGAATATGCGTAGGAAATACGTATATAGCCTTCTCCCGAATCACCAAACGCACTGCCCGGTACTACAGCGACTTTTTCCTCGTAAAGCAATCTCTCACAAAATTCCTCACTCGTAAGACCTGTACTTTTTATGCACGGGAATACATAAAATGCACCCTCCGGATTAAAGCAGGTCAAGCCGATTCTGTTAAATTCGTTTACAAGATAACGGCGGCGGACATTGTATTCCTCAACCATTTTCACAACTTCACCGTCACAAGAGTTAAGTGCTTCGATAGCGGCATTCTGACTTATGTACGGACTGCACATTATACCGTACTGATGTATTTTGAAAATCTGATGAATTATCGGTTCGGGAGCAGCACAATATCCCAGTCGCCAGCCTGTCATTGCATACGCTTTTGAAAAGCCGTTCACATAGATAGTACGCTCTTTCATATTGTCAAGTTCAATGATTGAAAAATGTTTTCTGCCGTATGTGAGTTCGGAATAAATCTCGTCCGAAAGTACTATTATATCGGTATTTTTCAGAAATTCCGCAATAGGCTCCAAATCTTCCCTTGTCATTATTGCGCCTGTCGGATTATTCGGGTAAGGCATAATTATCATTTTAGTGCGGTCAGTCACTTTGTCTTTGAAATCGTCAACTGTCAGCTTGAAATTGTTCTCGATTTTAGTCGGCACGGGTACTGCAATACCGCCCATAAGTTCCACAAGCGGTGCATAACACACAAAACACGGTTCAACTACAAGCACTTCGTCGCCCTCGTCAAGTATTCCACGTACAGCAAGGTCAATAGCCTCAGAACCGCCTACAGTTACGATTATTTCGTTGTCAGCATTGTACTTGACACCGTGCTTTTGCTGTATTTTACGGGAAATAGCCTCCCTCAGCGGTGCAATTCCTATGTTCGGACCGTAAACAATATGTTTGCGTTCGAGTACCTGTATAGCTGATTTCCTGATTACCCACGGTGTGGAAAAATCAGGTTCGCCTACGCCAAGAGAAATTACACCCTCCATTGTTGCTGCAATATCAAAGAATTTCCTTATTCCGGACGGCTTTATGTTCCTGATTTTATGCGAGAGTACCTTATCATAGTCTATCATCAGCCAATACCTCTTTCGTCAGTTTCGTCGTCGTCAATAAATATGCCTTTTTCCTTGTATTTCTTGAGGATAAAATGCGTTGATGTTGAAAGTATACCGTCTATTGTGGCAAGCCTTTCCGAAACAAAAAAAGCAACATCTTTGAGGTTATTCCCCTTGACTTCGACTGATAAATCATACACGCCTGATGACATAAGATTTACGCTTTCAACCTCGTCATACATCATAATTGTTTTAGCTATATCGTCAAAACCGCAGTCACGCTGAGGTGTGACTTTGAGTTCAATCGTTGCGTATACAGCGGAATTGTCAAGCTTTTCGTCGTCAACAATGACGCTGTAACCACGTATAACGCCTTCCTCCTCAAGTTTATGGATTTCTTCCGCTGCCTGTTCAGGGGAAATACCGAGGATTTCCCCGAGAGCTGTATTTGAAATACGTGCATTTTGCTGTAAAATTCTGATGATTTCGTTTTTCATTTAATCATATCCTTTCGTTAAATTATATAAATTATATATCAAGAAAATACGGCTTGCGTTCCCTGAAATAGCATATACGCCTGAATCCTGCTGTTTTAGCGACTTCAATTGCAGTCACTACGTCAGCACCTATATCGTCAACTGTATGTGCGTCTGAACCGATTGAAATTATTTCACCGCCTTTATCGTGGAAAAGTTTCACGTATTCAAGCGACGGGAATGTATATCCGCAATTTTGCCTGATACCTGACGAATTTATCTCAATACCCTTGTCTTTTTGGGCGAGTTTCCTGAAACTTTCAGCGATTATGTCGTCAAATCGTTTCAAATCAGGGTTTATACCGTTACGCATTTTCATATATCGTATGCAGTACGTGAGATGCCCTAAAACATCAAATTTCCCCCATTTGCACAATTCGTACACTTCTATGAAATATCTTTCAAGAAGATTGTATATTTCGTCCATAGTCATATTTGCGTAGTCTATGTAGTAGAAATCTTTTTCGCCTTTGATTTGGTGTACAGACGAAATTACAAAGTCAAGCCGTGTGTCATTCACAATTTTTTCAGCAACTTCAATATCAGCCATTGCCTGACCCATTTCAACACCGCAGATTAAATTAAAATCGCTGTACTTTTCTTTGAGAGCGTTTACAGCATTCACGGAATTATCAAAATCCTGCTTATAGTTGAAGTAATCATCAGCTAACAGAATTTGTTCAGCACTGTAATGCTCCCGTTCATACCAGAAATTGCATTCGCAATGGTCAGTCACGGCGTATGCTGAAAGATTCAACGATTTTGCACGCTCAATCATCTGCACAATATCAGCATCACTGTCCATTGAAAATTGCGTATGTGTGTGGCAGTCAATAAGATTCATTTAGTGAAATCAGCTCCTTTGAATTGTGGATTAAATCTATTATATCACAATTTTAATTATAATTCAAGAGAATATGTAAAATAAATATGCAAATCAAATCAACAGAAGTCTTTGAAAATATCAGGATTTGCATTTTTATATAGGATAATTTACAATTTATATAGGAGAATTTACACTTTGTTTAAGAAAAAATACTTGAAATTATGTGAAATCTATGTTATAATACAAAGTAATATATATATAATGGAGAGTGTTTATATGGCTGAAGATATAAAAATGCTTCTGAAAGAACTTGAAGTTTCAAAAATGATACATAAACAAATCGCTAAACTTAATTCCATAAGTGATATGAAAAAATCAATTAACGAAGTCCTTGCCTCTATCGGTGATTACCTCGGTGCTGACAGAGCGTATATATTTGAAGAATCAAATAATTACTACTCGAATACTTTTGAATGGTGTGCGGAAGGCATTACTTCAGAAATTGATACTTTACAAGATATTCCTGCTGATGATATTTTTTACTGGGTTGAAACACTTGAAAAAGGTGAATGCGTTGTTGTCGGAAATATTGAGGATATACGCCACTCATCACCGTTTGTATATGAAACTCTTGCGAGGCAGAATATCAGAAGTGCTGTAGAAGCTCCTATTGCACTCGGAAACAGGCTTATGGGCTTTATCGGCGTTGACAATGCCTCTGAAGAGATGACTATGATTGTCAAGGAATCCCTTATGTTACTCGGTTCGTTTATCGCTACCGTAATGCAGAACAGCGAGGAACACGAGAAAATTTTGAAAAGTCACGCCGATATTACTAACAGACGTGATATGCAAAGGGAAATCCTTAATTCAATTAACTGCGGTGTATTCGCTTACACTATCCCTGAATATAAAATCCTTGTCATAAATGATGAGGCTAAAAGAATAATGTCCTGCGAGAATAACTATAAGTCTACTGAGGCTATTATGCAATTCCTCGAAAAACGTGTTTTCCCTGATGACAGGTCAATTATGTTTTCAGCTGAAAAACAACTGAATAATCCCGGAGATTCCGCTGATTTGACATACAGGGCTTTACGTGACGGCGGTATTATAAACGTCCGCTCCAGTGTGAAAATGCTTGAATTTGCTAACGGACAGAAGTATATTCTTTGTACACTGCTTGACATCACGGAGCAGGAACTTATGGAGAAAAAACTCGATGAGGAACGCCGTCAATACAGGAACGCTCTCGCCCTCGGAAGTAAAACGTTCTTTGCAGTCAACCTCGAAAACGATATTATTGAGAATCCTGTATTTTCGTCAAACGGTGAGAATCTTACAGAAGCTCTCGGTATAATTACCCCGACTTCTTACGACGATTTCGCAGCAGCGTGGTTTTCTGATAAACGTATTATATATGACAATGAGTCCGATGTTGCTACAGTCAGACACCGTGATAAACTCATTGAGGCTTGCAATAAGGGTACAAGTATCATTGATTTTGAGTACTATGTGCCGTCAACTAAAAAATATCACCGCATTCTCGTTATTTTGTACAAAATAAACGGCAATGTTCACGCAAGTTTCGTTATATATGACATTACTTCAGATAAGAGCGAGGATAAAAAACGGAGCAATATAATTGAAGTTTTCCTGAAAATCTACTCCTGTATATATCTGCTCTCATACGATGAAGGCGAATATACTGTCCTCAAAAAGAAAGATGATATTTTACAGCATCTTTCCGATAACGGTAATCTTGACGATTTTATCCGCATTTACACATCAAAATTTGTTGAACCTGAATTCAGCGATAAAGTTGCTGATTTCCTTAAATTCGAGAACGTCAACAATTCTCTTGCTGATTCTGACTACAATACGCTTGAATTTCGCCGTACTAATCTCGGCTGGTGCAGGGCAAGTCTTATATCAGCAGGCAGAGATAAAAACGGCAATGTCACTACAGCTATCTTTGCAATGAATGTCATTGAAAAACAAAAAGAGGCTGAACTCGCACAACAAGAGGCACTTAAAGCGGCTTACGAATCGGCTAATATAGCAAATTCCGCAAAAACTGATTTCCTGTCAAATATGAGCCACGATATACGCACTCCTATGAACGCAATTATAGGTCTTACAGCTATAGCAGGCACTCATATGGACGACAGGGAACGTCTTGCTGATTGCCTTACAAAAATAACTATATCTTCAAAGCACTTGCTCGGTATAATCAACGAAGTGCTTGATATGTCCAAAATCGAATCGGGTAAAATGGAACTACAGGAAGATGAATTCAATCTCCCTGAACTCATCGATAATCTGCTTATTATGTCCAAACCCGAAATTAACGCTAAAAATCACGATTTGTGCGTGTCAATCAAAAACATCGAACACGAAAACGTTATCGGCGACAGTCAGCGTATTCAGCAGGTTTTCATGAACATCATGAGCAATGCTATAAAATATACTCAGAATGGCGGTAAAATCTCCCTCACGATTTCCGAAAAGCCTACAAATAAACATAAAGTCGGCTGTTATGAATTCATATTCGAGGATAACGGTATCGGTATGAGCGAGGAATTTCAGAAACATATATTCGAACCGTTCGAACGTGCAAGAAATGATAAACGTATTGACAAAATACAGGGTACAGGTCTCGGTATGCCTATAACTAAAAATATTGTTCAGATGATGAACGGCACTATTGATGTGAAAAGTAAACTGAATGAGGGTACTAAAATCAAAATCACATTCTTCTTGAGATTGAGGAGCGATGAGGAAATTGTTGACTGCGCTAAATTCATCGATTTGCCCGTTCTTGTTGTTGACGACGATAAAGTTTCGTGCATTTATACCTGCGAACTCCTTAAGGAAATCGGTATGGACGGCGAATGGGTTCTCACCGGCAGGGAAGCTGTTGAACGTGTCGTTGAACATAACAAAAATGATGACGATTTCTTTGCAGTTATCATAGACTGGCGTATGCCCGAAATGGACGGCGTTCAAACTACCCGTGAAATAAGAAAAAGTGTCGGTAATCAGATTCCCATTATAATTATATCCGCTTACGACTGGTCTGACATAGAACTTGAGGCGAGAGCAGCAGGCGCAAATGCTTTCATATCAAAACCGCTTTTCAAATCAAGAATGGTTCACCTTTTCAATGACCTCGTGTGCGGTGAACCTGAAGAACATACAGCGTCCGAATTAGAGGCACTCAGCGAGGAAGATTTTTCAGGTAAAAGGGCACTTCTTGTTGAGGATAACGAACTCAACGCAGAAATAGCAGGCGAAATCCTCGATATGGCAGGTCTTACCGTTGAATTTGCAAGCGACGGCAAACAAGCTGTTGATATAATGTCAAATGTTGAGGACGGCTATTTTGATATTATATTTATGGATATTCAAATGCCTATAATGAACGGCTATCAGGCTTCACGGGCTATACGTTCGCTGTCACGTAACTACACTAAATCCGTGCCTATAATCGCAATGACTGCCAATGCTTTTGCGGAGGACGTTGCAATGGCGAAAAATGCAGGTATGAACGAACATATCGCTAAACCGCTTGACTTCAATCAGCTGCTTAAAGCGTTACAGAAATGGCTTTAATTAAGAAAAGAGGTGACTTATGTTAAAAATTCTTATCGTTGACGATAATGAGATAAATCTCGAAATACAGGCACTTATGCTTGAAAATTTAGGGCTTGACGTTACAACGGCTAACAGAGGTAAAATGGCTGTTTCTCTCGCAAAAGAACAACAGTTTGCATTGATATTTATGGATATAAATATGCCCGAAATGGACGGCTATACGGCTTGCAGGCTCATCAGGGAAAATAATATAACTATCCCTGTAATCGCCTTGTCTGCTGACGAAATACCTCCCGATGACAGCAGATTCGTCGAAAGCGGTATGACAGGTTCACTGCTGAAACCGCTACAGGCAGGAGAATTACAGAAACTGCTGAGTAAATATATTGACATCGATTCCGCTGAAATTTCAACTGATTCAGATGACGTTATTTTCGATTATGATGAACTCATCAGCGTTATGAAAGATGAAAAGGCTGTACTTAGCGTGCTGAAACAATTCCTTGCGATTCACAACAAAGACTGCGAAATCCTCACTGAATACGCCCACAACGGTAATTTCCTCGGAGCAAGGGAGATACTCCACAATATCACGGGTATTTCCGGGAATATGTTCTGCCGGAAATTATACAGGCTTGCTTGTGAACTCTCCGCTGAACTCCGCCGTCAACAGTACGATATTCTGCCTGAATTTACAGAAGTATGGGAACAGACGTTCAAAGAATTATCTCTGTACCACGATGAACTTTCTAAAAAATACCCTTGCGATGAGGATAAATCCGATTGGCATTCGCTCCGTGAAAAATTCCTTGCTCTTGCGTGCGATTATGATATTTCAGCTGTCGATATGTTTACAGAAAATATCAACTCGTTTATGGCAAATATGAATGCCGATAAATTCAAGAAACTCAAGAAATCCGTCCTGAATTATGACTTTATGTGGATTGCGGAAAATATGAAAGAGGTGTGAATTATGTACAAAGTGCTTATTGCGGAAGATGATACGGCTTTGCGCTTCATCTACTCTAAAATGAAAACGTGGTCTGATTGCGGATTCACTATATCAGCTGAGGCAACTAACGGCAAACAGGCTCTCGAAATCCTCGAAAATAAATCTTTTGACCTGATTTTCACTGATATAAGAATGCCGTTTGTTGACGGTATCGAAATGCTGAAGAAGTTACACGATACAGGCAATACTACCCCTGTAGTGTTCGCAAGTTCACACGATGAGTTCGAATACGCAAGGCAGGGTCTTGTGTTGGGAGCTTTTGATTACCTCCTCAAACCTGTACAGCGTGAGGAACTCGAAAAAGTATTGAAAAGAGTAGCTGACCATATCGAGGAAATGAACGAAAAGAACAAAGTTTCGCCTGTAGTAGCACGTATTCTTGCTGATATAGGCGTTGACCCCGATAAAAATAAGTTCACGGCTCAGGTAGTAGCATATTTTTCAGCGCAGTATCACAAAATGTTTACAGTTGACGATGTTGCCGACGAACAAGGCTACAGCAAGGACTATTTTTCGAAACTGTTCAAGCAGAATTTCGGTATCACATTCCACGAGTTTCACTCCAAAGTCAAGATTGCATATGCCGTGGAACTCCTCAGAACAGGCAATTACAAGGCGTATGAAATAAGTGATATGCTTGGTTACTCATCTGTTGACTATTTTACCAAAGTATTCAAGGAAATTACAGGTACAACACCGTCCAAATATAAATAAACAGGGCTTTTCTGAAAAATATAAACTTTACTGAAAAAATAAAATATATGTTCTGTAATTGCATAATTTGCGGAGTTATCTTCCTCTCTAATCAAGCTACACCGCAAAATTGAAAACTATAATAAAAGAGGCGATATTGAAAATGTCTGATTATGCAGAAATACTCATAGTTGACGATATGCCTGACCAGATTGCTTATTCCGGTACGCTCCTGAAAGCTGAGGGTTACAGGGTATTCGCCGCAACAAGCGGTAAATCGGCAATGAGTTTCCTCGGGAAAAAAATCCCCGATATGATTTTGCTTGATATTCAGCTCGGCGATACAAACGGTCTTGATTTGTGCCGTAAAATTAAGAAAAACCCCGCTTTGAACAACGTCCCCGTTATTTTCCTTACCTCCGAAACAAGCCCCGATATTATCAGCGAAAGTTTTGCATTGGGCGGCTGCGATTACGTCAAAAAACCGTTCATTAAAGAGGAATACCTCGCACGAATCCGCACTCACTTGAAAATAGCTCACCAGCAAAGGGACTTGACTAACGCCAACAATGAACTGAATATGTTCTGTTCGGCTGTATCTCACGACCTGAAAGCACCGTTCAATATAATAAATATGCTGATTGATATGCTCCGTGGGGAATTGGGCGAAAATCAGGGCAAAGGCGTTGACGATATAATGAATATGATTGTTTCAAAAGCTACTCAGACAAGAGTTATGATTGAACGCCTGCTTGAATTTTCGAGAATGTGCAATATAAAACCGAATATGCGCCTGCTTGACCCTAAAAAGACAGCTGTTGAAACTTTCGGGGAACTGCGTGAACTTGAACCCGACAGGGATATTGAATTTATATGCGGTGATTTGCCCGAAATTATGGGCGATGAAGTGCTTATACAGACAATGATGAAAAATCTCCTCGGCAATGCAATAAAATATACTTCCAAAAGAAAGCACGCTGTTATTGAAATGTCGGGCGGAAATGATAATAATTACAGCGTTATCAGAATCAAAGACAACGGTTCAGGCTTTGATATGACATATGCGGATAAACTTTTTCAGGTATTCCAACGGCTTCACTCCGAAGAGGAATTTGAGGGCAGTGGTGTAGGTTTAGCACTCGTAGCAAGGATAATGAAACGCCATGGCGGTTATATTACGGCTTTCGGGGAAACCGATAAGGGCGCAGAGTTTACCCTGTACTTCCCGATGACGTGATTTTATAGTAAAATGACTGTTTTTTAGGGTACTATTCCACGGAATATTATGGTACAATATAATCAGGTTAAGTAAGAGAAACCTACAAATGCTTGTCTTGTGGGAGAAATCCTACAAGATAAGCAGATATTAAACAGAAAACTGTCAAAATGAAACTCTCTCCTTTCATCTCCTTACAGATTAAACGAAAATGACCCGTATCCTTAGTGGTACGGGTTATTTTGCGGCGGAGAGTTCTCGGCTGTCGCCTCGGTCGGTGCTTCTGCTTCGCAGAGGTGTCCACCGGACACCCGCACCTGCGCACGCAATTTTGCGCTGTAGTTTGTTTAGACAAGCAGATTTCTCCGCAAATTATGCAATACAGGACAGAAAAAAAATTTACTGGAATCGCACAATCCGCAGAAATACCTACATCACTAAACATACTACAGTGCGAAATTGCCCGCAGGGGCTCCCTGCCGCATTAAGTTTAATTGCATAATTATATCTCAAATCTATTGAAATATGTGAATAAATATGTTATAATATCAAATAATAGAGGTGATATTATATGAAAATTCTCATAAGCAGTGAAACTATTTCCGCAAAATTAAAGCAGACAGGCGACTATATCAGCAAAAAATATAAAGACGGCAATCTTCTGCTTGTCGGTATACTCAAAGGCTCTTTCGTTTTCCTTGCGGATTTGGCAAGGAATATAACTATACCATGCGAAATAGGCTTTATGGGTACGCAAAGCTATATCGGCACGCATTCTTCCGGTGAAGTCCGTATAACACTCGATTTACAGCAGAATATAGCTGATTATAACGTTGTTGTTGCGGAGGATATTATCGACAGCGGTAACACCCTTAAGGCAATTGCAGATATTTTGCGTGCGAGGAATCCCAAATCACTGGAGATAATCACACTGCTTGATAAGCCTGACCGCAGAGAAACTGATATACAGGCGGACAGGGTACTTTTCACAATATCCGATGAATTTGTTGTCGGGTACGGGCTTGATTACAACGAAAAGTACAGGAATTTACCGTATATCGCCATAATAGAAGAATAATTATATAAATTACAGATTACAGAAAGGAAATTTGAACGTGAATACTGACAGAAGAAAAGTTGTCCTTATAGGCACGGGAATGGTTGGAATGAGTTTTGCATATGCCCTTGTTAATCAGGGCGGTATATGCAATGAACTTGTCCTCATCGACATCAACAAGAAACGTGCTGAAGGTGAAGCAATGGATTTGAACCACGGGCTTGCTTTTGCAAAGTCGAATATGAAAATATATGCAGGCGACTATAAAGACTGCAAAGACGCTGATATTATTGTAATTGCGGCAGGAGTTGCCCAGAAAGACGGCGAAACAAGACTTGATTTGCTCCAGCGTAATGCGGAAGTTTTCAGGTCAATTATAACGCCTGTTGTGAAATCAGGTTTTGACGGGATATTCCTCGTAGCAACAAACCCTGTTGACATCATGACACGTATAACTTACGAATTATCAAGATTTGGCGCATCAAGGGTCATAGGCACGGGTACATCTCTCGATACCGCAAGACTACGCTATCTTTTGGGGGATTATTTCACGGTAGACCCCCGTAATATCCACGCTTACGTCATAGGCGAACACGGTGACAGCGAATTTGTCCCCGTATCTCAGGTAATGCTTGCAACTAAACACGTCACTGAAATTTTCGATAATGCGGGGAATGAGTACTGTATAGACGATATGCAGAGGATTGAAGAACAGGTGCGGACATCGGCATACAAAATCATTGAGGCGAAAAGAGCAACGTATTACGGCGTGGGAATGGCGATAACAAGAATTGTCAAGGCAATTTTAGGCGACGAAAACAGCGTTGTTACTGTATCAGCGAAACTTTGCGGAGAATACGGGAGTAGAAACGTATTCATAGGAGTACCGTGTATTATCGGCAGAAACGGCGTGAAAGAAATACTTGAATTATCGCTTACAGAAGAAGAAATGAACAAATTCAAATCATCAGTCAATATACTTGACGAGAATTTCAACAGCTTGAATATATAACATATGATGAGTAATATAATTAAAAAAATAGCTGTAATTTTAGCAGTTACAATGCTTACGGGGTGCGAGGAATCTCTCATAGAAATGGGATTCAGTAAAACACCCGTGAAAATTGCAACGACTGAAAGCGATACAGATGACGAAGTTTATACAGGCATACTCGAATCACTGGAGAACGGTACACTTGTATCGAATCACAACGGTAAGCAGGACGGCGACAAAGTCAGTGAGATTATCAACAAAATAAGAGCTGATTATCCTGAATATTTCTGGATAGACGGCTGTACGATTACGACTTCGAAAGGGAAGTCGGAAATAGCAATAAATATAGTTGACGGCTGTAAACCGAGTGAAATAGAAAGTATGTTCGGTGAACTTACTGCAAAGGCGGACGAGATTATAAATCAAATTCCGCCTGCACTGGACGACTATAACAAAGTGCTTTTCGTACACGATTACATTGTCAACAATACGACTTACGACACGGCAGGTGCGGAAAGCGATGAGAACGGCTTATATGGTACATCATATGGCTGTCTTGTGCAGGGGAAAGCTATATGTCAAGGCTATTCGCAGGCGTTCCAGTACCTTATGAAGAAAATCGGGATTGAATGCGGAATTTGCACGGGAGATAGTTATCAAGGGCGGCACGCTTGGAATTACGTGAACCTCAACGAGAAATATTACTGGATAGACGTGACGTGGGACGACCCTGTCGGGGAAATCGAAACACTTTCGCATACGTATTGCCTTATAGATGACGAACATTTGTTTCGAACAAGGTTCAATGACGATGATTTAGACTTTGTACCGCATTGCTATTCAATGGACGATAACTATTATGTCCGCCGAGGTGCATATCTTGCGTATTACAGCGATGAGGAAATTTCAAAGATACTTAATGCCAATGCAATGACAGGTTATGCTGAAATTATGTTTGCGGATGAAAGTTCCTATAAAGAGGCGATAAAACGGCTTTTTGATGACGGAGTTATCTGGAATCTCATAGGCGGAACGGAAGTCACATATACAAATGATGATACAATGTACATAATAAAGATAAGTTATTAAACAAAAGCCCCTTGAGTCAGACTCAAGGGGCTTTTGCTATGAAAAAAAATGTCAGGAGAATGCGTAATTATTTCATAGCCTCTTCAACGGCAACGGCACAAGCAACAGTTGCACCAACCATCGGGTTGTTACCCATACCGATAAGACCCATCATTTCAACGTGAGCCGGTACTGAAGAAGAACCTGCGAATTGTGCATCTGAATGCATACGTCCCATAGTATCGGTCATACCGTAAGAAGCCGGACCTGCTGCCATATTATCGGGGTGAAGTGTACGACCTGTACCACCGCCTGAAGCAACAGAGAAGTATTTTTTACCTGCGTCAGTACGTTCTTTTTTGTAAGTGCCTGCAACAGGGTGCTGGAAACGTGTAGGATTTGTTGAGTTACCTGTAATAGAAACATCAACGTTTTCTTTCCACATAATAGCAACGCCTTCAGTTACGTCATTTGCACCGTAGCAGTTAACTTTGGAGCGGAGACCGTCTGAATAAGCCTTGCGGAAAACTTCTTTAACTTCACCTGTATGGTAATCCATTTCAGTTTCAACGTATGTAAAACCGTTGATACGGGCGATAATCTGAGCTGCATCTTTACCAAGACCGTTGAGAATAACACGGAGTGGCTTTTTACGGACTTTGTTAGCCTTTTCAGCGATACCGATAGCACCTTCAGCAGCAGCAAAAGATTCGTGACCTGCGAGGAAAGCAAAACATTCAGTTTCTTCTTCGAGGAGCATTTTACCGAGATTACCGTGACCAAGACCAACTTTTCTCTGGTCGGCAACAGAACCCGGAATACAGAAAGCCTGAAGTCCTTCGCCGATAGCAGCAGCAGCGTCAGCAGCTCTTGTGCAGCCTTTCTTGATAGCGATAGCGCAGCCTACAGTATAAGCCCATTTAGCGTTTTCGAAACAGATAGGCTGAATACCCTCAACGAGTTTATAAATATCAAGACCTTTTTCTTTGCAGACATCAGCACATTCTTCGATAGAATTGATACCGTAAGACTTGATTACATCAAGAATCTGCTTTTCACGTCTTTCGTAAGATTCAAATAAAGCCATTTCAGAAGTCCTCCTTATTCTTTTCTCGGGTCAACGATTTTAACAGCATCAGCAACTCTGCCGTACTGACCCTGAGCCTTTTCAAAAGCTGTATTAGCATCATCGCCGGCTTTGATGAAGTCCATCATTTTGCCGAAATTCACGAATTTATAGCCGATGATTTCATTATCTTCATTAAGAGCGATACCTGTAACATAGCCGTCTGTCATTTCGAGATAACGGGGACCTTTAGCGAGAGTGCCGTACATTGTACCAACCTGAGAACGCAGACCTTTACCGAGGTCCTCAAGACCTGCACCGATAACAAGACCGTTTTCAGAAAAAGCGGACTGCGAGCGACCGTAAACGATTTGCAGGAAAAGTTCTCTCATAGCTGTATTGATAGCATCGCAAACGAGGTCAGTGTTGAGAGCTTCGAGAATAGTTCTGCCGGGGAGAATTTCAGCAGCCATAGCAGCGGAGTGTGTCATACCAGAACAGCCGATAGTTTCAACGAGAGCCTCCTGAATAACGCCTTCTTTAACGTTGAGAGTGAGTTTGCAGGTACCCTGTTGAGGAGCGCACCAGCCGATACCGTGAGTAAAGCCGGAAATATCCTTGATTTCCTTAGCTTTGACCCATTTAGCCTCCTCCGGAATCGGAGCTGCGCCGTGAGCAACGCCCTGAGCAACAGGACACATTGTTTCAACTTCGTGAGAATAAATCATTGTTTAATACTCCTTTCAGATATTTGGGAAAAGTCCCACATACAATAATATTATACAACATTTTTGTATTTTAATCAAGTATTTTTGATAAATAAAACAGTGAATCAAGTTATATATAACTAACTGATTTGATACTACACCGCAAAATCAACAGTATATACAGTATCGACTGTAAAGCTTCAGCAGTTTAGTAGCCTAATTCTTCGCCGACAATAATGACTTTTATTCTGCCCTTATGTCGTTGTTGTGCGGAAATCAGGTAGTTACAGCAGATACGCCCGTCACTTTTACAGCCGTCACAAATCTGCCTATCAGCTTTTTGATTTGCAAGTGAAACGCATTCACCCATTTCAGCGCAATATGTATCACAATTCAAACGGACGCAGTTAGGCGGAGCAGCGTAAGTTTTCACACGGATTTCAGCCTCCTGTAAATTACGGACAATTTTATTATAGCCTGCAATGATTATGACTGATTCAGGACCGTAAGCTATAGCCGCAATTCTGTTGCTGTTGCCGTCGACATTGTACAGAACACCGTCCTCAGTTATAGCGTTTGCGCTTGAAATATAAACGTCAGCAAAGAAAGATTTCCTGTAAAAGTCCTTGATTTCCTCAGGCGGAATTTTAGTTCTGTCCATATAGCTGTAATCAGGAGAGGAGATGAGTTCATATATACCGCATTCAGCCATTGAAACAGAACCGCCATGAGTAATCACATCGCCCTTTTTGAGCAAAGATTTAACAATATCTCTGACATCAGCTTTAGTCGGAGCGTAGTAGAAATCCATATTGTTCTTCTTGAGATTTTCGCCTGTTTTGTTGATTCTTTTTTCGATAGTAATTTTAACATTTTCGTCCATACAAATTACTCCTTAAAGTTAAGTAAGTTAAGTAAGAGCCACGAGAATACGCCCTGTACCCCTGTAAACGTTGACAAGACCCTCACCTGATACTGCTGAACCGATAAGACCTTTCATAGAGCGTTCTACAGTGAAATTAAGGCTTCCTGACCACGCAATCGCCATATTACCGTCGATTTTGACTGTATCGTTATTTAATTCGATAGTAACAAGTTCATTACGTGGGACATCTGATTCAAGAGCGCATACGCCTTTACCTGTAAGCATTGTATTGAAAAGACCTTCACCGCCTGCAATGGCACTGCTTAAGTTACTTCTTGCGACAGTTCTTATCTGGACAGTTGACTCACAACTGAGGAAAAGACCGTCATCAAGGACGAGACTACCGTTCCAGTCGTCTAAATCCTCAAGAAGAATGTATTTCCAAGTAGGCTCGAGAACAAGCACGCCTTCGCCTGAATACTTAGGTTTTACAGCGGATTCCTTGTTAGCGGCTGAACTGAACATACCTTTGAGAGCACCGCCTATACCACCAATATTAGCATCGCTTGTGATATTGCCCATCATAATCTGCATTGCACCTGCTTGCAGGATAACGCTGTGTTGTGCATCAATCTGAGCAATAACCTGCTTTTTCTTTATACCCTGTTTGGCACGGAAAAATGCTTCTGAGGGATTTATAGCACTGTAGCCCGAAAGCCTGTTGTATTCAAGAATGCTGTAACAGCCTTTTGATTCGGTAACTTGTCTTGACATCATACTGTCAGTAGTACAAATATCTGTTTCTATTGACATTTCAAAAATCCCCTTTTTTTATTGAAAATCAGTTATTATCAGGCGCAAGCAGACCGTAAGTACCGTCTGAACGCTTATAGACCACGTTTACAGAGCCTGTTTTTGCGTTGAGGAACATAAAGAACTCGTGGCTTAAGAGGTTCATCTGAAGAACGGCTTCTTCTGTATCCATAGGACGGAGCTGGAATTTCTTTTCTTTTATGATTGTATAGTCAACGACTTCCTCAACAGGTTCAGCGAAAGCCTCTTTGAAAGCGGAATCCTTGAGTTTTTTCTCAACTTTGGTTTTATTTTTGCGGATTTGTCTGATAATCTTATCAATTGCGCTGTCAAGGGCATCGTTTTTATTTTCGGCGGTACGTTCTGCACGGAAAATAATGCCGTTATAGCGGACAGTGAGTTCAATAACAATCTGATTTTTGAGTTCAGACATAACGATTTTAGCGTCTGCATCGTCATCGAAAAACTTATTGAGTTTTGCGTCAAGTCTTGATTCTGCATATTCCGTGAAATTCTGTGGAACCTGCATTTTTTTTGCTGTGATAGTTGTTTTCATAGAATGGAATCCTCCTTTTAACTTCCTTTAATCTTAGTATTTATTATAAAGAGAAGTAATATTTATGTATATATTATACCATAATAATTTATAATTTACAATAGTATTTTGTTAATTTTGTATATTCTGTACATTAGCAACATAATAATTTGTATATTATAACGAAAATCAAGTGCATAAATTATTCAGCATAACTGTCAGGATATTTTCCGCAACAGCAGGAGTACTGTATTTATTTTCGAGGAGAACGCAGAAAGCTATAGGATTTGCAGGGTCATCAACGAATCCCACAAGAAGTGCATTTTCTTCTGCACCGTCTTTAACTTGTGCTGTACCGCTTTTGATACCGATTTTGTAGCCGGGGACTGACCATTGATAATGATTTTCCGCATTAGTCATAAGGATTTGCTTGACGGTCGAGGCTGTAGAGGGCGAAAAAAGTACGTTGCTGTATTCAGTTGATGCAGTTTCAGTATTTTCGCCGTAAACATCGGTAACTCTGCTGATAATATGGGGCATTGTCATTTTACCTGTTTCGTTTGCAACGGCACTTTGCCACATCATCAACTGCATAGGGCTTACGAGAGTTTCACTTTGTCCGATACAACTCCATTGCGTATTGAAATCAGTTGAATCAGTTAATTTAGCTGATGCTTTTTCGCATTGTATGCCGTCTATATCGAAGTACTCAATTTCTTTTTCGACATCGTTATCGCTTACAGCATAGCCCAATTTTGAGTACATTGATTTAACTTTTTCGAGAGGCATATCAGAATCTTCAATAAGCTGCGCAAAGAACGGGTTACAGCTGTTTTCAACGGCTTGCTGTATATTCTGTACACCGTGACCTGCTGAATTATGGCAATCTATGACTTTACCTGAAAGATTTGTGTAATGACCTGTACAGTTGAAAGATTTAGAAAATAACTTGTCACTCCCCATAATTTCGAGAGCTGAAATTACAGTTGAAACTTTCTGAGTAGAGCCCGGTACAGTACCGTACATAGCTTTTGAAATAAGTGTACCTGATTCCATACTGTCAATATTTGCATAGCCTTTTGTCGGGTCAAGCGACGGCAGACTTGTGCATACAAGCAAGTCACCTGTTTTGTAGTTATACGCAACAGCACACCCTTTTGCGCCCATATATGCGTCGTATACAGCACGGTTCGCCTTGTGATTGAGGGTAGTATATATAGCAGCTTTTCCGCCTTCTTTGACAAGACCTGCTGAAAAACTGTAATTATTGAGTTTGTCAATATTTTTAGCAACAAGCGTATTCTCCATCTGACCTTTGTCATCGCCGATGAGATTACCAACGTCAATAAAATAGTTATCAGGGTAACTTTCTTTGCCCATACCGTCAAAAAGAACCTCGCCGTTTCTGTCGTAAACCATACCAAGCTCATAATTTGACGAATGTGACATATAGAACGGCGCATTTTTGTTGATTTTCAGCACAAGAACAATCATACCTGCAATGAAAATAAGCAGGAAAAAAGTTATTATCTGCTGACAGCGTTTTATACTTTTCATAATCAGTATCTCCTTTGTGCAGATTGTTTTTTCTTTTTCGGAGAGGGATTTGTAAATTCAGGCGATTGAGATGCGACAATCATACCAATCATAAAACCGCTTGTTACCATTGAACTTCCTCCGGCTGAAATAAACGGTAATGTTACGCCTGTAAACGGAATCATATTACAGGAGCCGAATATATTCAGAGCCATTTGTATCGTAAAAGCAGCAGCAATTCCGGCACACATAGTACCGTGGTAATACGAACGTGGAGGATTGACAAGAGGCATTGCAATTATAATCAGTAGCATAAGAACAGTCATAACAGCAACAAGAAGTCCCCATTCCTCGCTTATTGTAGCGAAAACTATATCGCTTTCATAGGCGAATATGTTACAGAGATAGCCGTTGCCTGCGCCTTTCCCAAACCAACCACCTTCAGCAATACCAATGAGAGCTTTTGTCTGCTGATAACCGTCACCGTTGGGATTATTCCATATATCGACGAAAATTCGGTCTTTCACGTAAGACGGAGCAACTATGACAGCAATAATTCCTGCAATTGCAACGCCAATCGCCGCAAGAACAATTGTTTTTCGTGAAAATTTGGCTTTCGGGTAACATATTCTTGCGATGAATCCCGAAGCGTAAATTGCGGCAAAAGTGGGGATACTTCCTAAATCCCTGCACCACCATTGGAACAGGATTACAGCGCAGACAATCGCAAAGAGAATGATATTTTCGTAAACTATGTTGAATTTCAGCACCTGATGTTTTTTCTGTTGTTCCGCTATCGAAGTGGCACAGGCAAGGACAAGCAGAGGCTTGATAAATTCAGACGGCTGAATTGTCATAAATCCCAAATCAATCCACATACTTCTCTGACCGGTGAAAAGCAGGATAATCACCATAAGTACGCCTATACCAATCCAGACGAATTTTTTTTTCGCTTGTATCCAACGGTGATTTCTGCAAATGATAAAACCAAATCTACAGGCAATCAGCGCAGTTATGCAAGTTATGAGATGTTTTACGTTGAGATGTATACCGCCGAAACAGGATTGAAAAATAAGGCTCATATTCAGTATCAGCAGCAGCATTAAATCAACCGAATATGTTTTCTGTTTGAATTTCGGCATTATAAAAAAATAGGTCAGGTCAACAATGCCTACTGCAACAGCAACTACAAAAGGGTCGTTCGGATTATCGTAGTTACCGTTTATGAACACATTCGCAAGCATAGTACCGTGGGCAGCAAGTACAAACAGACATGACATAAAGTAAGCAAATTTATTTGTCATATTGCAACTCCTTTTATGTAATTATTTTAATCAGGAAAAATTGTCAGGCGAAATCCGTCTGAATACAAGACGGCGGTTGCCGAGCATTATAATATCACCGTCATGTAAACGTGCGTGCTGTATAAGTTCACCGTTGACGTATACGCCGGATTTTGAACCTATATCGTTGATAGTCCATTTACCGTCCGTTACGTTCAGCATAGCGTGGTAACGTGAAACTGACAAGTCGGGGAGTCTTATATCAGCGGAAGCGTGCCTGCCTATAAGGATTTCATCGCATTCAAGCGGATAAATCACATCATTTTCTGTAAGAACCATATTTGCAGAAATTTTCCCCCATATTTTCCGGCCCGCTCTTTTTTCAGCGTAGGACGAAAGCAGTATCACAAGGGCACATACATCAAGCCCCGCAGCAGCTATTGCACACATAATCAGGTTCATTGAATCCATAAGCAAAACTCCTTTAGAAAATTTTTTATATTACCATTATACAATATTTTTGTTGAAATTTCAAGGATTATATAAAAATGATACTTTATTGTAATTAAATTTAATGAAAATTTAATATTATTTGGACTTGCAAAAAATATTTTTTTATGTTATAATAAGGAACGTATTTTTGATTTTAATATAAAGAGGTTGATATAAATGGCAAAGAAGAAAGATTACAACAACGACAGTATAACTATGCTTAAAGGTGCGGACAAAGTAAGAAAACGTCCTGCTGTAATATTTGGTTCGGACGGTCTTGACGGTTGTGAACACTCTGTTTTTGAGGTAATTTCAAATTCAATAGATGAGGCTCGTGCAGGGTACGGCAACAAAATCATCATCACGCATTACAGAAACCATAGCATAGAAGTTGAGGATTTCGGCAGAGGCTGTCCCGTCGATTTCAACAATACTGAACAGCGTTACAACTGGGAACTTGTCTATTGTGAACTATATGCAGGCGGTAAATATGATTCCGGAGCTGATTCGTATGAATTTTCACTTGGTTTGAATGGTCTTGGACTTTGTGCAACGCAGTTTGCCTCTGAATTTATGGACGTTGAAGTAATACGTGACGGCTATAAATACAATCTGCATTTCGAAAAGGGTAACAATGTAGGCGGATTACAGAAAGAACTCTGCAAAAAGAAACAGACAGGTACAAGAACTTTATGGAGACCTGATTTAGACGTGTTCACGGATATAAGCATATCAGACGAATTTTTCTTTGATATTCTGAAAAGGCAGGCGGTAGTAAATCCTAACATACTTTTCGTGTACCGCTCCGAAAATGAAAACGGTGATTTTGAGGAAACGGAATTTATTTACGAGAACGGTATAACTGATTACGTTGCCGAAATATCAGGAGAAAATGCTCTCACAACGATTCAGCACTGGACTGCTGAAAGATACGGCAAAGACCGTGAGGATAAGCCTGAATATAAAGTAAAACTTGATGTTGCGGTGACATTCTCAAACAAAGTGAAACTCACTGAATACTACCATAATTCGAGTTTCCTTGAACACGGCGGTTCTCCGGAGGACGCAGTAAAACGTGCATTCACGGCACAAATCGATACTTATATAAAGTCGGTCAACGGTTATCAGAAAAATGAAAGCAAGATAAAATATGAGGACATTGAAGAATGCCTTATTCTTGTATCGTCATCGTTTTCAACGCAGACTTCGTATGAAAATCAGACCAAAAAAGCTATAACAAACAAATTCATACGTGAAACAATGACTGAATTTCTCAAACATCAGCTTGAAATATATTTCATTGAAAATCCCGATGAGGCTAAGAGAATTTCAGAACAGGTACTGCTTAACAAGAGAAGCCGTGAAAATGCTGAAAAAACTCGCCTGAATATGAAGAAAAAATTATCAGGTACAATTGATTTGGCTAATATGGTTGAAAAATTTGTTGACTGCCGTACAAAAGACGTTTCAAGGCGTGAGATTTATATAGTTGAGGGTGATTCCGCCCTTGGTTCTGTCAAACTCGCCCGTGACCCTGAATTTCAGGCTGTAATCCCTGTACGTGGCAAGATATTGAACTGCCTGAAAGCAGAGTACACGAAAATTTTCAAGAGCGAAATTATTACGGATTTGATAAAAGTACTCGGTTGTGGTGTGGAAGTCACGGCAAAGGCAAATAAAGAACTCTCGACATTTGATATAAACAATTTCCGCTGGAATAAGATTGTCATATGTACTGATGCTGATGTGGACGGATTCCAGATAAGAACGCTTATCCTCACAATGCTTTACAGGCTTACACCGACACTGATTGAACAGGGCTACGTATTTATTGCAGAATCACCGCTGTTTGAGATAAATACAAAGGATAAGACGTATTTTGCGTATACTGAACAGGAAAAACAGAATATCCTGAAGAAAATCGGCAACAAAAAATACACGTTACAGCGTTCAAAGGGACTTGGTGAAAATGAGCCTGATATGATGAATCTCACTACTATGAACCCTGATACACGCCGTCTGATAAAAGTCACGGCTGATGATATACGTGAGTCTGCTGAAATCTTTGAAATGCTTTTAGGAGATGATTTGCAGGGACGTAAGGATTATATATCGCAATACGGTGCGGATTATCTTGAACTTGCGGATATAAGCTGAAAGGAGTGGTTAAATGACTTTTCTGATATGTGTTTCAGTTGTTGTCGTTGTTGGTGTAATTTTATTTACATCAAAAGAGAGTTCAAAAACAATAGACGAATCAAACCCCGAAAGCAAACCCGATAAATCATATTTTTATATGATTTTGGGCTGTACTGTAGTATATATGCTGTTGATGTTATTTCTCGCTGACGGGTCTGGCGAAGCACTTATTCTTATGGTGTTTCTTCTGATTCCGTTTATATGGCTGCCTATAGTGCTTACAGGCTTTAATGTAAGAAATTTAATCAAAAATAACCATACATCAGAAATTACTGATATAACTACTATAATTTTAGGCGGATTATATTATATACTTGCTATGGGTATTGTAAGTATTACTGATAAAGATTATACAAGTGCCGTATATCCCGACGAATACCATACGATATTAAACTCTGAATACGGTGCAGTAATAGAAGTTGTCATGGCAATAGGCTTTATAAGTATGATATTGTTATGCCTAAAAAAGCCATACAAAACACCGCCTTTACAGTCCGCACTGTATATAGCGTTTACTTCAGTAATGCTGGTGATTTTCGGAATAATACAAATTCAGCTTGCACGTAACTTTAATCCTATTTTTCTGCTGTTTTACTTGTATTATGTTAATCTTTTAATAATTTCCGTAAGAAGAATACGCTATCACATAACGGAGCAGGTGAGGCTTGCAAATGAGCGTGAAACGGTATTCAGGACGAAAGCAGGGGAGAAGTTACATAAAATAATGTCAACTGTAGCAGGAATGACAACATTCAGCTTTATGCTTATGTTGCCCATAGTGATAATATGTGAAATATTTTATATAATTCTCGGGCAAGGTGCGGACGGTTTCATAAAAGCGTTCACAATGACGGCAGACTGGACTTTTTCCACGCAGATACCTCCGCCGGCTATGGAATATGAAGGTCATTACCTTTGTACAGTAGCGGCAGGAGGTCACAAGAAAATAGTAAAGCCGTTAAGATACGGGAAACGCCTTGACCATTATATCGTTGTAAACAGGCAGTTGATGATTGCAAACGCCTTTGAAGATTTGATAGCGGAGAAAATGCCTGCATTCCATAGGACAGTACGTGGATTTTACAATAAATACGGCTACCCTGTTTCACGCCATATCACAACGCCGTTACGTGCTGATATAGTGTACATCGCAATGAAACCGCTTGAATATATGTTCGTTTTTGTACTTTATCTGTTCGACATTCAGCCCGAAAACCGTATTGCCGTACAGTATTCTGATTATAAGAGGAGAGATTGAAATGCCAAAGAAAAAAACTACTACTACAACAAAATCCGTATATAAGCACGATGCGTATATAGAGGGTTCAGGAAGTATCGTTGACGAGAAAATCACTGATACATTGAAGAAAAATTATATGCCCTATGCAATGAGTGTTATTATCTCCCGTGCATTGCCTGAAATTGACGGATTCAAGCCGTCACATAGGAAAATCCTGTATATGATGTATAAGCGTGGCTTGCTGAACCCCGATAAGGAGCGTTCTAAATCAGCAAATGTTGTGGGCGAAACTATGAAACTGAATCCGCACGGCGACCAGTCTATATATGAAACAATGGTTCGCCTTACGAGAGGTAACGAGTCGCTTTTGCACCCGTATATAGATTCAAAAGGCAATTTTGGCAAGCAATACTCAAGCAGTATGAAAGCTGCCGCATCACGTTACACGGAAGTCAAACTTGAGAAAATATGTAACGAACTTTTCAGGGATATTGACAAAGAAACTGTTGATTTTGTCCCGAATTACGATAATACAATGGAAGAACCGACGCTTTTGCCGGCGACTTTCCCGACAGTCCTCGTGAACTCGAATACAGGTATTGCTGTATCGATGGCGAGCAACGTATGCCCGTTCAACCTTGCGGAAGTATGCGAAACAACAATTGCCCTTATGAAAAATCCCGAACACGATATTATAAGCACTCTCAAAGGACCTGATTTCCCCGGAGGTGCGTTTATGCTGTACGATGAAGATGAACTTAAAAAAGTTTACGAAACAGGCAGGGGAAGTATAAAACTCCGCTGTAAGTATACTTATGACAAATCATCTAACTGCATAGAAATCACGGAAATCCCATACACAACAACGGTTGAGGCGATTATAAATAAAGTCGTTGACCTTGTGAAAACAGGGAAAATACGTGAAATATCATATATACGTGACGAAACCGGAATTGACGGTCTCAAAATTGCGATAGATTTGAAACGTGGAACAGACCCCGATAAACTTATGCAGAAACTCTACAGACTTACGCCGTTACAGGACAGCTATCCCTGTAATTTCAACATACTCATTGCAGGTACTCCTAAAGTAATGGGCGTGCGTGAAATCCTTACAGAATGGACGGCATTCAGGGAGGAATGCGTTAAAAGAAGAACATATTTTGATTTACAGAAGAAAAAGGAAAAACTTCATTTGCTTGAGGCTCTTGCAAAAATTTTAACTGATATTGACAAGGCAATAAAAATAATCCGTGAAACTGAAAACGAAAACGATGTTGTCCCGAATCTTATGGTTGGCTTTGGGATTGACGAAATACAGGCGGAATATGTTGCCGAAATCAAACTGAGGAATATCAACAGGCAGTATATTATGAAACGTTTGCAGGACGTGGAACAATACCGCAAGGATATTGCCGAAATGGAAGAAATTTTGCAGGATAAGAAGAAAATCCGCCGTATCATCATCAAGGAACTGAAAGATGTCGCAAAAAATTACGGTAAACCGAGAAAAACTCTGTTCTATTTTCAGTCGGACGTTGATGAGGAGGAAATTGTTGACGATACTCCCGATTACCCTGTTAATATTTTTGTTTCGGATAACGGCTATTTCAAGAAGATAACTCCGCAGTCACTGAGAATGAGCAGTGAACAGAAACTCAAAGACGGCGATTTTATTAGTCAGACTTTCGAGGCAACAAACAAAACAGAACTTGTGTTCTTTTCGGATAGGGCGCAGGCTTATAAATCAAAAGCGAGTGCATTCGACGACTCAAAAGCAAGCGTTATGGGTGACTATATCCCCGCAAAACTGGGATTTGATGAGGGCGAGAACCTGAAAATACTTGTCCCGACAACAGATTACAGCGGATATATGATGTTCTTCTGCGAGAACGGCAAAGCTGCAAAAGTCCCGATGACTTCCTACGAAACTAAAACAAACCGCCGTAAACTTATGAAAGCATATTCAGATAAATCACCTCTTGTGTCAGCCGTTTTCATTGCACAAGACAGCGATGTATTGCTCAGAACATCGGACGGGAGAGTGCTTTTGTTCAATACCGCCGAAATCCTTACTAAGTCAACAAGAGATACGCAGGGCGTGCAGGTAGTCAGCCTCAAGAAAAATATTGTGCTTACGTCTGCCGAAATCGTATCGGTTGAGGATAATCCCGAATTTGAAAAATACCGTGCAAAATCGCTCCCGTCAGCACCTAAAACGGCGAAATATTTAGGCGATGCAAATCAACTCAGCTTTTAGGTGAAAAAACAGGCAGTCAATAAAAACTGCCTGTTGACTTTTCCGGGAAAGCAGTGTATAATGATTATAGGGGAAGTTTCAGACTTGCCCTATAAATCGGAATTTATAAAGTGTATTCATAAGATATATTGGAGGTTGTATAATGAATAAGGATATTGATAATACAAGATTAATAAGTGTTATGGAGATTATTGATGAAATAGCTAATATCAATGATGATAACAAAATAGCAGAACTTGAAGTAAAACTGCGTGAAATAACAGGCAAAAAAGATATAAATGCAAGTGACTGTTTAGAATATTGGGGGTGGACAAGTTTAGAAGAATTAGCTCGCTCTTTTCTTAACCCTACACCTGAATTTAAGGGCTTGAATGATGACCAGTTGTCTGAGATTATTGAAAAAATCTGCGAATGCGAATATAGTGAATCTGAAACTGATTTTCAGTTAAAGGTCTTAGAAAAAGAAACGGGGCTTTCTAATATTTCAGATTATATTTTTTATCCTGATGAAATTGGTCTTGATATTGATGCTGATACTTCAGAAATTATTGCAAAAATTTTGGCTGATAGAAAGAAATAAATAAATTCTGATTTATTTGAATAATCACAAATATCAGATTCAGGCAAAAAACAGGCGGTCGATAAAAACTGCCTGTTGACTTTTTCGGGAAAGCAGTGTATAATGATTACAGGGGAAGTTTCAGACTTGCTCTATAAATCGGATTTTGAAAGGAGGCATAATATGGAAATTGCATATAGAATTTATCCGCTTCCAAATGGAACTATTTATACAGAAGAAGATGTAAAAACGCTTGACGATGTTGTGGGTATATTTGATTATTGTCAAATCATGGAGGCTATGATTTCTAAAAATGGTTGGGATTATC
>CANQJV010000003.1 GCA_947624295.1 uncultured Ruminococcus sp. | reverse complement strand
GAACACGGAAGTTAAGCTCTGTAACGAAGATGATACTTGGTTGGCGACGACCCGGGAAAGTATTTCAATGCCGGCACATAGTTGAAAAATCTGTCCATATGGGCAGATTTTTTGTATAATATGACGAATGTGGTGAAGATTTTATGGATTACAACAAACTTACTGAGAAAAATAGAAATATTTTCGTTGACGGCAGGAATATTATCGAAATTACGCTTTTTGACGAATACGGTCTTCCGGATTATGATTATTATTTTTTTGAGTTTGAAGCACTTGTGTCGTCGCTCTGTAACGAAAATCAGGGCGAAATCCGCTATATAAAGGAACTTGTCAGCAGAAAACTTGACTGTAATTTTCCGATTCTTATATGCAATTGCGACTGCGATTTCAGCAGCAAAGTTGGTGTTGTGAAAGTGAAGTTTTGTGATAATTGCGTAAAATGGGAGAAAATCGGCATTGTAACTGAATCTGAACCCAAAAACAGCAAGGCTTTTTTGGAAAATTACAGAAACAGCGGTATCAGACGAGTTGAGGACTGGACAGATGAGGATTGGCAGAAATACGGCGATATTTCTTATGATTTGATTAAGGACGACTATTTTTTCAGTGACTGGTGCAGAAAGAATTGGCAGGAAGAATTGTATCGGCGTTGCTGGGGATATTATCATAAATGTTTTAACAATGATAAGAATATTTTATGGGAAAAAGAATTTGATTTGAAATTTGAACTTAATGAATATCAGGAATTTTTTTGTGGAGAATCTGTATGAAAATTCTTACTGTTGCCGATGAGGAAAGCCGTTGGTTATGGGATTTTTATGACAAATCCAAACTTTCGGATATTGATTTGATTTTGTCAGCAGGTGATTTGAAACCTGAATATCTTGAGTTTCTTGTTACAATGTCAAGGGCTGATGTTATTTATGTCAACGGTAATCATGACAAGAAAAATCCAAAGGGCTGTATATGCGCTGATGGTAAATTGATTAACTATAAAGGCTTGCGGATTTTAGGATTCGGCGGTTCTATGCGGTACAGCAGCGGTGAAAATCAGTACACCGAAAAGGAAATGCGCCGAAGAATAAGCCGTTGCAGGTTCAGTATTTTCACGAACAAAGGTTTTGATATTCTGCTTACTCACGCTCCTGCCGCAAATATCAATGATATGCAGGATTTACCGCATAAAGGTTTTGAATGCTTTACATACTTGATTGATAGGTATAAGCCTGAATATTTCATACATGGTCATGTGCATAAAACTTATGGGAATTTTGTCTGGGAACAGAAAATCGGCAAAACTACTGTAATAAATGCGTTTGAACGGTATATTATAGAAATATAACGAGAAAAGCCGGAATAATCCGGCTTTCCCCGCTTTTTAGGGTGGTTTATATGAATATAAGAAGATGTCATAAAGTTGTATCGGGAATTTTGTGCATTCCGCCGAAATTTTTTTCAGGCATTTCAAACTCACCGTTTTCATTTGTAGGCGGTTGAAAATCACCCCTGTTGCCTTTGTCACGTCCGCCGAAACCGCCTCCCATTGCGGATTGTCTGCCGATTGTGGAGATGATTTCAGTTGCCGTGAAACTCTCTGATTTTGTATCATTGAGATAGAAAGTATAAGTTTTATCTTTTAATATATCAGGTGAACTGATAATTATATTGTCAAATGTTTTAGCGGAAGTGAAATCAATAATTTCAGCACCGCTTTCGTCAACAAGTTTAACAGAAGTACCTGCTTGTTGAGTGCTTTCAAAAGTTGCGGAGATAACATATTGCGTTGACGTATTATCGGGACATTCAGCCATTTGCGAATTGCCGACAGCTATAAGAGTACCGCCTTTTACCGATATTCCGTTGTTTCCGTCAAGTGCGCCGTTTCCGCCGTTCGTACAGCCGTCAACAGTCACAATACCGCCGTTTATGGTCATATCGCCGTTACTGTCAAGCCCGTCGCCCTCAGCGTTGACGTAAACAGAACCGCCGTTTATATTGAGTTCAACGCCGTCGCAATAAGCACCCATACCGTTCTGATTCGTAACGCCGTCCGATGCGTTGAAACCGTCATCAGAAGCAGTCACTTTCAGATTACCGCCTGAAACGTTGATAACAGAGCCCTCAATTCCCTCGTATGAATCGGTGATATCGATTGTACCGCCGTCAATAGTTATGTTGTAATCAGCGTGAATGCCTTTATCGCCTGACTTGATATTGAGAGAACCGCTATTTATCGCCACATTTGCGGAGTGCAAAGCGTCATCGGCAGAATTTATATTAAATTCACCGCCTGTAATATTCAGTGAAGAACCGCTTTTGATTCCTTTTGTGCTGATTGTGGTTTCTGTCGTGTTATCGCTGTTTTCGACCGTTTCGGGAGGAGTTGCACCTGAATCCTGCGGATTTAAGCCGTCCGGAGGAGTTGCGTTTGAATTTTGCGGATTAAAGCCGTCCGGAGGAGCTGCGTTTGAATTTTGTGGATTGAAACCGTCCGGAGGAGTTGCGCCTGAATCCTGCGGATTGAAGTTGTCCGGAGGATTCATATTCCCGAAATCACCGTGATTGAATCTTCCGCCACCGAAACCACCTGTATCAGCGTGTGCTTTGGTGGAGTTTTCACTTCCGTCACCGCTTGTTATGTTAAAATTTCCGCCGTCTATAGTTAAATCAGTTTCGGCACTTATGCCGTCCTGAGCGGAATTTATTGTAAAATTGCCGTCCTGAATATACACCCAGCCGAGCGAAGTATCATTCACATTTGTGGATTTTACGCCGTCCTCACTGCACGTTATATCAATATTCCCGTCCGCAACAGCAATATAATCCTTGCCTTTTATGCCGTCTTTAGCAGAATTGACGTTGATATTACCGCCAGTGATGACAATATCGTCCTTACTATGAATACCTGTAAGGCTTGAGTTGATATTAAGCGAACCACTGCCATTTATTGTGAGGCTGTCGTGGCTGAAAATACAAGCGTCAGGTTCCTGAGTTGTTTCGTCGTCGTAAACATAAGTTTCACCGTCTGTTAAATTATTTACGCTTTTTTCAGCGAGAGAAACAAATATTTTTTTTGAATCAACTCCATATATTGCGGACGATGTACTGCACGTAATATCGGCGTTATCAAGAATAATCTGCACTTTTGCATCAGGTGCATTTACAATAATCTGCCCGTCATTGAGAGTACCTGAAAATTTATATATACCCTCTTTAGTGATTGTCAACTTTGTTTTGTCGATTGTAATTCCGTCGCCTGTACATTCAGCCGAATCGCCTTTGAGAGTGATTTCAGCTGTTATGTTGTCAAAATCAGGATTCATATCCCTGTCCGAAAATACGTTTGCATAGTCATTAACAATTTTTTGTGTATTTGCAAGCGGTTCAGTTTCGGAATCTGAAAGTACTTGTGTGGGAACAGTTGTTTCCTGTATTTCCGTTTCTGTAGTTTCTGTAGTTGTTTCGGAGATTGAACTTTCAGGAACAGTACTGTTTTCGGGAGTTTCTGCGTTATCACTGCAACTCATTTGTGCTGTAGCGAGAATAAAAGCAGAAAGAAGTCCGAAAGATTTTTTTAATGAATTAAAATTGTCCATTATATTTCACCTGTTTATTCAGTTTACCAATTCCCTTTGTTTATCTCTATGGTACTATTCTATAACACATTTATGAAAAGTACGTGAAAATCAACTGAAATAAAAGCAAAAAATATTGTTGCATTTTTTCACATAATAGCTTATACTATTATTATAAGTATTATAAGCTGTTATGAGGTGATGTGTAAATGATTTATATGCTTGAGGACGAAAGCGGTATACGGAATTTTGTTTTATATGCGCTGAATAATTCAGGGTTTGAGGCTGTCGGATTTGAAACGCCGTCTGAATTTTACAGTGCTGTTGCTGAACGTATCCCTGATTTGGTTTTGCTTGACATAATGTTACCGGAGGAGGACGGTATTTCGGTACTGAAAAAATTGCGGAATGACAAGATAACAAGGAAATTGCCCGTTATTCTCCTCACCGCTAAAGGCACGGAATTTGATAAAGTAACAGGTCTTGACAGCGGTGCAGACGACTATATTGCTAAACCGTTCGGAATTATGGAACTTATTTCACGTATTAAGGCACTTTTAAGGCGGTCTTACTACAATGATAGCGACGATACGGGAGCAATTGTGCTGAAAAATATTGTTGTTTTGCCCGAAAAACACGAGGTATATGCGGACGGTATCAAAATAAATCTCACGCTGAAAGAATACGAACTTTTGTTGATTCTTTTGAAAAATAAAGGCAAAGTATTTTCACGTGATGAACTCCTTAAAGAAGTATGGGGATTTGATTTCAAAGGCGAAAGCCGTACAGTTGATGTACATATACGGACTTTGCGTGCTAAACTCGGTGCAGGCGGTGAACTTATCGAAACAATACGAGGCGTAGGCTATAAGATTGGAGATTGAATATGACATGGAAAATTTTTTTAAGTATATTGCTTACTTCCGCTTTAGCAGTGATTACGGCAATATTTCTTACTTATTCATACGGCAATAATATAAAAGAACTTTTTGGTATATTTTTTTATATAATTATAATTATATGCGCTGCTGCGGTTATACTTTCCAAAAATATCGTGAAACCTGTACGGAATATTGATTTGGACCACCCTAAACCTAAAAAAACTTACAAGGAACTTTTCCCCGTACTCGAAAGATTGAGGTTACAGAACGGCAAAGTAAACCGCCAACATACTGAAATTATGAACAGCCGTGAACAATTCAGCAGTATCACGGAAAATATGAAAGAGGGTATTATTATTGCCGACTCCAAAACGGCTATTCTCGCCAGTAATTCGGGCGCATACAGGCTTCTCGGAATAAATCCGCTTGAAAAAGGGCAGAGTATATATAACTTAAGCCGTAAGGACATATTCCGCCGTTGTATTCAGGACGCTATGGGCGGACGTAATGCGGAATGCCTGCTTAAAACGGAAATCGGTGACCGCAAAATTATTGCAAGTCCCGCAAGCGTTTCCGAAACAGTCAACGGAATAGTTGTTTTTATTCTTGATGTCACTGAACAACAGAAACTTGAAACAATGCGCCGTGAATTTACGTCAAATGTTTCCCACGAACTGAAAACACCACTCACTACAATTTACGGTATAGCTGATATGATTGCGAACGGTATCGTGAAACCTGAAGATTCGCAGTCGTTCGGTAAGGATATCTGCAATGAGGCAGGCAGGCTTATTTCACTGATAGATGATATTGTTTCTTTGTCAAAATTAGATGAAAATTCAATCGAAAAGCAAGACGAAACTGTTGATTTATACAATCTTTCAGACGAAATTATCCGCCGGCTCAGTAAAAATGCTGAAGAAAAAAATGTATCATCGGCAATTTCAGGGGAACATATATCAGTAACAGGCAACAGGACTATTCTTGATGAAGTGATATATAATCTTTGTGACAATGCTATAAAATATAACGTTGACGGAGGTAAATTTGAGGTTAAAATTTCGCATATTCCCACAAAAGCTATTGTAACTGTAAGCGATACCGGGACGGGAATCCCTGAAGAACATCTCGAACGTATATTCGAACGCTTTTACCGTGTGGACAAAAGCCATTCAAGCAAAATAAAGGGTACAGGATTGGGGTTGTCCATAGTCAAGCACGGTGTGAGTTACCACGGTGGAACAGTCCGTGCAGTAAGTTCCGAAAAAGGTTCAGCTTTTATTGTTGAATTGCCTGTCTTGACATAATCGCCGTTATGTGCTATAATTATTATAATTACTAAAGGCAACACCGCACAAAGAACGCCTGACGGCTTTGCATGTCATCTGCTTGCCATACGTCAGTATGCCTGCGTCGTTTCTATACAATCTGACGAAAAATCTGACGGCGCATCTGTCGCACAATCTTTATGCGGTGTTGCCTAAAATTAAAAATGTATTGGAGAATTGCAATGGGAAAAAATATATATGATAAAATTTTTAATATAACTGAGGAAAATATGCGTAAATCAGGCGAAAAATTCACTCACCCGAAATCCGCTTTCCTCTGCTATACTGAATTTGACCCGCATAAAGTTGATTTGATTGAACTTTTCAAGATAAAGGCAAGTAACCCCGAATTTCTTGATATTGCGTACATCAATCTGCTTAACCGACCTGTTGACCCCGAAGCATATCAGAGTTGGAAAAAAAATTTCAATATGCCCGAAAAACAATTCAGACGGCTTGTAATTAAACGGCTTGTGACTTCAAAAGAGGCTAATGTCTGCCATAAACGGATATATAACAATATTTTTGTTAAAAATAAAAGCAAATCACAAAAAGATACTTTCAGGAGCAGGGCAATGCAGAAACTTATGCCCGTTTACAAAAAATTACCTGAATCAATTAAAGCACCTATACGCAAATTGGCAGGAGGAAATCAGTAATGAAAAAAAGAATCTATATAGACCTCTCGATGATTATGCAGGTGAATTATATGACGGGCGTTCAGCGTGTGGTTCAGGAAGTAACACTCCGCTTGCTGAAAAATCAGGATTTTTCTGTAATATTGCTTTGCTATAATTCTGAAAATGAGAATTTCAAAATTGTTGACAATGACAGATTTTATGATTTCTTTGCAAATCATATAGGTACTAAAGGGCAGTGCTATACACAAAAATCTATAGGATTCCACGAACTGAAAACAGGTACTGTTTTTCTTGATTTGGATAATACGTGGAATTGCCGTCTTACAAGGAGTTACCTCTACCCTATATTGAAAAAAACAGGCATTCAGATTGTTAATTTTGTTCACGATATTCTGCCCGTGACAAATCCGCAATATTCGCACGAAAATACAGTTATGCATTTTATAGGCTACATCGGCGCAGTTATAAAATATTCAGACCACGTTTGTTTTTCGGCAAAAGCTGATGCGGATTCTTTCGGGGAATTGTGTTCACGCCTTGATATGCCTATGCCTGAATATTCAGTAATGCCTTTAGGGTGCGATTTGAAAATAACAGAATGCACTGACCCTGAAACTCTCCCTACAGACGAAAACGGCGATATTTTGCCTGAATACCGTCATCTCATTGTACAGCAGGAAGTCATTGACGCTGTAAACGCCGGGCAATATCTGCTTATGATTGGTACTGTTGAACCACGTAAAAACAATAAACTTGTTATTGATGCGCTTGATGCAGGTCTTGATATAAATGTTATCATTGTCGGTAAAATGGGCTGGAATACAGGCGAACTCAAAAAGCGTATAGTAAATCACCCTCTTTATAATACAAAATTGTTTATGTTGAACAAAGTAAACGATGCAGGAATAAATTACCTCTATAAACACGCTTATTTGCTGGCATTCCCGACATTTAACGAAGGTTTCGGTCTGCCTCTTGTTGAAGCATTCCGGCACGGTACGCCTGTTATTGCCTCTGATATTCCCGTACTCCGTGAAGTAGGCGGTGAATATGCTGATTATTTTGATAATACTGATTGCAAGGCTCTTGTTAAATACGTTGACAAATGCCGTAAGAATCCCGATTACTATAATTCCAAAAAAACAAAGCTGAAAAGTTATAAACCTGCTTCATGGGACGACTTCGTTGAAAAAATGTCAAAGGCACTTATTTCGGCATCACGGGAAAAAGGTCAGGTACCTCCGACTGAAATAAAACAAATGGTTGTACTCACGGCACGCCACGAGGATATTATGAAATCTTTGCCGTTTATAGAGGCTTTTATGCCGTTTATAAAAGAACTCGTTGTGTGTTGCCCTGAATGGAACGTTGAACCGTTCAAAGAAAATTACAAGGGCAATCTGAAACTGATTTTCCGTACAGATGACCAACTACTTAACGGCAGACCTCTGCCCGATGACCATCAGGCAAGGAATTTTTTCCTGAGATGTATGATTATGGGGCTTGATGTGCTTGATGACGTTTTCATAATGACTGACGATGATTACAGACCTATGCAGCCTATGTCACAAGAAGTTTTCCTCAAAAATGGGCGTTATCAGTCCTATTATTTCTACGATTTGAAAGAATGGCAGGGTACTTATAATAATTACAGCAGTTTTGACTTAGGTGCGTTCAAAACCCGTGATTTCCTTGATTCGCAAGGCTACCCCACTTATCAGTATTCGTCACATCAACCGCAAGTTATTGACAAGCGGATTTTCCGTGAAATGCTTGAAACTCACAAGGGCATCGAAAATAATCCCTATGATGAGTGGAGTACGTACTTCAATTTCGGCTTGTATCATCACCCCGATTTATTTAAGCCCTGCCCGAATGTTTCAATGTGCTGGCCGGGTAAACTCACAAGCTGGAATTTGTACCATATCCCGGGAATTTTCCTCTTTGAGAATTACTATGCGGAAATGTATGATGAGGGTAATATTTTCGAGGGATTCTCGCAGGAATACTACGACGGCATTGAATCCGAAAATCAGGAGAAAGCATTTCTTTTCCGCAAGGCTATCGAACAACAGTTTGATGAACGCAAAGTGTTCGACAGTTACAGCCGTTTTTATTTCGACAGGGAAGGCGAATATCCTGCAATGATTATACACATTGACCCGAAAACGCAGGAACTCGAACTCCATGCCCCTGAATATATACAATTCCAACACGATTGCTGGACAAGAGTGCCTGTTGTCATAACAGAGGACGTGTATAAAAAATACGCCGGAAAAGTACTGAAAATATCATATCATTTCAGGAATACTCTCGATGTACCTGTACTTAATTCGCCCGAAATTGAGATACAAACAGGCGATTTGAAACTTATGCTGCCTGTACGTTCCCCGAAAACTCGTATAAAACAGGGCAGTATGCTGTTTCAGGCGAAAATAAAAGAACCTGAACCGCCTGTTGAGGAGGGCGAAACTCCTCCGCCGAATCCGCCTGTTGTTGTTTCAGCAAAACGAATTTCATTGATTCTGACATGAGGTGCGAAATGTTTCAGAATATAGTTAAAAAAATAAAGAAAAATCAGTTTCTCTTTGAGGAACTCGTAAAACGTGATTTCAAGAAAAAATATAAGCGTACTGTTTTAGGTATGATGTGGAGTTTGATTTCACCGCTTATGCAGTTACTTGTGATGAGTATAGTATTCACGAATTTTTTCGGCAGGGACAAGCCTCACTATACAATATACCTTTTCGCAGGGAATCTGACATATGCTTTTTTCAAGGACTCGACTACCGGCGGAATGAACTCCCTTATGCAGAATGCGGGAATTATAACTAAAATAAATTTACCAAAATATATGTTTCTGCTTTCGAAAAATGTCGCATCTGTTATAAATTACGTCCTTACACTGCTGATATTCTTTATATTTGCCTTTTTTGACGGTATAGAGTTTCATTTTAATTTCTTACTGTTAGTGTACCCTGTTATCTGCCTGATTATCTTCAATATAGGCTGCGGATTTATTCTGTCGGCATTGTTCGTCATATTCAAGGATATACAGTATCTCTATGATATATTTACGCTTATGCTGATGTATCTCTCCGCAATTTTCTACTATACTGATACGTATTCACCACAGGCACAAAGACTATTCTACCTCAATCCGCTTTATACTTATATTACGTATTTCAGGCGGATTGTCATTGACGGAATTATACCGAGTTGGAAAGTACACGTATTATGCTTACTGTACGCCGTCCTTGCGTTGGGAATAGGTGCGCTGATTTATAAAAAATATAACTATAAATTTATGTATTATATGTAAATTTGTTCATAAGTGAGGAAATCTATGAAAAAAATTGAACTTAATAACGTTTCTGTTTCGTATATTGTCGGAGATTTCTCAAATATCGGGCTTAAAGACGTGATAATTCAGAAAATCAAAGGGACTTATACTCAAAAAGAATTTCTTGCACTGAATGACATAAATTTTGCAATAGAAGAAGGCGAATTGCTTGGTATCATAGGGACTAACGGCGCAGGAAAATCAACATTGTGCAAAGTCATTTCAGGGATAATGCGCCCTACTAAAGGCACTATGGCGGTACGGGGTAATATAGCATCTCTGCTTGAATTGGGCACGGGTTTTGATGGTGATTTGACTGTAAAAGAAAATACTTTCTTGAGAGGTGCGATGCTGGGCTATACTCGTGAATTTATGAATCAGACCTATGAAAGCATTATTGAATTTGCTGAACTCAAGGAATTTGAGGACAGGAAATTTTCACATCTATCTTCGGGTATGAAGTCAAGGCTTGCGTTTTCAATTGCGTGCCTTGTAAAGCCCGAAATACTGATACTTGACGAGGTGCTTTCAGTTGGTGACGGTGCATTCCGCCGGAAAAGTGAACAGAAAATGCTTGAAATTATAGGCAGTGGAGCAACTACTCTGCTTGTATCGCATTCCCTTGAGCAGATAAGACGTATGGCAACTAAAGTTTTATGGCTTGATAAGGGTAAACAGGTAGATTTTGGCGCAACAGAAGAAATCTGCGATAAATATGAAGCGTTCCTTAAGAAAAAATAATAACAAAAAGACTGTACTAAATACCGTACAGTCTTTTGCTTTAATTTTTTAATTTAATATGTAAATTATTCAGCATTTTTAGACTCGTTTGCAGCCTGCTGTCTGAGCAAATCCCTGATTTCAGTGAGGATAAGTTCTTCTTTTGTCGGTTTGGGAGGTTCAGCAGGTTTTTCTGCCTCTTTTTTGTGGATTGCATTCATCGCCATTGAAACAAGTTTCATCATGAGGAATACAACAGCCGCCATGATAATAAAATTAACAACGTCATTCAGAAATGCACCGTATCTTAATTCCGCTCTCCAGAGTTTGAAACTTAAGCCGTTGAAACCGCCATAGTTGAAAAATCCGAGGATAGGCGAGATTATATTATCAAGCAGTGATGTGACGAGATTCGAAAACGCTCCGCCGACAATGACACCTATCGCCATATCCATGATGTTTCCACGCATTATAAACGCCTTAAATTCTTCGAGTAACTTCTTCATTTTAATCTTCTCCTTTATATTTTAATTTTTTTTAACTTTTGGGATTGACGGTATTTCCGCAGTATCTTCGTGGTGAGTTTTTTTCGCCTGCATATATTCCGGGAGTTCTATATCATCAATCTCATTATGATACGGATTTGAATGTTTGGGCATTGCTTCTACAGCGTGGTCAGCAAGCCCCATAACAGCTTCTTTATGCTTAGGAACATATGTTTCGAGAGTATCAGGGTCAGCAGAGCCTGCATTACTCATTGAAACACGGGATTTTACTTTGACTTTCACAGCAAGTCTATCCGCATCAACTTGCCTTGTCGGGAACATTTTGTCTATTTCCCTTGTTTTTTTATGTTCGCTGTCGCCTAAATCGTTGGAATTGACATTGTCTGCCTTTTTCATGTACATTCTTGCAAATTTAGCCGAATCATTTTTTTCGAGCTTACTCGCATCAACAACAGGAACATCGTTCATATATGAATTTTTATTTTTTTCGGTACGCTTTACAGGAGTTACAGTGTGCCCTGAATTACCGTGGACTGATTTCCCGAAAAAGTCGTCAGCTGATTGTTCTTCCCTGTTTTCGGAAGGTTTCCCTCCCTCGAAAAATGCCCAGAAATCGTCAGGAACGTCAACTTTTTCTTCTTCCTTATCTTCTGATTCCGGCGGAGTAATTATAGGTATATCAGGTATATCAGGCATATCCGGCATATTTTGTTGTTGAGGCGGAGGAGGTGGTGGTGGAGGATAACCTGTATTTTGCGGTTGATTGTACTGCCCGTATACCGGAGGAGACGCATATATTGGCATACCGTTCGGGTCGTATCCTATAATAACCTGCGGTTGTGCGTAAATCGGCATACCGTTTGTATCGTACCCTATAATTTGTGGCTGATACTGATTATACATAGGCGGAGCGTATATCGGCATACCGTTAATATCATACCCTATAATTTGCGATTGATTGTACAAAGGCGGAGGTGCGTTCATATATGGATTATTTACAGTTTGCCTGATATTATCGGGTTGTAACGGGATAGGTGTACTTCCTGCTTGTGGAAGAGATACACGTTCCGTATCAAGACGAGGGATAAAAGGTTCGTCGATTATTTCCGTGGAAAGATTATTTCCACATCTTATACAGATTTTTGTGTTATTTTTGTTTTCGGTTCCACACATATTGCATATCATAAATTCACCGCCTTTCTTAACAAAAAGTTCACAAAAAATTTTGCTTACAAAATCATTATAACATTTTTATATCATATTTTCAAGTCTTTTTTTTAATATTGTGCATATTATCACAAACTATGTTATTTTTTTGTCACATTCTACTATAAATATGATGATGTGATATTATATTTATTAAAAGTATACAAATCAACAAAAAATTTGATTTATAGGCATAATGCACTGTTTGTCCGCAAAAAATAAATAATTATTTGTAAGTTCCGACAATATGTGTAAAAAACTCTATATTTTTTCATAATTGTGTGGTATAATATAGTTATCAGATAGATACAGAGAATAGAAAATGTGTGGATTATAGCCGTTTAATCGGCAGACAGGAGAAAAATTATGCCTAAAAATAAAGTAAGCAGAGAAAAAAGTATCAGGCGTGCAAAAACTTTGACAGAATTCGTTTTTTGTGTACTCATTATCGGTGCAGGCGTTTATGTTGTCAAGGGCGAAGTCGATAATGCAACTATTGTTCCACAATCTAAATTTGTTGATACTTCAGGTTCAAATGAAATAGAAGTCCCCGATACTACTCAGCCTATTGACCCCGATAAAGTTATTTTCACTTATGCACCTGTTAGTACAAAAGATAAATTCAAAGGCGACTTGATTCTTGTAAATAATCAGTATGAGTATTTCAGTACGGGTGACGAAAATCTCGTTAGTATTATGACCAAAAATGACGAAACAGGACGTGATTTCTTTACTGCTGTAGACTATACTTATATGATTATCGATTCGGTTTATGAACCTATGGCACAAATGATTGAGGATTTCTATGACATTTACCAGAATGATACGCTTATAATTTACGGTTCACATAGAACCAAGGATTTCCAGCAACAACTATATGACCAGTTTACAGCGACTTACAGCGAAGATGATGAGGAAGCTCCTATTGTCGCAAAACCCGGATTCAGTGAACACGAAACAGGTTATGCATTCGATTTCAGCGAAGTTATAAATTACGATTATCAGGGTACAGGCGATTTCGAGTGGCTGAACAACAATTGCTATAAGTACGGCTTTATTATACGTTACCCCGAAGATAAAGAGGATATTACGGAATTTCGCTATGAACCGTGGCATTTCCGCTATGTAGGCGTACCGCACGCAACTTATATGACTGAAAATAACCTTTGCCTTGAGGAATATACCGATTTGCTCCGTATGAATTACCCCTATGAAGGCGAACATCTTGAATTTACCGCCGAAGGTGCAGACTATGAAGTATTTTTCTTTGCATCGGATGATTCTTCAGACGTGACAAATGTCCCCGTGCCTACAGGTTACAAGTACGATATTTCGGGAAATAACGTTGACGGATTCGTTGTTACCGTCCACAAAAGCGAGAAAGTTGCTCCCGGTGAGGAAAATCTCGATATGACGACGATTCCGACAGAAACAACAATTGACGAAACTGAAACAACTGCTGCTGAATTTGAATAATACAGGCAACACCGCACAAAAATGTGCGGTTGTTTGTCAGAATAGTCCCCTTACATCGTCAAATGTAAGTGTAGGCTGTAATGCAAGATTTATACTGAACGCTATGAGTTGTGAGGCTCTCTCCGTAAGACGGTCTATATCTCGTGGAGTTACCATTATATTCGGTAAATTGCCGTCAATGTCAATTCCCGTGAGATTCTGTACTATAGTGTGCATATCTACAACTGTAGGCACTCCTACCGCAATTACAGGTATACCGAGATTCGCCTGCGATAACTCTTTCCGTTTGTTTGCTACGCCGCTCCCCGGAGAAATCCCGCTGTCGCTTATCTGAATTGTAGTCCCAAGACGGCTTATATCTGAACAGGCAAGCGCATCAACTACAATAACTGCTGACGGATTTATTTCACTGCATACCGCCTTTATTAGTTCAGCCGTTTCAATACCCGTCTGACCCATTACACCGCCCGCAAATGTGCTTACACGGCGCAATGAGGTGAGAAATTCTTCTTCTTCCTCGAGTTCGTCCTGTAAATGACGTGTCGCAAGTACTTTTTCAGCTGTCTGCACGCCTATTGCATCAGGTGTTATATCCCTGTTCCCCAGACCTGCAACAAATATTTCGCCGTCAGGAATAAACGGTCTTATTTCGTCAGCAAGTTCCTGCGCCATATCTTCATAGTAATCCGAAAAACGGCTAAGACTTCCGCTTTCAAGCGTGATGTACTTCCCACGCCCTTTCCCGAGTGATTTGCGGTGACGGTCATCATCTATCACTATTTCCGTGATTTCAAACGCTTTCCCACGCTTTGTTACATGAACTCCCGTCGGTAAATTTTCAGTTGTAATCTGTTCAACAGCAAGGTCAGACCTGAAATTCATAAAAATTCCTCCTTTTGTACATTATGCTGTGTTTCAACATTAAAATTTTGCCATAATTTTTTGATATGCCTATTGCATTTTCAAGAAAAAAATGTTATAATTATTATTGTCTCAGTAGGCAGTTGTGCGTTGCAATCTGCCGGGCATAATTTTTATGCTTATATTATTATCTGTAAATCTGCGGAGTTTATCCGTGTACAAAATCGGAGGTGTACAAAATGCCAAATATCAAATCTGCTAAAAAGCGTGTGAAAGTTAATGCGACAAAGGCTGCTGCTAACAAGTCAAGAAAATCTAACCTCAAGACTGTCCTCAAAAAAGCTGACATCGCTTGCACTTCAAATGCTGACAACAAAACAGAAGCTATCAGACTTGCTATCAAGAAAGTTGACCAGGCTTGCGCAAAAGGTCTTATTCATAAAAATAAGGCTGCAAGAAAAAAAGCACAGCTTGCTAAGAAACTCAATGCTGCCGGCTGATTTCTTTGAAGTAAAAATAAAATCATTCTCTTATATTTCAGGTCTGTACGCATACCTGTACTACAAACTGTTAAAAGCTCAAAACAGGAAGATGCTTTATTGAAAAGTATCTTCCTTTTTCATTATAAATTATACTCTCCGCTGCTGCAAAATATCCAAAGAATGCTGAACCGAAAATTCGTATGTCAAGGAAGAAATCTGAAAGCATACTGTCGTATGGTGAAGATTTCTGATGCAGAGTGATGGAAATTATATCAGCAATATTGCTGATATTTGCAATAGAGAGGAGTATATATTCGGTTCGGAGGCGACAATATATGAGTAAGTCCGATATAATATATAAAGCATTACAGAAATTTCCACGCAAAAGAATAACTCTTGAGGAATTAAATTGTATTTGTTCAGATTCAGTACAGTTAAATAAACAAATTATCGAGCTTACTGAAAAGGGTATTCTGATTCCAATAAAAAGCAGTGGAACAAATGGAAATCAGAAAACGCCTCTGTTTATGCGATATACAATCCACATAAATACGGTTCAAATACCGCCTGATGAGATTTACGCACTTCACCCACGGCTACAGGCAAATGGTTACCTCTTTCGTAATCGTGAACAATTTGTTAAAAATAAAATATTTTTACAACGCCTTAGTGAATGGCTTACACATCATAAAAGCAATGATACAATGTCAAGACGAGAGCGTTCTTTTTCAATATTCGGCGAGGAAAAAGAACTTGACAATCATTTGAAACTGCTTGAATGTATAGGTATATCACCTGAAACATTGTGCTGTTACAAAACTCCTGAACAATGCTTTTCAGATTATATTCCTGTACGTAAATCAAAAATGACATTGCTTATATGTGAAAATAAGGATATATGGTTTAATATCCGGAGACTGATGTATGAATCCGGTGTCTGTTATTTGTTTGATATTAAAATCAATGGCGTAATCTTCGGTCAAGGAAATGATATTACCGGAAATGGAAAGTTTCGTTCCTATGTTGAATATCTATGTGCTGATGAAGTTCGTTTTTTGTATTGCGGAGATATCGACAGAGCCGGTTTTGATATTTTTCTGCGCCTTTGCAAAGAGGTCAAGGAACTGCATATTGAATTGTTTATTCCTGCATATAAGAAAATGCTTGAATTAAGCAGAAATATTCAACTGCCTGACAGTGACGATGGAAGATGCATAATGCCCGAAATGACAGGAATACTTTCTATGTTTTCTGTTGAGGAACAAGAACAGATTACATATATATTGCAAAATAATAAACGTCTTCCGCAGGAAATACTCTCGTATCCTGTATTGGCGGAAAATATGAGGTAATATCATGATTTCAGCAGAATCAAAAGAATTATTGCAGGATTTTGAAAAACGTATGCGCTTTGTAAACCTTATCAAATACTGGTTACAGAGAAGCAAACCTGTGGAAATAAGAAAATTATTGAATAACGATGATGATAAAACAGATAATCTTATTCTCATGGTTATGGTTTTTATTATGGATAGTACACTCCGGTACGGCGAACGCTGTACAAAACAGGATATAACAGCCTTTTTGCGTGAATTATCTGATGTATATGGATATGAACCTGAATCAGCTGTTATGCTTACAGATTATATTGTAACTGATGTATTGCAGAGTAGTGGGAAAATACGCTTATTTAATACATTTAACAGCAATGATGAAAAATTCAAAGAACAAAGTTCTCTTATCTTGATTGAGCAACAAAATGGAAGTTATGTTCTTACAAATGAAACGTATGAATTTCTTTTCAGAACAAAAGAAATCGACAGCGAATTGGATTTTTCTGTTAGCCGATTTAAATTGCAGGAATTTATAAAGCGTGGCAACTATGGCAAGGCACTTAGGGAAAGCCGTGAATTAGTAAGCCGTGTACGTAATCTTAAAACAAGAATGGACGACTTTATGCTTAGGTGTAGAACCAATATCTCTGATGTTTCAATAGATGAATATGAGGATATTATCTCTCAAGTTAAGTATTCCTTTGAAGATGAAAAAAAACAGATACGTGAGATACGCATTCTTGTATCAGCTAAACTACAGGCAATTGCAGATGCAGGAATAGATAAAGGCAGTAATATAGGGCAGACAGAATTTGAAATAAGAGAAATACTTGAAAATATCGATACAGTAATTAGTGAACAGAGCCGTGTATATAATCAGAAATTCACACTTTCTGATTTGTATAAAAAATCATTAGATGACAGTTTTTCTTATTTGCAGACAGGTCGGTTTGATATTGAACAGGAATTGCTGATTCCATTACAGAAAATGCAGTTACAGGATACTAAATGTGTTGGTAAATTATTTGCTCCGCTTTATCATCCGGAATTTCCACATATATTTAGTCTTGATTTCTTTTACCAAAGGCAAAACTCAATCAGAGATAATAACACCGATGATGGCATTGATACCAGAATCGAGGAAAATATTGAAATTATAGCAGATATTAGAAATAAAAGATATGTTGATATAATAAGAGGTTTGCTTTCCTATGCGGAAATAAAACATACTTTCTGTTTTAGCGAATATATTAAAACAATACCGGAAGAAGTACTGAAAGAACAATTACAAGAAAAATCGTTGCCTGATGTCATGTTGAGACTCTATGGTATCGGCGAAATAGATATAGCAGGTTGGCGTTCCGGACAACAAGATATAATTGTTCCTTTAGGAGAATTTGACCTGTCATATTGCCTTAGCAAACTACCGGACGAATTGGTGCTTATGCAGACGATACTTGTCGATAAGCTCGATAATATAATCAGTTTTTCTGATGATATGGAAACCAGTATAAAAATGAATGATTTTAAGATTGAGGTGATGAGATGAAACCCGAAAGCCTGAAATTGTTTGCAAGGTTGATGAAAAAGGGGTATATAACACGTGAACAGGATTTTTCTTACTATGAGTATTACTGCAATCCGGAAATCGCTTCGGAACTTGCAATCATGGAACAGGAACTTGACTTTACGCTTTACAGAACAAATGGGCGGTTATATATTCTGCCTGATTCCGACAATGAATTATTTTCACAGGATAACAGCGATTTTCGTAAGAGTGTCGGAAGTGAAAAGCTGGAAGAACTGTATTTGCTGAATTATATGGCAATTTTCCTCTTGCGTGAGCTTTATGGCGGAAAAGGAAATACATTGCAAACAAGATATTATATCAAGGAATCTGATTTTATAAATGAATTTACGAAACATTGTGAACAGGTGCGGGCAGAAGGTGAATCACTGAAAAATGCTTCTGCACAGTACAGTATGGATTTCCTTCGTCTTGTGGATAGCTGGCTTGCAAAACGTAGTGATGAATCAAACTCATCTGATACAAAACATGGCTGTTTTATGAAGATTATCAGAAAATTCCGTGATGAAGAATTGCTGTATGAAGTAGACGGCGTATGGAAACCAACTGTTAAATTGAATGACCTCATGCCATACTATTTATCTCAAAACCGGATTGCTGAAATACATTCTATTCTGGAGGGAGGAAATACAAATGCCGGCAATACGTAAAATCAGAATCGTTAATTTCAGGTTTAATGACGGTACAAAGCTGATACCTGATGAAATATTCTGTACTGAAAATGCTGATGGAAAACCTGTTGACACTTTACTTAATCTGGATAATGGCGGTGGAAAATCTGTCATTGTTCAGTTACTGCTTCAGCCGGTCTGCCCAAAAGCTAAGGTGCAGAACCGCAATATAAGTAATTATTTCCAGAAAGGCACTGACCATGCATTTGTTCTGATTGAATGGGCATTGGACAACTCCTCAAATAGTCTGCTCACAGGAATTGCATTGGCGGCAAGCACAACAGCTGATGAACCAAATGAAAGCAAAACAATACGTTTTTATACTTTTATACATGACTACTCAAAAAACGGCGATAAACTGGATTTGATAAATTTGCCTCTTTCCGAAAAAACAGGCAATCATATCCGTTCTCTTTCATTTGATGAACTGCGTAAATATTTGCAAAACAGAAAAGTTGAATATTATCCTTCTGATGCTCTCCGACGATATCAGAAACGCCTTGAAGAATACGGCATTCTTCATACAGAATGGGAGAATATTCTTGTGCCTGTTAATGCAGTTGAAGGCGGTATCACGAAATTTTTCGAGGAATATAATACTGCTGACAGACTGATTGACCGTTTTATTATCCCCAGTGTTATGTCGGACAATACATCATTAGCAGAGGAACTGGAGAAAATGTTTGTAAATTACGCTGAAAGCTATGCAGGACAGGAAGATAATCTTCAATTGCAGTCACAAATCACAGCGTTTACAGAAAAATTACAGAAAATACTCCCATTGATGAAAAATATGTGGGATGCTGAAGATGCACGAATACAATCGATACATCTTTTAGCAGACTATTCATATACACTTGAATATAAAATTAAAAAAAATACAGAAAAGCAGTCACAGCTTAAAGAAAATATTGCTGTATTAGAAGAAAAACTGCATCATATTAGAGTTGAAAAGGCTTCGGAAACTGTTTATCTTGCACAGGATAATTTTGTAATGGCAGAAAGTCAGCTTGCAGAGTGCAGTCAGAAAAAAGCAGATGCAGAAAATCGGCGTGACAAGTATGAACATAAAGTAAACGTGCTTAATGCTTCAAAAGAATACACTGAATTAACTGCATATCAGAATGAGGAGAAAGCCTTATATGCACAACTGCGGGAATTGAATCAGGGTACACAGGATACCCGCATTCTCTCGTTAAAATATTCACTTTTTTTGCTGACTGCCGAATTGATAGAGCAGACAGATATAGAATTAAGTCGGGACAAAGAAACAAAAGAAGAACAATCCGGTATATACCGCAATACAAAAGAAAAAATATCACAACTTACTGCACAGTATTCCCATGAAAACAACAGCTTGAATCAGGCGATAGGAATTAGAAAAAATCTCATTGAACAGATTGATAACGGATTGACTTCGCTCGATTTGCATGTAACTGTTATGCTTGACGGACGGTATTCTATAAATGATATAAAAAACATACGTTCTGATTATATCCGGGAAATTCAACTTGCAAATGATGAAACAGAAAATTATAAGAATGAGATAGCCCAACTACATCAGGAACTTGATAATCAGGATAAAAAATACAATGAACTTGTGCAAGCTCATGCTGATTACAATACCCGTCTGAAACAACAGGAATCTGCATTAAAACAATATCAGGAGGCATACAATGAAGTTGTACCTGTTATGAAACATTTATCACTGCCTGTAATCCGTCTGTTTACTGATGAACCGCTGTCAAGTCTTGACGAAATTATTTCCCAACTTAAAGAACAGCTCAAAAAAGCTGAACATTCTGCCGAATTGCTTACAGAGCAAATCAGATGCATTGAAACCGGACAGCTGCACATTTCTAAAACAGCAGTTGACTTTTTACAGGAATCAGGTATTTCCTATCGTACAGGTGAACAATATCTGAAGTGCCAGCAATCTGAAATCAGGGAAAACATTCTTTCAGTCAATCCTCTTGTGGCTTATGCTGTAATTGTTGAGTCCGAAAAAGAACAGAAGAAACTGTTGACACAATCAATGGATACATGGTTTCCGGCAATTGTTCCGGTATATACGCTTTCGGAACTTGCTGATATGTCTGATAAGAATTGGAATGAATACAATCGTTTTCTGTCTGCATTTGACAAGGAATATTTTCATAATGTCTCTGCTTATTCGGAACAAATCAAACAAAAACTTGATGATACGAAGAAAGAAATTGAAAGCCTGCGTAATCAGATAGATGAATGGGAATCAGAACGAATAATATTATTAAGATTTACATATTCAGCTGATGATGAAGAACAAATGAAAATGCAGATTACTTCTTGTCAGGCGGAACTCCGGAAAATACAAGATGATATGTCATCAATTGCTGTACATAAAAATGAAATCAGAGAACACATAGATAATCTTCATAAACTCAAAGATATTAAGCGTGGCATAATTTATGATACTGAAAATAACAGGAAAGAATTTGAGCGTATATGCGGAATCATCGGTAAATACGAAAGTATCAGCGTACAAATAGAAGAAACTGAAAACAAATGTCATCTGATTTCACAGCAAATCGAATCTGCAAAAGATGAAGAAAGACGTATTTCTGAACTTATAAAAGAGTGTGATGACAGAATCAGGCAACTTAGTGATAAATTGACAGAATATCAGGAATTGCTGAATGAATTGAAAGATACTCCGCAAACAGAATGCCTTTCAGATGATTATTCTGCTATGCTTGCTGAGTATCGGCTATATCAGGAAAATTATTCATCTGACCTCCGGAATTTACAGCATCAGCTCAAGAAAATCGGAGAAAGTATCAGAAATAAATCAAGAGATATTAAGAGATTTCATGTTGAAAAATCAGAATACGAAAACACTCCATATTCTGAAGATGCCTATAATAATGCTGAGGAACAGCTTAATAAGGCGAAAACAGAATGTGAACAGATTTTCGGGCAGTATTCCATAATGCAGAACAGATATACTAAGGCTGAGAGTGTACTGGAGCAGGCAAAAGAAAAACTTGATGGACTTCATGCCGGTCTTTTAGAACGTTCTGAAGTAGGCTCTGATTTTGAACGGCGTATCAGTGAATGTGAATCTGCATTGAAAACTGCGGAATTTGAAAAACAAGAGTATGGTAAACAGTTGAGTGAATTGAATGCAGACAAAATTATTACCGTGAGGTATGCAAAAAAATTTGAAACGGATATTGCAGGCTATACTCCTGAAATTATTGATAATCAACAAGATATAAATGCAATTCAGGATACAATAGAAAAATGCATTGAAAATCTGAAAAATGCTGAAAATCAAACGAAAGATTACCATCGCCGTGAACTCGAGCCGTTCCGTAATACACACAGCCTTTTTACAGGGACAATTGAAGGCATTATATCAGTTATTGACAATCATAATATTGCCGGAGATAAGTATTTCACACTTTATGAGCGTACGGAAGATGATATAAAACGCTATCGGGACAGGATTATTCAGCTTTCTGTATTGCTGAGAGATGTTGAGGACAGCAGAAAACAGCTTGTGACGAATTGTTTACAGCGTGTTGAAGTATTGTATGATAATCTGAAAGTTTTGTCAAAAAAATCAACTGTACAAATCGGCAATATGAAAAGGCAGATGATACGAATTGATATGCCTGAAATTGAGCCGGCAAGTGAACAGCCGGCAGAAAGAATAAATAAATATATTACGGAACAAGTTAAAAAATATCTGTCTGAAAAAGATAATTTAACTAAATCACATCGCATTCATCTTGAAATCAGACGGCTTTTGAATTGCTATATCGGAAATGAATCAATTCCGATTACTGTATTCAAGATTGACAAAAAAATTCAAAATAGCCGTTATCGTTCGTGGCAGGACGCTTTGAAAGCCAATTCCGGCGGAGAACAGTTTGTTATTTTTTTCTCGCTGATTGTTTCTGTTATGAATTACACACGGAGTTTAACAAACAGTCTGAATTATACAAGCGGTGTTTTGATTCTTGACAACCCGTTTGGACCTATTTCATCACAGCACCTGCTTGAGCCTATGTTTCGTATTGCACGGCATTTTCATATTCAGCTGATATGTCTGACACATCTCGGTACTGCAACAGTCACAAGTTTATTTGATATGGTGTATCAGTTGCGATTTAGAAATCTTCTGCTTTCAAATGTTGAAATTCTTGAATCCGAAGAAAAGCAACATATGGAACACGCATACTATTCATCAGAACAGCTTTCGATAAATTTCTCACAAATGCCTTAACTATACAAAAAGAGACTTCTTGCGGAATAATCCGCCTGAAGTCTCTTTTGATTTTTGGTTTAGTCGTCAATTATTTTTTCATAATCATCTTCTTTTGCTTTTTCTTCAGCAATTTTTTTCGCCTTTTTAGCGGAAACAGGCGCACCTTTTTTAGCTCTCGCCATAAGGACTACAGCAAACACAATCACCACAATCACCGCACCTATGCCGATTACTATAAACGCCATACCTGACAGATTTTTGTCAACTGTTGTGTAACTTATTTTGTTGGATTTTGCGTATTTCAAGCCCTCTGAATCAGAATACACACTTATTTCAGTATTTTCGTCAAGTGCATAACTACCGTCATCATTTGTCGTGTAACCGTACATATTTTCGCCGATTGAAGTCACACTTTTCGGCATACTCAAGTTAAGCAGTTTCGGGCAATCCACAAAAACACCCTCGCCCAACGTCTGTACGCCCTCGGGAATAATCACACGGCTTAACTCGCTACAGCTGAAAAATGCACCGTCACCGATTGATTCGAGAGTTGTCGGGAATTCAAGCGATTGCAGGGAAGAACAGTATTTGAATGCTATAGCTGAAATCGCAGTAAGACCCTCAGCAAAATCAATGCTTTTCAGGCTTAAGCAGTACCCAAACGCATCATCGCCTATTGTTTTGACTGACGACGGCAAGAACAAATTTTCGATACCGGCACATACTGAAAATGCTCCCGGTTCAATTGTCTGCACCGTATCAGCAATATATACGTCGCCTTTTATTGCTGTAGAAGCACGGTATATGTTTGTTTTAGCGGAATTGTACAGTATACCGTCCTCGAATACAAAATTATCCGTGTTATCAGAGTTAATATTCTCTATATAACTGCATTCCGCAAACGCCATAGGCTGTATTTCGGTGAGATTTTCAGGCAATTCCACTTCTTTTAGCTGGGAACAGTTATAGAAAGCATATGAGTTAATTGTTTTTACTGAATCGGGAATGTCAATTTTCTCCAAAAGTGAGCAACCCATAAACAGACCGCTTGAAATATTGTCAATTCTGTTCGGGAGTTTGATTTCTTTGAGCGAGGTGCAGTTTGCAAAAGCACTGTTGCCGATAGACGTTATCGTATCAGGAATTTCGAGTTTTGAAATCATATTGCAGTTTGCAAGTGCGTAGTCCGCTATAGCCGTTACAGCGTAACCGTTGCGGAGTTCAGGGATTTTCTCTACAATTGACGATTCATCGCATTTTGTTATTGTATACGAACCGTTTACAAGTTCATATGTGAACACGCCATCAGTGAGTTCCTCATCAGCATTCTGTAAACCTTCTTCCGCAAACGCAGGTAAGGCAGTAAACGAGGCAAGTAAGGCGACTCCCATAAAAGCAGATATAATTTTTTTAATTATCATCAACATTTTTTCCTTTCTTTGATTTTTTCTTTTTATTGATAGCTTTCCCTGTAAATACACCGATTACAGCAAGAATAACAGCTCCAACAATACCGCCAATCACATAGAGGAAATTTTTGTCAACATTTTTTCCGCCAATCGCTACTGTATCTGTTACTGTTTCGATTCCGCAAAATTGTGCGTACTGATATGCAAGTGTATCTTCCGTGACGTACATTTTGAAACCGTCAATAACTGAATACGGGTCTGTCTGTTCAGTTTCGCCGTTTGCTATACTCTGTGCGAGTTCCGCATCATATGCGTACCCGAAAGCATAATCGCCGATAGTTTCGACTTTATCGTACAGGCGGACGCTTTCGAGGGATGTACAGCCCATAAAAGCGTTTGTGCCGACAAAATTCAAATCTTTTGACAATTTGACGTTTTTGAGTGACGGACAGCCCTCAAACGCATAACTGCCGATTTTCTCAACGCTTGACAAGTCAACATCTTCTATAATTTCGTTGTAGCAGAACGCTGACATTGCAAGTTCCTTTACGCTTGACGGTACAGTGAATTTTTTATCGCTTTTCTGTACAGGATATACAATAAGCGTTGATTTATCCTTATTGTACAGTACACCGTCCTGAGAAGAATATGCACCGTCACCCTCACCCTCAACATTTATTTCTTTAAGGCTCATACAAGTGATAAACGGCTCTGTTTCCTGAATTTCAGTGCAGGAGGCAGGTATTGTTATACTCTGGATATTTTCCGAAAAAACAGCTTCGCCAATTGTTTTAACAGTATCAGGCAGGATTATTTTTGTGGCATTGCTTGCAATAAACGCACCTTTGTAAATTTCAGTGACTTTGTAGCCGTCAATTTCAGAGGGAACAGTAATAATATCGTCCATTGAAACGCAGAAAAGAAGTGAACAGGTACCGTCATCAAGCACGGAATATTCATACTCGCCGTCACTTGATGTAATGGGATTCATTGCAAGGTACTCTTCTTCCGCATCAGCCGCTTCTGTTGTGAGAAATTCAAAATCGTTTGCTATGTCGTACTCCTCGTCAGTATCTGTTGCATAAGTTTCAGCGGCTGAACCTGCTTTTCCTATTACGACAAAATCTTCTATAGGGTTTTCCTCCGCATCGTAGCCGAACGCACAATATCCGATATATGTCACGGTGTCAGGAATACGGACTGATTTCATAGCAGTACCGGCGAATGAACTTTGGTCTATTACGACGAGTTGTGACGGCAATTCTATTTCCGTAAGACTTTCGCAACCGAAAAACGCCGCAAGACCGATTTCCGTGAGGGATTCAGGCAGGAGAACTTCAGCAAGCGATGTGCAGTTGATGAATGCCATTGTGTCAACTTTTTCAACAGATGTCTTGCTTAAGTCTATTTTCTTGAGTTTTTCGTTGAAACTGAATGCATGGCGGTCAATTTCGTTTACAGAATCGGGAACATTTATTTCTGTAAGGCTTGTTTCAGCTAAAGCAGCAACGCCTATTTGTTCAACACCGTCGGGGATTGTGTACGATGTACCGTCTTTTTTAGCAGGGTAATGCACTATTTTTTTCATATCTTTTGTGAAAAGAACGTTGTCATTTACACAATAATTTTCATTATTTCCGTCAATTGTTATTTCTTTTAAGTTAATGCACGGTGCAAACGGGTTTTCAGATGAAATGTACTCTATTGTCGCAGGAATATGTAATTTTTCTACCGTACTGTCAATAAAAGCACCCGCTTCAATTTCAGTGACTTTTATTCCGTCAAGTGATTCAGGTATAGATATATCTGTATCTGTCAGTGTACAGCCTGTTATATGCGCAAATCCGTCATCATCAACAGTATAAGTGAAACCGTCGGCTGAAAGGGAATCGCTTGTATCAGTTGTTGCAACAGGAATTTCGCTGTCGTCCTCGTCAATCAGCATTATTTCGTCATCGTGATTTATATTTTCCTCGTTGTCAGCATACGCAAATACAGGAGTAACATTAAGGCAAATCAATAAACTTATTGCAAATGCCGCTGCTTTTTTATGGTAATTCATGTTAAAAATCCTCTCTTTAGTTTGGTACTACAGCAACATATTAGTTTTTATAGTGTTGCCTTAACAATTATATCACAATTATACGCAAATTGCAATAAATTTCACGTAGTTTTTGTTTTGTACACTAATTTATCAAATTTACTTTACCGGAATCAAAAAAATTTTTCAAATAATACTTGACAAAACTGTTTTAGTGTGATATAATAATAACGTTATAAAGTTATTCCGGAATATAGATGTGCGGGCCCTGTGCAACAAGACACCGTGAACCATGTCAGGCGGGAGACCGAGCAGCATTAAGCGGAACGCCTCGTGTGCCGCAGCAAGCCTGCACATCTATGTTCCGGGAATTTTTTTTGACAAATTTATACTAAACTCTATTGTAACTGTCACATATTTGACAAAATAGTCTTTTATCTATTGTGACATTGCAACAGATTTTAGTTCAGAAAGGATTACTTTTATGTATAAGGCTCTATACCGCAAGTGGCGACCTCTTACTTTTGATGACGTTATTTCACAACAGCATATTACTGAAACTATAAAAAATCAGCTACGTAATGAAAAAACTGCCCATGCATATCTTTTTACGGGGTCACGTGGCACGGGTAAAACTACTTGTGCAAGAATACTTGCAAAAGCGGTAAACTGCCCTAATATGAAAGACGGTAATCCTTGCCTTGAATGCGATATATGCAGGGAGGCTGATGAGGGTTCGCTCACCGATATTATCGAAATTGATGCGGCTTCCAATAATGGCGTTGAAGATATACGTGATTTGCGTGAAGGTGCTGTATATTCGCCCGAAAGATGCAAATACAAGATTTATATTATCGATGAAGTCCATATGCTTTCGACTTCTGCTTTCAATGCCCTGCTGAAAATTATGGAAGAACCTCCGCCATATGTCAAGTTTATACTTGCAACTACCGAAATCCACAAAGTACCTGCTACTGTTGCCTCACGCTGTCAGAGATACGATTTCAGGCGTATCAGACAGAATGATATTGCGGACAGGCTTATGTATATTGCAGGTCAGGAACAGATTGAACTTACGCAAGACGGGGCAAATCTCATCGCTAAACTTGCGGACGGCGGTATGCGTGACGCTGTATCACTCCTTGACCAGTGTTCAGTATGCGCCGAAAAAATAGATGCTGATGTAGTTTCGCAGACAGCAGGTATTGCAGGACGTGAATTTTTGTACGATATGCTTGACGCTGTTGCTGATTCCGATTCCGCAAAGGCAATTTCAATTACAGCGCAACTATATGATATGTCAAAAGATTTAATAAGACTTTGCGAGGAACTTATTTTGCAGTTGAGAAATATTATGCTGATTAAGGCTTCCCCTGCAAACGCTGAGGAAATTATAGCTGTAATGCCCGATGATATGGTTCGCCTCAAGAATATCGCTGAAAAATCATCTCTTGACAATATTATGAGTTGGCTATCGCAATTTCAGACTTGCCGTGAAAGAATGGGCAGAGTTATGAACAAACGTGTTGAATTTGAGATGAATCTTATAAAAATATGCGGAAATATTCAACAAAATGCAACAGTTACTGTTGATAACTCCGAAGTTTATGATAAAATAAAAAAACTTGAGGATAAAATAAATTCGGGATATGTCCCTAAAAAACCTGAAGTCCTTACGGCAGTCAGTCCGCCTGTAGAAAATGAATCAGCTGCTAATGTGAAAGTTGATTTGAAAAGTATCACTGATAAAGACCTCGTGCCTTGTCCGCAATGGGAAGAAATTATGCAGGTATTGCAGAAAATCAATCCCGCAGTACAAGGTTGTCTGGGTGGTTCACACGCCTCTACTTACGAAAATGTGATGTTTATTTTAACTCCGAACAGATTTTTTATGGATTTGTTCAGGCTCAAAGATAATGTGGAGTCGCTTAATAAAGCAATATATACCGTACTCGGCAAAAGATACAGAATAGTTGCACGCTGTACCACTACAGTCGAGGAAACTAAAAAAGCTGCCGAACAAATGATTAAAAAAGCAATTAACAGCAGTATTGAAACAGCTGTTGATAATAATAATCAATAATACTATTTTTTTCAAAAAGGAGATTTTTAAGATGAAAGCAAGAATACCAAAAAATTCAGGCGGTGCCCAAAATATGAATCAAGTCATCAGGCAGGCGCAGAGAATGCAGGACCAGATTACTGAACTTCAGGAACAAATTGAAGCCCGTGATTTTTCCGCAACAGCAGGAGGCGGTGCAGTTGAAGTTGTCCTGACAGGCAAGAAAACTGTTAAATCACTTACCCTTAAACCCGAAGTCGTTGATGCTGATGATATCGAAATGCTTCAGGATTTGATTATAAGCGCAGTAAATGAGGCTATCAATAATATCGAGGCTGAAACAGAAGCTGAAATGGGCAAGATTACAGGCGGAGTTTCACTTCCGGGACTGTTTTGATGGCTGACCATAATGCACTTCCGCTTGTTATACTTGCGGAAAAATTCGCATCTCTCCCCGGAATCGGTATGAAATCAGCACAAAGGCTTGCTTATCACGTTATGTCAATGGATTTGCAGTCCGTTGAAGAGTTCTCAAAGGCTTTGCTTGACGCTAAAAAAAACGTGAAATGCTGTACAGTATGCCAGAATCTCACGGAAAGAGATGTGTGCCCTATTTGCAGTGACCCCGACAGAAAACAAAATATTATATGCGTCGTCGAATCCCCGAAAGATGTTACAGCTTTTGAGCGTACAAGGGAATACGGCGGTGTGTATCACGTACTTCATGGGCTTATATCGCCTATGGATAACATAACGCCTGACAAACTCCGTATAAAAGAACTTCTTGCAAGAATTTCGCAGGGCGGAGTTGATGAAGTCATAATGGCAACAAATCCCACTGTTGAGGGCGATGCGACTGCACTTTACATTGCAGGACTGCTGAAACCGCTTGGAATTAAAGTTTCACGCCTTGCATTTGGTTTACCGGTTGGTGCAATGCTTGAATACGCTGATGAGGTTACGCTTTTCAAGGCACTCGAAAACAGAAATGATATGTAAAATCAAAAGCCGTTTGTTTGAATACAGACGGCTTTTTGTTATATATCTTTTTGTTATATTATTTATAAAATGTCGGATTGTCAGTGCGTTCAAGAAGATAGTCTATCGATACATTGAAATAGTCCGCTATTGATATAAGGCTTTTATAATCAGCTTCTCTTATACCGTTTTCATATCTGCTTATGGTATTTTGTGACATATTCAGTTCAATTGCAAGCTTTTGTTGAGTGATTTTCTTTTTTTCCCGTAATTCTTTCAATCTCATAATTAAAAAAACAAATTTATACTCTTTCTGTTTATTGTTTACAATATTTTGAAATTTATTTTTCTGTTTGTTGTTTATGTTGACAATTACAGCAGAGTTGCATAGTAAAAACGGCTGGAATTTAATCCAACCGTTAATTTTTTTAATCTTAATCTTTATCGGATTTTTTCTGTTTGCCTTTCCACCATGACCATGTAACAGGTGCAACAAAAATAGATGAATACGTACCCGAAATAAGACCGAAAATAAGCGGTACTGAAAAGCTGAGGAGTGAAGTATATCCGCTTACGAATACAACAATTGATACAATAATCATTGTTCCTATTGTTGTGACAGATGTTCTGATAGAACGCCTGAGTGACTGCGAACAGCCCATATTGATGAGTTCATTAAGGGTAGCTGTAGGATAAAGCGTTCTGTTTTCTCTGATTCTGTCGTAGATTACAATTGTATTGTTAATTGAGTAACCTAAAATCGTCAGTATAACAGCAACTATATTTGCATTAAATTCAAATCCGAAGAGGATTGATGCGGCAAGTGCTGCAACGAGGTCGTGGCAGAGTGCGAAAATTGAACATATACCTGCTGACCAACCGCCGATTTTACTGAATCTGATTGCGATGTAGATGATGATGAGTATCGCCGCAACTACCATTGCAAGCAGACATTTCAAGAGAAATTCCCGTCCTGATGCAGGGCTTACGTCGTTTGAATCGAAAAGTTCAAGCTGATTGTCGGGGAATGTATTGTTGAGTGCCTCTGTCAGTTCAAATTGCCTGTCAGCATTAAGACCTTCTTCCGAAGTAAATGAGAGTGTTATCTGTTTTCCGTTTGAATCAAGGCTTTCACCTGTTCTTACGTTTACGGGAACACCGACAATATTTTCAGTTTCGCTGTCAACTTTATTCGTATCAATATCGCCTGTATACGAGTAGGTAAGCATAGTACCGCCCTCAAATTCAATAGCAAGGTTTACGCCTCTTATGACAATTCCGGCGATAAGTGCAATTATAACGCATACTGCGATTATGAGAATAAGTTTTTTCTGCGAACAAAAATCATAGATTTTACCCATTGTTTTTGCAGGTTCATCAGAATGATTTGGTTTTTTCTTTTTATTTTTATTACTCATTTCGCATCACCTCCATAGAGCTTTCTGTTCTGGAATGCCTTGAATCTTGAAAGTGATTTAACCATAAGCTGAGCGGCAAATACACCGAATATGAAGTTACAGATAACTCCGACAAGGAGCGTAAAGCCGAATGAGTAAACAACGCCTTCAGTTGTTGCACCGAACATAAAGAAGATAGTTTTGTTGAGGATTTGCGAGAAGAAACTTGACGGAACGCCGAATGCACCCATAAGAATTACAGCTATAATAACGTTGGTGATATTACCGTCAAGGATAGCTGAAAATGCCCTTTTATAAGCAATACGTATTGCGGAATCGAGTGTTTTTCCGGAACGTATTTCTTCTTTGATACGTTCGCCAGTGATGATATTTGCGTCAACACCCATACCGATTGAGAGAATAATACCTGCAATACCGGGGATTGTGAGAGTTGAACCGGGCATGAATCCGAACCAGCCTGTAACTGCCGCAAGTGTTCCTGCGATTTGTCCGACGAGCGCAATAACTGCGACAAATCCGGGCAATCTGTAGAGGATAATCATATAAACGGCAATAAGTGCAAATGCAATATAAGCGGCAAGCAGGATTGCATCAAGAGAACCTTCGCCCATAGTTGAGGAAATAGTCTTGAAACTTGTTGTTACCATTTTGAACGGCAAAGCACCTGAATTTATCTGGTCCGCAAGAGCTTTTGAGGATTCAGCGGTAAAATTGCCCTCAATAATAGCCTCACCGTTAGTGATGACGCTGTTTACGGACGGTGATGAAATCATAGTGTTGTCCATCCAGATAGAAATAGGTGTGCTTGAACCTTGTAGTTCAGCAGTAGCGGCAGCAAATTTTTCTGTACCGCTGTTTTCACCGCCTGAAGTGAGTTTAAGCGTAACGACGTATTCAAGATTACCGTCATTATCAGGCTGTTGAGTATAGTCCGCCTTTTCGATGTCATCGCCTGTAAGGACGATGTCACCTGTCGGAACAACGTTACCGTCATCGTCCGTGACTGAATCCGTACCTTTACGGAAAGTGAGTTCAGACATTTCGCCGAGTTCTTTTACGGCTTCGCCTGCATCGTAATCGCTTTCACCGGCTTGCCACGGGAAACGAACGATAATTCTGTCGCTTTTATTGTCGCTGTAGATTTCGTTATCATTGATACCGAGTGCGCCAAGACGGGTTTTGATTTTCTGTGCAGCAGCATCAAGCTGTTCATCAGATGCGTCGTAACCGTCTGCCGGAGCAAATGTAACGTCAACACCGCCCTTGATGTCGATACCGAGGCGTATATCGTTAACGCCCTTGATAACAGTTTTAGTGTTGTCGCCGAACAGATAGTCAACACCTGTAACAGCGGAAACAGTGAACAGAACAATAAAAGCAACGACAATGAAGAAAGTTGATTTGCGTGTTCTTTTTTTCACGTCTTTTGCCTCCTGTTGAGTGATTTTCTTTGTCATCGTGACAATTACTATTATTTTACAATATTTATGGCAAAAAGTCAAGCATATCTGTAATAATTGTTTTTAATCAGGCAATATTTACAAATTTCAAGCTGATTTTTTGGACATATATAACAAATTTTTCAATGAAAATTACCGGAATTTTTTTTGTGATATTTTAAGTCTGTTTATTGCACGGTTAAGGGCAGCCTGAGTTTCATAGTACTCACGGATACTTTGTTTTTGTCTTAACATTTCTTCAGCACGTTCTTTTGCTTCTTCGGCACGTTTTATGTCAATTTCTTCCGGCAATTCGCACGAATCAGCAAGAATAACGGCTTTATCGGGCATTACTTCAATAAAGCCTTCAGATATAGCAGCGTGTTTCCATTCACCGTTGACCATATACTTCAGTTCTCCTGTAGGGAGCGACGTAATAAGCGGTTCGTGACCTGCCAGTATACCTAAAAGTCCGTCTATTGCTGTAATTACGAGGTGTTCGCAGTCGCCCTGAAAAAATATTCTGTCTGAGGCGATTATTTCGAGGTAAAAAGTTTTAGCCATTATTATTCACCGTTTTCGATTTCTTTAGCTTTTGCAAGCACGTCGTCAATAGTACCTGCCATAAGAAAAGCACTTTCGGGGTAATTATCCATATCACCGTCAATTATTGCTTTGAATCCCTCTATAGTATCTTTCAGCGGAACATATTTTCCTTTCAGACCCGTGAAATTTTCAGCTACATTGAACGGTTGTGATAAGAATTTCTGTATTTTTCTTGCACGGTATACGGCGAGTTTATCGTCCTCATCGAGTTCTTCCATACCGAGAATGCCTATAATATCCTGTAATTCCTTGTATTTCTGTAGAAGTTCCTGAGTACGTCTTGCAACTGTATAATGTTCCTCACCGACAATATCGGGTTCAAGAATACGTGAATTTGATTCAAGCGGGTCTACAGCAGGATATATACCTTGTTCGACTATTTTCCTTGAAAGTACAGTAGTCGCATCGAGGTGTGCGAAAGTAATCGCCGGTGCAGGGTCAGTGAGGTCGTCAGCAGGCACGTAAACAGCCTGAACTGATGTAATAGAGCCGTTTTTCGTTGAAGTGATACGCTCCTGTAATTCGCCGACTTCTGTTGCAAGCGTAGGCTGATAACCTACGGCTGACGGCATACGTCCGAGAAGTGCTGATACTTCCGAGCCTGCCTGAACGTATCTGAAAATGTTGTCTATGAAAAGAAGTACGTCTTTATGTTCCCTGTCACGGAAGTATTCCGCCATTGTAAGACCTGTCTGCGCAACTCTCATACGTGAACCCGGAGGTTCATTCATTTGTCCGAAAACAAGTGCCGTTTTATTTATAACGCCTGATTCCTGCATTTCGTTCCATAAGTCGTTGCCTTCACGTGAACGTTCCCCGACACCTGTAAATATTGAATAACCGCCGTGTTCAGTAGCAATATTTCTGATGAGTTCCTGAATAAGGACGGTCTTACCAACGCCTGCACCGCCGAAAAGTCCTATTTTACCGCCTTTTGCGTACGGTGCAATTAAATCGATTACTTTTATTCCCGTTTCGAGAATTTCAACAACAGGGCTTTGTTCCTGAAATGACGGTGCTTTGCGGTGAATTTCCCACATTTCCTCTGCACCCGTATCGCCTTTTTTGTCAATAGGTTCGCCGAGAACATTGAACATACGCCCGAGAGTTTTTTCGCCTACAGGTACTTTTATACAAGCTCCTGTTGCAGTTACTTCCATATTTTTGCTGAGTCCCTCACTTGTTGCAAGCATAATACAGCGCACAATACGATTGCCCATATGCTGAGCTACTTCCATAACACGCCTTTTCCCGTCAATCTGTACAGTGAGGGCATCTTTTATCATAGGAAGTCTGCCTGTAGGAAACTCAACATCAATAACAGGTCCTATGACCTGAGTAATTCTGCCTTTTTCCATTTATAAAAATTTCGCTCCTTTCCTGATTATTCATCAACGCTTACAGCACCACTGCATACTTCTGTAATTTCCTGAGTTATAGAAGCCTGTCTTGCCCTGTTGTAGAGTAAAGATAAATCTTTTATCATATCTTTTGCGCTGTTTGTAGCGGAATCCATAGCTGTCATTCTTGATTGCTGTTCACAACAGAAAGCCTCAACCATTGCGCCGTAAATAATACCCTTTGCGTACTGCGGAATGAGATATTCCATAACTTTTTCGGGTGACGGTACAAATGATGCTTTAGGCAGTTTTTTTATTGTACCGTCTTTTGATTTACCGAAATGACGGCGTTCGAACGGTAAAAGCCGTACAGTTCTTGCTTCCTGAGTGCTTGAAGTAACCATATCCGTATAAAGCAGCCATACTTCATCAAGTTCGCCGTTCCTGAATTTATCAAGCACTATATCAGCTATTTCAGCAGCACGGTAAAGCGTAGGATTTTGCGTAGTATAGAGAAATTCACCGTCAACATAAGCCTGTTTGCCTGATTTCATACGCCTCTGAAAATACATACGTCCTACCTGTCCCATGACAAAAAGATAACAATTATCGAGGTCAGGCGTTTCGTCAAGTTTCTGTTCAGTGTATTTCAGAATATTGTGGTTGTAACTTCCGCAAAGACCTTTGTCGCCTGTAATTACAATATAGCCTTTTTTACGTTTTTCCTGCGGAATATCGGAACGTCTGTTGAAATACTGCTGTTCAGTATGTGGAGTATGTTCGAGGACGCTTTCAATTGTTTCCTGTAGTTTATAGAAATACGGTTCTGTTGATTCAAGCGATTTTCTGGCTTTTTTCAGCTTTGATGATGAAATGAGATACATAGCGTTTGTGATTTTCAGAATCTGCTTTATGCTTTCGATTCTGTCACGTATTTCACGTATATTCGGCATATCGTCACCTTATTCCTCAAATGCGGAGATAATTCTTTCGATACGTTCCATAAGGTCGTCCGTAAGAATTTTTTTCTCCTCGATTTCCTCGATAATATCCTGCCCGTAACTCCTGATGTAGTTCATAAGTTCATCTTTATATTCTTTCATTTCTTTGGGCTTGATGTGTTCAAAAAGCCGTTTTTGTGCTGCATACAGCAGTATAACCTGTTCATAGTGCGGCAGCGGATTATATAACGGTTGTTTCAGCATTTCCGTGATAAGATGACCGTGATTCAGTAATTCGGTTGTTGCGGAATCAAGTTCAGATGAAAATTGTGTGAAAATTTCCATTTCTTTGAATTGTGCAAGGTCTATACGGAGATTTCCTGCGGCTTTTTTCATTGCTTTAGTTTGTGCGGCACCGCCTACACGTGATACTGAAAGTCCGTAGTTTACAGCAGGTCTTTGTCCTGAATTGAACAGTTCGCTTTCGAGGAAAATCTGTCCGTCTGTAATTGAAATTACATTTGTGGGGATATATGCAGATATATCGCCCGCTAAAGTTTCAATAATCGGGAGTGCCGTAAGTGAACCGCCTCCGTGTTCATCGTCAAGACGGCTTGAGCGTTCGAGTAACCTTGAATGGAGGTAGAAAACATCGCCGGGGTAAGCCTCACGTCCCGGCGGTCTATGGAGCAGCAGGGACATTGCACGGTAAGCAACAGCATGTTTGGATAAATCGTCGTATATAATAAGAACATCTTTTCCTTTTGACATAAAGTATTCAGCAATAGCAGTACCCGAATATGGAGCAATATACTGGAATGGAGCAGGTTCGCTTGCTGATGCCGATACTACAACGGAATAGTCCATAGCACCGTATTTTTTAAGCGTGTTGACGACTTGTGCGACTGTTGAGGATTTCTGACCTATAGCAACGTAAACACATATAACGTCCTGTCCTTTCTGGTTAATCATTGTGTCAACAGCTATCGAAGTTTTACCTGTCTGCCTGTCACCGATGATAAGTTCACGCTGTCCACGTCCTATAGGGAACATCGAGTCAATTGCGAGTATACCCGTCTGTAGTGGCACACTGACAGGTTTTCTTTCGATAACGCCGGGAGCTTCTCTTTCGATAGGGAAGTAGTCCTCTGTACGGATTTGCCCGAGCCCGTCAATAGGTGAACCGAGTGCATCAACAACACGTCCGAGAAGTTCATCGCTTACCCCGATACCTGCTCTTTTGCCTGTACGCACAACAGATGAACCTTCAGTAAGACCGTGGTCATCGCCGAGAAGTACAACTCCGACTGATTTTTCCTCAAGATTTTGTACAATTCCACGAACACCCGTTTCAAATTCCACGAGTTCGCCGTACATTACACCGCTCATACCGTGTACTCTTGCGATACCATCGCCGAGCCTTATTATAAAGCCTGTTTCCGTAGCACCTGAACGGACTTCGAAATCTTTTACTTCTGTTTTGAGGACGGAAATAATATCCCCTGATTTTATATCGCCTTTACTTTCAACGACTTCAACGGCTTTATTCTGTAAAGTTTCACGCATTGAACGCAGACTTGTCCTGTAACTGCGGTCGTATTCAACGTCGCCTGCATTCAGGATAAAACCGCCTATAATATCGGGGTCATGTCTGTATTCAATGTCAACATCATCACGGACGAATTTTTCCATAATGAATTTACGCAAATCAGCCTGTTGTGATTCGGTAAGCGGAGTTACATAGCGGACTACAGCCTTTATACTGCCCTGTTTTTCGAGGAGAACATCTTCATATTCCGAAAAAATATCGGTTAATTCAGCAACATTCCCTGATTTTGCGGCACTTGTGATAAAACGCTCCAGACTTTGCGGGAAAATTTTCTTGATGATATTTCTTTTTTCGTCAAGCGTTATCAATGGATTTTCGAGTGTATCCACGGCATCAGGGCAAGCTGACATGACTTCTTTGGCAGTTTCAATATCCTCACGCTTTATATCAAGGCGAATGAGTTCCTTAAGGAGTTCATGAGAAGTATCTTTCATTTGTTGCTATCCTCCTCACCGGCAAGAAATTCATCAACAAGACGGCGGTTGTTTTCGTCATCGAGGTTAGCACCGACAACTTTTGATGCCGCTTCAATTGCAAGGTCTGCAATTTGTGCGTGAGCCTGCTGAAGTACACGTTTGCGTTCATTTTCAATTGTTTCGCTTGCCGAATTTACAATCTCATCAGCTTCTTCGTGTGATTTGCGGATAATGGCAGTACGTTCAGCCTCAGCTGTATCGTGAGCATTTTTTACGATTTGTACAGCCTCATTTTTAGCGTTGCTGATTGACTCCTCATATTGCTGACGGAGTTCTTCAGCCTCTTTTTTAGCACGTTCAGCATCATCAATATCTTTCTGAATAGATTGCGCTCTGTCGTCAAGCATTTTGTTAATAGGCTTAAATAGGAATATTCTGAGCAGTATCACAAGTATAAGTATATTGAGAACCGCCCAGAAGATACTCCAGAAATCAAAATCAAGCATTCTTACTCTCCTTATTTACCCAAAGAAAGAATTATAAGCATAGCGATAACGAAACCGTATACAGCGGTAGCCTCAGCAAGAGCGCATCCGATGATGAGTGTACTTCTTATATCGCCTTTTGATTCAGGCTGACGAGCGATAGCCTCAGTTGCTTTTGCAGTAGCGATACCGATACCGATACCTGCACCTGCACCTGTTAAAACAGCTAATCCGGCACCAATTGCGATTAAACCCATGATAAATACCTCCAATAAATAATTTTTTTTAATTATTCCATAGACTCCGACATAAAGAGGGAAGTCAGGAAAACGAAAACATAAGCCTGTATACAGCCATCGAAAATATCAAAATACAGGCTGAATACAACAGGCAGTCCTACAGGAACGCATAATTTTATGAGTTCCATGATGACGAAAGCTCCGAGAACATTTCCGAAAAGTCGCATACATAGCGACAGCGGACGGGTAATAAGTTCCAGCAGGTTTATAGGGAGCATAATAGCCATAGGTTTTGTGAAACCTTTCAGCCAGCCTATACCGCCGTTCTCGATGATTGATGTCACCTGAATGAGTATTATGGCAATTCCGGCAAGTGCCGCCGTAACGTTTATATCTTTTGTCGGCGGAACGAATCCGAAGATACCGATTATATTTGAAAAGCCTATATAAATTATAAGCGTTTCGAGTATCGGCAGATATTTTTTCCCTTTTTCGCCCAGAATACCGATGAAAAAGTTATTCAGCGATGTTATGCAGATTTCGATAAGACACTGTTTGCCGGACGGTACTTTTTTCAATCCTCTTGTGAAAATAATTGACAAAATCACAAGGACAGCCATTATAATCCACGTAACAACGCACGAATCAGGGACAGGTATTCCGCCGAAAATTGGGATAGTAAACGCTGTTTCGGACTCAAGGGATTCCATAAGTTCCTCAGAGAGATTGCCCAACTTTAACACCTTCTTTCGTTTATAGTAACAGCAAATAATCAAAAACGGAGAACAGCATTGACGCTTGAATCCCCGTTGATTTCAGCACATTAAGCTGTATTTTTTGCCGATACTTATATAATATACCAAAATTATGATAAAGTCAATAGCATTTGTGAAAATTTTCACTTAATCTTCATTATTTTCGTCATTATTCACATCAGCAGGATTTACTGCATTGTTAAGGCGTGCGATTGCGCTTGTATTCAGTTTGTCCGAAAGGCGTACACGGTCAAGTTCTTTTTTCATGGAGGCGAGTTCCGTAGCCATTTTACGCAGAATTTCCTCATTTTTCAGTTGTTTTTCCTCTAAGTCGCATATTCTTTTAATCAAATCATTTACATTCAGCGCAAGAGTTTCGTTTGCAATATTCTGCTTTTCGCCAAATTCAACAAGTTTTTCGCCTGCTTTGAAAAGCCCGATTTTCTCGGTACTCTCAAAAGTATGCATTTTCTCGTTAGTTAATTTCATATCTGACATTTTTTCTGCTCCTCTCTCCAGTAATCAAGTGTATCTTTTATTGTTTTTTTGACGGAAATTTCGGCTTTCCAGCCCGTATCCGCAAAAATCCTTGATACATCGGGTTCAATTATCGGTATATCTGATGCCCGCATTCTTTTAGGGTCTGTTTTCACCTGTATATCGGTATTTGCGTAACTTAAAGCCGTATCAAGTATATATTGTATGCTTACAGCTTTACCACGCCCTATATTGTATATTTTACCGCTTACGCCCTTATCAGCAAGCAGTCTGTATGCACGGACAACGTCACGCACGTCTGTAAAGTCACGCATTGCAGAAAGGTTACCAACGCAGATTTCAGGCGGTTTTTTACCTGATTCTATTTCGGAAATCTGTTTGCAGAAGTCGGAAATAACAAAAGTACTGCTTTGTCTTGCACCAGAATGATTGAAAGCTCTCACCATAACTATGTTCAGTTTATAGGCTCTTGCGTAGATTTCGGCAATCATTTCCTGACAAGCTTTAGTTGCGGCGTAGATGTTACCGGGGTGCAGAGGTTCAGCTTCACTTAACGGGCAGGCTTCAGGGCGTATATAGCCGTATTCCTCGCCAGAACCAATCATTATAAGGCGCATATTGTCAGTGTTACGGCATTCCCTGAACGATTCCAGTACATTTATGGAACCGATTACATTTACTTCCGCTGTTAACTGCGGTTTACTCCACGACACGGCTACTGAACTTTGTGCCGCAAGATGATAAACGACATTGGGCATTATTCTGTTGAAAATATCAGTTATACTTTGCTTGTTCATAATGTCAAGTATATGTTTTGTGCAATTCCCAATGATATTCTCATTTTCAAGGCAAGTCGTATGCACATCAAATCCGTGCGATGACAGTTCTTCTGTAAGATAACCGCCTACAAATCCTGCACCGCCTATAATAAGCGCTTTCATTTGTTTACCTCCTCCGCAAGAAATTCGTATAATTTTTTAATAATTTCTTTTTCGTTGAAATTTTTCAGTACACGTTCATGGGCATTTCTCCCCATAGTTTCACGCATATTCCTGTCGACAGCAAGCCTGTTTATTGCTTTTGCGAGTGATTTTTCATCGGACGGCGGTACAGTAAGACCTGTTTCGCCGTGAATGCTGACATAGGGTACTCCTGACGGCAATGCTGTATTTATTACGGGTTTACCGTAAATCATTGCCTCAAGCTGTACAATGCCGAACGCTTCACTTTTAGCGACGGACGGCAGTACAAATATATCACAATCCGCATAAGCCTGTTTTAATTCGTCATCGGGCAAGAATCCTAAAAAATGGACTTTTTTACCGAGTTTATGCGATTTTGCGTAGGCTTTCAGCTGATTTTCAAGTTCGCCCGTACCTGCTATGAAAAGTTCACAACCCTTGACTTCAGTAAACGCTTTTAACAATATGTCAACGCCTTTGTAGTATACAAGCCTGCCAGTGAAAAATACTTTTACAGCCGATTTATCAGTCAGTTTTTCAGTAAGAAACGGCACACGCTTTATATTGAGGTAATCCCCTGAATCTATCCCGTACGGTAAAATACGGCATTTCCCTCTGAACGGCGGTAAATATGCGGAATTATCAATATGACCTTGTGTAGCCGTGAATATAACGTCAGCACGGTTCAGCAGGTACATCATGAACGGCTTGTATAATATCATCAGTTTTTTCTGCCGTACAATGTCACTATGCCACGATACAGCGACTTTCCCCCTATATCCCGACAAAAGCAGTGCCGCATCAGCAAGCGGAAAAGGTACGTTTATGTGGACTATATCCGCATTTTCAGCCATTTCCCTGAAAAGTCCTATGAAACTGAATGACAAGGGACACGAAAAATATGTTCCTGCACTTCCTGCACGTGTGATTTTTATGCCGTTGACATTATCAACAAAAGTTTTCCCTTTATCGTCACGGCATACAAGCGTTTTCACAATGCAATATTCGGGTAATTCCTCCGAATACTGTTTCACAAGGCTCTCAATTCCGCCGATATGCGGGAAATAAGCCTTATTTATCTCCAGAACTTTTATTTTCCTCATGCAAGACCGTTTTTCTTGCCGTAGTCAAGTATATATTGCTGTAAATCAATCCCTACAGATTCAGCAAGATTCATCATTTTTATAGTGCGCTCTATAAATTCAGGTTCTCTTGCGGTATCGTTGTTCATACGCTCTATAAATTCGGGTAAAAATGTTTCCATTTCGAGTCTGAACTCGTCCTCAGGTGTTAAAAAATTTTCATAATTTTCCATATTATACAATCTCCTTATAAATTTTGTAAAGCATTTCAGCAGATTTGTCCCATGTGAATTTTTTAGCACGTTCAAGACCACGTCTGCTTAAATCTTTTCTTAAATTTTCGTTTTTATACAGTTTTTCAAGACCGTCCGCAATACTTTCAACTGAATATGCATTGCATATGACTGCGCAATCCCCTGTAACTTCTGGCAAAGACGCTGAATCTGAAGTCAGTACGGGTACTCCGCAAGCCATAGCTTCGAGAGGAGGCATACCAAATCCCTCATATATTGACGGGAATACAAATGCTGTTGCACCGCACATAAGCGGGTTCATATCTTCGGACGGTACGTACTTTGTGAAAATAACTTTCTTTGTCAGGCGGAGGTCTTTCACTCTCCTGAAAATATCGTCATAAAGCCAGCCTTTACCGCCTGCAAGCACGAGTTCAGGCGGATTTTTCACTCTTTGTGTCAGGATACTGTACGCTTTTATCAGCCTTTCGAGGTTTTTACGTGGTTCAATTGTACCGAGGTACAGAAAATAATCGCCTCTTATTTTAAGTGATTTTTTGACTTCAGCTATTCTTTGAGGATTCTGACAGGGACTGAATTTAGTCAAATCAACTCCGCACGGTACTACACGTATTTTTTTCTCATGCTGCGGAAAATATTTAACTATTTCGAATTTCGAGAATACTGAATCTGTTACGATAATATCAGCACGTTTCATTGATTGTTTCAGCCCTGTATTCAGCATTATTTTAGTCCGTCCACGTACTGTTTCGGGGAATGCCTTATAAACCATATCATGTACTGTTATAACTGTCCGTCCGTGTACGCAAGGAGGTGCTATATAGTTGAAAAAATGCGTTATATCGGCATTTTTCCCGAAAAACATACTGTACGGTACAGGCAGAAACGTACTTGCAGCACGGTAGATATATCCCGAAAAATGTGCGATTTCAGGCTTTATGTTCTGCGAAAACGGTGCAAGGCGTTCGAGTTTAATATTATCGTCTTTGCGTGAGAAAAAATTATATGTGTACTTATTTTCGGGGTGCAGGCGAGCCATAGCAGTTGTCTGCCCTGCCTCACACCAGCCTATCCCCGTCATTCTGTCGCTTATCAGCGGAAGTGCATCAAATACTATATTCATATTTCGCTTTTCACTCCTTGTTATAATTTCAACATCATCAGGAACGGCAAAAATACGCATATTGACAGCAGAATTGCTATAATGTTTTCAATTGTTGATTCTGTCGGGAAACAGGCATTTTCAGGGTTATTTCTGTCGTAGGTGACAGAGATTTCCCTGTTGACCGCCATTGACGGAAATATCAGCCGATTGTTTATTTCCGGTGCGTATTCAGTGCCGTTTTCGTCTGTAAAATGTACTTTCACATAGCCGGGTGAATTTCTCATCTCACGCTGTACGAACCATATTGTGCCTGTTGTTTTTACGCCGTTCTTTTTGAGTTTAGTAAGATTTACCAGCTTTTTCGTGTTGAAATATAACGGTATTGCTGAAATTACAGTCAGAGTCACCAAAAGTATCCTGTAATTTTCAGTGAAAAGTGACAAAAATATCAGCAGTAATATTATTCCTCCGAAAAGCCATATTTTCCAAGTGTTTTTCATAAACAGTATCACCACCATAGAAGGTAGTTTTACTGCATAGAAAAATAAATTTGTAAAAAAATTTTTCATAATCCCTATATCCCTATAATCAAAAAAATTAACCTGTAATTTCTTTCGCCTTGATTTCTTTCGAAACAAGTTCCATATCATTTTTCACCATACGTTCAACGAGTTCAGAGAACGAAATTTCACGTTTCCAGCCGAGTATTTTTTCAGCTTTTGCGGGATTGCCGAGAAGAATATCGACTTCAGCAGGACGGAAGAATTTCTTATTTATTTTAACTATTGTTTTCCCTGTAGCCTTGTCTATGCCGATTTCGTCAACGTCCTCGCCCTGCCACTGCACTTCAATGCCGGCGTGAGAAAAGGCAGTTTCTACAAATTCACGGACTGTACGGGTTTCATTTGTCGCAATTACATAATCATCGGGCTTATCCTGCTGTAACATCAGCCACATTGCACGCACATAGTCTTTCGAGTGACCCCAGTCACGCTTTGAGTCCATATTGCCGAGTTCAACGTAATCCTGCACACCGAATTTTATTCTTGCAACAGCATTTGTGATTTTTCTTGTGACAAATTCTATGCCACGTCTTTCGCTTTCGTGATTGAACAGGATACCTGAACAGGCAAACATATTGTAACTTTCACGGTAATTCTTTGTAATCCAGTGACCGTATAATTTCGCAACACCGTAAGGACTGCGTGGATAGAGCGGTGTAGTTTCTGTCTGTGGGATTTCCTGCACAAGCCCGAACATTTCGGAGGTAGATGCCTGATAAAATCTTGCTTCAGGTTTTACAAGGCGGATTGCCTCAAGCATATTTGTTACGCCGAGAGCATCAATTTCAGCCGTACCGAGAGGAGTATCCCAGCTTGTTGCAACAAATGACTGCGCTGCAAGGTTATACACTTCATCAGCCTGTGATATTTTCATTGCTGAAATCAGTGAAACAGGGTCGGTCATATCAGCGTAAATCAGTGTTATTTTGTCCTTGAGATGTGCTATATTACCGTAATCAGCTGTAGCTTTACGCCTCCATATGCCGTATACGTTGTAGCCCTTTTCGAGAAGAAGTTCAGCAAGATATGAACCGTCCTGCCCGGTAATGCCTGTAATAAGTGCGTTTTTTGCGTTCTTCATTTTGTTATCTCCTTAAACTAAATTATTTCTGCCCTGTTCTTTAAGACGGGCAATTATTTTCTTGACATCCTGCGTACTGTTTTTCGAACATATAAGCATTGCATCGTCAGTATCAACAATAATTATGTTCTCAATGCCTACTGTCGCAATAAGGCGTTTACCTCCGCATATTGTTGTATGACGGGTATTTTCAGCAATAACATCGCCGTCAATATAGTTGCTGTTATCGTCAGTATCGTTGATACGTTCCACGGCAAGCCAGCTACCTACATCGTCCCAGCCGAAACTTCCGGGGAGAGTGTATATATTATCAGCCTTTTCCATAATACCGAAATCAACCGATTCACTGCGGAAAGCTGTAAATTCCCTTTCAAGCACCCCATTAAATTCAGCAGTCCCGAATGATTCACCGATTTTCAGGGCACCACTGTAGATATCAGGCATAAATTTCCTGATATTCGCCATAACAGACGATAATTTCCAGATAAACATACCGCTGTTCCATAGATATTTCCCCGAAGCAAGATATTTTTCAGCTGTCGGCAAATCGGGCTTTTCAACAAATCTTTCAACAGTATATGCGCCGTCTTTTTCCTCGCCGAAATTGATATATCCGTAGCCTGTTTCAGCGTAAGAGGGCGTGATTCCTATTGTAACAAGATTTTCGCCTTTTTCTGCGACTGTTACAGCCTTTTTAAGCGTATCAGCGTACAATATTTCATTTGCTATCAGATGGTCAGACGGTAACACAATCATAATTGCATCGTCGTATTTTCTGCCGATTACAGCTGCCGCAAAAGCAATACAAGGTGCAGTATTCCTTGCACACGGTTCAGCAAGTATGTTTTCCGTAGGGATTTCGGGCAACTGTTCTTTTACAAGTGCCGTATATGCGGAATTTGTTACTATGAAAATATCCTCCATTGCAACAATAGGCAGAAGTCTTTTCACTGTTTTCTGTATCATAGTTTCGCCGTCTGACGTAAGCGACAAAAACTGTTTCGGGCAGGAAGTCCTGCTTTTAGGCCAGAAACGTTCACCTTTTCCGCCTGCCATTATAACTGCTGTTGTATTCATATATCGTCCTCTCTTTCGGTATTTTCGGTAATAACGCCCTCATCTGATTTTGCGTTTGATTCGGGCGGGAAAAGCATTGTTTTTATAGTCATAAGTATTATCTGCAAATCCATACGGAATGAATAATTTTCTATGTACATCAAATCCATTTTCAATTTATCGTGCGGTGATGTATCATAAGCTCCGGTGACTTGTGCGTATCCTGTAAGACCTGCCTTGACTTTCAGCCTGAACACAAATTCGGGCATTTCCTGTTTGTAAAGTTCAGTGAGTTCAGGGCGTTCAGGGCGTGGACCTACTACAGACATTTCGCCTTTGAGTATATTCAGAAGCTGCGGTAACTCGTCCAGCCTTACTTTCCGCAGAAATCTGCCTACAGGAGTTATACGGGGGTCATTTTCGGAGGCAAGCTGCGGAGTACCTGATTTTTCAGCGTCCGCAATCATACTTCTGAATTTGTATATATAAAATTCTTTGCCGTTTATTGTAAGCCGTTTTTGTTTGTAAAATACAGGTCCTCCGTCATATAATTTAACTGAAATTGCAGTCACCAACATAATCGGAGATAACAGAATTAGCAGAATAAGCGAGAAAATTATATCGAACGTACGTTTCAGCAATCTCTGTTCAAAATCAAGCCCGTAATTACGGCAGAGGAGCAGGGGCGTATCAAAAAGACGTATATTATCTGCACCTCTTATTATAATATCTGAAATTTTCGGGGCGATATACGAACGGATTGAATTTTCAAAGCAGAATTTCAGGTAATAATTTCGTTCTTCCGCCGGAATATCGCATATAATAACGCCCTCGTATTTAAGAATAAGCTCTTTTATTTTCTCCGGCGGTTCACTTATGCTGACCGATTCGCAAATCATATACTTATCAACACGTCGGCTCATTTTCAGGACAAGTGAGGCAGCATTACGGCTTCCGTAAAGTATAATAAGCCGTCGGGGAGGGTATATCAGGAAATATATTCTGCCTGTAATCACTGTCCACAGCGATATTATGCCCAAATCCGCAAAAAGCAGTATAATCATAGGAGTTACACGCATAAAGTCACGCCCTATGAGGCTTATGAGGAAATACGCTACCACGTCAACGCATACCATAGAAATAAGTTGTGAATAGAGCATATCTGTTTTTTTGAGGTAGCCGACTTTGAAACCGTCATAAGCCTTGAAAAACAGCCATACAAGAATGCAGTATATGCCGATGAGAACCCAGTTTCCACGCCTGTAGTACGGGAGAACAATTGTTTCGCTGTAGTATTTGTACCATACAAAAGCAAATGCACCTGTCAGAATCCCCAGCAGAATCAGCGTAAGTACAAATGAAATAAGCCTTTTGAATTTATCTCTTTTCATAGATACAGTGTGCGGGTAAAAATTCCGCACATCTCCTTATATTTATAAATTTTATTATAACAGACAAAAACAGTTATGTCAATAGAATATGTTATAGATTACAAAAAACTATGTCAAAAACTGTCATTTTACACAAAAAAGCTCCCCATAATGGAGAGCTGTAAGATGTCATTTTCTTTTTGTCTTATTTTTTCTGTCGGTACTTCTTTTGAGGTCGCTCATTTTTTCTTCGCTGGACTGTTTGAAGTGGCTTATCATATCCTCAAAAGTCATTTCGGATTGAGGGACAGGCTTTTTAGGTTCCCATACAACAGGCTTATTTTTGTGTTCTCGGTTCGGAGTGAATTTCTTTTTTTCAGCCTGAGGTTCATTTTCATCGAGAGCCTTTTTGATAGAGAGGCTGACTTTGCCCTGTTCGTTGATGCCTATGACCTTAACTTTTACTTCCTGACCTTCAGTAAGGTGGTCACGGATTTCATTGACGAAAGTATTGGCAATTTCAGAGATATGTACCATTCCGGTACCACCTCCGTCGATGTCGATGAAAGCACCGTATTTAGCGATTCCTTTAACCTTTCCGGTATAGATTTTTCCGATTTCAACCTGCATAATAATTATAAAACTCCTTAAATTAAAATAATAAATTTTTTATGTCAATCTCGTGACGTATCATAGAAACGTCTTTCGTCAGGGTAGGCATAACCTCGTTCTTCGAGGGCGACTTTTTCCATATATGCCGACAGGTCATCGCTTTCGAGGGTTCTTTTCAAATCCTCATTTGACATATTATACGCATCGATTTTCGACTGTATACTGATAAGCTCACGTTCTTTCTTTTTACAGTCCTGCTCGGTTGTGATAAGAAGTACGGTACAAGCCACAAGTATAGCAGTTGCGGTTATTTTAACAAGTCCAAGGTTAAAGAGACCCTTTTTGGTATTTTTTTTAACTTTAACCTTTTTTTCTTTTACTTTTTTCGGCAATAACATTCACGTTCTTTCTTTTTTAGATTCATTATTATTATACAACAAATGCTTATCGTTTGGCAATAGGAATTTTAATTTTTTTATGAATTTTACATTATTTTCGGAAATTTCTACAAATTTACCCCTTACTTTTCTACATAATATTGAATATAAATTCTTGACTGGAGCAAAAATTCTGCTGATTAAGCCGAAAAATTTTCTGAATGTGCGTATAACGAAAGTACCGAGTGTGAAAAAATACAGTGTAAAACCGAGGGCATTCCCTATGACAAAATAAAACCGCAATTCACCTCTTGCCTGAACCGATGCGAAAGCAGACAGGAATACTGCATAGCAGGCGAGAAAAAATACATCTTCCGCAATGACAAAAAAGAAATTATGTTTTATCATCAGGCGCAGTGTTCGGAAAATATCATAGAAAATTCCTATAAATGCTCCTGCAACGCACGACAGCAGGAATAATGTGACTTCTTCCTGTATGCTGAAAAATGTTTCGGGCACTCTCATCTGAAAAGTTTCCCCAATGCTGAAATCGGATTTTTCCTGTCACGGTCGCCGTAAATAACTCCCCATATATCGCCTGTTATCTTCATATCACCCGTTTCGACGCTCATCGAATCAATATGTAACTCACGCCCTTGTATAGTGAGTTCGCCCAATTGTGTGTACAGACAGATTGCTTTTTCGTCAAAACTATCAACATCAGTTATCCCCGATATACTCATACTCTGCCTGTTTTCGATGATAATATTATGGTCTTTTTTAGTAGCCTTGTCCTGCATAGTAATTCTCCTTAAAATTATTTCTTATAATACTATATTCACGTTGATTAAATTTTATTCCTAAAATAGCATTGTACAAATTCAACAAAAAATTGCATTGCAAAAACAGATTTTTTTATATTATAGTACTTGCAAAGACTGATATTTTATGTTATAATAATACTATCTGAAGTACCATTTTTGTGCAATGGTCTGATACTTGTAATACTTATGGAGGTAGTTTTTATGAGCATACTCGAAATAATCGGCGGAGCAGTTCTTATTGCCCTCTGTCTTGTTATAGTTATCCTTTGTCTTTCGCAGGAACAAAAATCACAAGACAGTATGACAGCAGCACTTACCGGCGCAAGCTCTGATTCATTCTACGGGAAAAATGAGGGCAGAAGCCGTGAGGCAATCCTCGCAAAATTCACGAGATTTTGTGGAATTGTACTTTTCATATTGACGCTTGCAATCAATATTATTCCGATTTTTACCGATAAGTAAGAACAAAACTTCCCCGTGACAATTAAGTCATGGGGCTTTTTTAATGATTAGTTAGGAGTTGAAAAAATGTCCGGAAAATCAAAGAAAAAAAATATATCGCATAATACAGAAATCAGTGTTGAAAGCTATAAAAATAAAATTGTTACTTTTCTGAGGTCGTGCAATAAAAAAATCATAACTCTTGCGGAACTCGAAAAAAAATGCCGTACTAAAAAAGGAGGTAGGGATAATTTTGTAAAAGCATTTGACGAACTCCGCACGGACGGTGTTGTTGTGATGCGCAAAGGTATGAAAGTCGCTTTTGCTGAACGCCTCGGAATGCATACGGGTGAAATTACTCGCCTTAGCCGTACTTTCGGATTCGCAAAAACTGATGACGGTACGGAATATTTTATCCCCGGTAAATGTATGCTTGGTGCTATGCCTCATGATAAAGTGCTTATCGCCGATATACCGTCACGTTCAGGCGAACCTGAAGGCGAAATTGTTGATATTCTCGTCTTTGGAAGTAACGAAATGACCGGAAGTATTGAATATGTTGACGGCAATTTGTACCTTGTCCCCGATATTTCACCGAATACGCATATTTTTATTGATAAGGGAAATAATATTATTTTCAGCGAGGGCGACAAGGTGCTTGCTGAAATCACTCATAGAGGTAAAAGGCACGCTGAACACAAAGTACGTATTATCTCCGTTTTCGGTAGTAGTGAACTTGCATCTTCGTGTGCGGAGGCAATCCTCATAATGCACGGAGTTGAAAAAGATTTCCCTGAAGATGTAATCAGAGAAGCCCATAAAATTGAGGAGGGCGGTGTGCAGGAGTACAGTTTCAATAACCGTGAGGATTTGCGTCATCTGCCTGTATTCACAATAGACGGTGCTGAATCAAAAGACCTTGATGATGCAATTTCAGTTGAACGCACGGAAAATGGTTGGATTCTGGGAGTACACATTGCTGACGTTTCGCACTACGTCAAGGGCAACAGTTCGCTTGATAAAGAGGCTCTCCGCCGTGGGACAAGTATATATTACGCCGATAAAGTCATCCCTATGCTGCCGAAAGCACTTTCAAACGGCATATGTTCGCTGAATCCCGATGAAAACCGACTTACTTTGTCGGCATTTATGGAACTTGATGAAAATGGTGCTATGTTGAGTTACCGTTTCTGTAAAAGCGTCATAAAATCAAGGGTCAAAGGCGTTTACAGCGAAGTGAACAGTATACTTGACGGTACAGCAGATAACGATATATTGGCAAAATACGACAGTGTTGCGCAGGAAATACAATTGATTGACGAACTTGCTGATGTGCTGATTGCAAAGAAAAAACAGCGTAATGCTCCTGAACTCGAAACGACTGAAAGCAAGCTGATAATCGGCGAAAACGGCGTATGCATTGACGTACAGCCCCGTGAACGTGGAAAAGCTGAACGTATTATAGAGGAATTTATGTTGTGCGCAAATGAGGCGGCAGCTAAACTTGCGAGAGAAAAAAATGTTCCGTTTGTGTACCGTGTACACGAGGCTCCTCCTGAAGAAAAAACTGCTGTTTTATGTGAATTTCTCACGAAAATGCACATAGAATACCCGCATTTCACGGAATTTAAGCCTGTTCACGCCTCCGCAATACTTGAGAATGCAAGAGGTACCGAAAAATTTCAGGCGGTCAATATGGCTGTACTCCGTTCAATGTCAAAGGCGAAATATTCAGAAGAACCGCTTGGGCATTTCGGGCTTGTCCTTGATGATTACGCACATTTTACGTCACCTATACGGCGTTATCCCGATTTGGCGATACATCGTATTATCACGGATATTCTTGCGGGATACGACGAAAAATGGCTTGAAAAGAGATACAGCGGATTTGTTGTGAATGCGTCCGAAAAATCATCATCAGCAGAATTGACGGCGATTTCAGTCGAAAGGGAATGCGATGACTGCTATAAGGCGGAATATATGAAACGTCATATAGGCGAGAGTTTTACGGCGAAAATCTCAAGCGTTGCGGAATACGGATTTTATGCGGAATTACCTAACTCTGTTGAGGGATTGGTTCATATAAGGACACTTCCGGAGGGCGAATATGATTATTCCGAACCTGTAGCTTTAACCGAAAAATTCAGCGGAGTTTCATATGAACTTGGTGATACTGTACAAGTCATATGTGCATCTGTTGATGTAAGCAGTGGAAATGTTGATTTTGTTCTTGATGAGGAGGAATGACATTATGAAAAAATTTTTGACAATATCGCTTGCGTTAACGCTTATATGTGCATTTTCAGCTTGTTCTGACGGTCAGGAAAGCAGTATACAGGACAGTTCTGTAAGTACAGCAAGTACGGCGCAGGTAACTGAAACAGTACAGACTACAGCGGACAGCGAATTACAGGCAACAACTGCTATAACTACAGAACAGCCTGTATCAGAAGAATCATCACTGCAAACAACGGCTGATATTACAACTATTACAACAAAAAACGCACTCACAACAACAGTCACTGCAACAGAGGAAAATTCTCCGCAAGAAGTTGACGTAAGTGAGGGAATAGTTTTCGACACTCCTGTTGAGGAAAAAAGCGATGAGGAAATTATTTCGGCAGGATTTGCGCTTTTCAGGACAGCCTGCGAAACAGAATGGAATTTTACTGTAGGTTCGCCGTATGAACTCGATACAAGTCAGACTGCACAAAATCAATTTGGCTGGGACTGCTATCTTGTGACTACTGAGGGAATAAATTCCCTTGCTGATGTACGGGCTGATTTCCATAAGATTTTCAGCGAAAAATATGAGGATACGCTTGATGAAGTGTTCACGGAATCAAACGGTCACGTTTACTGCCTGAACGGTGCAAGAGGTTCTGATATTTTCTATGAAAAATCAGAAATAACAGCTATAAATTCACGTTCCGAAAACGAAATTTCATTTACTGTAGACAATTTTTACAGTGATAATGATTTCAATGAGGGCGCATATGTGCAAAGTGACGAATTTGTTATTACTGTTGACTCGGACGGCGCATGGCGTGTATCTAAATTCAGAATGCCGTATTGATTCTATGTTAAATCTTTGTAAAATTTAAGCAAAATCTATTGACTGTTTTTTTACTTCTGATATAATTAAATACAGGTGAAAGCCTATAAGGTGAAAGCCTGTATTTAAAAGTTAAGGAGTAATTTTATGGAAGATTTCTCGGTGTTCAATGTCTTTACAATGCTTGGCGGACTTGCATTTTTCCTGTACGGAATGAACGTAATGTCAACAGGTCTTGAAAAACTCGCCGGCGGTAAAATGGAAGTCGCACTTAAAAAAATGACTTCAAATAAGTTTATGGCGGTAATTCTCGGTATGGTTGTGACAATCGCTATACAATCATCATCTGCTATGACCGTTATGCTTGTCGGCTTCGTAAATTCGGGGATTATGGCTCTCGCTGATACTGTTGCAGTCTGTTTTGGTGCTGATATAGGTACGACTTTTACAGCATGGATTCTCAGCCTTGGCGGTATAGACAGCGGTGACGACGGCGGAATAGGCAGTTTTCTTTTGCGGCTGCTTAAACCTGAATCATTTTCGCCTTTGCTTGCACTTATCGGTATTATTATGATTATGGCTTGCAAAAAAGCTAAAAAAAGAGATGTGGGACATATTTTCGTGGGATTTTCCGTACTTATGACGGGTATGGACTTGATGAAACATTCCGTTGACCCGCTTGCTGAATCGGAACAATTCAAGCAGATACTTACAGCTTTTGAGAATCCTGTTCTCGGCGTTCTCGTCGGAGCAGTTTTCACCGGAATTATTCAGAGTTCAGCAGGCTCTATAGGAATACTTATGGCGTTTTCAGCATCAGGCGGATTGACTTACGGTATGGCTCTCCCTATTATTATGGGTCTTAACGTCGGTACTTGCGTTACAGCACTTATTTCGAGTATAGGCGTAAGCAGAGATGCTAAACGTGTTGCCTGTATTCACATTTCAGTGAAAATTATCGGTGTACTTGTATTACTGCCTGTTTCGCTCCTACTTGAGAATTTTACATCATTCGGCGATATAATGGGGCAAACAGTAGGTTACTTAGGTATCGCCGTTATGCACACGATTTTCAACGTTGCGATAACATTATTGCTTATGCCGTTTTCGGCTCAACTCGTGAAATTGTCGCATATCATCATACACGACAAAAAAGGTAAATCAGACGAAACAGACACATTTGCAACTCTTGATACACGTTTTCTTGCTACTCCCAGTGTCGCTGTTGAAGCGTGCAGAGGTACTGCAATAAGAATGGCTGATATAACTAAAACTGCTATAAGAGATGCAATAGGTCTGCTTGTTTCGCCGTACGACGACGAAAAAGTACAGAGTGTAATTGAGGCGGAAGACTTAATAGACAAATATGAGGATAAAATCAACAGTTATCTTGTGAAACTTTCCAAAAGCAGTATTACAGGCAAAGACAGCCGTACTGTTTCGAAAATGATGCATTGTGTCGGTAATTTCGAACGTATTTCAGACCACGCTGTAAATCTTATCGAATCAGTTCAGGAAATCCACGAAAAAGGCATCAGGTTTTCGGACGAATGTATTAACGAATTATCAGTTATTTCGGGAGCTATATACGAAATTATTGATATTTCTTTCAGTTCATATGAAGAAGATAATCTCGAATCCGCACATAGAGTTGAACCGATTGAGGAAGTCGTTGACAATCTCAGCACGGAACTGAAAAACCGCCATATATGCCGTTTACAGAATGACGAGTGTACTGTTGAATTAGGCTATATATATCAGGATATTCTTACTAATCTTGAACGTATTTCTGACCACTGTTCAAATATTGCAGGCTGCCTTATTGAAACTGACGAAAAAACAAATATTCACGCTTATCTTAGCGATGTCAAGAAAAATGATGAACAATTCCTGAACGACTACAAAAAATATTCCGAACTTTATTTTGCACAATTAGCTAAATAAGTTTACAATCACGCATAAAAATATCCCTATGGCAGTAGGAAGTGCGAAACTTATCAGAGTCCACTTCCAACTGCCTGTTTCTTTTTTTATCGTCATACAAGTTGTAGCACACGGGAAATGAAATACCGTGAAAATCAGCATACATAAAGCAGTTTTCATAGTCCAGCCGTTCGCAACAAGAACCGCCCATAATTCCGTATTATCGCTCATTTCAACAAGACTGCCCTGCGCCATATACGACATCAGAATTATCGGTACAACTATTTCGTTGGCAGGGAATCCCAATATAAAGGCAAGCAAAATTACACCGTCAAGCCCCATAATTGAACCGAGAGGGTCTAAAAAGCCTGATATATGGGCGAGAAGTGATAACCCGCTGATTTTTGTATTCGCAAGAATCCAGATGATAAGTCCGCACGGGATTGACGCTGTACAGGCTCTCCCAAGTACAAATATTGTCCTGTCGAAAAGCGAACGCACAAGAACTTTGCATATTTGCGGACGGCGATACGGCGGTAATTCAAGCGTATATGAACTTGATTCGCCTTTGAGCGCAGTTTTCGAGAGTACATACGATACGGCAAGTGTCGCCATTACTCCGAGCAGGATAACTCCAAGAAGTACAGCACCTGACAGTACAGAACCGCATATTCCGCCTACTGTAACGAAAAACATCGTTATAACAGCAATAACAGTCGGGAAACGTCCGTTGCAAAGCATAAAATTGTTTGTGATTACCGCTATAAGCCGTTCACGTGGCGAATCAATTATCCTGCACCCTGTAACTCCGCAGGCATTACAGCCAAGTCCCATTGCCATTGTAATTGCCTGTTTACCGCACGCTCCCGAACATCTGAAACAGCCGTCAAGATTAAACGCAATCCGTGGCAAATAGCCGAAATCCTCAAGCAAAGTGAACAGCGGGAAAAATATCGCCATAGGCGGTAACATTACGGAAACAACCCACGCAAGGACTTTATATATTCCCTGAATGAGTACGCCCTCAACCCATAACGGCAACCCTGAATTTATCAGACTTTCCGACATAATATCGCCTAAAGAAAAAAGTCCTTTGCTGAGGAGTTCAGAGGGGTAATTTGCTCCTGTAACTGTTATCCACATAATCAGCCCAAAAAGCAATAACATTACAGGAACGCCTGTTTTACGGCTCATGAATATCTTGTCAAGCTGTCTGTCACGTTTATACGGTTCAGCTGATTTGCAACTGACAACACAAGACGCTATTTCGCTTGCCTTTTGAGATATTGCTGATATTACGCTGTCATCATCGCCCGAAAATTCAAGTTTCAGCGGAACAGGTTCATTTTCAGCAATATAGTCAATTGCTTTGCATAATTCGTCAAGACCTTTGTTGTTTCTTGCCGACGTAAGCACAACGGGAATCCCCAATATTTCGCTTAATTTATCAGCGTTTATGGAAATACCCTTTTTTTCAGCCTCATCAATGAGATTGACACATACAACAGTTTTCGGGATTTTGTCCATTACCTGCAAAACAAGATTGAGATTTCTTTCAAGGCATGAGGCATCACATACAACAACAGCACCGTCAGCCTTGCCCGAACATATAAAGTCATTTGCTACCTGTTCTTCGGCGGAATTTGCTAAAAGCGAGTATATTCCGGGAATATCAGCCAGAACAAATGTTTTGTTATTGTAAACAAAACTACCTTCAGCACATGAAACAGTTTTCCCAGCCCAATTCCCTGTATGCTGTTTCATTCCTGTAAGTGCATTGAATACAGTCGATTTTCCTACATTGGGATTTCCTGCAAGTGCTATAGTGAAATTATAATCCATAAAAAACCTCCTGCCTTTCAATTATTTAATTATATGAAAGGCAAGAGATTTTTATGTTGATTTATTCAATTACAGGCAGATTTTCATATAATCCTGCAACAAATTCCTGTATTATAAGCGCATCTTCACCAGTGATTTGCCTGTCTGCATTTGTATCAGAGTTTTTAATACCTGAATCACTAAGAGCATATATGTCATTATTGCCGATATGCTGAATGATTGCGGCGGCATCTGCAATATTGACTGCACCATCACAATTAGCATCACCGCACGTTACAGCAGTATCTTCTTCGGATTCAATCGCAATATAACCGTTGTTGATACCGTTTTTGAATACATACGCCGACATAAGCTGTCCATCTCTGTTATTGGACACATTGCTGAATATATCAGCAGTTTTTTCATTTTCTTTGTATATAATTTCAATCGGGTATATGTCACCGTTTTCAGCGTCGTCAGGCACTGTAAAAGTAAAGTTAAACATAGTACCGTCCCTGCCAATGCACGAAGTACCATACGTTGAAATGAAAATCTCGTTCATTTCGGGATTATCAGGCGATTTTTGTTCGGATATCATCGTACTCAGGTAACTTAATGCAGAACCTGTATTTTTGTCGGAAACAGTAAGGCGGTTATCATAGCATATGTGCAGTCCTGTTGCGGCGTATTCCATATCAGCACCGCTTACATTCAATGAAATTTCAACCTGATTATGATTTGCTTCTAATTCTTCTTTGCTGATTATTTTTTTGTCAATTGTAAGTTCAGGCTTTACGGGTGCGGAATCAATTTCCTCATCAGTGAAATGATATATTTCTCCGGCGGAAGTGTTTGCAGGGATAATTGAAAATACTGTCATACAAGCGAAAACAGCAGTAAAAAATTTTTTTGGTAATATCATATACAAATTTCCTTTCAATTTATATTTTTTTATTATTATAACACACTTTTTATGATATTACAATAGTTTTGATAAAATTAAATATAAATATTAACTTATTGTGAATAAATCGCCAGTCCATTACAAAAGCCCCGCTTTTTCAAACGGAGCTTTTGCTGGAGGTATATTATGAATCAAGAAGATGTCACGGGTAATTTTTTGTGAATTTTTGCAAGGTATTGCTGTACTATAAGCGCATCTTCACCTGTTATCTGACCGTCCGCATTTGTATCAGCACCTTTAGTGTCAGTAACGGAATATGCGTCTTTGTTGCCGATATACTGGATTATTGTAGCGACATCAGCCATATTTATTTCGTGGTCGCCGTTAGCATCACCATAATTTATATCATTATCATTATCAATGACATTTACCTTGCATTTTGCGACGCTGCCGTTATAAACAGCATATATTTCAACGTTACCTGCTTTTTTTGCGGTAACATTTCCGTTTTCATCAACAGTTGCAACAGAAGTATCTTTACTTGTCCACATAACATCAGATATATTTTTAGCACCTATTATTGCGAGTTTATTTGTGTCACCAACAGCCATATTTACTTCTGACGGAATAATTTCAAGAGGTATAGTTGTAGCTGTAGTTGTTGTAGTTGTTGTTGCTTTAGTAGTTGTTGTAGTGGTGGTAGTTGTTGTAGTGGTGGTAGTTGTTGTGGTAGTAGTCTCGGGTAATCTGGTTGTTGTTGTTGCCAGTTCTTCAATTGCTATATATCCGTCATCGTCTGAAGATATATCATAACTAAGATCGTAACATTTCCGTACGTCTTCTTCATCAGGAACAAATTTCGTTTCAGAACCGTTATATATGCCGTATGTGAAAGCATATGCCTGCATTAACTGACCTTCATCGGTTTTCTTGGCATTATTGAAAATATCTCCTGCCTCCGAACTGTTTTTATAGACTATGTCTATAGGGAAAATATCGCTCTCTCTCACATCATCGGGGAGAATAAAAGTAATATTGAACATAACTCCGTCAAGACCGTTATCTGCTCCGCCTGATGAACCTATAAAAATTCCGTTCATACCTTGTTCAGCAGCAGAGGGGTCTTCTATTGCAGGCTGTACGGCGAGATATTCCCACGCAGGTCCTGCAACAACATCAAGCGCACCTACACGGTTACGAGCTATTTCAAGACGTCGGTCATAGTATAAGTGAAGTGATGTTGTAGCATATTTTTTGTCAGCACCCTCCACTGAAATATTGATAGATCTTAAAGGGTGTGTTTTCGCCTCATCAATGGAAATGCATTCGCTTTGTACGGTGATTTTGGGCTTTACTTCAGAGGCAAGAATTTCCTCCGAAGTAAAACCGTTGTGGTAATCATATTCTGATGCTGATGTAGAATATGGAACAGATGAAAGAAGTACTCCTAATGAAACGACTGAAGTCATAATTTTTCTGAATGTTTTCATTGTTACATATGCCCTTTCTGAAAATTATTTAACAGGAAGTGAAGTGTACATTTTTGCAAGGTATTGCTGTATTATAAGCGCATCTTCGCCTGTTATCTGACCGTCCGCATTTGTATCAGCTTCTTTAGTGCTTGAAACAGAATATGCGTCTTTGTTGCCGATATACTGGATTATTGTAGCAACGTCAGCCATATTTATTTGATGGTCGCCGTTAGCATCACCGCAAATCAAGCCGTCAGGTGCCGGAGGAAGGTCTGAATTAGTTGTAGTAGTTGTGCCGGGTGACGGCTGTGCTGTTGTAGTTGTTGATACAGTTTCGCCTGATTTGAAGTTATATGTTGTCATTTCACCGTTTTCGTCATCGCACCACCATATCTGGATTTCAGCGGAAGTTACGCTCTTTGGAACGGAAGAAATATCAACTTCAACATTAAGTTTTCCGTCAGCACCGATTTTGCCTTCCCATTCAAGGGATACCCAATCTTCGCCCATATAGCCTACACAACCGTTTGTTGTTGAGCCTGCTGCACCCTCGATTGTGAAAGTGAGTACATCGGAATCGCCTCTGTTAGCCATGTCAACTTTATAGATTTTTGTATTGTCTTCAGGCGGGTCAACAACATCTCCTCCGCCAATTACAGCGATTGCAGTAACAGTAGTTTTACTGTTGGTTCTTACGAAAAGGTGCTGTATATCAGCAGTATCACCGCTCCATGCTGATTTGATATGTTCAGATGAGTAGTAGGCAATACCGTCAACATCGTCATAAGGCTTTATTTCAGTCCAGTTGTTCCATTCGCCGTCGCATACCGCAATAACAGGAGCTTCGCCTGTATACTGTACAGCAACGTCACCGCCTTCAAGAAGTGTCCAGTCTGCATTAAGACCGGGAGTGCAGTTACCGTCTTTTACGGAAGCATCGAGGTCATAAGTTGTATCAATGAGCTGTTTGCCTGTTGTAATGTCATCGTGTTCAATAACAGGTGATTTTCTTTCACTGCCCCATACGATTGAATCATCGTTTATAATTTTAACCATTGTATCAACTACAGGTTCTGAAACATCATACCATTTGAGATTTTTTCTGTCGAGGTAGCCGTGAGCCTCACCGCCGTTATTTGATACAACGTTGTTATCCCAGAGAACACATGGGAAACCGAATGTTTTAGCAGTTGTGAGGTAAGCCTCAGCCCATTCGCATCTTGCATCAGTATTATCGAAGTTTGAGGCACTGAATTCGCCAAGGACTACAGGAATATCTTTATCGCTGAAAGTTTTTCTGATACCGTCCATAATGCTTACGAGTTCATTTTTATTTGCGTCTGTAAATGTATCGTGTTCAGTATAAGTTGCATCCATAGCAAAGCTGTAAGGTGAATAAGCGTGAACAGATGCTGCAACGAAATCGTCATCAGGAATGACAACTTTTGACATCATTGACGTATCGCTTGATGCGCAGTAACCCGGCATCATTACAAGACGAGTTTCATTCTGACCGCCTGCTTTACGGATAACATCAAGAGAATTTGCGTTGATTTTGTTAATTGTATCAACTTCTTCAGCAGTAGGTCCCCACCATTCGTGGTCTGTACCTGTTGCACGAGGTTCGTTCATTGTTTCGAATATAAGGTGCTGGTCGTAATCCTTGAAAGTTTCAGCAAGCTGTCCCCAGAGTGCCGTAACATAGCCGTTTATTTCCTCGTAATCAGCACCGAGAGTTGAACGGTTCTGATATGGTTCTTCGTGGTGAAGATTAAGGATAACATACATACCGTTGTTATAGCAGTGGTCAACAACTTCTTTTACACGTGCAAGCCATTCAGCATCAATAGTGTAATTTTCGTCAACGTGCTGATACCACGTTACAGGAACACGTATTGTATTGAAACCTTTTGCCTTTACAGCGTCAAGCATTTCGTTTGTAGTTTTAGGATTGCCCCAAGTTGTTTCAGCCTCAAGACCCATTTTGTCAACTTTGTTATTGTATGAGTCAAAAGTGTTGCCGAGATTCCAGCCAAGTCCCATATCTTCAGTTATTTCGAAAGCAGTTTTTACTTCAACAGCCTCCGAAATATCAACGAAAGATGAGAAATTGACACAAGCTGTTACGCAGGCAGCAGCTGAAACCATGCTTACAAAACGTGTAATTTTTGATTTAATCATTTTAATTCCCTCCGAAAAAATTATATTTATAACATCACGAAAAAACTACAGTGCAAAAAATTTTCCCGTTTAACTAATTGTAACACATTGTTCAAAAAAGGTCAATGATTTTTGTGAAATTTGCAGTGTAGAAATATTCCGAAAATATTTAGTAAAAACGACCAATATATTAACCCACAAGAAAAATAATTGTTAAATTAGTTTTAATTTGTTATATTTATTTATATTTATTTCTTGTGCGGTTCTGGTAATCAGTTTTTTCTTCCCAGTCGTCACCTATATATTCACGGCATATTTGTTTGAGGAAAGCTATATCGTCTGTAAGACTGTCTATATGGGCGTTTATTTTTTTCGCATCGAATGAGTATTTCACGGCATAATCAGTATATTCCTGAACCCATTGCTTTATATGTTCTATATCGTAACCTTCTTTTTCGGCAATTTCTTCGGGAGATGTCTTTTTTTTGAGTATCTGCACGGCAAATTTTTCCTGAGTTTTCTTATCGGGGTCATCTTTAGGCTTAGGCTTTGATTTTGGTGCTTTACAAGCCTCTGCCCATAACCATATTCCCATTATGCAAACTATCATGATAAGCAAGTCCACGAAATCACCTCGTTTTCTTATGGTCAGAAAATACGGTATATAGCTGATTTTCAAATCAGGAATATATTTCTCCTGCTATATCTACTGTTTGTTTCGCATCTTTCGCATAGAAATCAGCATGAATCTGTTCAGCGTATGAGGCTGTAAGTACAGCACCTCCTACAACTGTTTTGCATTCGGGGTATTTTTCGTTGAGAAGTGCGACGGTTTCAGCCATTGAGGACAGTGTAGTTGTCATAAGTGCCGATAAACCGACGAGTCTGACTTTACGGGAAATCGCTGTATTTACTATAGTTTCAGGCGGAACGTCTTTCCCTAAATCAATTACAGTGAATCCGTAGCTTTCAAGTAAAACTTTTACAATATTCTTGCCTATGTCGTGAATATCGCCCTTTACTGTTGCAAGGACAATTTCGCCCTTTGATACTGTTTTTTCGCCGTTATCAGCAAGTTTTTCTTTGATTACGTCAAAACAAGCCTGCGCTGAACCTGCGGTCAGGATAAGCTGCGGAAGAAATATAGTACCCTTTTCGAATTTTTCGCCTGCGGAATCAAGTGCAGGAATAAGGTAATTGTTTATAATGTCCATCGGCTCGACTGCTTTTGTTAATTCTTTTACAGCATTCACGGCATCTGTTTTCAAGCCGTTTTCTACTGCATATATCAGGTCAGGAGCGGATTTCTCTGTAATTACGGGCTTTTGTACAGGCTGATTTGCGTATATTGATATAAATTCCTGCGAATCTTTGTCTATACCCGCAAGAAGTCTATACGCACGGACAGCACCTATGATTGAATCAACATTCGGGTTTATAATAGGCAAGTCAAGTCCCATCTGCAAAGCCATTGTAAGGAAAGTACGTGTAATAGTTTCACGTTCAGGCAAGCCGAACGATATATTCGATACGCCAAGGACAGTTTTCAGCCCGAGTTCTTTTTTTACTCTATGAAGTGCGTTGAGCGTTTCAGGGACACCGTCCTGCTCCGCTGATGCCGTGAGAGTAAGGCAGTCTATAAATACATCTTCTTTCGGAATACCGTATTCTATCGCCCTGTTCATTATTTTTACCGCAATCGCAAAACGTTCCTCAGCCTTTTTAGGAATACCGTTCTTGTCAAGCGTAAGCCCGACAACAGCTGCACCGTATTTTTTCACAAGCGGAAGTATTGAATCAAGCGATTCGTCCTCACCGTTTACTGAATTAACAATAGCTTTACCGTTGTATACTCTCAGTCCTGCCTCAAGTACAGCAGGAATAGTGGAATCAAGCTGTAATGGGGCATCACATACGCCTTGTATCGCCTTGACAGCTTCTGTCATCATTTCTTTTTCGTCAATATCAGGCAAACCTACGTTCACATCAAGTATTTCAGCACCGGCGTGGACTTGTTCTACAGCCTGCGAGAGAATATAGTCTATATCGTGTTCTATCAACGCCTGTTTGAAACGCTTTTTGCCTGTAGGGTTGATTCTTTCGCCTATAACACGTGGCTGATTTATTTCAACGCAATTCACTGCCGAACATACAACGCTTTTTTTAACAATATCCTGCGGAGTGTACTCTGTTCCTGAAAGAGCATCTATAACAGCTGATATATGTGCCGGAGTAGTTCCGCAGCAGCCTCCGAAAATTTTCACGCCTGCTTTCGCAAGTTTCACCGCACTTTCAGCAAATTGCTCCGGTGTTACGCTGAATTTATTCGTTACAGGGTCGGGAAGTCCAGCGTTTGGTTTGGCGATTACAGGTAAAGTCGTAAGAGAACATATTTTCTCGATAACAGGGTATAACTCGTCAGGTCCAAGCGAACAGTTCACGCCTACAGCATCAGCTCCCAGTCCCTCCAGTACAGCAATCATGCATTCGGGTGATACTCCCGTAAAAGTACGCATATTTTCCTCGAATGTCATCGTTACGAGTACAGGCTTATCGGAATTTTCTTTTGCTGCAAGAAGTGCTGCTTTTACTTCGTATAAGTCGGTCATTGTTTCTATTACAATCAAATCAGCTTGTGAACCTGCAATAACGATTTCCTTATACAGTTCATAAGCCTGTTCGAATTTCAGCGTGCCTGACGGCTCAAGCAGTTGCCCGAGTGAACCCATATCAAGCGCAACAATTGCATTCCCTGCTTTCAGGGCGTTTTCCACTCCTGCCGAAACAACGTCAGCAACAGTGTAACCGCTCCCGTTGAGTTTCAGGGCATTTGCTCCGAAAGTATTTGCGTAAATTATATCTGCTCCTGCATTGATGTACTGTTTGTGTATATCCGTGATAATTTCAGGGTTTTTAATGTTCAGCAGTTCAGGGATATGGCTCTCAACGCCCATAGATTGTAACATTGTACCCATTCCGCCGTCAAGAAAAACAAATTCTGATTTTTCGAGTAAGTCAAAAAAATTTTCTTTCATATAATCACCTATTCAACTATTCGTTCTTAAAAGTGCCGAGAAATCTGAAATATTCGACATTTCCAGCTAAATCGTTCATCAGTGCCTTTACAGCAGGGTCGTTTATTTTACCGTCAAAATCAAGATAAAACATAACGTTAAAACTGCCGTCTTTCAAGGGTCTGCTTTCGATTTTCTGTAAATTCATACCGTTTACATAGAATTTTGTTAAAAGTCTGTACAAACTTCCCTCTGTATCGGGGATTTTTATCATGACTGAAATCGTATCCGCATCAGGTGCAACTTGCATATCACGTGCAATACAGATAAATCTTGTGCGGTTTACTGAACAGTCAGCGATATTTTCGGCGACTATGTGCAGACCGATTTTTTCAGCGCATTCCACTGAACAAATAGCAGCGATATTTTCGGTACTGTTAAATACCATTTCGGCAGCTGTCGCTGTATTGCCGTATTCGCTTGTTTTCAGCCCGTGTGCCGTGAGGAAATCACAACATTGTGCAATTGCCTGCGGGTGCGAGTAAACTGTATCTATGTCATCAAGTGAAATATTGTTTTTCGTGGCAAGGCAGTGATTTATCTCAACACATACCTCTTTTACAGTATAAACGCTGTATTTAGCCATTAAATCATATGTGCTGTTTACTGAACCTTCTGTTGAATTGTGTACAGGCAATACACCGTAATCAATTTCACCTGACTGCACGGCTGAAAAAACTTCCTCGAAAGTTTTGTAGAAAGTCAGTTGTTTTCCGCCGAAAATAAGACGTGCAGCAGTTTCTGAATTTGCGCCTGATGTGCCTTGACAGCCTATTTTACGTGCGTTTGCGAAATCGGGGACGGCATATGTGTTGTTGCTTTCGTCTGATAACAGCTTGCGGTTCTGTAAAATTTTGCTTATATCCATGATTGTCGTGAAAAGTGCTGCTGTACCTGATTCAAGTTCCCTGTCATTTGTAAGAACTTTTATTCTGTCAATCACCTGTTTTTCACGGTCGCCCTGAAATACAGGCAAATCATTTGCTTTTTTGTAATCAGCAACACTTTTACATAATTCCATTCGTTTCATGAAAAGGTCAAGTATCTGCTTGTCTATATCATCAATATTGTTTCTGAGTTGATTCAAGTTCATATTTTTTCCTCCGGTTGATTCAAGTCCATATTTTTCCTCTAAAGGATATATTTGTATTATTATTATAGCAGATTACAGTATAAAAATCAAGTACTGATGTTTTAATTGCATATTTATTTTACAAAACTCTTGAAATATAAACTGAAATGTGTTATAATAATAAAGTATATTGAAAATAAAGCAGGTATATAAATTGAAGAATATAAGAATTTTAGGTGTTGACCCCGGTTATGCTATTGTAGGCTTCGGTATTGTCGAATATGACGGTATGAATTTCAGACCGCTTGAATACGGTGCCGTTCTGACGGAGGCTCATACTCCGTTCACAGAACGTTTACGGGCAATCCATACTGATATGGAATACATATTTGACAAATATCACCCTCATTGTATGGCGATTGAAAAGCTGTTCTTTACTACTAATCAGAAAACTGCTATTGATGTCGCTCAGGCAAGAGGTGTAACTGTACTTTCAGCCGCAACAAGATGCGTACCTGTATTCGAGTACACGCCTCTGCAAGTGAAATCAGCTGTAGTAGGTTACGGTAAAGCTGAAAAAAAACAGGTTATGGAAATGACAAGGCAACTGCTTAACCTTGCGCAAATCCCGAAACCTGATGATGCTGCTGATGCGCTTGCTATAGCTATATGTCACGGTCACACAACAAGATGGGGGTAATAGTTATATGATTTACAGCCTTAACGGGAAAATTTTAACAAAAGAAATGAACTTTGTTGTTATAGAATGCGGAGGTGTAGGGTACGGTTGCAGAACGTCGTACAATACAATTTCAAAACTCGGCGAAATCGGCTCCGAAACTATGCTGTATACGCATTTGTATATAAAAGAAAATGTTGTTGAACTTTTCGGTTTTGCAAGTCAGCAGGAATTGAATTGTTTCCGTCAGCTTATTTCAGTAACAGGTGTAGGCGGAAAAGCAGCTGTTTCAATTTTGTCTGATGTGACCCCCGAAAATTTTGCGTTCATTGTTGCATCAGGTGACAGCAAGGCTTTTACTAAAACAAAGGGCATAGGTGCTAAAACTGCACAACGTATTGTACTTGAACTCAAAGACAAGATTTCGTCTGAATCGCTTAGTATAAGCAGTACCGATTATGCAGGCGTTTCAGCTGTACCAGACAGCTCCGCAATTGGTGAGGCTATGGAGGCTCTTATGGTACTCGGGTACTCTCAAGGCGAAATTGCTCCTATATTGCGGAAACTTGACTCATCGCTTGACACGCAGGGTCTTATAAAGGAAACTCTCCGATATATAGCATCGGGAAAATGATTACTACTTTTAACTTTAATTTGAAAGGAATATAACAATGAATCTTGATGAACTTCTGAAAGAAGCTATAGCTGAACCTGAAAAACGTTCGGCGTTTTTGCAGACACTCATAAGAAGTGACGTTTATGTGATTTGCAAAAATGCACCGTCACAACAGGCAAATGACGATATACAGCTTGAACTTGTCACTACTCAGAATCCAAACGGCGATATTTTTATACCGTTCTTTACGAGTTATCAGGCTTTACAGCAATTCGCAAAACGTTATGTTGACTGCTATAAAATAAATTGCCTCAGATTTTTTGATTTGATACAGACAACTTCGGCTGTCCTTAATCCTAATTCATACGGCAAGGAATTTTCCTCGCAGGAAATAAAATCTATCCTTATGATTGCTAAAAGTCAGCGTATAAAGGCAATTTCATACAACCACAATGATAAAATGAGTTTTCATCCGTGCAGTCATTCTGTTGAACATCTCAAAAAAGCTGTATCTAAATTCCTCGAAAAACAGCTGAATGTTGAAAGTGCATCAGTGACTGAAATGACAATGGGAAACGATATTCCGCAGATACTTTTTGTGATTGATATGACAGGCAATACACATAATCTCTTTGTGCCATTGTCAAAATATTTATCTAAAATAAAAAAATCAGGCGAACATCTTTGCTTTATAAGCAGCCGGCAGTCTGTCGGGAAATCGGCTTCAGAAAATGCGGAATTGTTCTACACCCGGCAGAAACGATTCTTTGAGAAATAAAGAAATAAGGAGTTTTTATGATACAGACAGAAGATATGGAGTTTGCACCACGGTTCGTTACTCCCGAAAATACGCAGGAAGACGGCGAAATTGAAATAACATTGCGCCCGCAGACTCTGCGTGAATATATAGGGCAGGACAAGGTAAAAGAAAAAATTGCCGTTTATATCGAGGCAGCTAAAAGACGTGGCGAACCTCTTGACCATGTTTTGCTGTACGGTCCTCCGGGATTGGGCAAAACTACTCTTTCAGCCATTATCGCTCACGAATTGGGCGTAAATCTGAGAGTTACAACAGGTCCTGCAATCGAAAAGCCCGGCGATTTGGTTTCACTTCTGACAAGCCTTTCTGATAATGACGTGCTTTTTATCGACGAAATACACCGTCTTTCAAGGGCAGTTGAGGAAATAATGTACCCTGCACTTGAGGACAGAGTAATTGATATTATAATAGGCAAAGGTCCGTCAGCACGCTCTATTCGTATGGATTTGAAGCCGTTTACGCTTATAGGCGCAACAACAAGAGCAGGTCAGCTTTCGTCACCGTTGAGGGACAGATTCGGAGTAATCGAACGCCTTGAACTTTACAACAAGGAACAATTGACGGATATTGTCCGCAGAAGTGCTATTATTTTAGGAATACCCTGCACAACGGACGGTGCATCGGAAATTGCAGGGCGTGCAAGAGGTACACCTCGTATCGCAAACAGACTGCTCAAACGTGTGCGAGATTTTGCCGATGTCATGGGAAACGGCGAAATAACTCAGGAAATTGCGGATATGGCTTTAAGCCGTCTTGAAATAGATTCGCTTGGTCTTGACAGTCTTGACAGACGTATGTTAAATATGATTATCAAAGGTTACGGCGGAGGTCCTGTCGGTCTTGAAACACTTGCGTCTGCAATCGGTGAGGAGGCGGTAACTCTGGAGGACGTATGCGAACCGTTTCTTATGCAGCTCGGTTTTCTGGGACGTACTCCCCGTGGACGTGTCGCAACTCGTCTTGCGTATACTCACCTTGGATTTGTACCGCCTGAAGATAATTCAGGTCAGCTGAAACTCGTGTAATATATTATAAGGGAGAAGTGAAAAATGGGAAAATTATTCGGAAAAAACGGCATAAAAGGTATTGCAGTGACTGAATTTACCTGCGAAACGGCTATGCATATCGGTACTGCACTTGTCCGTGTTCTTTCAGGGGAATCAAAAGATAACAGAGCAAAATTTCTCATAGCAAAAGATACAAGAAGTTCTTCTGATGCACTTGAATCGGCTTTATGTGCGGGAATATGTTCCGCCGGTGCTGATGCTGAGCTTCTCGGCGAAATTCCTGTATCGGCACTTGCGTGGAATATCCGTGAAAAGGGTGCGGACGGCGGAATAATGATAACAGCATCTCATTCAAATGCGGATATGAACGGCGTGAAACTGTTTTCTGCAAACGGCTACAGGCTTGACGAAGATACGGAAGCCGAAATTGAACGCCTTGTGACTGATTTGCCTGAAAATGAACTTCATATTCAGTTAAAAGAGTACGGTAAAGTTACTCAGTGTGATAATGCGGTTGAAAGTTACATAGAACGCCTTGAGGAAATCGCAAACGCTGACTTGAAAGGGCTGAAAATAGCTGTTGACTGTGCAAACGGCTGTACAAGCAGTATAGCAGGCGGATTATTCGAAAGCCTTGGTGCGGAAGTCTTTGTTATGGGAAATTCCCCCGACAGAACAAATATAAATACAAGCGGTAGTATGCATATGGAATCGCTTATGGAATTTGTTGTTGAGAACAAATGTTCATGTGGTATTGCTTTTGACGGTTCAGGGGAACGCTGTCTTGCTGTAGACGAAAACGGTTCGCTTGTAGACGGTGATATTATTATCGCACTTTGCGCAAGAAGTATGAAAAAACATAATAAGTTAAATAATAATACAATCATTGCAACACAAGCAAATAACCTTGGTCTTATACAGTTCGCAAAGGCAAACAAAATAAAAGTCGTTGATGCGCCTGTTGGCGAAAGAAGTATGGTTCAGAAAATGCTTGAATGTGATTGCAGTATAGGCGGTGACCCGGCAGGTCATATTATTTTCCCGGACGAAATGCCTGATGCAGACGGTATGCTTACGGGAATAAAACTGCTTGAAATTCTCAAGAAATCGGGCGAAACGCTGAGCAATCTCTCGTCCGTCATAGAAAAATTCCCGCAGGTTATGCTTAATGTGCCTATTGCTAAAAAATTTTGCGAAGTCTGGAAAAATAATAACGCTATTACAGATGTAATCGACAAATATGAAACAGAACTCGGCGATGAGGGCAGAATTATCATCAGGGAAACAGGCAGAGAACCTGTAGTCCGCATAAGAGTTGAAGGGAAGAATTTTTCCATAATCAACAATATGGCAATTAAAATCGCTGAAACTATAAAAGAACATACAGAAATGTGAATCAAAGGAGAATAAGCGTGAGAATAGCAGAAAACTGGATTGACTATACTATTTTGGATACTTCAGACGGCGAAAAACTTGAAAAATGGGGGAATGTGAGCCTTGTGCGCCCTGACCCTCAGATTATCTGGAAAACAGAACGTATTCTCCCTCTATGGATAAATGCGGACGGTTATTACCACCGTTCCGATAAGGGCGGAGGTCAATGGGAATTCCGCAGGAAAATCCCTCAGGCGTGGACTGTAAACTACAAAGCGTTGACTTTCAATATCCGTCCGACAGGTTTCAAACATACGGGGCTTTTCCCCGAACAGGCTGTAAACTGGGATTTTATGGCGGATAAAATCCTCACGGCAGGCAGGAAAATAAGCGTCCTGAATCTTTTCGCATATACGGGCGGTGCTACTCTTGCCTGTGCGGAGGCAGGTGCAGATGTATGTCACGTTGACGCCTCTAAAGGTATGGTGCAGTGGGCAAGAGAAAACGCCTCTGTTTCGGGGCTTTCTGATAAGCCCATACGCTGGATTGTTGACGACTGCGAGAAATTTGTTGCAAGGGAAATAAGACGTGGCAGAAAATACGATGCCGTAATTATGGACCCTCCGTCTTATGGTAGAGGTTCTAACGGCGAAATCTGGAAACTTGAAAATAATGTGTATGACCTTGTGAAACTTTGCCGTGAAGTGCTTTCGGATAATCCTCTGTTTTTCCTGATAAACAGCTATACTACAGGGCTTTCGCCGTCAGTTATGGGATATATTCTCGGGAGTATCCTCACAAGTAAATTCGGCGGTTCTGTTTCATTTGACGAAATAGGTCTGCCTGTAAAATCAACAGGTATGGCATTGCCTTGCGGTTCTACAGCTATATGGCAAAGATAATTATTGCAAAGTGTTAACCGGAATATGTGTGATTGTTAAAATTAAAGGAGTTGGCAGTATGGATTCAGAAAACACAGAATACAAATACAAAAAAAAGCCGGATTTGTTAAAAAGAATTATACATTCAGCCGTTATATGCCTTATAGGCTTATTGGTTGGGATTATCGCAACAATTTGCGTCATCAGGCATATTGAACAAAAAGAAGCTGAAAAAGAAGCCGGAATTATGACAATGGAGGAAATAACAACAACTATATCGACAGATGTCATTGAAGAGCAGATTAAGGATATAGGCGAACTTGCAACTGTTGAGTACCTGTATACCGATTCAGGAAAATTTGATGACGATGAAAAATTCGAGAGCGGTTGGTTTGAGGGCATGAAAATACCGTTTTCAGGGAAATCGTTCATAGCACGCTGGGACGGTAAAATAAAAGCAGGTATTGATGTAAGCAAAGTGTCGTTTGATGTTGATAACGAAAATAAGATAATTACCATATATATGCCTGAAGCTGACGTTTTAAGCCACGAAATTTTAGAGGACAGTATCGAAACGCTTGATGAATCAAAAAATATATTTAATCAAATTGAAGTTAATGATGTGAGTAACTTTATCGGCGAAAACAAGGAGTTTATGAAAGAACGGGCTATATCAAACGGACTTCTTGAAACTGCTGATAAAAATGCAAAGGCTCTTATTCAGAATAGTCTTGAGGCGGTTGAAGTCATAAAAGACGAATATAAGATAGTTTTCGAGGAAATTTCTGAAGATGAGGAGTCAACTGAAGAAGATACAACTGTTGAAACAACAACAGAAGAACAGGTTAAAACAAATGACGAATAATATTATTGAAATAAAAGACCTGCATTTCAGTTATAACAGTGAGGATAAAAAACCTTCTGAAGTACTGAAAGGAATAAACCTCGATATAAAAGAGGGCGAATTTGTAGCGATTCTCGGGCATAACGGCTCAGGGAAATCTACTCTCGCAAAACATATAAATGCTATTCTTTTGCCGGCTTCAGGGAAAGTTTTCGTCAACGGCATAGATACATCGGACGAAAACAGGCTTTTTGAATTACGTCAATGCGCAGGAATGGTATTTCAGAATCCCGATAATCAGATTGTATCATCGATAGTTGAGGAAGATGTTGCATTTGCCCTTGAAAATCTCGGTGTGCCATACGAGGAAATGCGGAAACGTGTTGATGATGCTTTGAAAGCCGTGAATATGTACGATTACAGACTTCATTCACCTGCTCAGCTTTCAGGCGGACAAAAACAACGTGTAGCTATTGCAGGTATCATTGCAATGCGCCCGAAATGCATTATTCTTGACGAGCCGACAGCAATGCTTGACCCTCAGGGCAGGCGTGAAGTTATGGGCGTAATCAGGAAAATGAACAGAGAACAGGGTGTTACAATAGTACTGATAACGCATTATATGGATGAGGCTGCACAATGCGGGAGAGTTGTCGTAATGGATAAGGGGAAAGTTATACTTGATAATACGCCTCGTGCTGTATTTTCGCACGTTGCGGAAATGAAAAAAATAGGGCTTGATGTTCCACAAGTTACAGAACTTGCGTGGGAATTGAAAAAGGCAGGGATTGACATATCAACGGAAATTATTACAGAACAGGAATGCGTTGATATGCTTGTAAAATTATTGAACAAATAAAAATTCAGGGGAAAAATTATGGAAATAAAGAGATTTATTGTGGGACTAATAACGTCTGTATTGTATATAGTATCGGTAAATTGCAATACGAATGTGTATGCTGAATCGTATTCAGTTGAACAGCTGAGTAATCGGTGATTGAATTCATCAACGCTGAAAGAACAAAAAATGGCGTTTCAAAGCTTACAATGGTGAGTCAGCTTAATGATGTCGCAAGTTTAAGAGCGGAGGAAATTACTGTTGATTTTTCGCACACAAGACCTGACGGTGCAAGTTGCAGTACAGTATTTGATGAAAAAGGACTTGATTTTTTGTGGTTTGGTGAAAATATAGCTTATACACCGATAAGTTTCTCAGACCCTGCCGGGCAAGTTGTAGAAGCGTGGATGAATTCAGAGGGACATCGTAAAAATATACTTTCAACTAATTTCACAAGCGTAGGCGTAGGCGTGAATATTTCCTCAAACAGATACTACTGGTCAATGGAATTTGCAGGAGGTCTTTCTTTACCGGCTTATACGTTTGGTGACGTGGACAATGACAGGAAAGTTGATTCGAATGATGCGTCGCTTATTTTGACTGAATATTCACGCCTTTCAACAAGTAATACAGGTGATTTTACAGAAAATATGAGAAAATCAGCTGATGTGAATATTGACGGGAAAATTGATTCTGTTGATGCATCACTTATTTTGAGTTACTACTCATATACGTCAACAGGCGGAATATATACTATTGAAAAATTTCTGAATCTGAATTAAGATTAAGGGGACGATGTAATTGGCAGTTCTTGAAACTCATAATTTAACTTATATTTACAGTCAGGGCACGCCGTTTGAGAAAACTGCTGTTGACTGCGTTAATCTGAAAATAGAAGAAGGCGAAATGATTGGAGTTATGGGGCATACAGGTTCAGGGAAATCAACCCTCATACAGCATTTCAACGGATTACTCAAGCCGACTTCAGGGGAAGTTTTGCTTGACGGCGTGGATATATGGGCGGATAAGTCTAAAATACGTGATGTGCGGTTCAAAGTGGGACTTGTTTTCCAGTATCCTGAATATCAGATTTTCGAGGAAACTGTCTACAAAGATATTGCTTTCGGCTGTAAAAATATGGGGCTTGATGATGACGAAATAAAAAAACGTGTTCTTGAAACTGCCCACGATATAGGGCTTAAAGAGGAATTGCTGAAACGTTCGCCGTTTGATTTGTCGGGCGGACAGAAAAGACGTGTAGCTATTGCAGGAGTTATGGCGATGAATCCCCGTGTACTTATTCTCGACGAACCGACAGCAGGTCTTGACCCTGCCGGACGTGATATGATTATCAGCCATATCAAAAATTACCATAAGCGTATGGGGAATACTGTACTGATAGTATCGCATAGTATGGAGGATATTGCAGGATTCGCTGATAAAATCCTCGTAATGAACAAAGGTTCGCTTTTCTGTTACGACGATACTGAAAAAGTATTCAGCCGTGCGGAGGAAATATCCCAAATCGGGCTTGACGTTCCGCAGATTACGAAAGTATTCATAGAACTGAAAAAACGTGGATTTGATTTCGGGAAAGATGTCTATACTACAGGTTACGCAAAAAATCTTCTTCTGAAATACCTGAAAGGAGCTGTATAATTTGCTTAAAGATATAACAATAGGACAGTTTTTCCCCGGCGAAAGCATTATTCACCGCCTTGACCCTCGTTTCAAAATTGTCATAACACTTGTTTATATTCTTATGCTTTTTACAGGCGAAAATTTCATATGCCTTGCAATTGGTGCATTTTTTACAATTATTGCGATTGTTATGTCGAAAATTCCGTTGAAAATGTTCATAAAAAGCATTAAGCCGATTTTCCCGTTCCTGCTGTTGACAGCTATATTGAATATCCTCTTTGTACGGACAGGTGACGTTCTTTTTGAATGGCGGTTTATTAAAATAACAGTTGACGGTGTAAATATAAGCGTTTTTATGATAATCAGAATCACTTTGCTGATTATGGGCAGTTCCCTGCTTACATACACAACGTCGCCTATAACTCTCACGGATGCTATAGAACGCTTATTGTCGCCTTTGAAGAAAATTAAAGTGCCTGTTCACGAACTCGCAATGATGATGTCAATTGCACTTCGGTTCATTCCTACGCTGATTGAGGAAACAGATAAAATTATGTCCGCACAAAAAGCAAGAGGTGCGGAAATTGATACCGGCAGTTTAATGACAAGAGCAAAAAATCTCGTTGCAATTCTTATACCGCTTTTTGTATCATCGTTCAGGCGTGCCGATGAACTCGCAACAGCTATGGAGTGCAGATGTTACAACGGCGGTGAAGGCAGAACACGCCTCAGACAGCTCAAATCCACAACAAAAGACTATGTTGCACTTGCAATTGCCATCGCATTCTATGCAGCTGCAATTGTTGTAAATATCATTATGAAGTGAGGAGAAAAAAATGGATTTCAGAAAAATCAGGGACAGTAAACTTGTTAAATTATTATACGATAAAGGTATATTATATTTCTTTTTGTCATTTATTATCCCTGTTATTATAATGCTCCTTGCGTTCAAAGGGCAGGAAATACATCCTTTTGGCGATAATCAGATGCTTGTTGTCGATTTATGGCATCAGTATTTTCCGTTTTTCCGTGTAGTACGTGAAAAATTACTCACAGACGGTTCGTTTATGTACTCGTGGCAGAACGGTATGGGAACAAATTTCCTCTCACTCATTTCGTATTACGCTTCAAGCCCTCTTAACTGGATTTCAGTTTTTTTTGATGATGAACACGTCCGTGATGCGCTTACATATATACTCATAGCAAAAATCGGCTTCAGCAGTTCATTTTTCAGTTGTTTCCTGCGGTACACATATCAGAGAAAAGATTTATCAATTGTCATATTTTCAGTAATGTACGCACTTTGCAGTTACACGCTCGGCTACTACTGGAATGTCATGTGGTTTGATACTATCGCACTTTTCCCGCTTGTAATGCAAGGGATTACAGCAATATGCCGTGAGGGTAAATGGAAATTATATACTGTTTCGCTGGCACTATCGCTTCTTGCGAATTACTATATAGCATTTTTTACCTGTATTTTCTCGATATTTATGTTCGCAGGCAGTATAATAATAAACGGTCACGGAATAAAGGACTTTTTCAAGAAACTCGGTATTATTGCAGGTTCATCTGTAATCAGTATAGCACTTTCGGCGTTTATGCTGATTCCGGCGTACCTCGGCTTGAAAATGACTCATAGTGCCGAAAATAAAATCCCGTCGGAAATATCATTCTATGAAGATTGGGCTGATATTTTCGCAAATCTTTTATCATATAATGAACCTACAAATATAGAGGGTTTACCGAATATAGCTTGTGGTATGCTTGCGGTTACTCTTTTCGGAGTATTCCTGTTTTCTCTGAAAATAAAAATCCGTGAGAAAATAATATCCCTGCTTATGCTTGCATTTATAATAGTAAGCTGTAATATGAACATACTTAACTTTATATGGCACGGATTCCACGCAACAAATCAGTTACCATACAGATTTTCTTTCATATTCAGCTTTGTACTTATTTTTTCAGCTTACCGTGCTTATGACGTGATGACAAAAGAAAAATTCAAGCTGTATTTTCCGTTTTTGCTTATTTTCCCGGCAGTTGTGTTTGCTTTGAATTACTACACTGCTACAAAAGATGGTGCTGAATTTGAAATGAAAACAGCGTTCAAAAGTTCTCTGATTATAACATTGGCATATATACTCATATTTACTGCTGTTAAAGTTATCCCCATAAAAAAACAGGAGCTGAAATTTGCTTTAGTAAATATATTTGTCTTTTTGACTGTTATGACTGAATTTAATTCGAATGCGTCAATCGGAGTGACAAAAGTCGGCAGTTCTGACTATGTATCTTACCCTGCATCTGATGATGAAGTACAGGAAATCCTTGATATAATGGAAAACAGGGATAATCCGTTATTTTACCGTTCCGAAATGACATCAACATATACTCTCAATGACAGCGCATTGTACGGCTATCACGGTGTGTCGCAGTTTTCATCGTCCGCAAATGTATCTGTAACTAAACTTTTCCGCCGTCTTGGGCTGTACGCCTCGGAGGCAGGTAACAGGTATTATTACAGAAATTCGAATCCTGTTGTCAATATGCTCCTCGGGATTGACTATATAATTTCTAAAAATAATAAACTTAATGACAGCGAATATAATCTTGAATACATAGAAAGTAAAAAGAACGTTTGTTTGTATGAGAATAAATATCCGCTTTCATTGGGCTTTATGATGAGTGAGGATATACTTGATTTCCCGGCAAAAGACGGTCTTAATCCGTTCGAATACCAGAATAAATTGATAAAATTTGCAACAAATATCGACGAAAATATTTTCATTGCACAACCTGTAAATCTTGTATCTTACGATAATATAGAGGCAACTAAAACAGGTTACGGCAATTATAATTTCAGCGTGACGGATACGGGAAAACCGGCTTCAGCTACATATAGTTATGCGTGCGATGACGATTCTGTTTTGTACGGCTACGCAAGAAATGGTGCATTCAAAAGCCTTTCTGTTGAATGCAACGGCATAAAAGTTGATAATTCCGTTTCTACTGAGGATTATCCGATAACTTTTCCGATGGGTAACGGTAAATCAGGCGATATTGCTGATGTTGAATTTGAAATCCCCGAAGATAAGCCGACAGGAAGTTATACTCTTATGATTTACGCCCTGCAAAAAGCTGAATTTGAACAGGCTTACAATAAACTCGCAGATGAACAGCTTGAAATAACATCGTTCAGCGATACGGAAATAAAAGGCAGAATAAATGCCCTTGAAAACGGTGTGCTTTATTTATCAATCCCGTATGAAAAGGGTTGGAGCGTGTATATTGACGGCGAAAAAGCTGATACTTTCAAAGTACTTGATTCTATGTTAGGAGTAAAGGCGAATGCAGGCAGTCACGAAATCGTGCTGAAATACTCTCCTGACGGCTTTACATTGGGGCTTATTATCAGCGGTACAGCGTTGTTTGTACTGGTTATGGCGGTAGTATTTGAGAATATATTGAGAAAATCACGTAAAAAAGAGGTGAGTGAAAATGCGGAATCTCAAAGTGATGACGGCTTACAGAGGGACGAATTACCACGGATTTCAGATACAGGCGAATGCGCTGACAGTACAGGAAGTACTGGAGAAAGCTGTATCGAAAGTCCTGAACGAGAAAGTGAAGATAACGGGTTGTTCGAGGACTGATACGGGAGTACACGCAAATCAATTCTGCTTTAACGTCAAAACGGAAAGCAATATACGGAATATCGGCTTTTGCAGAGGTGTGAACGGTGAATTGCCTGATGACATATCAATTCTTAGCTGTGAGGACGTTCCGCTTGATTTTCACGCACGTTTTGACTGCAAAGCAAAGGAATATATTTACAAAATGCACTGTTCGGAATCAAAAAATCCGTTCGCTGCGGATTTGGCATTCCATTACAGGCGGAAATTTGATACTGAAAAGGCAAAATCTGCTGCAAAATATCTTGTTGGTACTCACGACTTCGCAAGTTTTTGTGCAGACTGTACAAATGTTTCAACAACCGTACGCACAATTTATTCTCTTGAAATAGAAAATAGTGGAGATTGTGTGATAATACTTGTAAAAGGCGACGGTTTTTTGTATAATATGATTAGGATAATTGCAGGGACACTTATCGATATAAATGAGGGGAAAATTTCCCCTGACGATATGCCCGCAATTATCAGCGCAAGAAACAGGCTTAAAGCAGGCAGGACTGCTGTAGCACACGGCTTGTATCTCAACAGGGTTTTCTACTGAATTAAAATAAACGGAGGAATATTAAAGCAATGGCAAAGTATTATGATATGAATGATATTGTTGAGTTGAAAAAACGAAAAAAACGGAAAAAAATGATTACTCGCCTTATCATTTTAACGGTGCTTGCTGTTGCGGCATCTTCGGCGTACCTCACAAAAGACCTATGGCTGCCGAAATTACGAGGTCTTGGCAAGCAGTACACTACAATTGTAAATGACGGCAGACTTGCGGACGGTAATTTCCCGCTTGAAATAAGTGGCAGTGTGAATTATCAGACGGATTGTGCAGATAATTGTGTTATTGTGCTTAGTGATGCGTATATTTATTTCTACAGCGAGGAGGGCGGACTTATTAAAAAACGTCAGCACGCATATACTAATGCAGTAATGGACGCTGTAAGCGATAAGGTGCTTATTTACGAGAGTGGCGGAAGCCGATTCAGTGTTGAGGACAGAAACGGTGTTATAAATACTCAGCAGATTGACGAAAATATAATTTTCGCAAGGCTCAGCAATGAGGGCTATGTGGCTGTTGTTACGACATCACCCAAATATGAATGTGAAATTTTAGTGTATGACGACAAAGGAGAGGTAATATATGAAAGAAAATGCATACAGAAAGTCAATGACATAAGTTTTGATGAGGACAGTACAGGCTGTATAATAGGGTACATATATGCCGAAAATGGTTCGCTTGTGACTTCCGTGCAGAAAGCTGTATTTACAGAAAATGGCGAAAAATGGACATCTCCGGCGATAGATACACTCGGTCTTGATGTTTATGGTTTTGATGATGGTGCATTTGTCCTTGGGATTGACGCTTGTGGATATGTTGATAAAAGCGGTCAGATAAGTTCATTTTATCGATATGACGGAGATTTGGCAGACGGTGCAAGCAGTAACGGACAGTCAGCTGTAATAATCAACAGTGACGACAGGCGTAAATATACTATGGCACTTTTCGACGGCGGAGGCAAAGAACCTGTAACAATAGGCTTTGAAACTCCTCTGATTGATGTTGCTGTAAACAATGGTCTTGCTTACGTTATGACACAAAATGCTGTACTTGCGTATGATTTTACAGGCGGATTGCGGTCAACTGCTTCTGTAAACGATTCATATACAGGATTTGTGAGAAGTGACAGCTATGTTTTTCTTAAAAGTTTCAACAAGATTGACCGTATAAATTACGAAAGCTAAGGGGGAATTTTAATAATGGGTGCGGAATTCTGGTGGTTTTACGATGTGATTGCAGTGGCAGTCCTGCTTGTCTGTATATTCATTTCAGGCAGAAAGGGTCTGCTGAAAGGTACATTTATGGCTTTATGCTGTGCTCTTTCGGTATTCGTATCATTTGCGGTAAGCGGAACTATTTCGCAGGATTTGTATAAAAATACCGTCAGGAGCAGTAATGTCAAGAAAATCGAGAGAAATCTCAAAAGCGATACTTTTACACAAAAATACGCTGCTTATCTTGAAAATATGGGCTATTTCATAAAAGTCAATCCCGAAAAACTTGACGATATTTTCAAATCAGACAAAGACCTTGACAAAGCGTTATGTAATTATGTCAATAACGTCAATGCAAGGAAAGTTGAGGAAAATGAGGCTGTTTTACTTGAAAAAATACGTGAGGGCTATGCAGTTGTCATGAGTGACATAATATCGCAGTCGCTTAATAAATTTTCAGCAGAAACGGCAGCAGAAGAAATACGAAACGACAGTTCGGGAATAAAAGATTTCCTGCTGCTGGTGCTTGATAAGGACAAATTACACGAGGCATCCGTATATATTACAGATAAATATACGGCAGAGGCTTATATAACGATGTTCAGAATAACGGGATTTGTTGTTCTTTACATAGCTCTTTTCCTGATTATAATGGCGGTTATCAACTCATTTACAGGGAAAAATGAAAACGGCGGAGAAAGTACAGGCTCACATATTGCCGGAGGATTTATCGGTATTATTACGGGCGGTATTATGATATTTGCCGTATCTGCTATAATTCGTCTTTGGGCGATTATGGGCAACAATGAAATGCTGTTTTTTAACAATGACGTTATTGACAGCACATATATATTCAAATATTTTTACGATTCAGTGCTGAAAATGTAAATTTTCAGTTATTATACTTAACAGGAGGAAAAAATTTTATGCTGATGTGCAGTAATTGTAAGAAAAGACCTGCTGTTGTATTTATTACATCGGTTCAGGGGAAAGAAAAGAAAAATGAGGGACTTTGCCTTGCTTGTGCAAAAGAAAGAAATATACCGCAAGTTGCAGAATATATGGAGAAGTTTGGTATTTCAGACGAAGAAATTGACCAGATTTCGGAACAGATGATGGAAATGCTTGACGGTGATTCGTTTGAAATGGGCGGTTCAGGTCTTATGCCGAATCTTATTTCGGGCTTGTTCAGCGACGACTCAAAGCCCGATGAAAATCAGGATTCTTCTGATAAAAAGGGCGGTTTTCCGTTCAATATGGGAAATCTTTTCGGTGCAAAGGATAATAGTAATACAAATAACAAAAAGGATAAGAAATCGCCTAAAAAGAAAGAACTCCGATTCCTTGAAAGCTATTGCACAAATCTTTCAAGAAAAGCGGCGAACGGTGAACTTGACAATATAATCGGCAGAGATAAGGAAATTTCAAGAGTTGTGCAGATTCTCTCACGCCGTACTAAAAATAATCCCTGCCTTATCGGTGAACCGGGTGTTGGTAAAACTGCCATTGCAGAAGGTATCGCACAAAAGATAAATTCAGGCGACGTGCCATTCAATCTCATTGATAAAAAATTGTACCTGCTTGACCTTACAGCACTTGTTGCAGGAACGCAGTTCAGAGGACAATTTGAAAGCCGTGTGAAAGGTCTTGTTGACGAAGTAAAACGTGAGGGCAATATTATACTTTTCATTGATGAAGTCCATAATCTTGTCGGAGCAGGTGATTCAGAAGGCTCAATGAATGCCGCAAATATCCTGAAACCGGCACTTTCGAGAGGTGAAGTGCAGGTTATAGGAGCGACTACATTCAGCGAATACAGGAAGTATATCGAAAAAGATTCCGCACTTGAAAGGCGATTCCAGCCCGTAACAGTAACAGAACCGACTATTGAAGATACAGTGGGAGTGCTTATGGGTATCAGGAAATACTATGAGGCTTACCATAAAGTTAAAATTTCTGACTATCTTGTGAGAGTATGCGCTGTACTTTCGGAACGCTATATAACTGACCGTTTTCTCCCTGATAAGGCAATTGACCTTATGGACGAAGGTTGTGCATACGCAAGTATACGTTCCCCTGAACTTGCTGAATACGTGAAAACACAAAAAGAAATATCTGTACTTGAGGGAATGGAGAAAAATCTTTCAGAACAGGCAGAACCTGATTATCAGGCACTCGCTGAAGTCAAAAGTAAACTCATTCACGCAAAGGACAGATTTGACAAAGTAAAAGATAAAGCTGAAAATATTCAGGTTACGGAGGAAGATATAACAAAAGTCGTTGAACTCTGGACGGGTATTCCCGCAAGCAAGATTGCTGAAACTGAATTTCTGAAAATAGCACGCCTTGAGGACGCTCTGAAAAAACGTGTTCTTGGTCAGGACGAGGCTATATCAGTCCTCACAAAGGCTATCAAGCGCACAAGAGTACAGCTTAATAAACGCCGTCGACCAGCATCGTTTATATTTGTAGGTCCTACGGGCGTGGGTAAAACAGAACTTGTGAAAGCTATTTCGGAGGAACTTTTTGATTCAACAGAACCGCTTATTCGCCTTGATATGACCGAATATATGGAAAAGCATTCTGTTGCAAGAATGATTGGTTCGCCTCCGGGATACGTGGGATACGATGAGGCAGGACAACTCACTGAAAAAGTCCGCCGTAAGCCGTATTCAGTAATATTATTTGACGAAATCGAAAAGGCACACCCTGATGTAATGAATATTCTTATGCAGATTCTCGATGAGGGTAAAATTGACGATGCACACGGCAGAACAGTCAACTTTGAAAATACAATCATCTGTATGACTTCGAATGCAGGTTCGACAGATAAGAGTATAGGCGTTGGATTCAACCGTACAGAGAACGAAATTTCGAAAGATAAGGCGATGAAAGGTCTTAGGGAATTTCTCCGCCCTGAATTTATCAGCCGTATTGATGAAGTTGTAGTATTCAGACAGCTTGCTGAAAAGGATTTCGCTGATATTGCGGGACTTATGCTTGACGAAATGAAAGAACCGCTTGCTGAAAAGAATATAGAACTCAATTACAGCAGAGAGGCACTTGAACTCATCGCAAAGAAATCGTATGGTAAGCCGTACGGTGCAAGAGATATACGCCGTGTTATCCGTCAGGAAGTTGAGGATAAAATTGCGGAAATCATCATCAATAATATGTCCGCTACTGATATTATCGACGTTTCAGCGAATGGTGATGAGATTGCTGTTACAGGCACTAAAAAGGAGATTTGAAAATGCGCAGGTTAAAAAAATTAACATCTGTTCTGCTTGCTGTCAGTGTACTTATGTCACTGACAGCGTGCGGAGATAAAAATAACAGCAGTACACCTGAGGGAGAACCGCAGAGAACTTTCCCGAATGAAGTCGTGACTGCTATACCAAAAGGCGAAGAATCGCAGAACGACGGTACAGAAGTAGTTGCCGCTGAGGACGGTCCCCGTGTGTATATCGGCGAAACTACCGCAAAAGCAGGAGAATATGCAGACGTTACAGTTTATGTGGAGAACGCTGAGAAAAACTGGAGTTTTTGCGGATTGCATATAACTTACCCCGATGTACTCAAGCCTAAAATGCTTGAATTAGGTGATTCAAATGACGGTCTTGTTGACTACACAAAGGGCGAAGCATCGGAATTTGCGTCGGGTATAAATGTTACGGAGTGGACTGTAAATATACCGGAAGAACTCACTTCAAAAAATCTCGGCTGTCTGTTTATTGCGGAAATGTTCACTGATAATTACGGTATGGACGGAGCTATTGTGACATTTCAGCTGAAAATTCCGGACGATGCCGAAAGCGGTACAGTTTATCCTATAGGATTTTACTACATGGATACAGATGCTTTTATGAATAAATCAGGGGATAAGGCTTTACAGAAATATACGTTCGATAATCTCCGGGAGGGCAGTATTACTGTTGAATAATCCTATAAATTTTGTAAAAAATAAAATTAACTGTTAAATATGACGAAATTGTTAAAATTTTGTTGACATTATGAAAAGTTTGTGATATAATAAACTTGTAAATTTATATGGAGGATTATTGATATGGACGATTTCAACAACGGAAACAATGGTGGTGTGAATCTTACAAAAGAACCTGAACCACAGGATACAGACAGTCAAGGCGAACGAGTTGCACAACAAGGTATGAATGTCAGCCAAATCCAGAAGTCAAGCAATCAGGGCGAATCAAACGTACAGCAGGGTATGGACTTCAGAGGACAGCAGAATTTCGGCGGTATTTCCGAACAGAATCAGCCGTTTCAGAATACGGGCAGTATGGGAGGATTTAACACACAACAGGGCGGAGGACAGCAGGATTTCGGAGAAGCTCCCGGTCTTGCAATTGCATCACTTGTGTGCGGTATCGTTTCAATTATCGGTTTCTGTTGCTGTATACCCGTGGGTATTATATGCGGTATTGCGGCTATAGTTTGCGGTGTTATAAGCAGAGTTAAAAATATGAACGGTGCAGGAATGGCTATTGCAGGAATAGTTACAGGTGCTGTAGGTTTCGTCGGTACTGTTATATGGGCTATTATCGGCGGTGCTATGCGAGATAATTTTGCGGATATGCTTGAGGAAGCTATGGAATCTGTATGCCTGTTCATGTTTATGTAAATAAAAGGAGTAAAGAGGAGTATTTATTATGGATGATTTCAACAACGAAAACAATGGCGGAGTAAATCTTACAAAAGAACCTGAACCGCAGGATACAGGTAATCAGGGCGAATCAAATGTACAGCAGAATTTCGGCGGTATTCCCGAACAGCCTGTTCAGCAACAGCCTAATCCGCCGATTCAGCAACCGTTTAACAATCCGAATATGGGCAATATGGGCGGTTATAATCCTAACCCGAATATGAATCCCAATATGAACCAGAATCCCAATCAGCCTCAACCGGGTCAGGGTCTTGCAATTGCATCACTCGTTATTGGTATTCTTTCAATTGTCGGCGGTTGTTGCTGTAACTTATTTGCGGCATTTCTCCCACTTAACCTCTTGCCTGCAATAGTTGGTCTTATTCTTGGCATTATGGCAAATAAAAAAGCAAAATCAGGTCTTGCAACAGGTGGTATAGTTACAAGCATAATCGGTCTTGTATTCGGCGTTGTATGCTTGCTTTTGTGGATACTCGTTGCAGCAGGCATTATGGCATCACCTGAATTTCTTGAAAGTTTTGAAGATTTTTAACTAATGACAAAGAATCAGAAGATAATCATTGCAGTATCTGCCCCGATTATTGTTATACTTGTGTTTGTTTTCAGGGATTTTATAATGAGCCTGTCACGTTTTCTCGGCAGTTGTACATTCCATACACTTACAGGCTTATGGTGCCCGGGATGCGGTAATACAAGAAGTGTGAACGCTATGTTGCACGGGCATTTTCTGCTTGCTGTAAGGAATAATATTTCCATACCGTTTTTAGCGGTTGTTCTTTGCGGATTCTACATAGAACTTGTGTTCGATATTTTCGGCAAAAAAGTAAAAATTCTTACAAGAAAAGCGTGGATATGGTGGACTATACTTGCATTGTTTTTCGTGTATTTCATTGTGAGGAATTTCATACCTGCGATTGCACCGGTATAAAAAGAGGTTCAGGAATATTTCCTGAACCTTTTTGTTATTTATTATTATTATTTTTGCGGATTGCCTCTGCAATTGTAATGACTACAGGGAATAATATCGCTGAAACAGGCCATATAATCCAACTTCTTCCCCAATCGGCAGTTATTAAACTGTATCCCAAAAATACTGCTGTAACAATAAGCCAGTATACTATTGAAATATCTTTCACATATTTGTCCTGCAACCGCATTTTTCTGTCACGGCTGTATATTTCTTCTTCTAAAAGAATGTTGAATCCTGAATTTGTTATGTTAGTGCTTACTATCATAAATACACCAATTGCAACAAATATAAAAAGAAATGCGGGACCAATTCTGTCAGTAAATGTGTTACTAAATAGCGTGGAAAAGACCATTGCAGGGACAACTGATAGAATACAGAGTATTACGCCGATTGCAATCATCAATGTGTGTTTGGGCTGATATTGATTTTTCTTTTCTTTGACCATTCCGTCAATACCGTATTCTGTATCAAGGCAATTTTTGGACAAATAGTCAAATTTTTTCATGGACATTCTCGAAAAGATGAGTATTCCGACAGCAGCAGCGATAATCAGAAACATAAACACTGCGCTTAAATCCGTAAGTTCAGGACTGAAAACGTCAAGGCAGATTGTCGGAATCACCGAAACAATACAGAGTGCTACTCCCAGCGCAACAAGAAAAGCGTGTTTCTGATTACTGCTTAAAAAGTCGTTCGCCTCTTTTATTGAGACGTTTGTAAGAGGTGGGACTGTTTCGGTCTGTACGCCCTCAAAAGCAATATTTTCCGTCAATTCAGGTTTTTGCAGGTCAATGTTATCTTTAAGCAGATAATCAGTTGTAACACCGAAAATTTCTGACATTTTAAGTATGCGGTTCAAATCGGGAGTTGATTGAGCCATTTCCCATTTTGATACCGACTGCCTGCTTACCCCTAACTTTTCAGCGAGTTCTTCTTGCGATAAGCCTTCTTTTTTCCTTAAGTCAATAATTTTGTCTGCGAGAATCATAATAATTACCTCCATTTTTTAGTGTAATTTCAGTATATCATAAAAGGCAGTTGCAGTCAATCAATCCGGCTTGGCAATTTGTCGCTTGATAGTTGCAACGCCTGTAAATGGGCAAAAAGTTGTTGACATTGCATAGATGTTGTGGTATAATGTAAAGTGAAATAAAATAAAAGGAGTGATATAATTGGTAGATGTAACACTTATAGGAACAGGCGGAATGCTGCCCTTACCTGACCGCTGGCTGACAAGTATGTGGCTCGAATACAACGGTAAAGCGTGCCTTGTTGATTGCGGAGAGGGCACTCAGATAGCAATAAACAAGCACGGAATAAAACTCAGTCACCTTGATACACTGCTTATAACGCACGTTCACGCTGACCATATTTCAGGGCTTGCGGGACTTCTGCTGTCACTGGGAAACTGCGGTAAAACAGATGTTCTGAAAATTTACGGTCATACGGGTATAAAAGATATAATAAGACATTTGTTCTGCATATGCCCTGTATTGCCGTTTCCGCTTGAAATAAACGAGTTGCCTGTTGACCGTATATCTGAATTTTCATGGAACGAAATGACAATTTCGTCAATGCCTATGAAACACGGCGTTGACTGTTTGGGATATTCGTTTGTACTCAACAGAAAACCCGTGTTCAATCCGCAGAAAGCAAAATCACTCGGAATAGATGTGAAGTACTGGAAAGAACTGCATTCAGGGAAATCAGTCACCATAGACGGCAGGGAGTACACGCAGGAAATGGTTACAGATGAACAGCGTAAGCCGATAAAAGTAACATATATGACGGACAGCAGATATTTTGATGAAATGATTGATTTTGCGGGAAATTCTGATTTGCTGATAAGCGAGGGAATGTACGGCGATGACGAATATAAGGAGAAAATGGCTGAAAAGGGTCATATGGTATTTTCGCAGAGTGCTGAAATCGCTGAAAAATCGGGTTCGGGAATCTTATGGCTTACGCATTACAGCCCTGCACTTGTGAATCCTGACGAATATGCGGATAGTGTGAAGAAGATTTTTGTGAATACTGTCATAAGCAAGGACGGCGAAAAAATATCCCTGAAATAAATTAAAAAGGCGGATTGCAAAAATCCGTCTTTTTTTGTAATATGCTGTTTTCACATAACTTTCACATAGATTTCATTAAACTTTTACCAAATTTTCACGAGTTTTTTTTTTTTTTTTTGATAAAATGAGGAAAACGGTAAAAGGAGAATTAAAAATGGAAAATAATATTGTGTGCAAGGCTGAAATTAAAACAAAAAGAACAAAAGCATTTATAATTACAGTAGCTGTATTGCTTGCAATTTTTGCAATTTGCTTTATACCTGTACATACTGACTATGCTGGAAGAGTGCTAAACATATTTGAATTTGAATTGCTTTATTATTATAGTTCGAATTCTGGAAAGATTCTATTTAATGATGGTGGCGGTGCACCATTATGTTTGATTCCGGCAGGTTTAGCTGTTCTTATGATACTTTGGAGATTGGCATGGATAGGTATTGTAAAGCGTTGCTCTTTGAGTTTGACAAGTGACGGCATAGAGGGAAACAGAAAATATTTCTTTTCTAATAAAATGCTTAAACTTCCTATTGAAAAAGTGGACAATATTTCAATAGAAAACAGATTCCTTGATAAACTGTTAGGCGGAAATACACTTGAAATCCGTTCTGCTTCAGGCGTGATACGTTTTATATGCGTTCAGAATGCAGAGGAATTTCTGAATAAAACTTTAGAGGCAATAAAAGCCTTTCAGATTCCTGAAAAAATCAACAAACAGAATACCGGAAATAATACAGATGATGAACTTTCTAAAATTGTAAAATTAAAAGAAATGCTTGACAGCGGAATTATTACACAAGAAGAATTTGACGAAAAGAAAAAGCAATTGTTAAATTTATAACTCAAATAAAAGGCGGATTGCAAAAAAATCCGTCTTTTTGTGTGATATGTAATTTTCACATAACTTTCACATAAGTTTCATTAAAATTTCGACAAATTTTCACAAAATTCTTTCTTTTATTTGATACAATGTATCTGTTGCAACGTAAAATTAAAAAAGGAGTATATTATTATGAATGGACAGATAGACATGAATAACAATAATGGTCAACAGCCTGTAAGCGGTTGTGCTATTGCCTCTCTTGTTCTTGGAATTGTCGCACTGTTGACAAGCTGTTGTTTCTACTATATCTCAATTCCTCTTGCTGTAATCGGTATAATTCTCGGTATAGTAGGAATAAAGAGCCAAAAAAGAGGTAAAGGCATGGGCATAGCTGGTCTTGTGTGCAGTCTTGTAAGTATAGCACCTGCTGTATTTATCATTGTAACAGGAAGTGCAATTTTAGGTTCTGATGCACTCAGCTCATTGCAATAAACATACATAAAGGTCAGTTCTTAGGGACTGACTTTTTTGTTTATTATTATAATAAAAAGCTGTCTCACCCGAAAGTGAAACAGCTTTTGTTATTTTTTAATCAGCCCATTACAACTTCAACAGTGTGAACACCGTCAGCATGAACGGGGATAATGTTACCGTCAACAGCTTTTCCGTCAACAGTCATTGACTTGACACCCTTGCATACGTGGTCAGGATTCTTGACAGTGATGTTGTATTCAGCACCACGGAATTTTCTTGATGCTGTAAAGCCGTCCCATGCAGACGGGATAGACGGATCAACCTTAAGACCGTTCCAGTCAGCTGAAAGTCCGAGGATATACTGCGAAATAGCAACCATATTCCAAGCAGCAGTACCTGTAAGCCATGAGTTTTTGCCCTCACCGAATCTGCTTGCGTCTTTGCCGGCAATCATCTGACCATATACATATGGTTCAGTTTTGTGGAGGTCGGAAATTTCCTCATTGAAAGCAGGCGCAATTTTTGAGTAGTACTCGAAAGCCTTATCGCCACGGCCTGCATATGCTTCGGCGCAGATAATCCATGCGTTATTGTGAGTAAAGATACCTGCATTTTCCTTGTAACCGCCGGGATATGTGGAAATTTCGCCGTACTGGATATAGTACTTTGTGAAAGCAGGGTTATTGAGAACAAGACCGTACTTTGTATTGAGGTACTTGTCGATAGAGTTGAGAGTTTTGATGTCAGCCCCCTCATCTTTACCGATTTCGGACATAACAGCGAAACCTTGTGGTTCGATGAAGATTTTGCCTTCCTCGCATTCTTTGGAGCCCATTTTGTTGCCCTCTGAATCGTAAGCACGGATAAACCAGTCACCGTCGAAAGCGTACTGCATAACATTTTTCTTCATCTTATCGATTTCAGCCTGAGCAGCAGCAGCTTCATCGTCTTTGCCGAGGTGTTTCAGGATAGCAACGTAATTAGGACCTGTATATGTAAAGAGTGTTGCAACCATTACAGATTCAGCGACTTTTGAGTAACCGCCTTCAGCAGCAAATTTCGGGTTGGTGTAAGTCTGGAAACTTTCGCCGGGTGTATCTGAATAGCATGAGAGGTTGATACAGTCATTCCAGTCAGCACGCATTGCGAGAGGGAGATTATGAGGACCAAGATTGTTTACAATTTTATAGAATGAAACTTTGAGGTGGTCAAGCATAGGTTTAGCTTTTGACTCATCGTTATCATAAGGAACCATTTCATCGAGGATTGACCAGTCGCCTGTTTCCTTGATATAAGCTGAAACTGAAAGTATCATCCACAGCGGGTCATCGGAGAAGTCACCGCCTATATCAGAATTGCCTTTTTTAGTGAGAGGCTGATACTGGTGGTAACAGCCGCCGTCCTCAAGCTGAGTGGAGGCAATGTCGATAATACGCTGTCTTGCTCTGTCGGGAATCTGATGAACGAAACCGAGAATATCCTGATTTGAGTCACGGAATCCCATACCACGACCTATACCTGATTCAAAGTAAGATGCAGAACGTGAGAGGTTGAAAGTAACCATACACTGATACTGATTCCAGATATTAACCATACGGTCAACTTTATCGTCGGGAGTATTGACGTTGATGATACCGAGCAGCTTGTCCCAAGTGGATTTGAGTTCAGCAAGACCGTCAGCAACTTTTTCGGGAGTATTGTACTGTTCAATCATTGCGAGAGCCTTTTCCTTGTTGATAGTAACGCCGTCAGCCTCAAATTTCTTGTCAACAGGCATTTCAACGTAGCCGAGAATGAATATGAGAGTTTTAGTTTCGCCCGGAGCAAGAGTTATTTTCTTGTAATGAGATGCAACAGGTGACCAGCCGTCAGCAAAAGAATTATTAGCTTTACCTGCAACGACAGCCTGCGGGTCATTGAAACCGTTATAAAGACCGATAAATGAATCTCTGTCAGTATCGTAGCCGTCGATTTCGTCGTTCACGGTGTAGAAAGCGAAATGGTCACGTCTGTCCCTGTATTCAGTTTTGTGGTAAATTGTTGAGCCTACGACTTCAACACGGCCTGTAGAGAAATTTCTCTGGAAATTGGTGCAGTCGTCCTGAGCGTCCCATAAGCACCATTCAGCGAATGAGAAGAAAGAGAATGTTTTTTCTTCTGTACTTTCGTTAGTGAGGACAACCTGCTGAACTTCGCCGGCGTAATTCTGCGGTACAAAGAAAGTAACTTCAGCTTTCAGACCGTTCTTTTTACCGGTGATGATAGTATAGCCCATACCGTGACGGCATTCATAAGAGTCAAGTTCTGTTTTTACGGGAGACCAGCCGGGATTCCAGATAGTACCGTTTTCGTTGATGTAGAAATAGCGTCCGCCCATATCAATGGGGACATTGTTATAGCGGTAACGGGTGATTCTTCTGAGACGGGCATCTTTATAGAAAGAGTATCCGCCTGCTGTATTGGAAATCAGCGAGAAGAAATCTTGTGTTCCGAGGTAGTTAATCCACGGATAGGGCGTTTTCGGGGAATTGATAACATATTCCTTTTTAGCGTCGTCAAAAAATCCGAACTTCATGATAAATTTTCTCCTTTTTGTTTATGTTTTTTATGCAGAATTGCTCCTACAACTTAATAATATTATAACATATATTTCATTTTATTACAAGAGATTAGCAAAAAATAACAGTGTATTATTTTTATGTCAATTTTTGTGCAATTTCAACAAATCGTAGTATTATTTTATTTCCTTAATAATTTTCTTGATATATTCGCTTGTATTTATGATTTTATTTTCCTTGTGGATATTGAGAAGATAGAAATTATCTTCACATAAATCCGATATAAGTTTCACATCATTGATATTATGGGTATGTTCCGAATTATAAGAGATAACGACGATATATTCGTGTTCGTCATCTTTTTCCTGAAGAAGATTTATTATATTGTCTGCATCTGATGTAACAGAAAAATAATTTTTTCAGGTTCAACAGAATCATTGTATTCGAAAATTTCCGTATTGTTTTCGTTTATTAAAAAAGCCGAGTGAATTTCAAATTCTATATCAGCATTTGCCGTAAAGAAAATGATAAATATTTTTTTTGACATAACTCTGAGTTCCTTGTTAAGTCCTATAAGCCGGCGTATTCCGTCACAGCAACCCTCATAATATGATTTTTCGCAGAAAAAATCCTCATCGGGGAAATTGTTTATTTTTTGAACAATACGCTTATACTCATCGAGTTTGTCAAATAATTTTGCTTTTTTGAAAGTTTTGCAATCGTTGATAGTATCAATCATTCCCAGCAATTTATTCTGTTCTTTTTCATTTTTTTCGTCAAGGTAAATTTTAATCAGATTTTTTTGTATCTCAGATGCATTTTTTCTTCTCATAATAGCCATAGCGATTGCCTGACCTGAATCTGTATATTTCATTGAAAAAATCTCCCTTAGATTTATTAAATCTGTTGAATATGCGGGACGAAAAATATTCGTCTCATAAAATCAAGCCTTTGTGAAAAATTTCTGATGAGCAGTGAACACATCATTTGGTTTTATTTCAACATAGCCCGAAATATCGGGAGTAAGCGAGAGATTCGGAGCGTCAATCATAGCAGTCATTGGTTCAGGGCAGAAATAGTGGTTGAAACCTCTGTCATTCCAGATAATCCAGAATTTATATTCGTCTGAAACTTCATAGCAGAGTTTTTTACCGCTTGCAGTATCTTCCGCAATGATTCCGTGGAATTTTTCGCCGTCGAGGTCAGCATATTCGCCGAAATACATATCATTGTCAACAACCTGCAAAACAGGGCATTTTGTGCCGTTTTTGTATTCCAAATCCCACATAGTGAGAGCTTTGAGATTTTCAGTAGGCAGACAGCGTTCATTAAGTTCACATTTTTTACCAATCGGAACAGTAAGCCTTATATCGCCTTCTTTTGCGCCGTCAACAAAAGGTGAATTTATAGTTGTGTGCGATGCAAGCGATATGGGCATAACTTTATCTGAAAGATTGGTGAATTTTATATCCTGTTCAAGACCGTTTTCAGAAAGCGTGAATGTGTATTCGGCAACGAATTTAACAGGGAGATACTCGAAAAATTCGTCTTTTTCGTCGTATTCATAGCGTACTTTCACCCATGCACAATTATCATCGGCATTATGTTCAACGAGTTCGAAGCATCTCTTGTGCAAAAAGCCGTGAATATGGTTATTATAGGGAGCTTTTTCGTTTACGGGGAGTTGGTAAACTGCATCACTTGTTTTGAGTTTACCGTCAGCAAATCTGTTCGGGAGGTAGAGAGTCGGCAAACCCCATACTTCAGCTGATTTTCTTATATCATCAGCAGTATTTTCGGGATTCCAGCGGAAAAATTCCATTCCCTCGGCGTTGTTTCTGAGACGGATAACATTTGCACCGATTTCATAGGCGACAAGAGCCTCATAACTGCCTGCATTCATTTTCACGCAGACAGTGCCGTTCCAGTTGATAAGCTGAGTTGAGTTTTTCATTTTAATCAAATCCTTTCGTTTATTTAATCAGATTTCCACGGGAACTGCGGTCAGAATAATTGTTATATTCCCGTGGAAATCCGTTATATCAGTCCATACGGTTCTGCATATCAGTATATTCACGCATAGGTGAAATAGCCTTATAAGCGGGGCGGATAATCTTATTTGAGTTGATAAGCTCCTCTATTCTGTGAGCTGACCAGCCTGCAATACGTGATACAGCAAAAAGCGGTGTAAACAATTCGTCGGGAATACCAAGCATACGGTAAACAAATCCGCTGTAAAAGTCAACATTTGCGCAGACACCCTTGTAAATACGTCTTTCTTCTGCAATGACTTCGGGAGCGAGTTTCTCAACAAGCGAATACAGCATAAATTCATCGTGCCTGTTTTTTTCAGCACTCAGTTTCTCAACGAATCCCTTGAATACTTTAGCACGAGGGTCTGAATGCGAATAAACAGCGTGTCCCATACCGTAAATAAGACCTGCGTGGTCAAAAGCCTCTTTTTTCAGGAGTTTTTTAAGATAGGAGCGAACCTCGTCCTCATCTTTCCAGTTTTGCACGCTTTTTTTCATATCGTCGAACATCATAGCTACTTTTATATTAGCACCGCCATGTTTCGGACCTTTGAGTGAACCAAGTGCCGCTGCAATTGCGGAATAGGTATCAGTACCCGATGAAGATACAACGTGAACCGTGAAAGTTGAGTTGTTACCTCCGCCGTGTTCAGCGTGGAGGACAAGTGCAAGGTCAAGTATACGAGCCTCAAGTTCAGTGAATTTCTTGTCGTCACGGAGCATATACAGCAGATTTTCAGCGATAGAGAGATTCGGGTCAGGGTCGTGGATAAAGAAACTACCGCCCTCTCTTGAATATTTGTACGCACTGTAGCCGTATATAGCAAGTAATGGGAACAAGGTAATAAGTTCAATGCATTGCCTTAATACGTTGGGGATTGATATATCATTTGCCTTGTCATCGTAGGAATACAGTGCAAGCACGCTTTTGGCGAGTGTATTCATCATATTGTCGCTGGGAGCTTTCATAATAACGTCCCTTGTGAAAGTGGGAGGCAGACAGCGGAAATCGGCAAGGAGTTTCTTGAAATCCGCAAGTTCGTGTTCAGAGGGCATATTGCCGTTGAGGAGAAGATAGACTGTTTCCTCGAAACCGTAGCGTTTTTCCTTGATAAAGCCGGTGACAATATCTTCGACATCGATACCCCTGTAAAAGAGTTTTCCGTCTCCGTGATTTGCACCGCCGTCCTCACCTTCAAGAACCTTGATAGTGCTGATATTTGTAAGACCTGCAACAACACCGTTGCCGTTGAGGTCACGCAGACCTCTTTTTACGTCGTATTGTGCATAGAGTTCGGGGGCAATTTTGTAACCCTCCAGTGATTTTTCCGCAAGTTTAGTGATTTGCGGAGTGATTTCGGTGAATTTGTAATTCATGATTATCGCCGTCCTTTCTTGTTGTGTGAATTTTGTTGATAAAATAATAATATTATTATAACATATTTCACTAAAACTGTCAATAGCAATTTAGACAATTCGTGCAATTTGTGAAATATGGATTATGCAGAATATACAAAAAATATCACTATATATTGTGCATTTTGTACTTGACAATTGCAGAATATAGTGATATAATAGTATACGCAAAACGATTAAACGTTTAATTATTATGCGGTTAATTGTTTTGCGCTGAATTTTAGAGTTAAGGCAATACCGCATAGAACTGAAAATGCAGATACATAAACAAATTTTTCGTCAAATTGTATAAAAACAGTACATCTCAACTGACATTTAGCAAGAAATTTTAGTGCAAAATAACGAAAAATACAAGCGGGAATGCTGTCAAGCGGACTTTGTGCGATGTTGCCTTAAATATATTTTCAGGAGGTGATGAATATGATTGAAAATAAACAAATTGTGGATATGTTAAGCAACTTTCATCTGTTAAGACGGCTTTTCATCAGGAGAATAAGCGAAAAATCGCCTATTCATTTCGGACAGGTTGCTATTATGAAAACAATAGGACAGAATGAACACTGCACGCAGGCAACTATCGCTGAATGTCTGGGTGTTTCACCTGCATCTGTTGCGACTTCTACAAAACGCCTGCAAAAAGCAGGTCTTATTACTAAAACAGTAGACGAGGAAAATCTCCGCTGTAAAAGATTATCGCTTACTGATGAGGGTCGTATGGCGATTGAAAATGTCAACAATATTTTCAAAGAGTACGATGAGTTGATTTTCAACGACTTTTCTGAAGATGAAAAAGTTATGCTTATGGAGTTTCTTGAGAGGATTGTCGGGAAAATGCGTGAAATTGAAGGCATTGACGGCGATTTTTCAGACCCCGTGGAACTCCGTTGTCTGCTTATAAAGAAACTGGAAGATATTGATAAGAGAAAGGAGAATTGATATGCTGAAAAAAATTTTGTCTTATGTCGGCAAGTACAAAAAAGAAGCTATTCTTTCGCCTGTAACTATTATAGGCGAGGTTGCTATGGAAGTGCTTATCCCGTATGTTATGGCATCTATCATCAATGACGGCATACAGAAAGGCAATATAAAACACGTTGCTTTAATGGGCGTTCTTATGGTAGGAATGGCACTTGTATCTCTGTTTTTTGGTGCAATTGCCGGAAGATTGAGTGCAGTTGCCGCAGTAGGATTCGCTAAAAATCTGAGAGGTGCGCTGTTCAGGAAAGTACAGGAATTTTCTTTCGCAAATGTTGATAAATTTTCAACAGCATCACTTACTACACGTCTTACAACAGACGTAACAAATGTACAAATGGCATTTATGATGTTCATAAGAACGGCTATACGTGCCCCTATGATGCTTATAGTTGCGTTTATTATGTCAATCAAACTGAATGCAAGATTATCGCTTGTATTTTTGTGCGCAATACCTGTTCTGGGAATTGCAATTGCAATCATAATGACTAAAGCACACCCTCGTTTTCAGGCTATGCTTACAAAGTACGATAATATGAACGCAAGTGTTCAGGAAAATCTCGTCGGTATAAGAACAGTAAAGGCTTTTGTGCGTGAGGATTACGAAAAGAAAAAGTTCACTAAAAATACGGAAGATGTCCGCAAAGCACAATTCAATGCCGAAAAACTTGTTATTTTAACAATGCCTTTTATGCAATTGTGTATGTATACAAGTATAGTTGCGATTTTGTGGTTCGGCGGTCATATGATAACAGGCGGTACAATGCTTATAGGCGACCTTACTACTTTTGTGACGTATACAGGGCAAATTCTTATGTCGCTTATGATGGTTTCGTTTATGTTTATGATGTTTGTCATTTCGAGGGCATCAATACAGCGTATATACGAGGTACTTACGGAAGAACCCGATATTGTTTCCCCTGAAAATGCAGTTCTATCAGTACAGGACGGCTCAGTAAGTTTCAAGAATGTAAGTTTCAGCTATTTCAATGATATGGGCAATCTGTCGCTTGAAAAGATAAATCTCGATATAAAATCAGGCGAAACTATAGGTATTATCGGCGGTACAGGCTCATCGAAAACATCTCTTGTACAGCTTATACCTCGTCTTTACGATGCAACAGACGGCGAAGTACTTGTCGGCGGTGTAAATGTTAAAAAATATGACCTTGATACTCTCAGAAATCAGGTTGCAATGGTATTGCAGAAAAATGTACTTTTTTCGGGTACTATTAGGGAAAATCTCAAATGGGGCAATGAAAATGCAACTGATGAGGAAATTATAGAGGCTTGCAAACAGGCTTGCGCACACGATTTTGTTACAGGTTTCCCGGACGGCTATGAACAGGATTTAGGTCAGGGCGGTGTAAATGTATCGGGCGGTCAGAAACAACGTCTTTGTATCGCAAGGGCATTGCTGAAAAAGCCGAAGATACTTATTCTTGATGACTCGACAAGCGCAGTTGATACAGCGACAGATGCAAATATCAGAAAAGCATTCCGTGAAAATCTGTCCGAAACAACTGTTTTCATAATTGCGCAGAGAATTTCATCTGTTCAGGACGCTGACAGGATTATTGTTATGGACGGCGGAAAAATTACAGATATAGGCACACATGAGGAATTATTACAGAAAAGTGCTATTTACCGTGAAGTATATGATTCACAACAGAAAGGAAGTGACGAGTAATGCCTCCGAGAAAAAACAGACCAATGGAAAAGCCGTCCGATGTCAAGGGCATAATCAAGCGTATTTTCAGCTATATGTACGGTTTCAAAGTGCATTTTGCGCTTGTTGTCGTAGGTGTAATTTTCAGTTCAATAGCAGGTGTTGCGGGAAATGCCTTGCTTACACCTCTTGTGAATAATATTGCTGACGGCTTGCAAGGCGAGTGGGATAAGTCAAAATTTATAATGATTCTCATAGGAATGGCGGTAGTTTATGCTGTAGGCGCATTTTCAACGTTTATGTTTCAGCGTATGATGATGCAGATTTCAACAACAACTCTTATGCGTATAAGAAACGACTTATTTAACAAAATGGAGTCTTTGCCGATAAAATATTTTGACAAACATACTCACGGCGAATTGATGTCACTTTACACAAATGATACAGATACGCTCCGTGAAATGCTCAGCAACAGTATTGCGCAGTTTATCAGCTCAGCAATAACAATTGTCGGAGTATTTGCGCTTATGTTGTGGTACAGCTGGATTCTTACGATAATTGTCATTGTAATGCTTGTTATTATCGTCAACGTAATCGGATTCATAGGCAAAAGGAGCAGCAAGGGCTTTATTGCACAACAGAAAGCACTCGGCAAAGCAAACGGATATATTGAGGAAATGATTGACGGGCAGAAAGTCGTAAAAGTATTCTGTCACGAGGATAAGGCAATAGAAGAATTTGATAAGCTGAACGAGGAACTTTGTGAGGCGGCTACACGTGCGAATACATTTGCGAATATTCTTATGCCTATTATGAACAATCTTTCGTATCTGCACTATGCTGCTACTGCAATTGTAGGCGGTATAATGGCAGTTAATGGTTTTGGCGGAATGAATATAGGTAAACTTGTTTCGTATCTGCAATTTACAAGGCAATTCTCTCAGCCGATTACGCAGGTATCTCAACAGCTTAACTCCGTTCTTACAGCGTTGGCAGGTGCGGAACGTATATTCAGGGTGATTGACGAAGAACCTGAAGCTGATAACGGCTATGTTACGCTTGTAAAGGCAGAAAGAAAAGGCAATGAACTTGTTGAGTCCGAAAACGGCGATATATGGGCTTGGCGACACCCTCACAAGGCGGACGGCACTGTAACTTACACGGAAGTCCGTGGGCGTGTTGAATTTGATGACGTGTATTTTGGCTATGAACCCGAAAAAACTGTACTCAACGGAATAAGCCTGTATGCGAACGAAGGTCAAAAAATAGCGTTTGTAGGCTCAACAGGAGCAGGCAAGACAACTATAACTAATTTGATTAACAGATTTTACGATGTGCCTGACGGAAAGATAAGATATGACGGAATAAATATTAACAAAATCAAGAAAAGCGATTTAAGGCGTTCTCAGTCAATCGTTTTGCAGGATACGCATTTGTTTACAGGTACAGTAATGGACAATATCAGATACGGTAAACTTGATGCAACTGATGAGGAAGTATATGCTGCTGCAAAACTCGCAAACGCTGACAGTTTCATAACTCACCTCGAAAACGGCTATAATACAATGCTTACGGCGGACGGTGCAAATCTCTCGCAGGGACAGAGGCAACTTCTCGCAATAGCACGTGCAGCCGTTGCAAATCCGCCTGTACTGATTCTTGACGAGGCAACAAGTTCGATTGATACACGTACAGAGGCTCTTATTGAAAAGGGTATGGATTCGCTTATGAATGGCAGGACAGTATTTGTCATAGCGCATAGGCTTTCAACAGTCCGTAACTCTAACGCTATTATGGTGCTGGAGTACGGAAAAATAATCGAGCGTGGCAATCACGATGCGCTTATTGCACAAAAAGGCAAATATTATCAGCTTTATACAGGTATGTTTGAATTGTCGTAAATCAGATACTATAAATAAAACCGTTATGCTGTTTCCACTCAGCATAACGGTTTTTGTGTTGTTTGGGTTTAAGGAGTTTTCTCAAAATATCTTTAATTCTCAATAACATTATTTCTGTTTATTTCTATGACAAACAACACTTATAGTACTTATTAGTACTATAACACACATTATACCATGAAAATATGCTAAAGTCAATATGTTGACTGATTTTTTTTTGAAAATCGTCATATTATACATATATTGGAGATGATTTTTGTGTATTTTCAAAGATTAAGGGATTTACGTGAGGATAAGGACATGAATCAGACGCAGATAGCGGAGTTGCTGAAAACAAAACAAACTGTTTATTCACGCTATGAACGTGGTTTTCAGACGATACCCGTGGAACACCTCATTACACTTGCGGACTTCTATAAAGTTTCAACAGACTATATTTTAGGGCGTACTAATGTAAAAGAAGTGAATAAATAGCAGAAAATTAAGGCGTAATTTATTCTATGTGAAAATATTTACAAAATAATGCAAAAAATTTAATTATCATTGTGTAAAAATACTATTGCAATTTTGGATATAATGTGTTATAATAAACATAACCTATTATTATGATAGGAATTTGAACACGGAGTGATGATTAAAATGGGAACAAAATCAGTTTCAATGGCTAAAATGCGCCTGATTACAACAACAGGACTTTTCGCCGCACTTATATACGTTTTTACAGCGTATCTGCACGTACCTACAGGCGCAGGGTATACTCACGCAGGTGACGGACTTATTTACCTTGCCGCTTGTATTCTCCCTACACCGTACGCAATGGCAGCCGGCGCAATCGGAGGAGCATTGGCGGACGGTTTATCAGGTTTCCCCGTGTGGATTCCCGCAACTGTTGTTATAAAAGCAGTCACTGCACTTTTTTTCTCAAATAAAAGCGAAAAAATTCTCACATGGAGAAATATCCTCGGAATTATCCCGTCACTTATTGTGTGCGTAGTAGGCTATGCCCTCTATGAAGGTACTGTAATGGCAGGCGGTATTTCGTGGACAGCAATTACAGCAGCGTTTACACAACTCCCTGACTACTGCATACAGGTTTTTGCAAGTTCATTGCTTTTTGTGGCAGTTTCACTTCTGCTTGACAGAATAGGATTCAAGAAAATGTTCAATAAATAAACAAAAGGGACTATTTACAGTCCCTTTTATTTTTAGTGAATAATTTTAATATTTGAACATTCCTCCGCCTGTAAATTCACATATAAGCGAATCAGGCGTAATATATTTCATGTCAAGCGAATCAAGATTTTCAAGTACTTCAGTAACGTCCGCAAGTTCAGGCACATCATTCATTGCTTTCAGTTCATCAAGCAGATTATCCCTGTAAACGTTCATTTCGTACGCCATAAAAGTATCTATATCATAGTCCGAACGGTGCTTGTAAGGCATTATGTACTTGTTTTCGCCGTTCTCAACGCTATGGAACATATTCATTGTTTCACGCAGTGAACGCTTGCGGAAATTCCTGTCCCGTATCATTCTCCGCATAAGACGGACTTTAGAGGGGTGCAGGATAATATCATTGTATACGATACGTGTTCTTACGCTGACATACAGTTTGCAGAGTTTATCTTCGTTAAATGTTATAACATCGGGATTAAGAGCGTGTATGCCCTCGAAAATAACAAGTTCGCCCTCATTCCGTTTGAAATTCATTTTTATGCCGTCACGCCTTGATTCCGCAAAGTTATAGTGCGGAATATCAACGGCTTTGCAGCTGCTTATATCGTCAATCTGCCTGTTCAGCAAATCCTTGTCAACCCTGTCAGGCGATTCAAGGTCAAGTTTCCCTAAAACAGAAAGTTCACGTTCTTTGTCAGTGAGTGACCTGAAATAATTGTCCATAGAAAGCGTATGAGTAGGACAGCCCATTTCACTCAGCATCTTCGCAATTATAAGTGCGGTTGTTGTTTTCCCTGAACCTGAAGGTCCCGAAAGAAGTATGACGGGTTTTTCAGCTTTATTTTTTGCGATATTTTCAGCGATTTCTCTTATATGCCAGAAATATATTTCATTAGTTGATTTAACATATTCCTGCGGATTTTGTTCAATACCTGAATTTATTCTGTTGACTTCAATGTTCATAATCGTTACTCCTTAAATGATAAGAAAAAGCGGACAAATTGATGTCCGCTTTCAGAACTTGTGAATTATCTCTCTTCGCAGATGAGCTTCATAGCGGTTCTCTCTTCGCCGTCAATCTCGATGTTTGCAAAAGCAGGTATGCAGATAAGGTCTATACCAATCGGAGCAAGATAACCTCTTGCAATTGCTATTGCCTTTATAGCCTGATTCGCAGCACCCGCACCTACAGCCTGAACTTCAACAGATTTTTGTTCTCTGATAACTCCTGCAATTGCACCTGCGACGGAATTAGGTTTTGAGTTTGATGATACTTTGAGAATTTCCATGGTGTGACCTCCCATATAAATTATTTACTAAAGTCATATAAAAATTCAAGACTTCATTTATAGTAATATTATACACTATATGATTTGAAATTTCAAGTACCTAAAGCAAATTTTGTGAATTATCTCACAATTACACGCTGTATTTTGTGCGATTTGCCAGTTTTTTCATCGAACTGCACAAAAACTCCGCATAAAAAGCAGTCATTTTTGGATTCTGTGAACCTCGTCGGCGTACGGAAACGGAATCTGTTAAGCGATGACTCTATATCAACTCCAAGACAGGAAATTTCAGGACCTGTCATTCCCACATCTGTTATATACGCCGTATGCCCTCCGAGAATCATTTCGTCAGCCGTCTGCACGTGCGTATGAGTGCCTAAAACTCCGCTTACTTTGCCAGTGAGATAATGCCCCATAGCTTTTTTTTCGGAAGTCGCCTCCGCATGAAAATCAACAAAAATATTGGGAGTGTCTATATTTTCAAGCATTTCGTCTATCTTTGTGAAAGGATTATCAAGCGAATCCATAAACGTCGTACCCATAAGATTGACAATCGCTACAGAATATGAACCCATATCAAGTATACATACGCCTTTCCCAGTAGCCATACCGTCAGGATAATTCGCCGGTCTTATGATACAGCCTGATTTCTCATCGAACATATTATATGCCTCTTTCCGCCTGAAAGCGTGATTCCCTGTTGTGAGAACGTCCGCACCCGAATTAAGCAGGGCATTTGCTGAAATAGGCGTTATACCGTTGCCTTGTGCGGAATTTTCAGCATTCACGACAGTAATATCAATGCTGTACAGATTTTTGATTCTCTTGATTTTAGAACAGAAAAAGTCACAACCCGATTTCCCTACAACGTCACCTATAAAAAGTAAATTTTTCATAAATAATCACCCTTCTTTATAACTAATGATATTTATTTTACCATTTAATACGACTGTTGTCAATAAAATTTTACTTTGAATGAACAATTCTTTTGATTTCCGCATATGAATATAGTGACAAAATAAAAAATGGAGGTCTTTTTATGTGCGGAATTGCAGGAATTATCAGTTTCAAGGAGGATATGCGTGGCGAAATAGCATCATGCAGTGCTATGCAGAAAGCACTTCTTCGGCGTGGTCCTGACCAGCGTGGCATTTTCCTTTCACAAGAGGTTGCCTTTGTCCATACACGTCTTGCTGTAATCGATATATCAGGTGGCAGACAGCCTATGACTGCTACTATAGGCGAATGCAGGTACACTATCGTATACAACGGCGAATTGTACAATACGCAGGAATTACGGGAGATTCTTTCGGCTGAGTTTCCGCTTGAAACAAAATCAGATACTGAAATTGTTCTGTACAGCTATATAAAATGGGGTGCGGAATGCGTTAATTATTTTAACGGTATATTTGCATTTGCAATTTATGATGAGAAAAAACACAAGGTATTTTTAGCAAGGGACAGAATAGGCGTAAAACCCCTGTTTTACTGTAAGTTAAAAGATAAACTTGTTTTCGCCTCGGAACTCAATGCGCTCCTCGAATACCCCGATATTCCGCATGAAATAGACGAAAACGGTGTTGCTGAACTGTTGCTGTTAGCTCCCGGAAGAACGGCAGGCTGTGGAGTTATCAGAGGCGTGGAAGAAGTAAAATCAGGCTATTGCGGTTTCTACAGCGAAAAAGGTCTTGATTTATGGCAATATTGGCGGCTTCATGCGTATGAACTGCACGAAACTTTTGAGCAGACTGTTGAACATACCCGTGAACTCGTTCTTGATTCAATCCGCCGTCAACTTGTTTCGGACGTTCCCGTGTGTACATTTCTTTCGGGCGGACTTGATTCAAGCCTTATATCGTCTGTTGCCTCTTTTGAATTGAAAAAACAAGACAAAATCCTGCACACGTTTTCAGTCGACTATCAGGATAACGAAAAATATTTTACCAAAAGCCATTTCCAGCCGAACAGTGACCCTGAATATATCAATTGTATGGTTGATTACCTCAAAAGCAATCACCATTGGACTGTAATCGATACGCCTGAACTCGTCAGCACTCTCGAAGATGCCGTGTACGCAAGAGGTCTGCCTGCAATGGCTGATGTCGATGCATCTATGCTTATTCTTTGCCGTGAAATTAAAAAATACGGTACAGTTGCATTATCGGGCGAATGTGCTGACGAACTTTTCGGCGGTTATCCGTGGTATCGTGATAAGGATATACGTATGACGGACGGATTCCCGTGGGCGCAAAGTACTTCTTACCGCAAACGTTTCATTTGCGACGAATATGCCGGTAAAATCAATGCGGAGGAATTTGTTTACAGTGCATACAGGAAAACAGCTGATTACGCTGAAAAACTCCCGTCCGACAATGAAACTGAATACAGAATGCGTGAAATGACACAGCTTAATTTTGACTGGTTTATGCAGAATCTTCTTGACAGGAAAGACAGAATGTCTATGTACAGCGGTCTTGAAGTTCGTGTGCCGTTCTGCGATTACAGAATCGCTGAATATATGTACAATGTCAAATGGGAATACAAAGATTATATGGGGCGTGAAAAAGGTCTGCTCCGTGAGGCTATGAAAGACTGGTTACCCGAAAAAGTCCTCACTCGTAAGAAAAGCCCTTATCCGAAAACTCATAACCCCGCATTCCTTGAGGCTGTATCTGAAAAATTACGGGAAATAATCTCACAACCTACACCGCTGACGGAACTCGTGAATAAAAAAGAACTCGAAAAACTTCTCACTCACAAAGACCACGTTCAATGGTACGGTCAGCTTATGAACCTCCCTCAGACAATAGCTTTCTTCATTCAGCTGGACTGCTGGCTGAAACACTACAAAATCCGCCTTGTGTAATATATTTATACTCTCCGCTGTTACAAACTATCCAGTAATACTGACATAAAATCCGTCTGTCTGCGTCATCCCCCTAATCGGGTCCGACACCATCTGTCACTTCGTGACATCTCCCTTCACTGAAGGGAGTCACCTCACCATACGACAGTATGCTTTCGTCCTCTTCCTTGACATACGAATTTTCTGTTCAGCATTCTTTGGACACTTTTCAACAGCGGAGAGTAATATATACAGCGTACCCTGATTTTATACGGGTACGCTGTTAATAATATGTTATTTAGTTAATACAATTGTTTTAATTCATAATTTCAAAAAATTTTCAAAAATATCTTGCTTATTTTATATATATGTGATATAATGATAGTATAAAGAAAATTGTGCGTCTGCCACACGCACCCAAAAGCTGTAGTATTTCATACTCGCTTAATAGTCTCTTTGTAGAAAATCCGACTTTTTTCGACGATTATATTACAATCAGTATAAAAGTTGGTGAATATAAATAAAAATTATATGATTATTTATGCAAAAAATACAATTGAAAATTGACTTTTAATATGTTATAATTGTTATTATTAAGACAGTGTGAACGTACGGCTTAATAAAATAATACGGAGGTGGTTTCTTTATGAAGAGTTATTCCTATATTGCTCAGGACGCTCGTGGAAAACAGGTCAAGGGCAAGGCCAATGCTGAGAGTGAACAGGAATTCCTCGAAAAAATGAAAGAACGTGGTCTTTTTATCAAGGACTACAAAGAAGAAGCAGGCGGTGAGTCAAGGTCAATCTACAAATTCAGTACAAATGAACTCTCCTTCTGCTGCCGTCAACTGAGTGCTATGCTTACTTCAGGTCTTACACTCGTTAAGGCAATCGACATCATGACAAGAGAACAGGAAAATGAAAAGGCTAAGGCTATCTGGCAGGACATCTACGAAAACGTTCAGAAAGGTGAATCTTTTTCATCAACTCTCGAAATGCACAAGGGTTCATTTCCCGACTTCCTTATCTCTATGGTCAACGCCGGCGAATCAAGCGGTTCTCTCGACGTAATCATGACAAGAATGTCTGACCACTACGCAAATGAAAACAAATTGAAAAACACCGTAAAAAGCGCTATGATTTACCCAATTATACTTGCCGTTCTCTGCGTTGTTATCGTTATCTTCCTTTTCGCATTCATCATGCCTACTTTCATAGATATGTATGATGACCCTTCAACAATGCCGGCACTTACAAAAATGATGAAAGCAATTTCCGACTTCATCATAGGTAAATGGTATCTCCTCATAATATTCGCTGTAGCTATATTCTTCGGTATAAGATATATGCTTAAAGTGCCAAGTCTGAGACTTAAATTTGACCGAATGCTTATAAAAGCTCCGTCAATAGGTCCTCTTATGACTAAAATCTATACAGGACGTTTTTCAAGAACTCTCTCAAACCTCTACTCAAGCGGTATCCCTATGGTTGAATGCCTACAGAAAGCATCTGCCGTCTTAGGTAATATGTACGTTGATGAAAAGTTTGAAGATGTTGTCGATGAAGTAAAACAAGGTGAACCTCTTTCAGCCGCTATCACAAGAACGGAAATATTTGAATCAATGTTCTGCTCCGTTATTTACGTAGGCGAAGAAGCAGGTGCCCTTGACTCAATCCTTGATAAAACTTCTGATTACTATGAAGAAGAATCCGATGCCGCTGTAAAACGTCTCGTAAGTATGGTTGAACCTGTAATGCTTATCTTCATGGGCGTTATCATCGGTTTCGTTGTAGCCGGAATCTATCCCGCACTCTACGGTGCTATGGAAGGCATGGAAGACGAATAATCGCAAGAAAGGTGGAAAAAATAAATGCTTTCATTTGATATTACAGATAGAAATATACGAATCGTTAAAGGTGTTGAGGGCAACGGCAAAATTAAAATCAGTTCAGCCGCAACCCTTAATGTTGAAGAAGGACTTATCGTAAACGGTCATGTTAAAGATGTTCCAAACGTCGCTACACTTATAAACGGTGTCCTCAAAAAGAACAAAATGCCCGATAAAGAGGCTATCGTGAGTTTGTCCTCAAACCTCACAATATTCAAGGAACTGACTGTCGCAAAACCTGCTAAAATTCAGGATATGCCAAAAGTCGTAAAACAACAGATGCAGACAGCTCTCAATCTTGATGACTCTTTCAGTATTACATACGCTATCGTCGGCGACGCTGAGGAAAAAGGCGAAGCAGGCGAAACAATGGTAAAAGTACTCGCTACGGCTTGCCCTTACGAAATCGTAAACAGCTACAGGGAAGTTTTCAAACTCCTCGGTATTTCCCTTAAATCAGTTATGGTCGGCTGTAACTGTATCACCAAAGTTCTTCTTGCTGATACAAGAATTAAGTCTAAAATGCCGCTCCTCGCTGTACAAATCGACAATAATTTCATTTCACTCAACCTCTATGAAGACAGTCAGCTTTCATTCTCACGTTTCGCATCAATTGACCCCGCTGACTATAATAACTCCCCTGATTACGTTTTCGAGGCTGTAACAGAAAATATCTTCCGTATGCTCCAATTCCAGAGAAGCCGTAATACAGGCGAAATCGTTGAAAATATCGTACTCTACGGCGATACCCACGATTACGTAAGACTTACGGACGAACTCGGAAAAATGGAACTCAATGTAAGCCTTATTAACGTTCCTCCGCAGATTCACGGCCACGAAAATCTTGAGTTTTCACTCTACGCTAACTCTATCGGTGCCATGTTCAAACGTAACAAGGATACCGAAAAAATCAACCTCCTTGAAACTGAACTCGGTACAGCTGTAAAAAGAGCAGCAAGCAGCTCCGCAAACAGTCAGGCAGGTCTCGCTGTAATGCTCGGATGCATTGTCGGTGCGGCAGTTATCGCAGGCGGTGCATGGCTCGTAATGAATATGATAAACAGCGGTGTTGAAAATGATATTTCAGATACACAATCTTATATCGATTCAAAACAGCCGGAACTCGATTACCGTGAGGACCTTCTTGCAACGAAAGCAAACGTTGATGCATATAATACAAAAATAGTAAACGCAAGAGATGCTTTCTTCTCACAACCTGTCATAGACGGCGATAAGTACGATACAATTCAAGCCGTACTTGACGCAACTGCTGAAGAGCTTTCACTCGAAGACTGCTATATCTCCGTTCCGTCTTACGCTAACGGCACTATGAATTTCTCCGTAACTGCTGACGGAAGTGAAGAGGCAGTACAGAAATTACCGTCAATTTTCATCGACCACCTTATTGATGAGGGTTACAGCGACAACAAGGGATATTACCATACTGCTACATATACAGGCTATACCGTTTCAATTACAGCTGAAACTGTTGAAAGCGAAGATGCAGACGGTAATCGTACCACATCTAAGGGCGACGAAATCGAAACAGCTACATTCAGCGTTACAGTCGCTATAAACGGCAGGGAAAGCGCATATAAACCGGCAGAAGATTCAGAAACAGATACAGGTGCTGAAACTGATACCGAAACAGAAGCTGAAGCAGAATAAGGAGGTAGATAAAAATGAAACTTAATTACAGAGATTTGGTTATTCTTGGAATCCTGCTTGCTCTCGCTATTCTTATCGCCGGATTCTTCCTCCTCATCAAACCAAAGAATGAGGAAATCAAAACTAATAAGGAAACACTTGCACAACTCGAAACCGAAAAAGCAGAGGTTGACAGCAAACTCGCTGAAATTGAACCTCTTAAACAGAGTATCACCGATGTGTGCAATGATACAAACAAATTATCAGAAGTTTTCGTTAATCCCGATGACATTCTGAATGCAAGAAAAGTTGACCAGTATATGCAGCATTTCGCTGAGGACTGCGAAGTAAAGGTTATGAACCTCAATACTAATGACCTCGGTACAGGTACTCTCAACTACTACTACTTCACTCCTACTTTCCTTGCTCCCGACCAGCTCGCACAAGCAGACCTCAATGGCGAAAAAACTGCTGAAAATGCAGAAATCGCCGCTGAAAGCGTTGCAATTTCCGCAAGAACTCAGGAAGAAGTGCTTGTTGCGCAGTATTCGATTTCAGTAACGGCAGAGGATAAGGAAAACATCTGGAATTATCTCAAAGCTATTGAAGAACAGGACGAAACAATTATTATCAACAGCGTTTCACTCTCAAATCTCGAAATCAAGGAGAAGGAAGAGACTGCTTCGGCAGGCGAAGGAGATGAAGAAGAAAAACCTCTTCCTACTGCTCAGTTCGTTATTTCAATTTACTCAGTTTATGAACTCGCACAGCCGGACCTCGAAATGAAGTAAAGATTTTGCCATTCGCATAGTTATATAAGAAAGAAAAAGCATAACTTGAAAGGCGGTTAATTATGGTTAAAAGAGAAAAGAAAAGAAAATTAGGCGGTTCGGTTCTGCTTACCGTTGTATGCGTAATGTCACTGCTTATCATATTCCTGTTTGGTACGCTCGCACTCGCAACAGCAGCCAATAACAGAGCCCATGTGAACTACTCAACGGCGCAGACAGATGTAACGTCACGTACCGTTGTTGATGCCGCTATAAAGGCAATGGAGGCAAATACAGATTTCGGCAACGCTGTTTCTAACCTTAATACTGTAGGAGGCTCAAGCGGTTTTGAGGTAAATGTACAGCTCGGCGACGGAACAGAGGGCAGATACGGACATATTAAGCCCGTGCAAGTTAAGTACGTAGGTACAAAGAAATTCTATGATACTGAGAAAAAAGAATGGATTGACGGCGATATTGTTGAGTTCCTGTCACAAGTAAATATGGCAGGCGTTGAGTCGTCAACAGCAGCTTACATCGTAAAACAACCTCCGGAGGTTTCAATAAAATCAAATGCCGGCGGCGGTGCCGGATTCGTTACAACGGCAGGTGCTGAACTTACATGTAGTTCAAATCTTTATGGTGGAACTTACATCAATCTTCCAAAACTTGAAGATGCTGAAAAATTTGATTACAGATACAGAACAAATGTTGAATATGCGAATAATTGGGGAAAAGATTCTTCCGGAGATTATATTGATGAAACACTCTATAGGCATTTTGCACCATTTAACAAAGATGATGCAAACACATATTTTTGGCTTGGTAAAGATGGTGGTGCTGATGCAGAAGCTGATTTGTATATAAATAATAATATGTATATTCAGGAATGGAAGGATATTATTTTTACAGGAAAATCAGAAGGTATTACAGTATGGGGTGATTTTGTTACAGGTACTCAGGTAGACAAATTGAGATATGTTTTTTATAATATGCCTGAAGATGAAATTCAATTTAATGAAATGCCCTATATCTATGTCGATGGAACTATCAGATCTATAGGTTCTAAAATTTATTTAGGCAATCCTAATGATGGTACAGCAAAATATCCACTTAATATTTTCTGCGGAAGTATTTCAACTGCAAATATCGCTGGTGATAAAGAAAGCGAAGTTACTGATCTTTTGATAGACGGAGATTTATTCTGTATGAATGAGAATGAAACAAGCATAATTAAACCACTTCAGGTTACTACACTTTATTCATGGGCGGGTTCTGTTATAAATAAAGTTACATCAGAAAAAAATCAGCACAGAGGCAGTATCTATTCAAAAGGAAATGTTAAATTATCGCAATTTACTATCGATGGCGATGTTCGTGTTGAGGGTGATTGCACAATAGGCAGCGGTGTTAAAATCAATGGCAATCTTGTTGTTGGCGGAAAGCTCAAAATAGAAAGCGGTGCAAAGCTTAATTTAGGAACAGACAGCAAAATTTATTGTGATGCAAGCATAGCAGAAGGTCTTAATGAAGGAGTTGTTCAGGAATCAAAATATGTTGAAGTTCCTACTATTCTTCATAATGTTTCTGAAAATCCAAATGCAGAAAAAGTTGAAAACAAACAGCGTTATTATTTAGCATATGATGCTCAGGTTCCATTAGAAGGTGAACCGGGATACAATCAGTATAATAATCCCAAAAGAGGTCTTTTTGGTGAAGAAATTTGCCAACCTAATGTATCAGGAAGATGTTATTATGAATGGATAGATGATTTTAATCCTGATGATATTCCTTTTGATTATAAAGATATAGGTCAGTGGAAAGCACAATCTGAATATAATGTAACAGATTACATTAAGTCAGAAGTGCATAATAATAGTTATGGTGAAACACGTCCTGCTAATCCTGTTGATGGTTCTGTTGATTACTATTATGTAAAAACTGTATGGGACGAAACTGCCGGAAAATATGTTACTAAGTCAGAACCTACAGATAAGGCTTCATATTATGTTGACAAAAATACTCATGAGATTGTAGAAGATTTCAGAACAGTGCCAAATATGGACGGTTCTGATAAAGGCTTAGACAAAACAATGGCAGCTTATGTTGATTTAAATCCTTCTGACGGATATACAAAAGACAGCGAATCAGTATGGTATTCAAAAGAAACAGGCAGTATTGTTTCTATTAGCGAAGCTACACCGGGTGCATTGGTAACATACCCTGTTGAAAGCTTTGGCGAAATTTATCCTGAATACGCAGAAAGAGATGTAATCATAGGAGAAAAAACTCTTCCGGGCGTTAATAAGTCTGATACACAAATTGTTAAAACAATGGAAGATGTTCTTAATGATGTTGCAGACCCGTATAAAGATGGTCAGCTTTCTTTGGAACTTTCAAACAGATATACTAATTTGAAAAATAAAATCGGTACTGCTGATGAGAGTAGCTTTGTCTTTAGAAATGTTACAGATATTCTTAAAGCACATCCACAAAAGAAATATGCTGATGCTATTAAAGAAGACGGTTCATATAATTTGGCAGATGCTGTACTTGAAGGAGTAGCTGAAGATCATTTTACATTTGGAACTGCAAATTCTAAGTCAAATGGCGGAGCAATAATTACTAATGACTGCATTCTTGATAATCTTACAATAGATGGTTCACATTGTGGTTATCTTGTATTTGATCCGGGATCAAGGGATATATTGGTTATTGTAAATAATCTTACACTGAACAATCAGGCAAAAATTATCGTAAATGACAGTCAGGGTGGTACAGTCAACTTCTACATTGAAAAAGATTGTGGAATGACTCTTGCTGCTCAAGGTTGGATTGCACCTACATCTTATTTGAAAGCATTTGTTGATAATAAGAATGACGGAAATGAAGACAATAATGTTCTGACATATAATACTTCGGGTATTGACGGTGTTGCTCTTGAAAAATTAGGAAAACCAAAAATAAATATTTATGCAGGACAAAATTCAATACTTAAGTCTACAGAATCCAAAGGATTTATTGCAAATATTATTTCACCAGATCTTACATTTAAGATTTCAGCCGGTGAACCAATGGAGGCTATGAAACATTTCAAAAAATATTACTACAATGGTCGTGAAAACACAATAAATAATCCTTTCTTGCTTGGCTGTATCAATTCAAGTTTTGCAGATGCGCCTAACAACTTTAATGTATTATTTGTTACAGATTCTGAGACAGGTGCAGGCGGAAGCGCAGGCGGCGGCGAAAGCGCATTCAACTACAGAGTGCTTTACTACGATGAGTATTAAGGAGGGATAGCAATGAAAAAGAAGAAGAAATTCAAGGGCATGACGCTTATGGAAATTATCATTTCGCTTGCTGTCCTTGCCGTGCTTACACTTGTTCTCGTGCAGACTTCGAGTACAATCAATATGTATATAAAGTCTGCGAACAACGTCAATAAAAAGACTGTACAGCAAGCTCCCGTGGCTGAAATAGGTCATAAAGATGCAGGAAATCTTGTTCAGGGAGATATGCAGATAGTAGTAAGCGGAGACGGTCTTACAGGTGTTGCTACTCCGTTCTCGCAGGAACTGAAAGGCAATGCATATGAAGCTGCTACTGATTCAACTGAAAACGTACTTGGCGGAAATCTCAATATGCAGTATATTGTTGATGTGGAGGCTGTCACAACGGAGCCTCCCGTCACCGTCCCGGGAACATAATGGAGGTGTATAGCTTTGGATAAGAAGAAAACAGCTCTGAAAGGCTTTACCCTTATTGAACTTATCATCGTTCTTGCGATTTTCAGTGTTATTATGACACTTGTAATGTCGTTCATAGACCCTGTATCGAAAATTATGACAAAAACTTCAGTAAGAGAGAGAACGGCAGCATATGTTGACAATATCGGTGAATACGTTTCGAAATCTATACGTCATGCGCAGAATATTGTGGTGTACGAACATGGTATTTCGGATGATGAGCAAACCGTTGCAAGAGATTTTGTTGACACATATTATAATGGTGCAATAAACAGTTCAGGTGCTCCTCTTGCCGGAAAAGTTCATGTTCTCAAGCTGATAAACAAAACAGACGGAAGTCTTGAGGCAGGTCATATTTATGAAACTGTGTATGATTTTACAGCAGGCTGCGGTATACCGACAACAGTATATTTTGACCCATCAGCAAATTCTATTGTTCCTGACAGTACAATTGCAAGCATGACACAAGACCAGATAGATGCTGCAGGCTATACTAAGCTGACACAGATTAAATTCGATTCCGATTCTCAGCACGCAACTGTTTCAGCCCCTGCTGATTTAACAAATGTTTCAGTTATAAATGACGAACATTTCAAAGATTATTCATATTATTACCAGCTTGGTATGTATGATTTTGTACCGATTACCGATTCGCTTGATTCGTATGAAGATGTAGATACCGGTGATGCACTTGTTGCAAGCGATGATTATTTCTACAGTAAACTTAAACCCAGTGAGAAAGATGACGGTACTGTAATCAGCGACAGTGTAAACGAATATCAATTCGTTATGAATGTGATATCGTTCCAGAACAAAACTCAGAGTGTATTTGAAACAATTCATGACGGTGAAACTGTAATGGCATTCAAATCACCTGCGGCTATGAGTGCAGTCGGAATGACATTCAAAAATGTTCAGATGCAGAAAGAGTCAAGTTCTGTAAAGTATTACCGTAAAGCGATGAATACATCAGGAGAGTTTCTTGACAAAGACGGCAATGTTACTGCTGACTCTTCTCAGGCTGCAATAGAGGCAGTTACAAATAATCTTGGTGCAAGCCCATTCAGAAGAGTGACAGAAGGCGACCCAAATAATAACAACATCTATATAGTATTCACAGTACCAACTGAAATCGAAGATACCGTATGGAGCGATCCTCCAGAGCCAACGACAGCAGCGGGCGCACCACGTCCTACAATGCCACCAGAATAATAAAATAAAAAAACAGGCAGTAGTAATAAATACTGCTGCCTGTAATTTATTGTTATTGCGGTTCATACGTGAGAAGACCTATGTACCATTGTGCAATTTGATTACCCCATAACATAGCGGCGGCGATACCGATTGATAGGTATGGACCAAAAGCAAATTTTGAATCTTTAGTTATTACTTTTAGAATTATTCCGCATACAGCGGCGGCGATAATGCCAATCAGTGCTGAAACGATAACAGCCTGTGTTCCGAGGAGTGCGCCTGCGGCAAACATTAAAATTGTATCGCCGAGTTCAATTGCACGGAAATCCTCGTTGAATTTTTTCCTGATAATCGGACGGCTTACTTCACCTATTATAAAAAAGGGAACACTTATAGCCAATGCACCGATTACACGGTGAACAAGCTCCACGTCATCTGTAAAAATTGCGGCGGGAATGGCGAGAACAAAAATAAGACCGACAACAATCATATCAATTTCATGTGTATCCCAGTCCATAAATCCCACAACAATAAGCAGTGACATGAGAATGCAGGTTATTATGGCTTTAGCATTGATATCGAGTACAATGAACGTCAGTACATACATAATACCGTTCAGGCTTTCCACAATGGGGTAGCGGGGCGAAATTTTTTCACCGCAGCTATGGCATCTCCCACGCAGAAAGAGCCAGCTGAAAACGGGAATCAGGTCAATCGGTCTGATTTTCGTTCCGCACGTCATACAGTGCGAGGCACGCTTTATAAGCGATTCGTGGCGTGGAAGCCTGATTATTACGACGTTCAGGAAACTCCCTATGCAAATGCCAAAAATAAACACAACGGTTAAAAACATGATTTTGAACGGCAACTCTATGAATTCATCATGGAGCATATTTTCAAATTCAAACATGATTTTGACCTCCTTTACATTAAAGATATTGACATAATAATATTATAACAGTATATTAAAAAAAATTCAAGTATAATTTGAGATTACAGTGAAATTTATTTTCGGGTAATCCTAAAAATAAGCGGAGGTTTGTATATGAGAAATGAAAGAATAGGTGATTACTTAGTCGGTCAGGGACTCATCACACAAGAACAGCTCCAGAAAGTTCTTGAAACTCAGAAAGAGTCTAACGGAGCTAAAAAATTCGGAGATGTTGTTGTTGAACTTGGTTTCATGACTGAAACCAATTTCACAAAGGCACTTGCGGGAAAATTGAGAGTACAGTATGTTGACCTTGACAACATCGATATTGACACTGATGCCGTACAGAAAGTACCGGAGCAGCTTGCAAGGAAGTATACGGTCATTGCAATTGCGATTACAGGTAAAAGGCTTACAGTTGCGACAAATGACCCTGTAAACTTCATTGTTCTTGAGGACATCAAAGTTTCAACAGGTATGGATACAGTGCCTGTACTTGCGACGACTTCAGCAATCAACAAAGCTATAGGCAAATGTTACTCAATGCAGAACGTTGACAGCGTTGTTGACAGTGTTATGGCACTTGCAGGCGATAAAATGTCAGCAGAAGAAGAGGAATCAAAAGACAGAGTTGAATCAGCACCTATTGTTAAGCTGGCAACTACTATCATTGAAAACTCTTACCGTGCAGATGCAACCGATATTCATATTGAGCCGTTCGAGAAATACACAAGAATACGTATCCGTGTAAACGGCGACCTTGTTGAACTTATGAGTATTTCGTCAGCTGTACAGAGTGCATTGGCAACACGTTTCAAGCTCATCAGCGGAATGAATATCGCTGAAAAGAGAATACCGCAGGACGGACGTTTCACGCAGATAGTTGACGGAACGACGCTTGATGTCCGTGTATCGTCACTTCCTATGGTTCACGGTGAGAAAATAGTTATCCGTATTCTTTCGACGGGACAAATCGCCCTCAGAAAAATCACTGACTTGGGTATGTCGGACTATAACTATCAGTTGTTTGAATCAATGCTTCGAGTACCGCACGGTGTTGTACTTGTAACAGGACCTACCGGTTCAGGTAAAACAACAACTCTTTACGCTGCACTTGGTGAAATTGCAAAGCCGAATGTAAACGTTGTTACGGTTGAGGACCCTGTCGAAAAAGCTATTGACGGAATAAATCAGTGTCAGGTAAACCAGAAAGCAGGTATGACATTCGCCGCTGCTCTTCGTTCAATTCTCCGTCAGGACCCTGATATTGTTATGATAGGTGAGATGCGTGACTCTGAAACAGCTGACATTGGTATCCGCGCCGCTATTACAGGACACCTTGTACTTTCGACACTTCATACAAATGATGCCGCATCAACAGTTGTACGTCTTGTAGATATGGGTGTTGCACCGTACATGGTTGCTACGTCACTCATCGGCGTTATAGCACAGCGACTTATAAAAGTACTTTGTCCGGCGTGCAAAAAGCCGAGAATGTCAACAGAAGAAGAAAATGAACTTATGGGTATACCGGAATCAATTGAAATATATGAACCTGTAGGCTGTCCTAACTGTAACAATACAGGCTATAAGGGAAGAACTGCTATTCATGAGATTATCCACTGTACCGCAAAAGTTTCCGCTATTATTGCGGCAGGAGGCGGTAAAGAGGAGATAGAAAAAGCAGCTAAGGCTAACGGTACAAAACTTCTCCGTGACAATGCCTCAGTGCTTGTTCAGGCAGGCGAAACTTCTATTGATGAACTTGTTCGTTCAACATTTACTGTATAATACGGATTCAGGAGGGAATTTAATATGGGAATTATCAATATTCATAGGATACTCGATGAAGTAAGACTTCTCGGCTGTTCGGACTTGCATTTTACAAACGCAATTGCACCTGTTGTACGCCTTAACGGTGCATTGAGAACAATGCGTACACAATACCCCGAAATGGACGAGGAAGAAATAATGGACATTGTTGCACAAATGACAAACGAGGGTCAGCAGACTCAGATAAACAATCATATAGATACGGACTTTTCGTTCCAGACAAAAAGCGGATACCGCCACCGTGTAAACGTGTATTTCCAGAAAGGCAAACCCGCTATAGCAATACGTCTGCTCCGAAATGACATACCAACACTTGAGGACTTGAATCTTCCGCCGATTCTTGCGGATTTCGCAATGCGCCCCCGTGGACTTGTGCTTGTAACAGGACCGACAGGTTCAGGAAAATCCACAACACTCGCCGGAATGATAGATTTCGTAAACCTTAACCGTTCCGCACACGTAATTACAGTAGAAGACCCGATAGAATACGTGCATGAACATAAAAGATGTATGGTGAATCAGCGTGAAATAGGCGACGATGTACCGTCATTTGCGCTTGCACTGAGAGCGGCACTCCGTGAAGACCCCGATGTTATACTCGTAGGAGAAATGCGTGACTTTGAAACGATACAAGCCGCCGTAACAGCCGCAGAAACAGGACACCTTGTAATGTCAACACTTCATACGACATCAGCCGCAGATACAATCAACCGTATCATAGACGTATACCCCGAACATCAACAGCAACAGATACGTACTCAGCTTGCAAATAACCTTGTCGGAGTAATATCGCAGACACTTATCCCGAAAAAAGATAACTCCGGACGAATTGCCGTAATGGAGATACTCAACGTAACCGACGCAATATCGGCTATGATACGTGATAACAAGATACATCTTATCCAGTCGGCAATACAGACAGGAAAACAGCAGGGCATGATGTCGCTTGACCAGGAACTCGCACGCCATACGGCAAAAGGCACAATAAACGAAGTAGACGCTCTTGAGAAGTGTCAGGATAAGCAGGAATTTTACAGATTTTTGTCGCAAATGGGCGGAGTACCTACCGGCGGAATGACCTGATGAAAAAATCACGGCTGATATTGATTCAGCCGTCTTTTTTTGAGATTTTCTGTAAAATACAGGCTGTAAATTTTTCTGAGGAATATGCAAACGGTAAATAAAGCAAAAGCCCGTGCAAATATACAGGGAGTAATATGTAATTGTTAATATACAAAAAACCTGTTAAAAGAAAAAACTTATTCACAAAAAATTGTGCAATCTGACGAAAACCACAAAAAATAAATGCCGATTCACCGTAGCAATGTAAAAAATGAAAAAATCAAGAAAAAATTTCGGATAAAGTATTGACATTTTGTTAATGAAGTGTTATACTATAATTACAGAAAGGGGAGAGGTGAGCAGACCTTCCCCAAAGGTGCGAACGCACAAGAAATTTTATAAAGGAGGGTTTTCATTATGAAAACTACAAAGAAAGGTTTTACACTTATTGAGCTCATCGTTGTTATCGCTATCATCGGTGTCCTCGCAGCTATCCTCGTTCCGACAATGCTCGGCTACGTAAAGAAATCTAAACTCTCATCAGCTAACTCATCAGCATCATCGGTATACAAAGCAATTAATTCTGCACTCACTGAACTCGATGAAGAAGGTATTGATGTAGGCGGCGATTATCTTCTTACATTTACTCCGGGTACAGGTTGGTCTTCAGGTGCTGCTATAGATGGTGGTTCTCCTGCTTCTTCTTCAAAAATTGATATGGCTAAGTTTACAACAAAAGTTTCTAATTTCTTTGCTGACATTGACAAGGTAAGAAAAGGCGTTAAAGCAGCTGTTTCAGGCGGTGCTTGCATTGCTTGTGCTACTGCAAATGATTCTACTTACACAGGAACATATCCGGCAGGTGTTGTAACAGCTGATAACTACAATGATTACAAAGCAACTGGTACAGTTGTAGATGATAAAGCACTTTCAGATGCTATTAAACAGGCTGGTTATAAATATGATGGCAGTAAATATGTGAGAATGACTGCTGAAGAAGCATCAAAAGCACAGGACGAAGACTAATTTAATCTAAGCAAACTAATATAAAACCTCTCTCCTTGTGAGAGGGGTTTTTTCTATGGAGATTTTATGAATATTGATAAAATAACGCCGTATATAGCTGCGGGTCTTGCCTGCGCAGGTGTCACTTTCGGCTTGTGTTACTTCTTTATGGGCGGAAAATCCGAAAATGATATAATAAAAGAATGCCGTGAGATAATCGCAGAAAACGGAAATCCCGATTTTGACGATAAATCGGCAGAAATCGGTATGATTAACGGCTATCTGAATGCAGGCGGTGACAAGTATACATATTATTATGAATTTCTCAATGCCGATAAAATTCAGGAACAGACAGACTATATAAATTCCGCAGGAACGGCTATAGCAAGCGGTTTTCAGGTTGATATTTCAGCCGACGGAAATATTCTGCTTACAGAAGTGACAGAGGGCTTGACAGCCGATAAACAGGGACTTAAAGCAGGCGACATAATCACGCATATTGACGGCGTAAGCGTTTCTGAAAAGGGCTATGAAAATTACGCAAATAAAATCCTCGGCAAGCAGGATACGGAAGTAAAATTGACTGTAAACCGTGACGGGAAAATTTTTGATATAAATTTCAGGCGTGACAATGATTTGCAGAGTGAAGTTAAAAGTGAAATGATTGGTGATATTGCATATATTTCAGTGTCACATTTTGGTACATTTTCAGCAGGGCAGATGTCCGAAAGAATAGAAGAATTGGGCGATGTTGACAAATATATTATTGATTTGCGTGATAATGGCGGCGGTTGGGCTGATTATATGCTACAGGCTGTTGACTACTTTGTTGATTCAGGAAGTGTTGATTTTTATAACTATAAAGGCGAAAAAGTAAGTACATTAACAACAACTGACGGTGCTGTTGATGTGCCTATAGTTATCCTCATTAACGAAAATACCGCAAGTGCCGCAGAAACTTTCACCTCCCTATGTATGCAGTTCGGCAGAGATGTCACAACGGTAGGCACGAATACTTTCGGCAAGGGGATTTTTCAGCAGGAGGAAACACTCAGCAACGGCGGAAAACTGCACTATACAGCAGGGTATTTTACTGTAGGCGACTGGGACTGCTGGCAGGGCATAGGCATAAAGCCCGATATAACTGTTGATATGGATTCCGCACTGATTGGCACGGAGGACGACATACAACTCGCTAAGGCGATTGAGCTTCTTGAATAATGCACAAAAATATCAGCAAAAAATTGTGCATATTTACAGGAAAATATTATTGACAAATTGTTAATTTTTTGCTATAATATACTTGAATACAGATTTCAGGAGGAGTTTATATGAGAAAAAAAGGCTTTACACTCATTGAATTGATTATAGTTATAGCAATTATAGGCGTACTCGCAGGAGTGCTTATTCCCTCATGGGGCGCATATATCCGCAGGGCAAGGACACGCTCCCAGAACCTTAAGGCGAAAACTATCCTGAATGCGGCGCAGACTGTCGTGACGGATATGAAGTTCTCCGAAAGAAAGGGCAGGAATAAGTATCTCGCCGCATCAGGCGCAGAAAGGGAAAACCTTGCAGAAAAATATCTCTACGACAGCAACCCTGCTGACCTTGCAGATTATACAGAATGGTACTATTATTGGGACGGCTCAACCGGAGCACTTACCGATGATACAGGCAAAGTAATCACTAAAGACGGTTATATGTCATACAGCCGTTGGGCTACTATAACCAAATGGAACGATAAAATTGCTGACGAGATAAATCAGATTCTGAAAGATGACGAAATTGTCTACAGAATCCACGTCAAGGATTATAAAGTTATGTCTGTCGTGAGCGCACGCTTTGAAAATGACAGATATCTCGGCACTTATCCGAAAACGCTTGATGAGTTGGAAGAAGAGAAGGGCAATGATTTTGTTGACAAAATCAGGGATAAGAAAATCACCGGACTTACCGGAGCAGATATGGATTCGTTTAATATGGGATAATTGCTAAAAAGCACGGTATATTGCCGTGCTTTACTTTTTGTACAAAATAATGCATATTATGTTGAAAACTTTTTACTTGACAAAATGAAAAATACGTGATATAATAAATAAGTCGTCACGGAACGGCAAAATCACATTGAGTTGACAGGAAATGAAACTTTTTGAAAAAAATTTGAAAAAATTTGCAAAAAGTACTTGACAAATGAAAAAAGATGTGATATA
>CANQJV010000002.1 GCA_947624295.1 uncultured Ruminococcus sp. | reverse complement strand
AAAACGGTTGAGCAGGCACTGAAAGCTGAAAAACAAGGTGCGGATTATATCGGCGTGGGAGCAGTTTTCCCGTCTCCGACAAAGAAAAATGCCATGAGAATTACTCCTGATGATTTGCGGGAAATATGCAGGAGTGTGACAATCCCTGCTGTTGCGATAGGCGGTATCACTAAAAATAATATGTGGGAACTGCGTGGCTGCGGTAACGAGGGAATTGCAGTAGTATCGGCAATTTTCGGCTCAGATAACCCGTATACTTCTGCAAAAGAACTTGCTGAAATATGGGATAAAGTCTATAATACGAGAACTGCCCTCACTATCGCAGGGAGTGACTGTTCAGGCGGAGCAGGGATACAGGCTGACATAAAAACAATGCAGGCACACGGCGTTTATGCTATGAGTGCGATAACAGCACTTACAGCGCAGAATACAACAGGCATTTCAGCGATACACGATGTACCGCCTGAATTTGTTGCTGAGCAAATAGATATGGTTTTCAGCGATATACGCCCTGATTCAGTGAAAATAGGTATGATTCCGAACGCCGGAATTGCTGAAGTAATCGCAGACCGCCTGAAATATTGGAAAGCTGAAAATATAGTTGTTGACCCTGTTGCTGCTGCGACAAGCGGAGCGGATTTGAGTAACAAACAGGCTTACGAAAAAGTAAAAGATTTACTTTTCCCGATTGCAAGGCTTGTAACGCCGAATATCCCCGAAACTGAACTCATAACGGGTATGAAAATCAACGGGCTGAAAGATATGCAGGAGTCAGCGAAAATTATTGCTGAAAAGTACGGCTGTAACGTGCTTGTCAAGGGCGGTCACCTTGAGAACAGTGCAGATGATTTGATTTATCAAAATAACGGAAAATATTTCCGATTAGAGGGCAAAAGAATCAACAATCCGAATACACACGGTACAGGCTGTACAATGTCAAGTGCGATAGCATCAAATTTTGCTTTAGGTTATCCTTTGAATGCCTCAATTCATAAGGCAAAGCAATTTATAAATACTTGCCTTGAATCGGGGCTGAATTTAGGTAAAGGCAAGGGTATGCTTGACCATAGATTTTGGAAAGAGAATTTTTTGTCAGCAGAATTTGATATGATGAAAAATATTATAAGAAAGAGGGCTGTTTTATGAGAGAATATGCTACACAAATGGAAGCGGCAAAGAAAGGTATTATTACTCCCGAAATGAAAATTGTCGCACAAAAAGAATACATCAGTGAACAGGAACTTTGTGCGCTTGTTGCAAAAGGTGAAGTCTGTATTCCGTGCAATATCAGGCACACATCGATTTCGCCTGAAGGTATAGGCTCTAAACTGCGTACTAAAATCAATGTGAACCTCGGTATTTCGGGCGACTGTAATAATTACGACAACGAGATGAAAAAAGTCGATTTAGCGATAAAATACGGTGCTGAGGCTATAATGGATTTAAGCAACTACGGCAAGACAAATACTTTCCGCACTCAGCTTATCGAAAAATCCCCTGCAATGATTGGTACTGTACCTATGTACGACGCTATAGGCTATCTTGAAAAGGATTTGCTCGAAATTACAGCAGAGGATTTCCTGAAAGTCGTGAGGGCGCACGCTGAAAACGGTGTTGATTTTATGACGATACACGCAGGTATAAATAAGCGTACAATTGAGGCTTTTATGCGTGACAAGCGTAAAATGAATATAGTATCCCGTGGCGGTTCACTTCTTTTTGCGTGGGTTATGATGACAGGCAACGAAAATCCGTTCTATGAGTACTATGATGACGTGCTTGAAATTCTCCGTGAATACGATGTCACTATAAGCCTTGGGGACGCACTCCGTCCGGGCTGTATTGACGATTCAACTGACGCAGGTCAGATTTCAGAACTCATTGAACTCGGTGCGCTGACCGAAAGAGCGTGGGCAAAAGATGTACAGGTAATGGTTGAAGGTCCAGGTCATATGGCTATGAATGAAATTGCTGCAAATATGAAGTTACAGAAGAGAATCTGCCATAATGCGCCGTTTTACGTGTTAGGACCTCTCGTGACAGATATTGCACCGGGATATGACCACATAACTTCCGCAATAGGTGGAGCTATCGCAGCGGCAAGCGGAGCTGATTTCCTATGTTACGTCACCCCCGCTGAACACCTGCGCTTACCTGATATTGACGATGTCAAAGAGGGTATTATGGCAAGTAAAATTGCGGCTCATGCGGCTGATATTGCTAAGGGAGTACCTCACGCAACAGACGCTGATAACGCAATGGCAGAAGCTCGCCACGAAGTCGACTGGGAAAAAATGTTCGGTATCGCTATTGACCCCGACAAAGCAAGGGCTTATTTCGAGAGTACTCCGCCGTCTGACCGCCATACTTGCTCTATGTGCGGGAAAATGTGTGCGGTGCGTACTACAAATATGATTCTGAACGGCGAAAAAGTTGACTTTTGTTCGGAAAAATAATAATAAGTTTAACAAATACTGATAACGCAACTGCAAAGGCTCGCCACGAAGTTGACCGCTATACTTGTTCTATGTGCGGTAAAATGTGTGCGGTACGTACTACAAATATGATTCTGAATGGCGAAAAGGTTGACTTTTGTTCCGAAAAGTGATATAATAAGATTAACAAATTAAAGGAGGTCGTTAATTATGAGAAAATTTATTTCGGCAGTATCAGCAACTGTTGTTTTTCTCGCCTCAATACCTGCAATGAACGTGATTCCGCAGGTATCAGCTGAAGATGACATTATAAAAATTATGTGCATAGGCGATTCGATTACAGACGGCTATACTCCTGAATATGTCGGCTCTTACCGTAAATTTATTTACCATAATCTAACTGAAATGGGCTATAATATCGATATGGTAGGCGCAAAGGACGGCGGTTGTTGGACACCCTTGTATACTGATACCGAAACCGGCGAAACGTGGGAATTTGACAACGAAAATACAGGCTACAGCGGTTATTCCGTGATGAGTTACAGCGGTCGTACAGGTATATACGAGACTTTGCAGTCAACTGATTGCCTTGCGCTGACTCAGCCCGATATTGTAACTCTGCAAATCGGCACAAATGACGTAATTGACAATCACGACATAGATACAGCAGGCGAAAGGCTTGAAATACTTGTTGACTATATTCTCGACAATATCCCGTCCGATGCAACGCTTTTCATTTCGCCGATACCTGCCCTTGACCCCAACAAGAGCGATGTATACAGCTGGTTCGAGAATTACCGCCACTCCACTGACTGGTCTGAACAGTACAGCGATGAGGAAGCTGAAATGAACGTTGAAATTTCGCTTATGAAGTACAATACTCAGGTTATGGCACTTGCGGAGAAAAAGAAACAGGAGGGTAAAAACGTTGTATTTTCGAAAGCTGCCCTCGAAATCACTGACGTAAAAACGCAGCTTTCGGACGGTGTTCACCCGAATAACGTCGGCTATAAGGCAATGGGCGAAAAATGGGCTGAAACGATTGACGAGTACCTGAAAGGCAATCCGCCTGCAGAATCAGCTACTACTACTGCTACTACTTCAACTACAGTGACCACTACAGCAACTACTTCAGCTGACACCACAACGGAAACTACTGCTGAAACTTCAGCCATAACTACAGTCACTACTACAGCGACAACTACAGCCACTGCTACCGCTACAGAAGTCACTACGACTGAACCGGCAGAGGAAGATAATAATTTCAAAGTTGGTGACCTCGTGAAACTCACTTATTACGTGCTTGATTACGCACCCGAAGAATATACCGAAGATATTGTCAAGAAATATGACTTGAACAAGGACGGCAGAACAGATGTTTTCGATGTTGCCCTTATGAGAAACGCTGTTATAGGCAATGTCAATAAACTGCTTGAGAAACGGCAGGAGTTGGGCGACGAAAATTTCCTTGATTTAAGCGGTCTTGCACACGTGGAATTATATCCCGATGAGTACTATGAAACAAGCAAAGTACCAAGTTCATCTTCAGGCTCGCATAATACCTATGTAGGCGCAAATACTACTATAGAGGAAATCGAAACCGATGACCAGACTGAGGAAGATATTATAAAATATTTTCAAACACACAACACATTTTCATAATTTTTCATAAATTTTATTAACTTTTATCAATTCGGCGGAGCGTAAAACTCCGCTGATTTTTTTTCACAAATTTTTCATAGAAATTTAATTTTATTTAAGATTATTTTAAGACAACCAATTTATAATATAGTCATAAACTTAAACAAGCCGAAAGGAGTTTTCAGTATGGCTATAAATACTTTTGCAAGGAAAGAAATAAAATTCCTGCTTGATATGCACCAGTACGAGGAACTTATGAAAGTCATAAGCAACTATATGAATCCTGATAAATACTGCGTTGGCGGTAAGGAGTACGGTATATATAATATATACTACGATACGCCTGATGATTTCCTGATACGGGAATCGCTCTCGAAACCGTACTACAAGGAGAAAATCAGACTGAGGAGTTACTACTCGCCTGCATCACCTGATTCGCCTGTATTCTTAGAAATTAAAAAGAAAATCGGCGGTATCGTGACGAAAAGACGTGTTTCAATGACTTTGGCTGAAAGCGATGAGTATTTCGCTACACGCCGTAAACCTGAAATAAAAAAATACATAACAGGACAGGTTTTCAGTGAACTCGATGCTTTTCTTGCGCACTATCCCGTTCAGCCTAAACAGTACATAAGCTATCAGCGTGAAGCGTTTTTCGGTAAGGATAACAAGGATTTCCGCCTTACTTTTGACCGTAAACTCACTGACAGAAGATTTGATTTAAGCCTTAGCGAAGAAAGTTACGGGAATTATTTGATAGGTGCTGACCAGCGTCTTATGGAAGTAAAAGTTTCTGATTCAATGCCTGCGTGGCTTGTCGAAAAGTTGTCTGAATTGCAGATATATAAGACCAGCTTTTCGAAATACGGCAAGGCTTACACTAATTACATACAGGAACAGGCGACCACAAGTCATATTATGATTTCAGGCATATCAATGATAAAAAATAATATTTTAGTTAACAGGAGTGTGTGATTTGATTATGAAAACAGCATTATTCAACTTTTTCGGGAACGTCCTGCAATCGTCAGGTACAGGAAATACAACCGATATTTTCACCGGAACAACAAATTCGTCAATACCTGACGTTTCTTTCAGCAGTTTCGCTCTGTGCGTCGGTGCAGCCCTTGTAATCGGTTTTCTGATAAGCCTTGTATATATGTTCTGCCATAGGAAAGAGGGTTACTCGCAAAGTTACGTGTTCACGATAATTATGCTGCCGACAATAGTATCGCTTATTTTGTTGCTGATAAACACAACGGCAGGAGCGTTAAGCCTTGCGGGAGCGTTCACGATAGTGCGGTTCAGGAGCGTGGCAGGCGACCCGAAAGATATAGCATACATATTTTTCGCAATGGCAGCAGGTACAGCGTGCGGTATAGGCTACATAGGATTTGCAGTAGTATTCTTCATAATACTGGGAATAGTTATGATTGCGCTCTCCGAAATAGATTTCGGCGGTTGCAAGATACACCATATGACTCTGAAAATCACAATACCTGAAAACCTCGATTATCAGGGAGTATTTGAGCCTGTACTTGCAAAATATACAACGTTCAGCAAATTGCGCCGTGTGAAAACAACAAATTTCGGAACGCTTTTTGAATTGATTTACTCTGTTGACGTGCCCGAAACTACAGACCAAAAGAAATTTATTGACGAACTCCGTGCATTGAACGGCAATATGACGATAAATCTTGTATTTTTCAAATACGATGACAAAATATATGAAAACTGATTATAAACCTCCCTGTAATTTGTGCAGGGAGGTCTTTTGTTAATTGTATTATCATATGATATGTTAATTAGTAATTTAATAAAACATATTTACAGAAAGTTAAGAATAAATTTTCATAAAATAAGGCAAAATTACACTATTTTACAGTTATGTTTATTTTTATATATTGCAAAATAATTTCATTTGCAATATAATATATACAGCAATTGAAAAAATTGGTATTCGAACGCAAGAACTTTACCCTCTCATGCTCTTGCTGAAGTATACCTGATTCAAATGCTTTGCTGCATAAAAGGAATTGTTTCTTTTTTAAACTAATTTCTTCTAATTGTGGTTTTTTCATGTTTTCTATTCTCAATAACTTATTTTAACTTATTATTTTATGGCTTGACCCTCAGTGCTAAACGGTACGAACCGTATGGGTCACACACTTGACACCTCATATATACATGGGGTGTATTTTTTTGGCAGGGAGCCCCTGCGGGCAGTTTCGGCGGAGGCTCTCCGCACGGAAAATAGGCGTTTTTTATGGTTGTTTTCTATAAAAAAATCATAAGTTTTCACCGTAGAATAGGGCAAAATGTGGTTTTTTCAAAAAACACTTGACAAATCCGGATAAATGGTATATAATTCAAGTATAAAATTTAATTATGGAGGAACAAAACTATGACAAAAACTGAATTAGTCAGCGTAGTTGCTGAAAAAAATGAATGCACAAAGAAGAACGCAGAGGTTGCTGTGAATGCAGTTTTTTCTGCTATCACTGAGGCACTTGTAAACGGTGAGAAAGTTTCTATCGTTGGTTTCGGAACATTTGAAGTCCGTGACAGAAAAGAAAAGAAAGTTATCAATCCGCAGACCAAAAAAATGATGATTGCACCTGCTTCAAAAGCACCCGCATTCAAGGCAGGTCAGGCACTCAAAAATGCTGTAAACAATAAGTAATCTACGGAGGAATACGTATTATGGCAAGAACTAAGAAAACTCCTGCAAAAACAGCAGAAATCGCTGAAGAAGTCAAGACTGCTGAAACTGAAAAAGCTGAAAAGCCTGTAGCAGAAAAATCAAAGAGCAATCGTGGCAGAAAAAGCAAGAAAGCTGTTGAAGCACCTGCAACTGTTGCCGAAGAAAAGGCAATTATTGCAGACGAGGTTGTTGAAGTCGAAGTAACTCCTGTTGCTGAGGAAACTCCTGCTCCTGTTGCTGAAATTGTTGAAGAAAAAGCAACTGAAGAAAAGAAAACTCCGACAAAGAAAACTACAGCTAAAAAGACTGCAACAAAGTCAACTGCAAAGAAAACTGCTGAAAAAGCTCCGGCTGAAAAGGCAACTGCTAAAAAGACTACAGCTAAATCAACAGCTAAAAAATCTACAGCTAAATCAACTGCTAAAAAGACTGCTGAAACAAAATCTGCTGAAAAGAAAACTACAGCTAAAAAATCAGCTTCTGTAAACGTTTTCTTCCAGTATCAGGGTACAGAATCAGCTGAACTCATTGAAAAGGCTAAGGAACTCGCAGGAGTTAAGTCACCTGAATCCGTAAGCCTCTATATCAAGCCCGAAGAAAATAAGGTTTACTACGTAGTTGACGACATCGCAGGCGGTTTTGACCTTTAATTCACACAATTGCACAAAAGATATTACAAAAAGTCCTCTCTTAAAAAAAGAGGGCTTTTTTATTTTTTATGTGATATTGCAACAAAATTTAGCATATTTCTGTTGACTTTTTTTATAAAATGTTGTATAATTTAGAGTGATAGGAGCGTGTGATTATGACAGAGTACCTTACAAATTATATGAACCAAACTGAAAGGAAACTTGACGAGTGCTGTTCGCTGAATGATATAGAAAGACTTTTCGCTGAACATATGGACAAAATTGCATTCATGCAACACGAAAGAATAGTGCATTTTCTGGTTACAATGATGTTTGCGATAATATTGACAATATTCATATGTGCGCTGATTTTTTCCGAAAATTTTGCGATACTGTTGCTTGTCACGATAATACTCATCTTGTTACTATTTTACATAAAGCACTATTATTTTCTTGAGAATACGGTGCAGAAGATGTACAGAGTATACGACAGAATGCTTGAAAAAAAGCAGTATTTTGAGGATATGGAGGTGCAGGAATGACGAAACAGGAGACAGCTGACCTTGCGATAAAGGAACTCGAAAAACTATACCCTGATATCGACTGTACACTCACTTACCAAAAACCGTATGAACTTATGTTTGCGGCAAGGCTTGCGGCGCAGTGTACTGATGCGAGGGTAAATATTGTAACAAAAACGCTGTTTGTCAAGTATCCCGATTTGCAGTCGTTCGCAAACGCTGATATTGAGGAACTCGAACAGATTATAAAACCTTGCGGATTCTATCACACTAAAGCTAAAAGCCTTAAGGAAATGGCAAGGCAGATTATTGACGATTTCGGCGGTGAATTGCCCGATAATATGGACGATTTACTGAAACTGCACGGAATAGGCAGGAAAACTGCTAACCTTGTTATGGGAGATATTTACAGAAAACCTGCTGTAGTCACTGATACGCACTGTATCAGGATAACAGGCAGACTTGGCTTGACCGAAAACAAAGAGCCGTCTAAAGTCGAAAAGGATTTGAGGGGACTTCTTCCGCCCGAAATATCAAGCCATTTTTGTCATCAGACAGTGCAGTTCGGCAGGGATATATGCAAGGCGAGAAATCCTAAATGTACGGAATGCACACTGAATTATTTTTGTAAATATTATTCTGATATGCAGAAAAGGAGTTAATTTTAATTATGTTATTCAAATTTGATTTGCAGACTAATTGCAGTGGATTGACCGATATAACGTCGGAAATTGCGGAGGCAGTAACAGAAAGCGGTGTATATGAGGGAATATGCGTCATATTCTGTCCGCACACTACAGCTTCAATAATGATAAAAAGCGAGGCAGATGTGAAGTCGGATACTTCCGAAACACTGATAATTTCGGGCGGAAAGCTCCTGCTGGGGAAACATCAGCGGATATATTTCTGCGAACGGAATGAGTCGGAAAACAGGCAGTTTTTTGTTAAAATAGTATGAGGTGAATTTGATTATGGATACTGAAAAAAGATTTTCTGAAATAGTAAACGGTTCAGAACAAATAGTATTTTTCGGCGGTGCAGGAGTATCTACCGAAAGCGGAATACCTGATTTCCGCAGTGTTGACGGCTTGTATAATCAGGAATGGGAATACACTCCCGAAATGATTTTAAGCCGAACATTTTTTATGTGCAATACAGAGGAATTTTACCGTTTTTATCATGCGAAAATGAATTGCCTTGGCGCAAAACCGAATCCCGCACATATAAAACTTGCCGAACTTGAAAAAGCAGGGAAACTCACGGCGATTGTCACGCAGAATATAGACGGTTTGCACCAGTTAGCAGGAAGTAAAAAAGTGTATGAACTTCACGGCAGTGTCCACAGAAATTACTGTACAAAATGCCGGAAATTCTTCAATGCTGAGTACGTTTTCGGCAGTGACGGTGTACCACGGTGCGATGAGTGCGGAGGTCTGATAAAGCCTGATGTGGTACTCTATGAGGAAGCTCTTGACGATACTGTTGTGGACGGTGCAGTGCAGGCTATCAGGAATTGCGATACGCTCATAATAGGCGGTACATCGCTGAACGTTTACCCTGCGGCAGGTCTTGTCCGCTATTTCAGAGGCAGGGAACTTGTCATCATAAACAAATCGCCTACGCAGTACGATAAAAACGCAAGTCTGTTGATATGCAAAAATATCGGGGAAGTTTTCAACGGTCTTGAAATTGAGTAATAAATTTAATATAAATTTGGCTGATATGTCAAAAAATTATATTTGAAATTTGTATGAATATACAAAAAATTGCACGAAGTTGGAAAAATTACAGCTGATATCTTGATTTTTTTAACAAGATATGTTATGATTAAAGTATATAAATATATGTTTATGAACTGTAAACATATAATAACGGAGGGTATGATAAAAATGTATTCAAAATTTATGAGAAAAACAGGTGCTGCTGTAATGGCAGCCGCTATGGCACTCAACGCCACTGCTCTCAGTGTTTCGAACGTCTTTGCCGCTGACGAGGTAAAATACGAGTTCGAAGACGCTGTTCTGACGGGTACAGTCGCAGTGACAGACGACAGCAATGCAAGCGGCGGTAAAGTCGCTCGTATGGAAGATGACGGTTCTATCAGCATTGAAGTTGATGCACCGTCCGCAGGTATGTACAACATCATCATATACGCAGGAGGAATAGGCGGTGCAAAACAACAGAATCTCTCTGTAAACGGCACATCTGTAGGTACTCTTGCTGTTCCTGCAAGCGACAGCTTTGAGAAGATAGTAGTTCCTGTTGTGAAACTCAACGAGGGCAAAAATACTGTCCTTATCGAAAAATCATGGGGCTGGACGAATTTCGACTACCTCACCATTGAACCTGCTGAACTTGCTGAAATAAAGGCAACTCAGACAACTTGTTGTGATGTCAACGCTACAGACGAAACAAGAGCTCTGATGTCATATCTCGCAAGCGTTTACGGGGAACATATAATTTCAGGTCAGCAGGAAATCTATAACTACGGACCGCACGATTTCGAGTATGAGTTTGAGTACCTCAATGACCTTACAGGTCACTATCCTGCTCTCAGAGGCTTTGATTATGGTAACTTCTGCTGTCCTGCATTCGGCAGTGACGACGGCTCTACAGAACGTGTAATCGACTGGGTTAAAAATAAAAACGGTATCGCTGAATCTACTTTCCACCTGAATGTGCCCGTTGATATGAGCAGTTACGAAATAGGCAGCAGAATTGATTTTGCGCAGACAACTTACAGCGAAAAAACAGACTTCTCACCGTCCAAAGCTGTACAGGAGGGTACAAAGGAAAATCAGTACTATATGCAGGCTCTCACAACTCTCGCTGAACAGTTCAGCAAACTTCAGGACGAGGGTATTCCGATAATCTGGAGACCTCTCCACGAGGCTGAAGGCGGCGGCGGTGAAACAGGCTCATGGTTCTGGTGGGGCAGAGAGGGTTCAGAGGCTTACAAAGAACTCTGGATTTATACTTACAAGACACTCACCGAAAAATTCGGCTTGCACAACCTCATCTGGGAATGGAACAGCTATGATTTCGCTACATCAGCAGACTGGTATCCCGGCGACGAATATGTTGACATAATCGGCTATGATAAGTACAGCTGTACAAAGTATCTCGCTGAAAACAACTGGCAGCCTTCAATTACACACGATGACAGTGCTTATTCAAGTACTTTCTACAACATTATGGAGAAATACGACAGCAAGAAAATGGTCTCAATGGCTGAAAATGACAGTTTCTCAACTCTCGAAAATCTCACCGGCGAAAAAGCAGGCTGGCTGTACTTTATGACGTGGTATGACGGCGGAAGTCCTGATATAAATTTTGTATCAGACCCACGTTTCAACACGGAAGAAGATACAATCGCTATGTATCAGAGCGACTACTGCATAACTCTTGACGAACTCCCTGCTGACCTCTACACAAAGGATACTCCTAAACCTGACCCGATTCCGACAACGGCAACTACTACCAAAGACCCTGCTAAGACTACAACTACAGTCACTACAGAGGCTGACCCGTCTAAAACTTATGGAAAAGTTGTCTACGACAAGACTAAGAACAGCTATCAGGTGACACTCCCGAAAGCAGCGAAAGATTTCTATATTGAAGTGGAACTCCCCAAAAATATCGAGTACGCTAACGGCGGTCTCGGCGTGAATGTTGAACTTGACGGCGAATACTACTGGGTAAATCTCCAGTGGGAGGCTACAAAGAGCGGTGATGTTAAAATTAACGTACTTGACAATTTCCTCAACTGCTCACTTGGTACGGAAGTCATCGAGGACGAGGCTCTTATCAAGAAAATCAAGGCTGAACTCGGCAAAGCTACTGTTTACGAAGGTCAGATATGGTACGCTCAGGAAAATGAGGAATCCGCACCGACAGACGGTGTCAAGATAGTATCTGCTTACCTCAAGGACGAATCCTCAACAACAACTACTACCGAAACTGAAAAGCCCACAACAGGCGGTGAAACTGTAGAAGTTACTCTCCTCGGTGATGCAAATTGCGACGGCGAAGTTAATATGGCTGACGTTGCATCGATTATCCAGCACATAGGCAATCATGACGCATATGCATTATCAGCGCAGGGTGAGGCAAATACAGATATGTGCGACGGCACTGCCGGTATCACGGGCAATGACGCATTAGCGGTGCAATTACTTGTGGCAAAACAGATTACTAAACTCCCATATGTTGAATGATATAACAAAAGCGAATCCTACGGGGTTCGCTTTTTTTTGGAAATCTGCTTGACAATTGTTAAAAAATATGTTATAATTAAAAAAAATTCACGGAGGTAGTTTATATGAATATCAAAAACTTGTCGCAGGGGTTCTTGCTTGTTGTGTTGTCGGAGGAGTTATGCCGTTCAGTACAGCAAAAAATTTAACTAACGTTGCAATGGCACTTGACTACACCGAGGGCGAATTGGGCGACCTCACTTATCGGAAATATTCGGACTATGTGTCTATCAGCGACTGCGACTCTACAGTTGTTACGGTTGACATTCCTGCCGAAATAGAGGGTTTGCCTGTTACATCAATAGGTTATCAGGCTTTTAAGAACTGTTCAAGTCTGACTGATATAACAATCCCTGACAGTGTTACAGAAATAGACGCATGGGCTTTTCAGACCTGTTCAAGCCTCACTGAAATCACAATCCCGAACAGCGTTACGGAAATAGATTTGGGTGCTTTTGCTTTCTGTTCAAATCTTACTAAAATAACACTCTCTGAAAATATTACAGAATTATCCGGCTTTATTTTTGGAGATTGTACAAGCCTTACCAAAATCACAATCCCGAATAGCGTTACAAAAATAGGTGGTGAGGCTTTTGAAGATTGTTCAAGTCTGACTGAAATAATAATCCCCGAAAATGTTACAGAAATAGGCTTATGGTGTTTTAACAACTGTACAAATTTAACAAAAATAACTTTTCTGAACCCTGATTGTAAAATAGGCTCTAATAATAAGACAATTTCGAACGCTGACGGTGTATATAACGGCACAATTTACGGCTATGAGGGTTCAACCGCACAAACATATGCCGAAAAAAACGGCTACACATTTGAAATTCTGCAAAATATCCCCGAAAAGCCTGCTTTTGTCGTTGGAGATGTCAACGGCGATAATCTGATTGACGCAAGCGACGCTTCGCAGGTACTCGCTATCTACTCAGTGCAGTCAACTGGCGGTACACCCGATGAATCAGCAGAACAGCTTTTATCGGCTGATGTCAACGGCGACGGTCTGACTGACGCAAGCGACGCATCAACAATTCTCGCATATTACGCTTACGTTTCAACAGGCGGAACAAACAGCATAGAAACATTTATGGCAAATAATGGTTAATAATATAACAAAAACGACCGGATTTTTTTATCCGGTCATTTTTTATGCATTTCAGCCTATCTGATTTGTTACATTTACGCTATGGTCAATTACAGAAGATGATGAGTCGCTTTTCACAACTTTCACGTGGTTATAGCAGTCCATACCTGTACCGGCAGGAATAAGTTTACCGATAATAACGTTCTCCTTGAGTCCGAGAAGTTTATCGCTCTTACCTCTGATTGCTGCATCTGTAAGTGCCTTAGTTGTTTCCTGGAATGATGCTGCCGACATGAAACTGTCTGAATTTGATGATGCTTTCGTGATACCCTGAAGAACGGGAGTATACTGCACGAGTTGCAAATCATATTCGCCTGCATCTATACGTGCCTGTATTTCGGCATTTATCTCTGCAATTTCCTTGTAATCGACAAGAGTTCCGGGGAGCAGATAGCTTGAACCGCTCTCATCAATCTTGACTTTACGTAACATCTGGCGGACGATTACTTCAATATGCTTGTCATTGATGTCAACACCCTGTAAACGATAAACTTTCTGTACTTCGTTGATGATGTAGTTCTGAACGTCCTGTATACCGAGGATATTGAGAATATCTGTCGGGTAAACATTACCTTCAGTAAGCCTTGTACCCTTTGTAATTTTTTCGCCCTCTGTAACACGTTTCTTGAGGTTATAAGGTATCATGTAATTTTCTGATTCGCCTGTTTCGTCATTTGTTACAATGATATTTGTTGTTGTTTTTACTTCCTCAATATGAACAATTCCCGAAATTCTTGAAAGAATAGCCGCACCTTTCGGACGTCTGCTTTCAAAGAGTTCCTCTACACGAGGCAGACCTTGTGTAATATCTTCCGCATCAGCTGAAGCAACACCGCCTGTATGGAACGTTCTCATTGTAAGCTGTGTACCGGGTTCACCGATTGACTGCGCTGCAATTACGCCGACAGCCTCACCGACTGATACAATGTTATTGAATGCAAGGTTAGCACCGTAGCACTTTGCGCATACGCCTGTTTTCGCCTTACAGTGGAGTACTGAACGGATTTTTATTTTTTCGATTCCTGCATCTATAATTTTCTTTGCATCAGCGTCATTTATCAGTTTATTCTTTGAAACGATAAGTTCACCGGAGTCATCTCTCAAATCATCAACAAGGAATCTGCCGACAAGTCTTTCTGACAACGGTTCTACTACTTCCTTGCCGTTTGTGATTTCAAATACTTCTATGCCGTCAGTAGTACCGCAATCTTCCTCACGGATAATAACGTCCTGCGAAACATCAACAAGTCGTCTTGTCAGGTAGCCTGAGTCAGCCGTACGGAGTGCCGTATCAGCAAGACCTTTTCTTGCGCCACGTGATGCAATGAAGTATTCGAGGATATTAAGTCCCTCACGGTAATTAGCTCTGATAGGGATTTCAATAACAGCACCCGAAGTATTGGCGATAAGTCCACGCATTCCGGCAAGCTGTCTGATTTGTGAAATAGAACCTCTCGCACCGGAGTCAGCCATCATCCAGATAGGGTTATACGGGTCGAAATTCGCTTTAAGTGCATTTGTAACAGCGTCTGTTGTTGCCGTCCAGAGTGCTACTATTTTAGATGATTTTTCTTGTGCGGAAATATAGCCGTAGTTATATTCTTCAGTAATTTCCTGTACTTCCTCATCTGCTTTTGCAAGGATTTCCTTTTTCTGCGGAGGAATTGTGGCATCGCATACAGCAACTGTAAGAGCTGCTCTTGTTGAGTACTTATAGCCGAGAGCCTTTATTCTGTCGAGTACCTCCGAAGTCGTTGTAGTACCGTGGATTTTGATACAGCGTTCGATAATATCGGAAAGTTTCTTTTTGCCTACGAGGAACGAAATTTCAAGGTCAAACTGCTTATCTGAATTTGTTCTGTCAACGTAACCGAGATTCTGCGGAATATTTTCATTGAAAATAAGCCTGCCGACAGTTGCATCGATAATCTTTGAAACTTTCTTATCGCCTATATCCTTTGTAATTCTGACCTTGATATTTGCGTGGAGCGAAACATCATGTTCATTATAAGCCATAAGAGCCTCATTCACATCACGGAACACTTTACCCTCGCCAAGTTCACCCGGTTTTGCCATTGTAAGGTAATACGAGCCGAGTACCATATCCTGCGACGGAACTGCTACCGGTTTACCGTCCGACGGCTTGAGCAGGTTATTTGCCGCAAGCATAAGGAATCTTGCTTCTGCCTGCGCCTCAGCGGAAAGCGGAAGGTGTACAGCCATCTGGTCACCGTCAAAATCGGCGTTGAATGCTGAACATACAAGCGGGTGGAGCTTGATTGCACGTCCCTCAACAAGTATCGGTTCAAAAGCCTGAATGCCGAGACGGTGCAGTGTAGGGGCACGGTTAAGCATTACAGGGTGGTCTTTGATAACGTCCTCAAGAGCGTCCCATACTTTATTATCTGCACGGTCAATCAGTTTTCTTGCGGACTTGATATTTGCAATTGCCTTTTTATCGACAAGTCTTTTGAGTACAAACGGCTTGAAAAGTTCGAGAGCCATTTCTTTCGGAAGTCCGCACTGATACATTTTGAGTTCAGGACCTACGACAATAACAGAACGTCCCGAATAGTCAACACGTTTACCAAGAAGATTCTGTCTGAAACGTCCCTGTTTACCTTTCAGCATATCTGAAAGCGATTTCAATGCACGGTTGCTTGGACCTGTAACAGGTCTGCCGTGTCTGCCGTTGTCGATGAGAGCATCTACAGCCTCCTGAAGCATACGTTTTTCATTTCTCACGATAATATCAGGGGCATCGAGTTCAATCATTTTGATAAGGCGGTTATTTCTGTTGATAACACGTCTGTAGAGGTCATTCAGGTCTGAAGTCGCATAACGTCCGCCGTCAAGCATAATCATAGGACGGAGGTCAGGCGGAATTACGGGGATAACGTTCAGTATCATCCATTCGGGCTTATTGCCTGAAATACGGAAAGCCTCTATAATCTGCAATCTTTTTATAAGTTTTACTTTTTTCTGACCTGCCGGAAGTCCGACAAGTTCATTTTTGAGGTCATCGGCACAAAGTTCTATATTATTTTTCCATTCAACATCAGTAAGAAGTGCGAATTTCCGGCATTCCTCGCAGCCGCACTCAAGAGGATTCTTACGGCACTCTACTTTTCTGCCTGTAATCGCAACTTTACCGAGTTCAACAAGTCTTTCCTTGTGAGCATCGTATCTTTCGGGGTCATATTCATTGAGGAGTTTCTGAATAGCCTCCGCACCCATTTCAGCTTTGAAATCATCGCCGTATTTTTCGAGATACGAGAGATATTCTTTTTCTGAAAGGAGCTGTTTTTTAGTAAGTTCGGTAGTACCGGGGTCTGTAACGATGTACTTTGTGAAGTAGAGGACTTCTTCAAGACGTTTCTGCGAAATTTCAAGCACTTGACCGATTCTTGAGGGAGTACCTTTGAAATACCATATATGTGAAACAGGTGCTGCAAGTTCAATTCTGCCCATTCTTTCACGGCGTACTCTTGCCCTTGTTACCTCAACTCCGCAACGGTCACATATTTTTCCTTTGAAACGGATTTTCTTGAATTTTCCGCAGTGGCATTCCCAGTCTTTAGTTGGTCCGAATATTTTTTCGCAGAAAAGACCGTCTTTTTCAGGTTTTTGTGTTCTGTAGTTTATGGTTTCAGGTCTTGTAACAATACCATATGACCAGCTTCTGATTTGTTCCGGCGAAGCAAGACCGATTTTAATTGATTCAAAAGTATTAAATTTCAAACTGCTACCTCCTGCAATTCAATGCTGAATACTGTTATACACGGTACACGGCAGATATACCAAATCTGTTATAATTCCGCAAAAAAGTTCAGTATAATCTCCACCGTGTATGGCTTCTTATCAGACTTCCCGGAAAACAGGCATACAGCACCGTTTTCCGTGGAAATCTGTTTAATTATTCGTCAAACGGGTCATCAATATCAAGAATATCGAAATTTTCATCATCTTCGCTGTCACTGCCGAAAAGGTCATCATCATTTTCGTTTTCGTCGGCATCAAAATTATACTCCTCATCCTTATCAAGGGAATCAAGGTCAAAATCATCGTCCATATCAATATTCATGTCAATATCTTTTTCATCTTCGCCGACTCTGAATCCGCTGTCGCCCATTTCATCATCAGAATAACTGTTAAGGTCATTAGTTTCTTCTTCCGTGTAAGTGTCTTTTGCGGGAATCGGGTCATCATCAAATTCCTGTTTGAGGTCAATTTCTTCCTGATTTTCGTCAAGCACTCTCACATCAAGTCCGAGTGACTGCATTTCCTTGATAAGAACCTTGAATGATTCAGGGATACCCGGAGTAGGTACATTCTGACCTTTTACAATAGCCTCATATGTGTTCACACGTCCGATTGTATCATCTGATTTTACAGTAAGGATTTCCTGAAGTGTATAAGCTGCACCGTATGCTTCAAGAGCCCATACTTCCATTTCACCGAAACGCTGTCCGCCGAATTGTGCTTTACCGCCAAGAGGCTGTTGTGTTACGAGTGCATAAGGTCCTACGGAACGTGCGTGAATCTTATCATCAACAAGGTGATGCAGTTTGAGGTAATACATATAGCCGACTGTTACACGGTTATCAAATTTTTCACCTGTACGTCCGTCGTAGAGGGTGAACTTACAGTCTTCAGTAAATTCAAGGGCTTTCGGGTTTATGACTTTGTCCATAGTTTTAAGTTCAAACGGGTCATTTTTGTGCATTTTGTTATATTCATTTGCCTGCTTGAAACATTCTCTTATATCGTCCTCATGTGCGCCGTCAAATACAGGTGTCATAATATGCCAGCCGAGTGCTTTACAAGCCATACCGAGATGTACTTCAAGTACCTGTCCGATGTTCATACGTGACGGTACGCCCAGAGGGTTAAGAACGATATCAAGCGGAGTTCCGTCCGGGAGGAACGGCATATCTTCTTCAGGGAGTATTCTCGATACAACACCCTTATTTCCGTGACGGCCTGCCATTTTATCGCCGACTGTTATCTTACGTTTCTGCGCAATATAGCAGATAACACGCATATTTACACCTGCGCTGAGTTCCTCGCAGTTTTCCCTTGTGAACACTTTTACGTCCACTATAACACCGGCTTCACCGTGAGGTACTTTAAGCGAATTATCACGCACTTCACGTGCTTTTTCGCCGAAAATCGCACGGAGGAGACGTTCTTCTGCTGTCAGTTCAGTTTCGCCCTTAGGAGTTACTTTACCAACAAGAATATCACCTGCTGTAACTTCCGAGCCGATTCTGATAATACCGTTTTCGTCAAGATTTGCAAGTGCATCATCACCTACGTTAGGTATATCACGGGTGATTTCTTCAGGTCCGAGTTTAGTATCACGGCATTCTATCTCATATTCCTCGATATGAACAGAAGTGAATACATCTTCACGGACAAGTCTTTCATTAAGAAGTACGGCATCTTCGTAATTGTAGCCTTCCCACGTCATAAAGCCGATGAGTGCATTTTTTCCGAGGGAAATTTCACCGTCTGCCGTAGCAGGTCCGTCTGCAAGTACATCGCCTTTTTTCACACTGTCACCTACTGAAACAATAGGTCGCTGATTTACGCAAGTACCCTGATTTGAACGCTTGAATTTGATAAGTTCGTATTTGCGTTCAATGCCGTCGTCACCGATAACATTGATTTTATCAGCATCAACATAACTTATTGTACCGTCGCAGTCAGATACAATACATACTCCCGAGTCAACAGCAGCTTTATACTCCATACCTGTGCCGACAAATGGTCTTTCGGTCTTGAGGAGCGGTACTGCCTGTCTCTGCATGTTCGAACCCATAAGGGCACGGTTTGCGTCATCGTTTTCAAGGAACGGTATCATTGAAGTTGCAACTGATACAACCATTTTCGGAGAAACGTCCATGTAGTCAACTATATCACGGTCACATTCAAGAATCTGGTCACGGTGACGTGCATTTACACGTGGTCTTGCAAGTTTACCGTCCTCTGTAAGCGGTTCATTCGCCTGCGCTACTACAAAATTATCCTCGACATCAGCTGTCATGTACTCAACTTCATTAGTTACAATTCCTGTTTTCTTGTCAACTTTCCTGTACGGAGCTTCAATAAAGCCGTATTCGTTTATTCTTGCGAAAGTTGCAAGATACGAGATAAGTCCGATGTTAGGACCTTCGGGCGTTTCGATAGGACACATTCTTCCGTAGTGGCTGTAGTGTACGTCACGTACTTCAAATCCGGCACGGTCTCTTGAAAGTCCTCCCGGTCCGAGTGCTGAAAGTCGTCTTTTGTGAGTGAGTTCGGCAAGCGGGTTATTCTGGTCCATGAACTGCGAAAGCGGTGACGAACAGAAAAATTCTTTCATTGATGAGGAAATAGGTCTTATATTGATAAGTGACTGCGGTGTGAGGGCACTTCCGTCCTGAGTCTGAATATTCATTCTCTCACGGATACCACGCTCCATACGTGCGTAACCTATACGGAATTGATTCTGAAGAAGTTCGCCGACTGAACGTATACGTCTGTTACCGAGGTGGTCAATATCATCAACAGTGCCTACACCTTCGCAAAGATTGATGAAATAGCTGATTGTTGCAAAAATATCGTCAAGAATAATATGTTTCGGAACAAGTTCGTCAGCCTTTTTCCTGACATTTTCTTCAAGTTCTTCGGCATCAGCTGAATTTTCAATGATTTCACGGAGGACTTTGAACGAAACTTTTTCGTTTATGCCATATTTTTCGGCATCAAAATCAACATAGCCCTTTATGTCAACCATACCGTTGCCGATAATTTTAGCAACTCTTTCAACAAAACGTACTTGTGTTTCGCCGTTTTCATTTGTGTAATATTCTTTTGCTTCTACAGTAACAAATGCACTGTATACGCCTGCCTGTTCGATTTCACAAGCCTTGCTGTAGCTTACTGTTTCGCCTGTATCCGCCATAACTTCGCCTGTAATCGGATTCACAACAGGTGCTGAAAGCGTATGTCCTGCAAGACGTGAAGCTATACCTAATTTTTTATTGTACTTATATCTTCCGAATCGGCAAAGGTCATATCTTTTCGCATCAAAGAAAAGATTATTCAGATGAGTTACAGCACTCTCAACTGTAGGAGGTTCGCCCGGACGGAGTTTCTTGTAAACGTCAATAAGTGCCTCGGAATTGTTTTTCGTCTGGTCTTTCTGGAGAATAGTCTGTTTCAGTCTTTCGTCTTCGCCGAAAAATTCATATATATCATCATCTGTACTTATACCTAAAGCACGTATAAATGTAGTAATCGGGATTTTCCTGTTCTTATCGATACGGACGTACACAATATCATTCGAGTCCATTTCGTACTCAAGCCATGCACCTCTGTTCGGGATAACCGTCGTACTGAAAAGGTCCTTACCGGTTTTATCCTTTTCGACTGAATAATAAACACCCGGTGAACGCACAAGTTGTGATACGATAACACGTTCAGCACCGTTGATAATGAAAGTTCCGCTGTCGGTCATAAGAGGGAAATCGCCCATATAAATCTCATCATTTTTCTTGACTTCACCTGTTTCTTTATTACAGAGTATAGCAGTTGCCCACATCGAAACCTGATACGTAGCACCTCTTGCCTTACATTCAGCGAGGGTATATTTGGGAGTATCATCAAAACGGTAGTCTTTGAAATTGAGGACGAGATTGCCGTTATAGTCTGTAATTGCCGTCATATCACGGAATACTTCTTTCAAGCCCTCTTCCCTGAACCACTTATATGAGTTTTTCTGAACTTCAATAAGGTTCGGCATTTCCAGCGGTTCGGTAATTTTACCGAAACTCATTCTGACATTTTTTCCCAGCTGTTTAGGTGTAACTTTCACCATAGGCGAAACCTCCTTATATTTATTTTGGACTTTATATCTGTTGTTAAAAATAAACAGCAGATATATTGCAATTGCTGACGGACTTCTCCGGAAAATAATGGATTTTTGCTGTTTATTGCACTGTTTTCCGTGGAAGTCCGATAATTTTTGTATTGGTGATAAAAAAATTCTGCAAAAACTATTGACAATATGCTGAATATGTGATATAATATCTTGCAAAGAAAAAGCAGTATTTTTCTATCGATATACTATATTATTTTATCATATTATTCCAAATTTGTCAAGATGTTTTTTGCATTTTCAGTAAATACGCCGGATTTTTACATATAAATATCCGGTTTTTTGTTATTTTTATACAATTATAGTTTCCCACAAAAATATTCAGTAAAAATTATCCGTTTATATTTACATTTTTACAGAAAAGTGGTATACTATAATTATAATAAACTTACTATATCAGATTGCAGGGAGGAATTTCATGAAAATAAACGAAAAACTCATAGAACAGCCTAATCACGCACATTATCTTGCCTGCCTGCAAAGAAAAAAGGATATAGAAAAATTCTGCCGTAAAATTTTTTTCTTTTCAATAGCTGAATCAGCAGTATTTGCTGTAATGATAATGTTCGGTCTATGGCTGAGCGCATTGTCGTGGATTCCGTCACTTTGCGGTGAACCTTTCACAATCCCGAATATTTTCGCCTATGCTGTTGAAATAATCCTGTTGCCTGTTATTGCGTTTGCAGGCTGCGGGAAATATAAAATCTGCACTGTTATTTTCTTTGCAATACAATGCATTATTGTAATTGGTTGTTTTTTAGGCGGATTCAGGACTGTAAACACTTTCCCATTTCTCATAGGAATAATCGGCTCTGTTACGGCTTCCCCCTCAATAAGTGCGTATCTTGATTACAGACAGCTTATGCACACTGAAGGCTTTCCGCAATTCAATAATTTACTTGCTGATACAGATGATAACCCTGAATTTGTTTCAGATTACAGCAAACAATATTACAGTAACGAAAACAAGGATTTTATCCCCGTACCCGAAAAAACAAATCCCAATATACAGCCTGTTTCAACGTCTGAAAAAATATATATGGATGATTTATGATGATTTATAAAGGAGGTTTTAATTTGTTCTCGAAAATTTCAAGTCTTGGACTTTTTGGTCTGAATGCTTTCCCCGTTGATGTGGAAATAGATATAAGCAGAGGTCAACCGCAATTTGATATTGTCGGACTGCCTGATACCGTCGTAAAAGAAAGCCGTGACAGAATACGTGCATCTTTGCGTGCGTGCGATATAAAATTCCCTATTGCCTCTGTAATGGTCAATCTTGCGCCCGCAAATACGAAAAAAAGCGGTTCTGTACACGATATGGCGATATTTATGGCGATACTTTCCGCTATGAAAATGATTGATATTCCGACAGATAACTGCGCTTTTATAGGCGAACTCTCCCTCAATGGCGATTGCAGATATATCAACGGTGTTCTCCCTATGGTTATGCTTGCAAGGGAAAAAGGTATAAAATCAGTCTTTGTACCCTCCGCAAACGCTTATGAAGCGTCGGTAATACAGGGAGTTGACATTTACGCCGTAAAAAATGCACTGGAACTTATCAGGCATTTCCGCAACGAAAAACCGCTTACTCCGTGCGAACACTACATACCGCCTGAGGCTGCTTATAATGATGTGCTTGATTTCTGCGACGTAAAAGGTCAGCAGTCAGCTAAAAAAGCTCTCGAAATTGCAGCAGCAGGCGGTCATAATGCAATTCTGATAGGTCCTCCCGGTAGTGGTAAAAGTATGCTTGCAAAAAGAATGCCCTCTATTTTACCTCCGCTGACTTTCGAGGAGGCTCTTGAAACTACTAAAATTCATTCAATATCAGGTCTGCTTACTCCCGAAAACCCTATTCTCACAACTCGCCCTTTCCGTGCGCCTCACCATACAATTTCATCGGCAGGACTTACGGGAGGCGGTACAATCCCACAACCCGGCGAAGTTTCACTTGCTCATAACGGTCTTCTTTTCCTTGACGAACTCGCTGAATTTGACCGCCATACCCTCGAAATGCTCCGCCAGCCTATAGAGGACGGCAAAGTGACTATTTCAAGGGCAGCAGGTACAGCAACTTACCCGTGCCGTCTTATGCTTATCGCCGCTATGAACCCTTGTCCGTGCGGTTATTTCGGACACCCTAAAATAAAATGCACCTGTTCACAAAAACAAGTATCACATTATCTCTCGAAAATATCAGGACCTTTGCTTGACAGAATAGATTTGCATATTGAAGCCGCTCCCGTGGAATTTAAGGACCTTTCGTCAAAAGGCAAAGAAGAAACTTCAGCTGAAATCCGCAGGAGAGTAATTTCCGCAAGAAAAATACAGACTGAACGTTTCAGGGGTACTTCTATCACCTGTAATGCGTTCATAACTGATGATAAAATAAATGAATTTTGTCAGATTGATGTCGGCGGTGAACGTATATTGCAAAACGTCATCGATAATATGGGCTTAAGCGGACGAGCTTACAACAGAATACTGAAAGTAGCACGTACTATTGCTGACCTCGATAAAAGCGAAATAATACACCGTCAACACGTTGCGGCAGCTGTTCAGTACAGAAGTCTTGACAGAAAATACTGGAATGAAAAATGAAAGAGGAGTACAATGAAATCTGCATTCAAAAATTTGCCTGCAAATAAACACCCTATTGATGCAGGTCTGCTTTTTGCCGTCACTGTATGCGCCGTTATCGGCACAATGCTCATATATTCAATTACAGCAAGCGGTATAAGCGAAAGCGAAAATATAGGCGAAAAATATTGGCATACGCAATTTGTTTCAATGTGTCTGGGATTTATTTCTTCACTGATATTCTCAAAAATCGATTACAGGAAACTTGTAAAATTATGGTGGATTTTCGCTCCGCTTTCACTTGCTGTTGTCGGACTCACTTTCACTTCACTCGGTATCACAAGGGACGGTGCTGACGACCGTGCATGGATAAGCGTTTTCGGGATAAGTATGCAGCCATCTGAAATTATGAAAATCGCCTTTATTCTTACTTTCAGCTATCATCTTTCAAAAGTCGAGGAGAAAATGAACAAACCTCTGAATATGTTGCTATTACTCCTGCATGGTGCCGTTCCTATCGGAATTGTTGCGATTCAGGGCGACTACGGTACAGCTATCGTATTCGCCGCTATGCTTGGATTTATGATTATATCCGCCCATATATCGTGGAAATATCTGCTTGCAGCTCCGTTTATAATTGCAGGAGGCGTGGCATTTATGTGGTTCAATTTCCTTGACAATTTCCACAAAGAACGAATACTGATTCTTTTCAAGCCCGGTACAGACCCCGAAAATATCGAATATCAGCAGGATTTAGGGCTTACAGCAATACAGTCGGGAGGTATTTTCGGTAAAGGGATTTTCGCAGGACAAAATGAGTATATATACGTCCCTGAACTTCATAACGACTTCATTTTCGCTCATGCGGGACAAGTTTTCGGTTTTGTCGGCTCAATAGGCATACTGATTGTACTTGCTTATATTTGCCTCAAAGTATTTGCGGACAGCCGTGTTGCCCGTGACCGTCTTGGGCGGTTCATCTGTATGGGTGCTTTCGGATTATTTTTCACTCACTGTCTTATGAACATAGGAATGGTTCTTAAAGTTGCGCCTGTTATTGGCGTTCCGTTGCCGTTCATAAGCGGAGGAGGTACTGCTATGGTGAGTATGTACACTATTATAGGGCTTGTCCTCAGCACTTACAGTCACCGTGCTATGAACTACAATATGTTTTACGATGAAGATTAGATTTTATAAACAAAAGCTGTTATACTTCTATAGTAAAGTACAACAGCTTTTTTGTCTGCATATTTTCGGTAAACTGCGCATAAATTCCCTGAAATGCAGCGGATTTTTTGTTGAATTATTCTTCCTGTTCGCCAAATGTACGGACTGCTTTTATCATTATGGCACATTCAAGACGCTTTTTTTCGAGTTCACACGAAATCTTATGCGCTGAACGCACATCGCCCATATATTTGTAGTTATTCGCATTACAGCCGCCGCTGCAATAGAATTTCGCCCAGCATCTGCGGCAATCGGGTTTCGAATATATATGGCATTTCGAAAAATCAGCTTTCATCTCCTGATTGAACGTACCTTCGTCTATATTGCCCATTTTATACTCGTCAACTCCGACAAACTGATGACACGGGAAAATATCTCCGTCCGGTGTAATTGCTACGTAATCGTTACCACATCCACATCCACGTAATCTTTTTATAGCGCACGGACCTTGGTCTAAATCAATCATAAAGTGGAAAAAGTTGAATTTATTACCTTTTTTCTCGTTGTCAATAATTTTTTTCGCAAGCACCTCATATTCTTTGAATACAGCAGGCAATTCTTTTTCAGTAAGCGCATACTCGTCATCGTTACCCACAACAGGTTCAATTGAAATCTGGTCAAAACCTGCCTCATACAGGGCGAAAACGTCGTTCGAAAAATCAAGGTTCTTATTCGTGAAAGTTCCCCTGACATAGTACTCCTTATCACCTCTGCCCTCGACAAGTTTCTTATATTTCGGCAAAATCATATCATAACAACCCTGACCGTTCGGCAATACACGGAAATAGTCATTTACTTCCTTTCTGCCGTCGATTGACAGCACAACGTTTGACATTTCTTTGTTAATAAATTCAATTTTATCGTCGTCAAGAAGAAGCCCGTTTGTTGTTATCGTAAACCTGAATTTTTTGCCGTATTCATTTTCACGGGAACGTGCATATTCAACGATTTGCTTCACCGTGTTGAAATTCATAAGCGGTTCACCGCCGAAAAAGTCAACTTCAAGATTAGGTCTGTCGCCTGAATTTTCAAGCAGAAAATCAATAGCGTGCTTTCCCGTTTCGAACGACATAAGTTTACGTCCTTTCCCGAAATCGCCCATAGATGCAAAGCAGTACTTACATCTCAGCTGACAATCGTGGGCTATATTCAGGCACATAGCTTTAACAGGTGATGCGACTGAATATTCAGCGTATTTCTCGTAATCATCTTCTGCAAAAAGTATCTTGTCATTATAAAGTTCAACAATTTCCTGATAGCAAGACTCAATATCTTCAGGAGTATAGACTTTTGACAGCTTTTCGACAACATCTTCCGGACATTTTTCATCAAAAGGCGGTTCAACATTATCAAGCAGGTCATATGTGAGTTCATCAACAATATGCACTCCTCCGCTGTTGACATCAAGAACGATATTGAACCCATTAAGTTTATATTTATGTATCATACTCAACATCCTCACTGTAAAAAATAGAGGGCAGTTCAAGACTGCCCTGACAGACTGAATCGCCTTATCTCTCGCACTTCTGGTTAGCAACTGTACACGAAGTCTTGCAAGCAGACTGACATGAAGCCTGACACTTACCACAACCGCCCTTTTGAGCTGACTCCTTGAGATTAGCTTTGTTGATAGTTCTGATATGTTTCATTTTCAATTCCTCCTTAAAAATATGTTGGACTTTATTATAACACATTTCTGCAAATTTTTCAAGTGTTTTTTTGAATTTTAGGCGTTTTAGATAATATTTATCGTTTATAAATGTATATTATGACAATCATTCCGAATCAAGTTCAATGAGTTTGTCAAAATTGTCATCTATTTTGCGTTTAAGTTCATCAATTTCAGCACATTTTGCGTTCATAAGTTCGTAATTTGTATACACTTCTTCTTTTGCGATTTCCTCCGTGAGCGAATCAATCCGCATCTGAAAATCATCTATTTCTTTTTCAAGGCGTTTCATTTCATTTTTGCGTGCTGTATCAGCACTCCGCTGTTGTTTGCTCCTGTAAGTTTTCGCCTGTTTTTCCTTTGCATTTTCAACAGCTTTCGCAGTCTTTTCGAGTTCAGCAATACGTTTTTCTTCAGCCTGTTCAGAACGCAGTACGTCAAGATATTTTTCAAAACCGTAGTTATGTTCCCTGTATCCGCCGTCTGTTAATTCAATTAACCTGTCCGCTATTTTGCTTAACAAATACCTGTCGTGTGATACAAAAATCACTGTTCCCGTGTACTCCTGTAACGCTGTTTCTATCGCCTCTTTTGAACTCAAATCAAGATGATTCGTAGGTTCGTCGAGTATCAGCACGTTACCGTGTTCCTGCATCATTATCGCAAAACATAATTTCGCACGTTCTCCACCGCTTATAACGCCTGTTTCTTTGAACACGTTTTCGCCTACAAACCGCACTTGTGCAAGCAGATTCCGCACTTCCAAATCAGACAGAAGCGGATAACGGCTATGCAATTCCTCCATTACAGTGAGTTCACGGTTAAGATTTGTGCTTTCCTGTTCAAAGTAAGATATTTTTACATTTGTATTCCAGTGAATTTTCCCCTCGTGAGGCAAAAGCCCCTGAATTATTTTCAGCAATGTTGATTTGCCTATACCGTTATCGCCTATAATCCCGACTTTTTCGCCACGCCTTACTTCGAAACTGACATTATCAATAAGCGTTTTTCTTCCAACACCTTCGCCGACTGATATGTCAATATTTTTTACTTTAAGCACTTCCAACGGCGGTTCAATCGCATACGTGAAACTTATTTTAGCGTGTTTTTCGTCGTGGAACGGCTTTTCTATGCGTTCGATTTTTTCAAGCTGTTTCCGCCTGCTCTGAGCCATTTTCGTCGTTGAGGCACGGACGAGATTCCTCGCAACATAATCTTCCATTTTGGCAATTTGTTTCTGTTGCTGTTCGTATTCCCTTTCCTGACGAGTATCATTTTCTTCACGCTGACGGACAAATGCTGAATAATTCCCCTTGTAACGTTTCAGCACTCCCCTTTCTATCTCGCATATTGACGTGCAGAGTTTATCAAGAAAATACCTGTCGTGGCTTACTATTAAAACTGCTCCTCTGTAACTTTTAAGGTAATCCTCCAGCCACATTATTGTTTTGAAATCAAGATGATTCGTAGGCTCATCAAGTATAAGGAGATTTGGTTCCTCAAGAAGTAATCTCGCTATACAAAGACGTGTTTTTTCACCTCCGCTGAATCCTGAAACTGTTCTGTTGAGTTCCTGCTCCGAAAATCCCATACCGTTAAGTATCATACGTATTTTCACGTCCGTATTATAGCCGTCATTTGCCTCTATCCACGATGATAACTGTTGATACTCATCAGCCGACGAATTATCCCCTGATTCTATTTCAAGTTCTATTTCACGTAATCTGTCAATTGCTTTCTGTACAGGTTCAAACACTTTCCACATTTCGTCTATGACAGTATTCTCCGAATCAAGTCCGCCCATTTGTTCCAGATAGCCGATTGTAGTTTTAGAGGCAAGCGAAATAATACTACCATTTTCAGCCTCAATATTACCTGTCAATATTTTCAGCAAAGTCGATTTCCCACAACCGTTATTCCCCACAAGACCTATTTTATCATTTTCATCAATCGTAAGGGAAATATTTTTAAGTATCTGATTTCCGTTATAAAATTTATTTATATTACTTAAACTAACAAGCATAAAATTCTCCTTTCACTTTCAGTTTATATATTATATCACATTTTTTCACTGAAATCAAGTAAAAAACTCCCCTGCAATTCAGGAGAGTTTTTTTGGGAGAGGTTATATAAATTCAAAGAAATAACTTATTCCAAATAAGGCAGTTTGTCTATTTCATGTGCAAGTAATCTCTGCACTATGAACGCATCAACACCTGTAATTTGTCCGTCTGCGTTTGTATCAGCATTCAAAATGCCTTGCTCTGTAAGTCCGTATGTATCTTTATTGCCGATATACTGTATAATTGCAGCTGTATCAGCCATATTGATAACACCGTCCTCATTTGCATCACCGATATTTGATTTTACCGGCGTTTCTGTTACGGTAGTAGTTACTGTAGTAGTTGTTGTCGAAACAGTCGGCTGTGCAGTTGTTGGTACTGTCGTTGCTTCAACAGGTTCAGTTTTGGATTCTTTCACAAAAACTGTGTAGTTTACAACGTTGTAATTTGTACTGTTTGCACCAAGAGTAACTTTTTCACCTGCTTTATATGATTTCTCATAAATGTCAAATGTCACATCTCCGCTGTTTGTAGCCTGTTCGCCTGTTTTTGTCCAGTCTTTCAGCCATTCCGGAACAGTACCCATTGAACTTTCTACACGTGTATCGATTGCAACGTATACTGTAATATCCTTATCTGATGTAAATTCAGCTAAATCTTCCTTGCTGTTCTTTGAATCGCAAGCTGTCTGTATCATTTCCGCACCGATAAGCGATTCAGGAATTGACAAATATGTCACATCACGGTCACCGAAAACAAGGTCGCCTGTTTCTGCTGAATCATCGATTTTCCAGTTCTGGTAGTTATCTAAATCTTTTACAGCTAAATCTTTTATCAATTTGCCGTTAAGTTTATCGATACTGATTTCAAGAATCCATTTCTGGTCATCGCTGTCATTGCATTCCCACTCAATAACGTTTGCACCGTTTTCTTTTGAACCTGATGTTACGCCTATACCGCTTCCATCATTTGTAACTTTTGTGCAGATTGCATATGTACCGTCACCATTGTCAACGAGTTTGAAAAGCTGAGCGTCACTGTCTGTATTACCGTAAATGCCTATATTTGTACCGTTTTCAGTTTTACCGTAGTCAATATCAAGCAGGAATGTTTTACCGTCGCCAAGTTCGGAGTAAATGTAATAATATCCGGGAGTTTCGGATTCAACAAAAGTCCAGTTCATTGCGCCTGTTGTACCCTGCTGTACATTTGCGCCGTTTTCAGCCTTTGAATCGGCAACTTCAAGGTAAAGTCCGCTGTTTTTGTTCTTTATCTTGTATTTGTATTTTGTATTAACTTCAGCACCCTGTTTTGAGGGAGTTGCAACAACACCGTTTGTATTTACAGTATCTGTCGGTCTTGCCGGTAAATCGTACCCTGTACCTAAGAAGAAGCTCGGGTGCGGAGGCTGGTTATAAGCGGTATTCTGCGAAGATACCTGCATTCTGTATTGTGCATCGTGCATAAGCGTTGTTATTCTGTAATCTGTATCATACGGTGTGCAATAAACTCTTACCGACTTACTGTCAGCTGCACGAACAATGAGTTCCTCACGCCAGTCACCGAAAATATCAGCTGAAAGGCAAGGCGTTCCTTTAGTAGTATTGCAGGTATAATAGCCGTCTGTTGAGAGGAGTTGTGTGAGAGTTCCGTCCTCTTTCATCTTTGTAATTGTTGCAGGCGAATCTGTTGAGCCGTCAAGGAGTTCACGCTCAAGGTCGCCGTCCCAATAGCTGAAGAAGTTGATAGACGGTCTTCTGCACGAAAGCAGTTCGCCTTTTACATTCTTAACGTCGTTACCATTTCCCCACATTTCAGCTCCGGGGTTACCTGTCCATATGTTATCGGCAGCACATCTTCCTGTATCTTTAGAGCCGTTATCGTGGAAAATAATTTCACCTGTTTTAGCATCTATATAACTTACGCCAAAACCTGATTTACTTTCCTCGTGACAAATCCATAACTCAAGACCTTCTCTTGTCGGGTCTAAATCAGCAAGGTGCATTGCATCGCCGTGACCCTGGTCTGTATTCCAGAGAATTTTACCGTTATCATCAATACAGCTTGAACCTGTTACGATTTCCTGTTTACCGTCGCCGTCAACGTCAGCAGGCATACTGTTATGGTTACCGTCGCCATATCCTGCGGCAGACGAATTATGTCCCGTATCAAATGCCCATTTCTGAACGAGTTTTTTATTTTCAACGCCGTAGCAAGTCGCACTCATTCTTGTATAATAGCCACGTCCCGTTATTACACAAGGGTGAACGCCGTCAACATACGCAACAGAACCCCAGAATCTGTCAACACGGTTTCCGTAATCATCGCCCCATGTTTTCTTTGATACTTCACCTCTCTGGGGTACGTAGTCAACAGTATCAAGTGCTGCACCTGTCGCACCGTCAAAAAGTGTGTAATATTCAGGACCTGAAAGAATATATCCGCTTGAATTTCTGTAATCTTTCGATGCATCGCCTATTACTTTGCCTGTACCGTCAACTGTTCCATCAGCAGTCTTGCAAGTCATTTCAGCTTTACCGTCAAGGTCAAAATCCGCAACGTAAAATTGCGTATAATGCGCACCTGCACGGATATTTTTACCTAAATCAATTCTCCATACTCTTGTGCCGTCAAGCCTTACGCAATCAATAAAAACATTGCCTGTTTTACCTTTCTGAGAGTTATCTTTTGAATTTGACGGGTCCCATTTAACAAAAAGTTCATATTGACCGTCACCGTCAATATCGCCTACAGACATATCATTCGGGCTGTAGGAGCAATCTGAACTTGTCGGCGGTGTCATGGGAATATCAAAGTACGCATTATCTGAAATGAGTTTACATTCCTCCGAACCGACAACTTTCCCGCCTGAAAGCGTATCTACACGATATTTTGAAGATGCGCTTCCCTCCTTATCGAGATAGCAGGTTGACTGACCTGCCTCGCTTGTGTACACAAGTGAACCGTCACGATACAGTTTATATACTGCATTATCGTCATCGTTCGCAAGGTAACGCCAGCTTACAAGCATTCCGTTTCTGGTATTGACTGCTGAAATTCCTCTGTTAAGGTACTCAAGCATTACATTTGATGCTGCATTTGCCGAAAAATTCTCAACAGCTTTCGGAACAGCGACAGTAGTTGAGGCAATTATCATAGCAGACATTGCGGAAACAGCACGTTTTAGGTTTAATTTCATAAAACATCCCCCTTAAATTTATTACATCAATATTATTATACACAATTTTTTCATATTTGGCAATGAATTATTATATCTTATTAAAAAGATTATTTTTACTTTCCGGCAAAATATGTTCAATTTAATCTTGCATTTTATGTAATAATATGATATAATAGTACATATATAACGAAATCTGTTGTAATCATATAAAATAAAGGAGGTACGCCTTGAAAAAAAGACTGCTTATAGGTGTTGTCATAACATCGTGCCACTTTGATTTTCAGGAGGAAATCCTGAAGGGAATAATCACGCAGGCATTCAAAAGTAACTGCAATATCGCTGTACTTACAGCAACACATAATTTTTCGCTTGACACTCCGCAAAAAGAGTACGATAAGAAAATATTTGAACTTATTTTGTCCGATAAATTTGACGGCTTTTTATACGAAAGAAATACTTTTTGCAATGAGAAAATTATAAACTATATTGACCGCCTGCTTGAGAGTTCAGAAAAGCCTGTAATGCTGCTTGATTCCCCTGACCACGAACGTTTTGAATCAACTGCTATTGACGATTGTTCTGCATTCGAACAAATTACAGACCATTTGATTGACGTACACGGGTGTAATAAAATCTACTGCCTTACAGGACCTAAAAATGCATTTGTATCTTACGAACGCCTGAACGGCTACAAAATTTCGATGAAAAAACACGGACTTTATTACGACCGCAAAAGCTGTATTTATGGTGATTTCTGGGAAGATGCCGCAAAAGCACTTGCTGACAGAATCATCAACAATGAAATTGAAAAACCTGATGCTGTTGTGTGTGGGAATGACCATTCTGCTATAGTACTCATAGAACGCCTTATAAACAGCGGAATAAAAGTCCCTGAAGATATAGCTGTTACAGGGTACGACAATACGGAAGATGCTAAAAATAATTCCCCGTCAATAACTACATTCAGCAGACCTAATTTCCAGCTTGGTGCGGAATCTTTCAGACGGCTTTACAGGATAATTACAGGCAAAATATCAAGCAAAATACTCAATAATAATGGCGGAATCATATTCGGGTGCAGTTGCGGCTGTAGTCAGGAAATCCATACAGACAAAAGCATTACAAGAAAAAACAAGGTAAATTCACGCCTTGAAACTGATATTCTTAACCGTGATATGCTTTTTGACATATCGAATACTGACAATATAGCTGATTTTGCTGACCGCCTTGACAATTACACATATTATATATATAAGATGAAACGCCTTGAAATATGCCTCACAAGGAAATATCTTGAATCAGAGGAAAGCCTTACTTTCAGGAACGGTGACGATGTGAAAATTATCATGTCCAAATCAGAAGTAAAAAGAAAAGATATTTCAGGTGAATATTTCAGTTCGTCCGAAATTATCCCTGCTTTTAATCAGAATCTGCCATACCCATGTGCGTATTACATTTCACCATTGCACTATAATAACAAATTTTTCGGCTATAGTGCCTTATCGTTCGGCAAAGAACCCATGAGTTTCAGCAAACCGTACTTATATTGGCTGAATAATGTGAATTTTTCTCTTGAACATCTCCGTATAAAATCAATATCCAGCAATATATCAGCGAACACAAGAAATACTGCAATATACGACGAAAATACGCATTTACTCAACAGGGCAGGCATTGAAAAAGTTTTCACGGATATGGTTAAAACACTTGACGGGCAAGGTATATCAGTTAATTTTATTCGTATTCAGCTTACAGGTCTTAGTAAAATATATTTCAAAAGCGGTGAAAAGAAATGTCTTGAAATAACTGCACATTTTGCGGGATTTCTCAGGGAAATTGCGAAATCCGGTGAAATATGCGGTTTTTGGGCTGACGATACATTTTGTATCATCACAACAGCCAACAATCGTAATGATGAGATTATCCCCGAACTTGTGAATAAAATCAGGGGAACGCAATTTTCCGCTGACGAAAACTGTAATATTGATTTTGTAGCAGGGCTTTACAGCGGTGAAGTCAATCAGAAAATATGTATCAGTGATTCTATGCACAGAGCTTCAGTAAACAGGATATACAACTATAACATTTCCGAAAATAATCTGAATCCGCATTTTGAAAAATTATGTATGCTCCGCAGTAAAATTATGAAAAACCCTGAACTTCCGTGGAATATAGATGAAATCGCCAAAAATCTCTATTTAAGTAAAAGTTACCTGCAAAAAATATACAAATCATATTTTGGTAAAAGTATCATCGAGGAAATGATAATATTCCGTATCGAAAAAGCAAAAGAACTCCTTGAAACGACTGATATAACCGTCACGGACATAGCGAAAGAATGCGGATATTCCTCATATAACTACTTTGCAAGGCAATTCAGGACATCTGTAGGCATTTCGCCGTCCGAATACCGTACAAACGCTAAAAATAACGGCGTTCCGTGATATGCGGAACGCCTTTTTTGTTATTTTATATAAGCAAATCCGGCAACATATTTTTCAGTTGCTGAATTTCAAGTTAATTATTTCTTTTTCAGTAAAAATATTCTTCCGCTGTATGCAGGAATATCCATAATAAGCCTGTCACCGTTTCTTGTGTAATTGTTTTTCACATCAACAGTATTACCGCCGTATTTGCATTCATCTGAATCAAGCAGTAATTTTTCTTTCCAGTCGTCCCCTACTATAACAGAATAGTCTTTCTGATTCCAGTCGGAAAAATTAAGAACAGCTAAAATATGCCCCTGTTCACTTTTACGGCGGATTGCGTACACACATCTGTCAGCAGAATTACAATCAGACCATTCAAAATTAAGAGGGTCGTAATCATAGTGCAAAGCGTTGTATTTCAGGTAAATCATATTCAATGCTTTTATATATTCACGGAAAGAATCGTGTACAGGGTATTTCAGCATATCCCAATCCTGTTCACGTTTTTCGTCCCATTCACGCAATTGTCCGAATTCATTCCCCATAAAGTTTAATTTTTTACCGGGGTGTACAGTCATATACATATACATTGCCTTTGCCTGAGGGAATTTGTCATCATAATCCCCGTTCATTTTCTGGACAATAGTTGCTTTTCCGTGTACGACTTCGTCATGAGAAAACGGCATAATAAATCTTTCGCTGTAAAAGTAAAGCATTGAAAAAGTAAGTTTATGGTAGTCACGAGTGCGGTACATTGGTGAACTCTGGAAATATTCAAGTGTATCGTGCATCCAGCCTAAATCCCATTTATAATCAAATCCAAGTCCGCCGTTTTCAAGAGATTCAGTTACATGGGGATATGCTGACGAATCTTCTGCTATTAAAAATGCTGACGGGTGACGTTGTTTAAGACCTCTGTTCAGATTTCTTATGAAATTCATAGCTATATGATTTTCGCCACGATGTTCGTCGCCGTTCCAGTAAATTATATTTCTTATTGCGTCCATTCGTAAGCCGTCGAAATGGTACATATTCAGCCAATAATCAGCTGACGACTGCAAAAATGAGCGCACTTCGCCTTTTGAGTGCATAAAGTTACGGCTTCCCCACTCGTTATATCCTGCTGAATCATCAGGGTATTCATATAACTTAGTACCGTCGTATTCTGTTAGACCGTAGTGGTCAACTGCGAAGTGAACCGGTACAAAATCCATTATAACGCCTATATCATTTTTGTGACATTTGTCAACGAGTTCCATTAACTGCTGCGGAGTACCGTAACGTGAAGTTGGTGCAAAAAAACCTGTTATCTGATACCCCCACGATTCATCGCAAGGGTGTTCACTCAACGGCATAAATTCTATATAATTATAGCCATATTTTTTTACATAACTAATCAACTCATCTGATATTTCGGAATAATTGTACCATTCAGCACAACCCTCTTTTTGTTCAGGTTTCCGCCACGAACCAAGATGTACTTCATATATATTCATAGGCTTATCCCTGCCGTCTGTACGCTTATTCAGCCACCTTGTATCATGGAATTTATAATCAAGACTGCGTATAACTGAACACGTTCCGGGGCGTAATTCACTGCTGTAGCCGTAAGGGTCACAATGGTCTATGAAATCGCCTTTTTTATTGTAAATCCTGTACTTATAGCGCATACCTTCTTTTGCGTCGGGGCAATAGAGTTCATAGAAATTCCCGTCCATAATTTGCAGCATAGGTAAATCTTTCCAGCCGCTGAAATCGCCTATAACAGAGACTTTCATTGCATTCGGAGCGTACGTCCTGAACATTGTCCCTCTGTTTTCAATATGTGCGCCGAGGTATTCATAAGCGTTAAAGCAATCGCCTTTATAGAAACCGTAAATATCCATTAAATTCACCTTTTCTTAAAAAAATTTTAACTGAAAATATATTGACAAAAGACTATTATTATACTATAATATATTATAAGACAATAGTTTATAATTTTCAATAAGCAATTTTTAACTATTGTCGATTAAGCAACTACAGTATAAAAAAGTCTAAAAATTTATATAATAAATGGGGAAGTGATAATATGGATTTACGAATTGAAAAAACAAGATGTGCTATCAGGAATGCTTTTTTGCAGTTGCGCTCAAAAAAGCCGCTCGAAAAAATCACGGTCAAGGAGCTCACTGAACTTGCAAATATCAACAAAGCTACTTTTTATCTGCACTACAGTGATATTTACGATTTATCTGAAACTCTTGAGCGTGATGTTGTACAAAGCTGTCTTGACGGTATAGAACACCCTGAAAATATTTTCAGGAATAACAAAAGTTTCATAAAAGAACTTACACAAACTTTCGTTGCAAACGAACAGCTGATAAAAATTCTGTTTGAGGGTAACAGAAGCAGTAGTTTTATAGATTTGCTTGAAAAGGAACTGTATAAAATAATCTACACTGCATATCCCGATTACAAGCCGAGTATTGAAAATAAAATGACAATGACATTTCTGATATACGGCGGATACTATACATATTTCAAATATCACGACCAGAGTGTTGACTCCGTATTCAACGTGATTGAAAATTTCTCAAGTGCGATTACCGAAATGCACAAAGGCAAATGATACTAATTTCATTCTAAAAACACGACAATCTTTGCGACTATCTCGCACCTGTTACTGCGTCAAAGTAACTCGACATACGTTAGTATGGCTTCGTCACTTTTCCTTGTAACAGGCACAATCTATTCGCAAATCTTGCACGTTTTTTAGAACGAAATTAGTATAAAAAAACGCATTCTCTTTACGGGAATGCGTTTTTTTGGGAAATACTCTTTAATCGTAATTAAGAGCAAGTCTGTAGTCAATTGATTCAGTGAACGGGTCATATATTATCTGTTCATTATCATTATAAGCTATAAGATACGAATTTCTATAGAACAGCGGTATAAACTGATTACTATCTGCAATTGTTTTTTCTGCTGTAATATATGACTGCAATATTTCGTCAACCGAGTTACTGCTCATCAGAGACGGAGATAATTTTTCTTCAGGGATTGCATTTACAAGGCAATTTGTTTTTTCAAATTCACGGATTACGGAAATAATATCAGCACTTTTTGCTTTTACGGGGTAAAGTGCAATAGTATAGTCACCGTTTTCGATACGCTGATAGAATTCATCTGATGTCACGTCCTCAATACCCACATTCAAGCCTAAAACGTCCTGCCATTGCTGAGCAATAGTTTGCAGATACGAGGAATTTACAATTTCAGCGTTCACGAGTATTTTAACCGGAACAAAATTTTCAGTTTTCAATTCTTTTTTTGCTGTATTAAGGTATTCAACAGCTTTTTCCTCATCGTAGGAGTAAAACTGTTTATCTGAAACAAGTTCCCTGTAAATTTCGCCGTGGAATTTTATTGCGGGCGGAATTATACCTCCTGCGGTCTGCAAATCATTATCAGATGAAGTATCAAGCAAATCCCTGTTTATCGCAAGAGCGAGAGCTTTCCGCAAATTCCCGTTTGAGTAGTGTTTGTTATCTTTATTGAAAATAAGTCCCAAAGTTGTTGCGCTGACAGCGTTCACGGAATATTTTTCCGTATTATACAGGCTTGCGTCAGCAGATGTAAAGCATTCTATTTCTTCCTGCCTGAAAAGTTCACGTATATCGTCCTCACTTCTTTCGATTGTGAAACTGAGGAATGACGGCGCAATATCAAAAGTTTCGCTCCAGTTTGCATCATTTCTTTTCATATAGAGGATATTGTTATCGCCGTAATCGTCGTAGAACCATTGCCGTACGTAAAACGCACCATTTGACATAACGGATTTATCGTCAAGCCCGTATCTGCCTTTTGTGGAATTAAAAAACTCCTCATTGCAAGGGTAAGCGGCAGGAGATGCCATAAGATTCAGAAACTCTGCATTTGGTCTTTCAAGCACTATCATAAGAGTACGGCTGTCTGCGGCGAGTATTTCGGCTGTAGTGACAGGTTTTTCGCCGTAAATCACTGACGAAGCACCCATTATGCAAATAAAATCCTCTGCATAAGGTGATTTCATTTTAGGGTCAAGGACACGCTGTAATGCGAAAACGTAATCCTGCGCTGTTACCGGGAAATACTCATCTTCTGTAATTATATCATCATTATTTGTATCAAAGAACCAGAAATTATCATCTTTCAACCTGAAAGTATATATAAGACCGTCATCTGAAACAGTATAGCTTTCAGCGTTACAGCAGACAACATTCCCGTTGTTGTCGATTTGCATCAAACCGCTGTAGAGATTTCTGATAACCGTATTAGATGACGGGTCATTGGCAAATTGCGGGTCAAGGCTTTGAGGATTACCGAGTAACGGTACATCGTACATATGACCTGTACCGTCACCTTTGCTGTCATTTCTGCAGGACACGAGGGAAACAGCACATATTATTATACCTAAAATAAATGATATTTTTTTCAAATTACTCACATTTCTTTCTGATTATTCTGTTATATAAATTCTGCAATTATATCAGAATTTAGTATACTGTCACAATAAATCCGTCTATATTATTTCCCGAAACGGTGTACATTTTACTTTGCGGAACGATTACTTCAGTTTCGCCCGAAAAATCAGCCTTTGTATAGTACACACCGTAATCCCGTCCATTTGCCGTAATTTCAAGCGGATTATCAATAGTATATGATTTTAATTCTTCAATATACTCCTCCATACATAGATTATTTGAATTCATATAGACTGCGTGCGGAATACCGACATAGCGGTACGTATAAGCACGAGGATTTTCGCCTGTAATTTCCTGTTTACCTTCAGGGAAACGCACAATGAAACCGTAATTTCCTGCATTTTCCGCAAACCATTCGTAATCGCCTTCAGCGGAAAAATATGCGACACCTGTACCGCTTTCGCTGTCGTTGCGGAACATATCGAAAGTACGTCCTGTATGGTAATCGGTATGCCCTGCCTCAAAAGTTCTTGATTTACCGGTATTATGGCGGTCAACCTGTTCTTCGTAAGTCCTGTATCCGTCCTGCACGAATATATCTGTAGTTTCGAGGTTATTTTCGAGGGCAAATGCTTTAATCATTGAATTAAGCTGATGTAGGACGGTTCTGTCGAGTGAAGTAACATAATCGCCTGCGGAATAGTAATCATTTCTGTTACCGACGAGAGTAACAACGTCAATATCATCTTCGAGGAATTTATATTCATAGTCAGCGTTCACGAGAATGAGGTCGCCCTTATAAATATCATCATGAGGGTGATATTCTTTTTTGTAGCCGTCAGGTACATCCGAATCAGTCGGCGGTTCAGTTTCGATTTCAGATTCAGATTCTGTTTCTGATTCAGTTTCCGTATCAACTTCTGTTATTTCAGGTTCAGTGACTGCAACATATTCAGTAGGCGGTTCAGTTTCAGTGCCTGAATTTTCGGGGAGATTTGCCGTATACGGATTATTAGGTGAAATATTACTGTTATTTCCGCCGAAAACAGCCTTTATGAATGACGAGGCGACTACAGCAATCGTCACCATTATAAGCATTACAATAACAATTCTGTCGTATCTGACACGATACTTTCTTTTTTTTGCTTCGTTTGCCATTTTATTCTCCTATCTTTTGTTATTTCTTTATTTATAAATTATATCACAAATGGCAGATTATGTAAATAGTTTTTCTATTTTTTCACAATTTTTTCATTTACCGAAACCGACATTTTTTTCTTTCTGTATTCAGACGGAGTACAGCCTCTGCGCTGACGGAATTGTCGCATAAAATAGGAATCGCTCTCATACCCACATTTTTCAGCGATTGCGCTTATAGAGAGTTCCGTATTGACGAGGAGTGATGTTGCATATATCAGACGGCTTTCGATGATATCCTGAGTGAAAGTAGTCCCGAAAGTATCCATATATATTCTATGAAAATAAGTTTTACTTATCCCGAATCTACGGCATACAACATCAACAGACAATTCAGCGGGAGGTTCATCGTATATATAATCACGTAATTTTTTTAACAAAGGGTATTTAGGTATACTGTTTTTTTCAAGTTTTATACTGCTATGAGCGTCTTCTATAGCGATGAATATAATCCGCATATACAGTTCAGAAAATTCAGTTTTTCTGCGTTCCGACATATCGCAATGAATTTTCATACTTTTAATAGCGGAGGCTATAATAAAATCGTCGTGAAGTTCAACGGGCGTATCGAACGGAATATCCATATCAGCCATGTACTGTTTATCTGACGATGACAGACGGAAACAGACCATATCATATTTCAGTCCTTTAACTACGTTCCCTCTGAAACACTGTTTAGAACTGCTCCTGTAAATTATAGCTGTACAGCCGTTGTATTCTCTTTCAATGCTGTCTATTCTGAATATAACGGGATTACGGAAAAGGTACAGGCAATAATCCTGTATTTGTAAATCCCTTACAGTCTCATTTTTCCTTACGCTAAGAGTTATATTGGTAATCTTCATTATAATCATCCCTTAATCAAGCACCGCACAAAGTAATATTACCTTGTGCGGTGTAAGCAATTATTTTAATTTATACACTTGTTTGACTTTATCGGCGATATTTTCTGCTGAAAGCCCGAATTTTTTGAGCAAATCAACAGCAGGACCGGAGTAGCCGTACACATCATTTACGCCGATTTTAATAACGGGTACGGGGCAGCATTCTGTAACAGTTTCAGCGACAGCCGAACCAAGACCGCCGATTATGCTATGTTCCTCAGCTGTAACGATAACGCCTGTTTCCTTAGCACATCTGCATATAAGTTCCTTGTCGAGTGGTTTTATTGTATGGATATTGACAACTCTTGCTGAAATGCCGTCAGATTCAAGCATTTGAGAAGCCTGTAGAGCCTCATTCACCATAAGACCTGTTGCGACTATAGTAACGTCACTGCCGTCCCTAAGCACAACGCCTTTACCGATTTCGAATTTATAATTATCCTTGTCATTGATTACGGGGACAGCGAGTCTGCCGAAGCGCATATACACGGGACCATTAAATTCAACAGCAGCTCTTACAGCAGCTTTAGCCTCAACATCATCGCAAGGGTTAATAATGGTCATACCGGGGATAGTTCTCATAAGAGCAATATCCTCATTACACTGGTGAGTAGCACCGTCCTCACCGACTGAAATTCCTGCGTGAGTAGCACCGATTTTGACATTAAGGTGAGGGTAGCCTATAGAATTTCTTACGATTTCATAAGCTCTGCCTGCGGCGAACATTGCGAAAGTGCTTGCGAAAGGTATTTTCCCGCAAGTTGCAAGACCTGCTGCAACGCCCATCATATTAGCCTCAGCAATACCGCAGTCAAAGAAACGTTCAGGGTAAGCCTTTTTGAAGATACCTGTTTTTGTAGCGGCGGCGAGGTCAGCGTCAAGGACGACTAAATCCTTATATTCCTCAGCAAGTTCCTTAAGTGTTTCGCCATAACTTTCTCTGGTAGCTTTTTTCAATACATCTGCCATTATATTAGTCCTCCAATTCCTTTAACTGAGCGGAAAGTTCAGCCATAGCCTGTTCATACTCCTCTTTATTGGGAGCTTTACCGTGCCAGCCGACCTGATTTTCCATAAATGATACGCCTTTACCCTTAACGGACTGCTGAATTATTGCGACAGGTTTACCTGTTACTGAATCAGCCTCATTGAAAGCTGATTCAATGCTATCGAAATCGTGAGCATTCATAGTGATTACGTGCCAGCCGAAAGCTGTAAATTTATCTGTAATAGGTTCAGGGGAGCATACTTCAGTAATTGCGCCGTCAATTTGCAGACCATTTCTGTCAACGATTGCGATGAGATTATCGAGTTTATAGTGTGCAGCGAACATAGCTGCTTCCCAGACCTGACCTTCTTCTACTTCGCCGTCACCGAGGACAGTATAGACCTTGTAATTTTTATTATCGAGTTTTCCTGCGAGAGCCATACCGCAGGCAGTTGAAATACCCTGACCGAGAGAACCGCTTGACATATCGATACCGTTTGTTTTGATACAAGGGTGACCTTGCAGAGATGAGCCTATATGCCTGAGAGATTTCAGTTCATCTTCTGCAAAATAGCCTTTTTGTGCGAGTACAGCGTAAAGTGCGGGAGCAGTGTGACCTTTTGAGAGCACGAACCTGTCTCTGTCAGGATTTTCAGGGTCAGCCGGGTCAACGTTCATCTTATTGAAATAAAGATAAGCAAGCAGTTCGCATATAGAGAGAGAACCGCCGGGGTGACCTGATTTTGCGTTATAAGTCCCCTCAATAACGCCCATTCTTGTTTTGCAGGCAATTTTCTGCAAATTTTTTTTCATTGAACTTTCCATAGTTACCTCCGTTAAAATTTATAATCAATCGTCCCAACCTGTATCATCATATTCTTCATATGTATCATAAGGCGTAGTTTTAGTATTTTCTCTTACTGCCTTTGCCTTATTTACGTATCCGAGCATAGACGGCACGAGAATCATCATAAGGATTAAAATAAACGGCAAATTTTTCATAATTTTCCACACTCCGTAATAATATATTCTATCAATTCAGCTACTGCGCCCTCATCGTTTGTATTTTTCAGCACAATATCGGCAACAGTTTTAACTAATTCTTCTGCATTTGCAGGGCAAACGCCAATATCAGCGTTAGCAATCATTTCAATATCGTTATCGAAATCGCCTATTGCGACGAAAGTAAAATCCGCCATACCGTCAAGTTTCCTGTACTGATTCAAAGCCGAACCTTTACTTATACCTTTAGGGAGCATTTCGAGGAAAATATCAGAAGACCGCACAAAATCGGCGAACTGATAATATCCGAGGCGTTTTATTTTATTTTCGAGCAAAGGGATTCTTTCGTGTTTGAGGGCGAAAAGTACTTTCAGCCAGTCGCCTTCAGGGATTTGGTCAATACTCATATATTCAGGTTCTATATTACACAAAATTGTGTGCAGATTTTCATATTCATTCAAGCTGAAAACGTAAGTCCCGTCACTTCTCAGGACTTCGCCGCCGCACTCGTCCATAAAGCCCATAATTTCAGCAGTAATTTCACGGCTTATATCGGGCAATGCTTGTGAATAGAGAATTTTCCTGTTGACGTAGTCGTAAATCATTGCGCCATTGTACATTATAACGGGCATATGCAGGTCAAGCGCACGCTGATACTGTTCGAACGTCTGTATTGTCCTGCCTGTTGCGACTGTAAATTTACCGCCCATATCCGTGAATTTCCGAATAGCATACAGGTCTTGTTCATTTATTTTTTTGTCGTATGTGAGAAGTGTCCCGTCCATATCGCTGAGAATTATTATTTTTGATATATCTTCAAACAAACAGCAGACCTCCTTAAAAGCAATTACATTTGATGAACGTCACAGAAAACGACTTTATACATACCGTTGTCGCAGATGAAATCAAGCATCAATGTCAAATCAGTCGGCAGAAGGTCACAATCATAATAAAAATCATTACTTTCCTCATGATACAAGATAGATTCACGTTCATATTTAGAGCCGTTTTTGTAAGTTATATCGGGTATTTCAGCGGTATCATAAGGTAAAGTTTTCACATCATTGTCTTTCTGATAAAATTCCAGCATTTCAGCAAATTCACTCAAATCTTCTTTTGTCCAGCCGTTATCGAAATCATCAACAATTGAAAATACTCCCTCATAATCTGCATTTGCGAGCATATCAACAATTTTTTTAACATATTCTCTTGCCATTTTCTCATTTTCATCACGTATTTCTGAAAATCTGAACATATCATCACTCCTATTGTTTTTCGAGTTTGTTAAGTATTGCAATAAAGTAGTCAGGCAAATCGCTTGTAAACTCCATATATTCATTTGTAGACGGGTGAATGAACCCTATTTTGCGTGCGTGTAAGCATTGCCCGTCAATACCCTTGTAAGCCTTACCGTAGACATCGTCACCAAGAACAGGGTGCCCTATATAAGCAAGGTGAACACGAATCTGATGAGTGCGACCCGTTTCAAGCTGTAATCTTATGTGAGCGTAACCGCCGTACTGTTTTATTACGGTGTAATGAGTAACAGCGTTGCGTGAATTTTCAGGAGTGACGCACATTTTTTTGCGGTCAACCTTATGTCTGCCTATAGGTGCATCAACTGTTCCGGAGTTTTCTTTGAAGTAACCGTTTGCGACAGCCTCGTATTCACGAGTGAAAGTATGTGCTTTAATTTGTTCAGCGAGGAGCATATGAGATTTATCATTTTTAGCGACTATAAGCAGACCGCTTGTATTTTTGTCAATTCTATGGACTATTCCGGGGCGGATTACACCGTTTATCCCTGACAGGCTTTCACCGCAGTGAAAGAGCAGAGCATTGACGAGAGTACCGCTGTAGTTACCGTGTGCAGGGTGAACGACCATACCTTTAGGCTTATTCACGACGAGTAAATCATCATCTTCGTAGACTATATCAAGCGGAATATTTTCAGGTACAGCGTTCATAGGCTGAAGTTCGGGGAGCTGAACGGTAATTTTCTCAAAGCCTTTTATTTTGTAATTTTTGTTAATTTCAGCACCGTCCGCAAGGACACCGCCCTTTGAAATAATCCCTTGAACAGCCGAACGAGTGAGTTCAGTATTCTGAGGGATAAACTTGTCTATTCTCAAGCCCGAATCAGTTGATTCACACTGAATAGTAATAATTTCACACATTTTCTTCAGCCTCTGTAGCTTTCAATTTTTTTTCGTTGTGAGGTTCAATAAAGAACAGATATATAAACATCATTACAAAAGCGCAAGTAACGCAAATATCGGCGAAATTGAATATAGCGAAGCGAAAGAGTTTTATTTCGAACATATCGACGACGTAACCTAAACGCACACGGTCTATGAGATTCCCCATACCGCCTGAAACGAAAAGCATAATACAGGTACTGAAAAACTTTGATTTTTTAGCAGTAAAGAACATAGCGGCGATACCGACAGCTATAATAATTGAAGTAACCCCTATGAGGAACCATTTTTGTCCGGACATACTGCCGAAAATTGCGCCTTTATTTTCGAGATAAGTCAAATCAATTACTTTGAAATCGCCGAATTTAATAAAATCCATAGTATGGACAGGCTGCAGAGTATTAACAGCCCAATATTTCACAATCTGGTCAACAGCGACAAGGGCAACAGCAGATATAATAAGCAATACAATCATATTTTTCCTTTCACAATAATGCCTGCTGAAACGCAACAGCAGGCAATTTTTTAGGTTGGGGAGCAAGATTCGCAGAATGAATCCGTAATGATTTATGCTTCAACGACAACAGCACATCTTTCGCAAAGTGTAGGGTGATTGCAATTTGTGCCGACATAATTTGAATAGCACCAGCAGCGTTCGCATTTTCCGCCCTCTGCTTTTTCGACAACAAACTGAGTTTCTGCGCCTGATTTTTCTACAGACACATCAGAAACAATAAGAATTTCCTTCAATTGTCCGGCGAGTTCAGAATACTTGTCGTAATCAGCATCGGAGCATTTTACTACAATTTTAGCCTCAAGAGATTTTCCGATAGTTTTAGCATTTCTTGCATCTTCGAGTGATTTGTTAGCAGATTCACGGATATTGTAAATAAATTCCCATTTAGCTGTAAAGTCGTCACTGTACCGGATACCTGATTTTTCGGGCATCTGATTCAGGAATACGCTTTCAGTGTCGTCAGCGGAACTATGTGGCATAAATTTCCAGATTTCCTCTGCTGTAAACGAAATAATGGGAGCTGAAAGTCTTGTTAATGCGCTGAGAATGCGGTACATAACGGTCTGAGCGGCACGTCTGATAACGGAATTTTCTTTTTCGCAATAGAGTCTGTCCTTGATAATATCGAGGTAGAAATTGGACATATCGACAACGCAGAAATTATGGATAGCGTGGAAAGCGATATGGAAATCATATTTTTCGTAACCGCCTTTTACTTCGTCAATCAGCCTATCGAGTTTCATCATTGCCCATTTATCGAGTTCAGTCAGTTTATCGTCTGTAACGCTGTCTGTATCGGGGTTGAAACCGTTGCCGTTGCCGAGGTTACCGAGAATAAATCTTGCAGTATTTCTGATTTTCTTGTAAGCGTCGGAAAGTTGACCGAGGATTGTTTTTGAAATTCTTATATCGCTATGGTAATCGGAAGAAGCGACCCATAATCTGAGGATATCGGCACCGTACTGGTCAGTAATTTCGTGAGGGTCTATACCGTTACCGAGGGATTTATGCATAACTTTGCCCTCGCCGTCAACTACCCAACCGTGAGTGCATACAGCTTTATATGGAGCGCAACCGTGGTAAACGACAGATGTGAGGAGGGAGGACTGGAACCAACCTCTGTACTGGTCTGCGCCTTCCAGATACAAATCAGCGGGGAAACTGAGGCAATCGAACTGTTCCATAACGGAAGTATGGGAAACACCGCTGTCGAACCATACGTCCATAATGTCATATTCTTTTGTAAATTCACTGCAGCCGCAATCGCATTTAACAGATGAGGGAATGAATTCATTTACTTCTTTTGTCCACCATGCATCTGAACCCTCAGCACGGAATAAATCTGCAATAGCTTTTATAGTTTCGTCAGTGTAAATAGGTTTTCCGCAATCTTTGCAATAGATTACGGGGATAGGAACGCCCCAGGTTCTCTGCCGGGAAATGCACCAGTCACTTCTGTCACGAACCATACCTTTTATTCTGTCCTCACCCCATTCAGGAATCCATTGAACAGACTCGATAGCTTTTATAGCCTCGTCCTTGAAACCGTTCACGGAGCAGAACCATTGTTCAGTAGCACGGTAAATAATCGGGCTGTTACATCTCCAGCAATGCGGATATTGGTGTACAATTTTCTGTGTAGCGAGCATAGCACCGACTTCAACGAGTTTTTCGGCGATAGCCTTATTTGCCTGATCGGTATCCATACCCTCAAATTCGCCTGCTTCAGCGGTTTGTCTGCCTTTGGAATCAACGCATACGATTATGCCGATATCGTCGTAATTTTTACACACTTCGAAGTCCTCAACGCCGTAGCCGGGAGCTGTATGAACACAACCTGTACCGCTTTCGAGAGTTACGTGGTCGCCGACGATAATAGGTGACGGACGGTCATAGAGAGGGTGTTTAGTTTTGATACCCTCAAGTTCAGCACCCGTGAAAATATGTTCTGTTGTGTAATCAGAGATACCTGCCGTATCCATAACTGTTCTGACGAGTTCCTCAGCCATAACGTAATATTCACCGTTTGCGTGGACGAGAGTATAGTTATAATCAGGACCGAGGCAAATAGCGAGGTTACCGGGGATAGTCCAAGTAGTAGTAGTCCAGATAACGAAATAGATTTTTGACAAATCAAGACCGATATTAGTGAAAATGCCCTTATCGTCGGTCACATTGAATTTAACATAGATAGAGTAGCAAGGGTCATTTGAGTATTCGATTTCAGCCTCAGCGAGAGCGGTATTACAATCGGGGCACCAGTAAACGGGTTTAAGACCTTTGTACATATAGCCTTTTTTAGCCATAGCCCCGAACACTTCAACTTGTCTTGCCTCATATTCAGGGCGGAGAGTGAGGTAAGGGTAATCGTAGTCGCCGAGAGAGCCGAGTCTTTTGAATTGTTTCATTTGGTTAGCGACATGTGTCATGGCGTAATCGTGGCAATGTTTTCTGAGTTCCACGGGAGGAATTGCGCCGTTTTCAACGCCTATAGCCTTTATAGCTTTTAATTCGATTGGCAGACCGTGAGTATCCCAGCCGGGGACATAAGGCGCACAAAAGCCGGTCATATTTTTATATTTAACAATAAAGTCCTTAAGAGTTTTATTGAGAGCCGTTCCGAGGTGAATTTCACCGTTTGCGTAGGGAGGGCCATCGTGGAGGATAAAAGACGGTTTACCGGCATTTTTTTCAATCATTTTATAATAAAGTCTGTCATTTTCCCATTTTTCAAGAGTTTCGGGTTCTCTTTTCGGAAGATTCCCACGCATAGGGAAATCCGTTTTAGGCAAATTGATAGTTGAATTATAATCCTGAGCCATTGGTAACACTCCTTTTAGTTTTTAGTAGTTATGATAAATCATTCATCTTCGGAGGCAACTGCGACAGCAATTTCCTCAGCGGTTTCCTCATCTTCGTAATATTCGGGCATAGTAGAAATCATTTCAAGATGAGTTTTGTACATATCGAAAAGGCTTTTTTTGAAATCAGAAACCTGACGGCGAGCTTCAATAAGGCTTTCCTGTTCCTTAGCGATTTCAGCCCTGTTTTTTTCCATAGCTACAGCGTGCTGACGGACAGCCTCATCTTCGAGTTCATCGGCTTTAGCCTGAGCATCAGCGAGAATTTTTTCAGCCTGAGCGTTAGCGTCGTTAATAATTTCGTGTTTTTGTTTTTGAACGGTAAGGATAGCATCTTTGATAGCGTCCTCATCCTTCATATATTCTCTGACTTTATCAGCGAGAATCTGTATTTTGCTGTTAGCCTCAGTACGTTCACGTTCCATTTCATCAAGTTCTGCCTCAAGCTGAGAAAGAAACTCATCAATTTCCTCTTGTTTGTAACCGAAAGCAGCCTTTTCAAATCTTTTATTTCTTACATCTTTAGACGTAATCATAAATATTCACCTCTGATTAAATATATTTTTTCAAAATAATGTGTATACGATTTTTTCTTGTCAAGCCGACGATATCGGAGAGAATAAATCTCCCGTGACCACGAATTGAGAGAACGTCATCTTTTTTCAGTTCACGTGAAACTGAAGAGACGGTGAAGTGGTTCACATCGACTTTATCAGCCTGTATCAGTGATACAGCTTTTTCACGGCTGATATTGCAGGCGAGAGCGGTAATGCAGTCAAGGCGCAGAGAGGCGACAGTGCCTGTTATATCCTTGAATTTCTGCACATCGGAGATTGGTATTTCAAACGGTTCATCATCTGAAACTTTAACGCCTGTTCTTCCGATTTTGGAGAGGAGGGACGTTATAAGCTTAGCGGCGGTTTCAGTGACGAAAGCCTGAGTCAAGCCCTGACTAACGACTATATCGCCGATAACTTCACGTTTGAAATTCATCCCCATAAAAGTCCCGAGGAAATCCTTGTGTTTAAGGTCATCTTCTTTTCTGTAGCGGAAAGTGACACATTTAATGGGGAAATCGTCATACAGATAATCTTTGCAGTAATCGGGGTAAACGGCGAGAATTTTTCTGTTTGCCTGAGGGAAACCGCCGTAGAAAGAGTAAAGGAGATTACCTGTATTTTGTCTGCACCATAAATCAGCCATAGCCGATTGTCTTTCGTCGAAGAAATTCGAGAAAGAGTAAGAGCCTGTACGTTCGCAGTGGTCAACCATATCAGCCAATTTTGCGAAAAAAATCTTATCTTGTTGTTGAGACATCATATAAACACACCATTGTTTTCGAGTTCGCCGACGAGGTCCTCACCGATAAAGCCGACGTTATAGGGAGTGATGATATAGGTAAGATTTGCGACAGGTTTAAGACTACCGCCGTTAGCGTAAGCGACACCTACGAGGAAATCGATAATTCTTCTTTTATTTTCGGGTGAAGCAGTTTCGAGGTTAAGGACGACAGTTTTCTTAGCGATAAGGTGGTCAGCGATTTGTTTAGCGTCGGTGAAAGCTGACGGTTTCACGAGAACGACCTGAAGCTGAGCAGTTGTCTGGATATTGACAACTTTATTTCTTCTGCCTGTTGGTTCGGGAGCAGGTTCATCGTAATCATCGGGAGTGTTATTATTAACATTCTGATTATTGCTAATGTTGTAAGCTGCGGTTGAAGCAGCGGCTCTTTCGCTTCTTGAATCGGACTGAACAGGCTTTGTATCTGATACAATTTCATCATCGTCCTCATCCGAGGCAAAAAAGAAGTCCTTGATACTGTCAAAAATTTTCATAATTTTTCTCCATTCTCCGCATATGCTTAATTTTATCGCTTCACAAGATTCATGCGGAAAATCCGGAAACGCATTTTGAGTTAATTATAAATTCTTTTGCCGAAAAGTCCCGTACCGATTCTTACAATAGTAGAGCCGTGGATTATTGCCTGTTGATAATCGCCGGACATACCCATTGAAAGCTCGTCCATAGAGACGTTTTCAATATTGGCAGATTTAACTTTATTGAACAATTCCTCCATTTTACCGAGGAAAACGTCGCTGTTGGAGGGAGGCGGGATAGTCATAAGACCCTTGACACGAACGCCCTGAAGTAAAGAAATCTGTTCAATCAGCGAGATAAGGTTTTCAGGAGGGACACCGCTTTTAGAGACCTCACCGCCTATATTCACCTCACAGAGAATATCCATAATTTTATTATGGGCGATAGCGAGGCGATTTATTTCATGAGCGAGTTTCAGGCTGTCAACGGACTGAATCAGGCTCACATTTTCTATAATATATTTAACTTTATTAGTTTGCAGATGCCCGATAAAGTGCACATCAGCGGCTTTATTGTATACAGGTTGTTTTGAGAGAAATTCCTGTACTTTATTTTCGCCGAGCAGGTCAATACCGAGAGAGACGGCATAATTCACAATATCGGGAGGTACAGTTTTAGTAACAGCCATAAGGCGTACCGAATCTGTATTTCTGCCGTATTTTTCAGCAGTTTCAGCAATATTTTCACGAATTGCCGAAAGATTTTTTTCAACATATTCGTAGCAATTATCCGACATTTTCTTCACCTTCAGTAATAATATCATCGTAGAGAGCGAGGTAGCCTGAATCATCGTCATGTACTTTTGAGAGAACGTAGTCACTGCCCTCATAGATAACGTCAATTTTTTTGAACACAATTTGTTCGCCCTTGAGTATACGCACGCCCTTGTAATTTGTTGTTTTAGTACCGACTTTTTCGCCGTTATCGTCGTAGACATCTTCTTCAATATCGTCGAAACGGATAGAATCACGGGGTACTTTAAGACCGTTGTATTCACCTTTTATCAGTTTAGCGTTTTCGGCACGATGCTGAACGAGGTCATAATTGAACTGATTGCATTGCATAATGATTATACTTTGCTGAGGGTCACCCTCATCACGGACATCAGTAATAACGGCGTTGAAATTTTCATCAGAGGAATCGAATTTAATTTGAACATTATTCCCGACAGCGTATTCTTTATTTGAGTTATCGACGATACCGGCGAGATACCAGCTGTAGCCGTCAATCATTTTCCCGACGATTGTATTTTCGTTACTGCGGCGGTCGGAGATACTGTTTATATCGTCAATAGTTATTTCGTCGAGTTTATCGGGAGAAAGTTCCGACTCATAGCCGTCGCAGTAGCTCACGAAATAAGCCGATTCATCGGACTTAATAATTTCGGTTGAATTAACAGAAGCCTTTTTAAGTTCAGCGAGTTGATTATTTATATCAACAATTTGCTGTTCGAATCCTGAAACGCTTTTAGTTATAATCTGATAAGTACTCATATAGACGACGAGATTTTCCATTTCGTCACGTAATTCGTTATAATTATGCATATCACGGTTGTAGATGAGACTTCTGTAGCTTTCGCCGATATTTTCGGATAAACTTGCGGGCTGAGCTGATTCGAGGGTACCGGGGTTCTGAATTTTTTTAAGAATATCGAGTTCTTTTTCTAAGTGTTGAATTTCCCTGTTTCTGCCTATTTGTTCATCATCGGGGTAAACTTCGGCGATAATGGTATTGTTACCTACTTTACCGCCGTCTGCAACGTTATAGCTGAGGACGCCGTTACCGCTGAAAGTAATCATTTTTTCATCTCTGATGAAAACGCCCTTGAAATCTTTAGAGGAAACAGCGTTTGACATGAGAGCGGTTTCAGTAGCCATGCGTTTGTTATTGAAGTTATAGACGATACTGCAGAGGACGATGAGTATGAGGATAAGCACGCCATTTCTGAGGAGTTTCACGATAAACACGCTGTCCGACTTATTAGAACGCATTCAGACCACCGATTATTCGCCTTTTTCGGAGGCATCGAGGATAGAAACAGCTTTAGTAGGGATAATAGTAGAGATAGCGTGTTTATATACGAGTTGTTGTTTCCCATCGCAATCGAAGATAGCGACATAGCTGTCGAATCCCTTGACCATCCCCCTGAACTGGAAGCCGTTTGTGAGGATAATAGTGACAGCAATTTTTTCTCTCCTGCACTGATTCAGGAAAACGTCCTGTAAGTTAATAGTTTTGTTCATACACATTCTCCGTTCTATATATTTATTTAATGTGTAAACTATATCGATATTAAAGAGATATACAATTACACACAATACATTATAACACATATTTGCTTATATTGCAATAGTTTTGGGGAAAATTTTAATAATACAAATCAACTTCATAAGAAATTGCCAACATAGATTCACGAAATAGAAATAATTCTGCCAATATTGCAAAAATGTGACGAGGGGGAGTAAAATTACTGCCTGTAATTTTCAATAATGCATTGAGCGTTCTGTAGAATTTCAGATTTTCTGTTGAAATCATCGATAGTAATCCAAACTATGCGTTTATTCCGTCTGAACCAAGTGAGTTGGCGTTTAGCGTAGTGTCTTGTTTCGAGTTTAATCTTGTCAATGCAGTCATCGAGGGAGGCGGTATTTTCGAAATAGGGGATAAGTTCCTTGAAACCGATAGCATTAGCGGAAGTTTTCATTTGGGAGTTAATATTTTCGTTCCAGAGAGCTTTTGCCTCCTGAACGAGACCATTTTGCACCATTATATCGACTCTTTTGTTAATTCTGTCATAGAGGGCGGAGCGGTCACGAGGGCAAAGACCGATTATGAGGGAATCATATGGGCTTTGAACGGCACGGCTTTCGGCTTTAAGTTCGCTGAATTTACGACCTGTTGAGTGAATCACCTCAAGAGCCCGTACTACACGCACGAGATTATTTTCGTGAATTATTTCAGCGGCGGGGGGGTCAAGTTCAGCGAGTTTCAGATAGAGAGCGTGATTGCCATAATTCTGAGCAAATTCGTAGAGAGAATTTCTGTAATCATCGTCATTTTTAGCGTCTGAGAATCTGACATTATCGAGCAGTGAATCTATATACAGACCAGTACCGCCGACGATTATTGGTAATTTTTTTCTGTTGAGGACATCGGTAATTTTTTTATTAGCGATTTGCACATAATCAGCGACACTGAAGGCGGTATTTCTGTCGAGGAAGTCAATAAGGTGATGAGGAACGCCCTGCATTTCGTCAGCGGACGGTTTAGCGGAAGCAATGTCAAGCCCTTTGTAAATCTGAATTGAATCAGCCGAAACAATTTCCCCGTTATATTTTTTAGCCAATTCAACGCCGAGCCAAGTTTTACCGGAGGCAGTAGGACCGCATATTGCGAGAACAAAAGGTTTTTTATTCATAGAGAAATCAACTCCTAAGGGGAAATTTTGTATCTGAAAACTTCACATTATCGCACGAAAATCAACTTTTTTGTATATATTGCACAAATATTTTTTCAAAAATCTATTTTAATAAATTTTTTTGGAGAAAATTAGTTTTATTTATTACTTAAATAACCTGTTTATTCAGAGATTATTGTATAAAATCACGAAAAATTGATTTATATAGCGTTACTAAGTAGTAAATTTGTATTGCTAATAATAACAGGGGATTTTTTTGTTGAAGAATCAATACACTTTATTGATAGACAGTTTGGCAACGACAAAATCAAATTTTTTATAAATTTAGATTGAATCAACAAAATAATTTATATTTTTAACTGATTTAATTTATTATGTACGTCTGAACTGGTGGTCAATATTTGATTTTGTCATAGTAAACATAACAGGCGTAAAAACAATATTTTTTGTCAAGTAAGTCAATAAACTGTTGAAAATCCGTTATATTCTCAACTAATTCAGCGGTGATTTTTGGTGATTTATACAATAATATGCAATAGCAAAAACAATTTTTTGTTAAAAAGTCAATAAAACGGAAAAATGCGTTTATATTTTTAATTGATTTAACTTGTTATGTCCGTCTGAACTGGTGGTCAATATTAGATTTTGTCATAGTAAACATAACAGGGCGACCGTGAGGGCAATGGCGGATATTTTCGTCAGCTAAAATCTGTTCAACGAGGGACTTCATTTCTTCGGGAGAACATTTGTCATTAGCTTTTATAGCGGCTTTGCAAGCCATATTATGGAGAATATCGTCAAGTAATTCTGACTGCGGATTTTGTTTATACATTCGCAAATTACCTGCAATTTCGCAAATAATGCTTTCTATATCGGAATCCATAATAAAAGTAGGGACAGCAGTAGCGATAATACACGGTTTTTCGGAAAAATCGAATATAAAGCCCAGATTTTCGAGGATTTCCTTATTATTCTCCATAACATCTATTTCTTCCGCCGTAAGGAGTACTTTTATCCCCGTAATAAGTGCCTGTCCATACTGTTTACCGTTGCCTTTTTTTAATCTCTCGAAAATTATACGTTCATGGGCAGCGTGTTTGTCAATCATTATTATTTTTTTATCGTATTCCGCAAGAATATACAGACCAAATGCCTCCCCTATTATCTTTATATCGGGCTTTTCTTCTGACGGCTCTTGTGTTCCACGTGGAACATCTGTTTTTTCAGGGTGCTTTTCAAAATTTTCGGGAGTTATATATTTGTAGCTTTCAACAGTTTTTTCAGTTGATTCAGGTGGATTTTCGTGCAGTTCTCCAGCAGATTCTTCAGTTGATTCAAGTGAATTTTTATGCAATTCTCCAGTAGATTCTTCAGTTGATTCAGGTGAATTTTCGTGCAATTTTTCAGCAGATTCTCCGGTTGATTCAAATGGATTTTCATGCAATTTTCCGGGGAAATCCTCCGCCGGCTTTTTATCTGCATACATCTCCGAAAATTCTTGCTCCGTTTTACAGATAACTTCCTCAAGCTGTTTGTTTGCTCCGGTGTTCTCAAGCGGTCTGTATTGTATCTTCTGCTGTAAAATTTCACCCGTTTCTTCAGTTTTCCGCCAATCCTGCTCCTGTTTCATCTCAAATTCATATATAAGCCCATTACTCATAAGCGCATTCTTTACTGCAAAATATATAGCATCTGTCACTTTCTTTTCATCAGTAAATCTTACTTCCGCTTTAGCAGGGTGAATGTTTACATCTATATCATGCGATGACATATCAATCATCAGTACACAAGCAGGAAATTTTCCCGTCATTACCATGTTTTTATATGCGTTTTCAACCGCTGATGAACATAGTTTCGAACGCACATATCTCCCGTTCACAAAAAAATTCTGGAAAGTCCTGTTCCCTTTCGAATAAAGCGGTTTCACGATGTATCCGCTTACGTGTACGCCGTTATACTCATAGTCAACACTCATTAAATCTTTTACAAAATCTTTGCCGTATATTGCATACACCGCTGAATATAATTCCCCGTCACCTGCTGAATTAAATTCAATCCTGTTGTCTCGTATCATCTTAAACGATATTTCAGGGTGCGATAACGTGATTTTCTGCATTATATTACTTATCGCATTCGCCTCTGTTACGTCCTTTTTCATGAATTTCGCCCTCGCAGGTACGTTGTAAAACAAGTCACGGATAACTATAGTCGTTCCATCAGGACAACCACTCTTTTCATGCGAAATTTCTTCACTTCCCGCAATTGAATACAGTGTCCCGTAAGTATCGCCTTTCTGCTTTGTCATTAACTCCACTTTACTTACTGCCGATACAGACGCAAGTGCTTCTCCCCTGAATCCAAGCGTATTTATATTCTCCAAATCATCTTTTGTGAATACTTTACTCGTCGCATGACGGAGAAACGCTTTCGGAACATCTTCAAATGACATTCCTATACCGTCGTCCGTCACTCGCATATACGTAGTACCGCCGTTTTTGATTTCAACCGTAATGTGTTCAGCTCCCGCATCTATCGAATTTTCTACAAGCTCCTTTATTACAGATGCAGGTCGCTCTATCACTTCCCCTGCCGCTATAAGTTCGGATATTTCCTTGCTAAGAACATTTATTGAAGGCATTCGGATTCCTCCCCTTTCTGCAATTTTATTTCAGCATTTCTGCCATATCTCTCAAAAGTTCCCTGCACTCACTGTCACTCAATTCCTCTATATTCGTCTTTTCAAGCATCAAAATCGCTTTTTCACGGTTCATACTGCTGAAACTGATTTGCGAATCAGTTTCCTTGATTACAGGCTTTTCATGCGATTCCTCCATTTCACGCAAAAGTTCCTTCGCTCTGTTTACTACTTTCGTCGGAAGTCCTGCAAGCTTCGCAACGTCTACTCCATAACTGTCGTCTACTCCTCCCCGCACTATCTTCCGCAAAAATCGTATACTGCCATTATGCTTGTTCACCGCTATACTGTAATTCTTTACGCCATCTATCTCATTCTCAAGCCCTATGAGTTCATGATAATGCGTCGCAAATAACGTCTTACAGCCTAATTTCTTGCTCTCGCATATGTACTCCGCTACCGCCCTCGCTATGCTTATTCCGTCAAATGTAGACGTTCCCCGCCCTACTTCGTCAAGTATAACAAGGCTCTCATGGGTGGCATTGTTCAGTATGTCCGCTACTTCGCTCATCTCTACCATAAATGTAGATTGTCCTGCTGTAAGGTCGTCCGACGCTCCCACTCGTGTGAAAATCTTGTCCACTACCGAAATTTTCGCTGAATCAGCAGGCACAAAACACCCTATCTGCGCCATGATTACTATAAGCGCAGTCTGCCTCATATATGTCGATTTTCCTGACATATTCGGTCCCGTTATAATTGACATTCTGTTGGATTTATTGTCTATATATACGTCGTTCGGTACAAACATTTCGTCTTTCAACATCAATTCTACTACAGGGTGACGACCCCCTCTTATGTCAATCGAACCGTCTATTGATATATCAGGCTTTGTGTATTGGTTACGCAATGAGACTTCCGCAAATGAACATAATACGTCTACCGCCGCAACTGCTGATGCTGTTTTCTGTACTTCCGCAAGCTTCGTAGCTATGAAATCTCGGACTTCCGCAAAAATATCTGCCTCAAGTGCAAGGGCTTTGTCTTTTGCACTCAGAATTGAGTTCTCAGCGTTTTTCAATTCCTCCGTAATAAACCTCTCCGCATTCGCAAGCGTTTGCTTACGTATCCAGTTATCAGGTATGAAATCATAATATGAACGGGTTACTTCAAGATAATACCCGAATACCCTGTTAAAGCCTACTTTCAATGTCTTTATCCCTGTAGCATCTCTCTCCCGCTGTACTATTCCGTCAATAATCTCCTGCCCGTGATTCATAATATGCCTCTGCATATCAAGTTCTTTGTTGAATCCGTCTTTGATTACTCCCCCGTCTTTCACCGATACAGGCGGTTCGTCTGTTATAGCATTCTCCACAAGATTCACTATCTCGCTTAAATCAGATATTTCACTGTTATATCTCGCAAGCAGTTTCGATTCCGTGAATTTTTCCAGTATATTCTTCAAACTCGGTAACTGCATAGCTGTCTGCGATAATGACTTCACATCTCGTGGTGTCGCTGATTTATACATGATTTTAGTCATAAGCCTTTCAAGGTCATACGCTCTGTCAAGTAAATCGCCCGTTTCAGCTAAGTCAACACTCCTCCTGTACAGAGTTTCTACAGCATCGTGCCTTTCTATAATCTTTGCAGGACTTTTCAACGGCTGTTCAATCCAGTTCTTCAGTAAACGTCTGCCCATCGCTGTATGCGTTGAATCAAGTACCCAGAATAATGAGCCCTTTTTCTCTTTGTTACGCATAGTTTCAGTGAGTTCAAGATTACGCCTTGCATTCAGGTCAAGCCCTACAAAAGCATCTATATTAAGCAGGTTTATCGACGTGAACCTCGATACAGACGTTTTCTGTGTGTCGTGTATATAGTCGAAAAGTCCGCATATCGCTGAACAATCCGCTCCCGTTTCTGAAATCCCGAGTTCACGTACCGACTGCACATTGAAAACACTCTCAATATATGACCTTTTCGCCTCAACATCAAAACATTCCCTGTCACGTAAAGTAACCGCACAATTCAGCCTGAGTTTTATAAAATCAGCTACCGATTTAAGCGATAAAAAACTTTCAGTGAATATGATTTCAGCAGGCTGACATCTCGATAATTCGTTTATTATCCCCGATTCAAGCCCTTTCCCCTGAAATAAACTCAAATCAGCATCGCCTGTTGATATATCCGCCGACGCTATACCACAAGTTTTTTCTTCCTCATTGTAGAAGATACTGCATATATAATTGTTTTTACCGTCATCAAGCATACTCGATTCTGTTATTGTTCCCGGTGTCACTACCCTCATGACATCTCGCACAAAAATGCCTTTCGTATCATTCGGGTCTGCAAATTGCTCACAAACAGCTACTTTATAACCCATATCAATGAGTTTCTTTATATACATATCACTCGCATGATACGGTATTCCGCACATAGGTGCCCTTTCCTCAAGTCCGCAGTCTTTCCCCGTAAGCGTCAGTTCAAGTGCTTTCGATACTACTATCGCATCGTCAAAAAACATCTCGTAAAAATCACCTAATCTGAAAAATAATATGCAGTCACTATATTTGTCCTTTATTTCCAGATATTGCCTCATCATTGGCGAAATCTTGCTTCTGTCAATCTCCATGAGCATTCTCCTCTCCCTCTCTCTTTTTCATCAGCCACAACCTCCGCAAGTTGCACAACTTCCCGTACAACTCGACGGCTGACAAGTAGCAGGGTCTTCACCGTTAGCACAAAGTGTGATTATCTGCTGTATATTGTTCACAAGTGCCTCCAGTGAACCTTGCGCTGCTGTGAAAACAATCATATTCTTGTTTGACATAATCTGCTTGTAATTCGACTTGATTCCTTCGTCAAGTTCCTTGATTCGCTCCGTGTCTTTGTCGTCCTTAGCAAGTTCTTCGTTTAACTGCAAACGCATATTCTCAAAACCGTTTATAAGTGCCTGCAATACTTTGTCGTTGTCGTTCGCCTGCTTTGCAAGCATATACGCTGTATATCTGTCGTCCTCCTGTAATGCCTTGCCCAATTCCCTTGTCATTTCAATAATATCCATTTCAATTTCTCCTTTAATTAAAACTTTTTATTTGTACTCTCCGCTGTTAGAAACTATCCAGTAATACTGACATAAAATCCGTCTGTCTGCGTCATCACCCTAATCGGGTCGGGCACCTCTGTCACTTCGTGACATCTCCCTTCACTGAAGGGAGTCACCTCACCATACGACAGTATGCTTTCGTCCTCTTCCTTGACATACGAATTTTCTGTTCAGCATTCTTTGGACACTTTGCAACAGTGGAGAGTATATTAACGGCTTAGCCGTAAACATCTCAGTAAATTATTTGACCATTTTCCCGATAACCGCCCAATTCATAGAGTCCGTTACCTCAATGTCCACAAATCGCCCTATAAGCGTTTCGTCACCCTCAAATTCAACTATGATATACTCATTGCTCTTGCCCGTAACATACCCCTTGCGTTTCTTCGATACGTCATCTACAAGTACCCGCATTCTTTTGCCTATAAACCGCTTGTAATTCTCCGTCGAAATTTCACGCTGTAATTCAAGCAGTTCCCTCATTCGTGCGCTCTTTACTTCGTCCGACGTAAAATCAGCCATTTCAGCTGCTTTCGTCCCTGAACGCTTTGAGTAAATAAATGAATATATATTATCATACTTAACTCTCTTTATTACGTCCAGTGTCGCTTGAAAATCAGCGTCAGTTTCGTCAGGGAATCCTACTATTAAATCTGTCGTCAACGAAAATCCACTATCCCTGCTCCTGATATATTCCACGATTTCAAGGTACTTCTCTACTGTATATCGGCGGTTCATACGGGCTAATACGTCACTGCTCCCGCTCTGCAACGGTAAATGCAGATGTTTCGCTACTTTGTTGCACTCAAATATTGTATCTATTAACTCCTCTGTCGCATCTTTCGGGTGCGATGACATAAATCTTATAACAAAATCTCCCTCTATTTTATTGAGTTCCCTCAAAAGTTTCGGGAATGCTCCCTTTTCTCCAAAATCATTGCCGTATGAATTGACATTCTGCCCTAAAAGCATTACCTCTTTATAGCCATTTTGCACAAGATCCCTCACTTCAGTAACTATATCTTCCTGCTTACGGCTCCTCTCACGTCCCCGAACATACGGCACTATACAATAAGTACAAAAATTATTACAGCCAAACATTATTGGTACACTCGCTTTGAATTTGCTCTCCCGTACCTGTTCAACTTCCGAAAAATCATCGTATTCCGCAATATCAACTCCGAATTTCTCTCCTCTGAGGCAATCGAACAAAAGTTTCGGGATACTGCTTATCGCTGACGTCCCTACCACAAAATCAACTTGCGGATATGATTTCCTTATCTTCTCCGCAATATGCGCCTGCGCTGTCATACACCCCGATATTCCGATTATCAGCGACGGCTTGATTTCTTTGAGTTTCTTCATACTGCCGACTATCCCGAAAACTCTGTCCTCCGCATTTTCACGCACTGCACACGTGTTCAGAATAATCAAATCCGCCTTTGCTTCATCGTCCGTGAAGTTATACCCCATTTGCATAAGCAAGCCTTTGATTTTCTCGCCGTCCGATATATTGAGCTGACAGCCGAAACTCCTCACATATGCGTATTTCCCTTCACCGATTATATTTTTTATTTCATTCAACATATCAGACATCTCCTTTTACTTAACTATATAATTATATCACAATTTCGGCACTTATGCAAGTGTCACAAAAATAAAACACGGAAATCAATTTTGCTAATAAAATTATTTAACTATTTTAATTTTATATGGTTTATGTTAGAATTAGAATCATTTTCAGATGATTTTGAATGAAATTACTCGTCAAAATGCTATAAAAACACTGTTACAAAACAGATGTTTTTTGAAAATTGATTTCCGTGAAATAAAAAAGTGAACCTTTACAGATTCACTTTTACCATTTGTTAATTTTTTTATATTTTCAAAAAGACAGACCCCTATTGCTGTGCCCCGTAAAATGCACCGATTGCAGCAGCAGTACCCATACGCTGAGCATTTAATTCTGTTTCAAATATGTTCATCGCCTCTTTTAATGTATCTGCACGTCCGGTTGAAAGATACATATAAAATGAATCAAATGCTGGTGATGTGCGATAAATAAATGGCAACCATTCCAATTCCTTATTTTGTCTTATAATATTCAGCTCATCATCTTTACGTTTAATTTCTTTTTTCCATATTTTCAAGACAATTATTTTAATTATACTTGCAATAAACCAAATTATCGGAATAACATTAAGAAGTATTATAAAGCCGGCTAAAAGTTCTATTTTAGAAGCTAATGAAGAATCGTCTGAATTGAAAACTATTGGAATAAATATCATTAAAGTAGCTGAAAACCATACTAAAAAAATTAAGTTTATACACCCATGTCTTCTGCTTTCGCCTTGGGTTACTTTATTTTGAAGTTCATTTCTTCTGTTCTCAATAGGTCGCATCTGGTCAATTACCTGTTTTGACGAATAAAATTTTTCAAGAAGTTGCTTTTTTTCTTCCATAGTATATAATTCCTTTTTATTTATAAAATTTATTGACTACAACGTTAAAAACACTTATATAATTATAATAGTTTTTTTTTTTTTTTTTGTCAAGTAATATGTAAAAAATATACAAAAATTCTATATTTTATACAAAAATTAAATAATTTTGTTGAAAAAAGTAAATAAAAAGTGAACCTGTTTTAAGGTTCACTCAAAATTTAATTTTATTGAAATCTATTTTCCTTTTATTTAACAAATCTTCATTATAATTATATATATTTTTTAATTTATCAATAAAACATAGTGTTGAATATCTTGTTTTTTTAATAGTATCCTCCAATATTTCAATATATCTTAATAAATACGTTCCTTTTTTGAATATACAGTTTGCTTCTTCAAAAACACATATTACATTTTCAATAAGATACAATAGTTCTTCCAATTTATTTATAAGTTCTTTAAGTTTTTCCAAAAAATTTTCAGATGTGTAGTCATATTCTTCAAAAATAAATAATGAAGACATTATTTCTATACACTGATACATAAAATCATGGTATTTATGGCATTTGAAATGAATCTCATTCATAATTTCATCGCAAATCGATGGAAAAGCAAAAGGATATGACTCAATATAATCATATAATGCCTTAATAATAGTATCATCACATTCAATATTAAACTTAAAAATTTCAATAATTTCAGACAAATCTTCTTTCATAAAATCACCTTTGCAAAATAATTGCTTTATGCTACACAAATTTGTTGTAATGTTGCAATAAAATTTAGTTTATTATATCATATCAATCCTATTTTGTCTATAATTTATAAACATATTCTATGTTATACACAAATTTTATTATAAAAAATTGTGAAATACAAATAAAAAAGTGAACCTGAAAAATCAGGTTCAGCTTTTGTTATATAATTTACATTACTCAACATACGGGAGTTCTGTAATCTGTTTCGCTACAAACAGTTGTATTGCAAGCGCATCTGCTCCTGTAAGTCCCTCCGCATTATCGCAAAGTTCAGCATTCGCAAAACCTTGCTCCGAAAGCGCATATATGTCTTGATTGCCTATACTCTGGATTATTGACGCTACATCTGCCATGTTTACTTTGCCGTCCTCGTTAGCATCGCCTAAAATCGTAACCTCAACTTTATCTCCGCTTGCCGACGGCTTAACAGTTGTCGTTTCGCTTCCGCTCGGCTTTTCAGTTTCAACAGGCTTAGTTGTTGTGACTCCCGGAGTGTTTTCACCCTTGAATGTGTACAAATCAGCCGGCAAATCCTCAAGATTGATACAGTAGTCATCTGTCATAAGCTCCTTGACTGTATCAGGATTATTATAGTTGTCGCCTGAAATAAAGTTATCCTGTCCGTTGTCGTACCATGTACAGAAATAAAGCCATGATGCTTTTTCAGTCAGCATATTGGAAAGACTTGGTATCGTACTGTTCTCCATTACAGCAACCATTTTGTTATTCTTGACATAGTTAACAAGTGACCAGTATACATTGCTGTTACAATCTTCGTTAGGTCCGCTCGTTAATCCGTCGTGACGGTTATAAACAGTGTCGTATTTGTCAAATCCTACAATGTCAACATAGTCATCGCCAACATACCACTCTGCTGATTCGTCAGACCACGCATACAGATTCTGCAACCAGATTATGTTATGAAGTCCGTATTCGTTTGTTAATTTATTATACAAGTACTTCCATAACTCTTTGTAATCCTCCGCACCGTCCTGCGACCACCAGAACCACGCTCCTGCTCCGTCTGTTCCGCCATTACCCTCTGCTTCATGGAACGGTCTGAACATTATCGGAACATTATTCTCCTGAAGTATAAGGAATTGCTCCGCTAAATCCTCTATCGCAAGATTAAGATATTCATTTTCTTTTGTACCCTCTTTTACAGCGTTCGCAATTTTGAACTGCGGATTATTCTTGTATGAACACTCCGTCCAGTCAACAGGCTCGCCTACTTCGTAATTCTCAAAATCAGTCGGCAAATTTATATGCCATGAAGTCGTTATGATACCGTTCTTGTTCTTGACCCAGTCAATTGCTCGTTCAGTTGAACCGTCGTCCCAGCCGTACAGCGGATTGTAGTTCATAAAGTCAAATCCTCTTATTGCAGGATATGAACCTGTAAGGTCTTTCAGATACTCAAATTCTTCATCGTATTTATTCGGCTCATTGTCGTGACCTCCGCCGTAAATTTCCTGCTGTCCCGAAAGAATATGACTTCCGTAAACGCTTTGCAGGTAACTAAGCAGTGCCTTCGCCTCGTCTGTCGCATCTTTATCGCACGGTACTCCTGTAGCTTTCGTTACATCAGGGAATACTGCGTCGGAAACTGTAACCGTGTCTATCGCAAGATAGCCGTACTTGTTCAGGAAAGAAATCTCATTTTCGCCTTTCCTCAGTCGTACAACTCCAAAATCAACGTCCGTCCACTTATCATAATACGGCACTGTCTTTGAATACTCAACGCCGTTTATAGCGATAGTCTCAAAACGTCCGCCCTCGTCAAGTATCTGCGCACATCTTGCGTTTATCTGATACATTCCGTCCTCCGGAACCGTAACCTTGAAACTTAACGCATCACTCGTAAGATAAGCAAAACCTTTTCCGCTATAGCCGTCAATTTTATTCTCGTAAATCGACTCCCATAACGTTGCTCCCTCCATATCTTCGCCCTCAATCGTATAAGGGAATGATGTTAAAGCAGTATCTTCCGCCATAACTGCAATACATGGCATAGAAGCCGTTGCTATCGCCATTGCTGAAAGAGATGATATGAATTTTTTAATTGAATTTCTCATTTCAATTGCCTCCTGATTAAAATAATTATCCCTCTGAAAAATAGGAAAAGTCCTATTTATTTAATTATAAATCTTTTCGGGAAATTTTACAATATTTTTTTGCAAAAAAATATTGACAATTTCAAAATTTTGTATTTATACACAAATAAATCACTGTTTTTTTGTTGAAACATCACAAAATCCCCTGCTAAAAAGCAGAGGATTTTTTTATCAGCCCGCAAGCGCTTTATCAAGCCACACTTTCGCAATGTCAAGTGCTTCGTAAAGACCTGCATCACGATCCGAACGCTTTACAATCTGTTTCATAGGGTCTGTTTCTTTCGTGTCAAGCTCAAGTACTCTCACTTTACTCGTTATCTTCTCTCCGTCAATATCTTTCGTTTCAAGTATCTGTATCCATATTACATAAGGGTCGGACATATAGCCGTAATAAAGCTGATTACCGTTCCTTACAAGCGGATATCCTCTGTATTTTATGAATTTTCTGCCCATAGTTATCCTCCTTATTAAATTATTTTACCGATATTATTTCCACGTTTCCGCAAAATCTTCGTCCGTATTAAGTTTCTCCGCATTTTCTATAAGCGTTTCAACATATGATTTCGCTATGAAAAATTTGCTCTTACCGTCAACCGCAATAATTGCTGTCATAGGTGAATATTCATAAAAAGTAAACTTACGTTTCTTTTTATCGTATGAATCAGTATATTCAAGTTCAGCTAACGGCTCACTATCGGGGATTTCCTCGTCAATCGCCAAATCTTCAGCATTTCCGCTTATTATGAAACTGTAAAATTTCCTGTAGCGTTCTGAGTCAAATTTCTCGCCGTTCAGAGTTGTATTGAAATCTTCTGCTTTAGGTGAGTCCGGTGTGTTTTCAGCATCAACAGGCGATATTTCAAAACTGTACTCTTTTCCGTTCGCACTTAGTTTAAGGTCCGATATATCCCACACGTAAGACGCAATAAACATTGATGATATAATGTCAACAGGCTGTACTGTCGTCCATACCGCATTTTCCGTACTCACTATAAATATAACATTTCCGCCGTCAATCATCGCATAACAACATTTGCCGTATTCGCTGTCGGTAAACGATTCGCTGAAAAGTAATTTATAGTCATTTCCGTCATCGCAATCCATTTCTACTGTACAAAACGGATTTTCAAGTCCTGCCTCCGCTATATCCGACTCTTCACAATGAACACTGTATATTCCTTCCGCCGATAAACCGAACATTCCTGTTACAACTTTCTCAGACCTCTCAACTCCAAGATACGACTCAACCGGTTCTACCATAATATGCGATGCCGATGTACCGCCTCTGTAAGCATCTTCTTTTTCCACGTACTCAAGAAGAATATCATAGTCCATATCTTCCCTCTCTATTTTCAGCGTGTTTATAATCGGCTGTTCATCGGGATTCTTCAATATAGTTGTATCAACAAAATCCATAAAAGTTTTACTGTAATTCGCAAGCGTTGAATTGTTCACCGTATATACAGTATTACCGCCCTCAAGCTTAACATAAGTTACATTGCCCGTAGGTGCTTCATTCCCTATCAGCAATGTGTATTCTGTACCCGTTTCGTACTCAATATCTACAGTGACTTCAGGCGAATCAAGCCCGAATTTTGCAAAATCTGTGCAGTTCTCCTCTATAACATCTGCCGATGTCATTCCGTTAGCGTTATTCACAAGAGTACCTATTACTGACGTTTTCATTTCAACGTCCTGATAGCCGTCAAATGTGTATGTTGCGGCAGCATCGTCTGTAGCAGGCGTTTTCTGTACAACGTGCAGCTCATCTGTTGCATTTTTTATGTCAACTGTTTTAACAACACCGTTCGCATCTTCAGCATTTTCATCTTGTATCAGAACTACGCTTTTTTGTTCGGGAATTGAACTTTCTGAACTGCTGTTTTCATTTGCATTTTCTTCAGGCTGAGTAAGTTTGAGTACTGCATACCCGCTCCCGAGAACCGCAAGCACTGCACAAAGACCGATAATTCCTTTAACTGATTTATTCATTTATTTTTTCTCCATATCAATACAAATGCACCTGCAATCGCAATAACAAGCGGTATTACGATAATAACAACTATCTGTATAACTCTCGCCGATGCAGTTGTAATTGCAAGGGTTGTCTGATTGAGTGCTTTCTCAGGAATAATTTCAGCTGTCTCTTTTCCTGAAATATTATTCACAATATTCAGTACAGCACTCGCATTGTTATATGTGCTTGTACTGCTTAAAACAGCACTGTCAAGCATAAACGGACTGCTTATTACAAGTATGTTGCTGCCGTATACATTAAACTGTTCAGCTGTTTCACGTCTTGCACTCACAACAACGTTATATGCGCTCTTATCTGTTGATGTTTCGCCTGTTTCGAGGTCAGCAAGATAAGAAGTATCAGAAGATTTCAGAATTTCTTTTGTGATTCCGTCATTATTTTTACTTATAATATTTACAGGTTTCGCAAATGATGCTATAATCGGAAGTGCCTCGTTTGGTAAAGTTCCCACTGTTTCAGTATCTGAAACCTGCAATACAGGTGCATAGCTTACTGAACCAAGTGAGCTGAATGTAGCCTGAACCATATTTTCATCCATTATCGCTGATTGCTGTATCTCTATTTTCCAGTCCGCAAGCAATGAACTGATATTCGGGAGGTTTGTTGCGTTGAGATTCGGAACATAAATCATATTTTTCTCGTATTTTCCGCTGTTATAGAGGAAATCACTGATTTTTGTGATGATGTCCTCCGTAAAATCAACAGCAGGACATGCTACAACAAGCATATCATAGTTATCAACGCTTAAATCGTCTGTAGCAACGTCAATTTCCGAACAGTCATAGCCGTTTGTTGTGAGAAAATTCTCAAATGATGCAACAATTGATGCGTGTGCGTTATCAAGAACAGAATTGCCGTTCATCGTAGTAACAAATGCAGTTCTTACCGGTGTTGCATCTGTAACTGCCCTGATAGCTGAAGTAAGTGTACTTTCACCTGCAAAAACCATATTTATATTAGTTGCTGTACTGTTCTGAGAAGGCGCTATCATTCCCGCAACACTGTTAGGAGTGATTACTTTTACACGTTCACCGCACTGCAATACTATACTGCCCTGTTCAATTGTACCGTTGTAATATTTGCTGAATCGTGTGACAATATCAGGGTCTTTGTTCATATCAACATATTTAACAGTTATACTGCCTTTACCCTGCTCCGCATAAACAGAATATTTGTCAAGGATTTCAGGGATAATTTCAAACGGCATATCGACTATAACTCCGTAATACTGATAGTACATTGATTCGTATTGTTGTGACATTGCTGAAAAATAGTCCTTTGTCATCATTACTGTTATTTCAACGTCCTTGTCTATCGCTTTTACAGCCTCAATCGATTTGTCTGAAAGTTCATATCTGTTGTCGGGTGTAAGGTCAATCTTAATAGGGTAGCGTTTCATAAGAAGTCCGCACATAAGATTGGCTACTATAACAATTGCGATTACAAGCACAACTACTACTACCGACATTGAACCGAATTTCAGTTTCTTGAAATTCTTAGCTTTTTTAACTTTTTCTGCTCCGGTATTTTCCTCAGCAGGATTTTCCGGTAACTTATTTTTCTCTTTTTTGCTCATTGGTATCAGTCCCCTTTCCGTAATTAACTCCAGCGTCTTTTATCAAGAACTCTTACAGTAAAAAAGTTAAAGATAAAAGCGGCACTGATGAAAAATACCACACTTGAGAGATTGAAAACTCCCTGAGTAAACTCAATGTATCTTGAATAAAATGACAGCGAAAGCATTGCTTTCTGTATTGTTTCGTTCTCAATATTCGATGCAAGTGAGTCGAACAAATACAGTACAAACAGTGTCAGCATACTTGCAACTGCTGATGCCATTTGATTTTCAGTAAGCGATGATACGAAAATTCCCACTGCAATAAATGCAGCTCCTAAAAACAGCATTGCAAAGTAATTCCCTAAAAGCGATGCCCATTGCACTTCACCGTAAACTGCAATAAATATCGAGTATATGAACACAACACTCTCTGCAATTACAAACAAAGTAAGTGCGGCAAAATATTTACCAAGAACGATTGACCACAACCCTATTGGTGCAGTAAGTAATCCCTGGTCAGTACGGTTTTTCTTTTCCTCACTCATCAGTTTCATCGTCAGTATCGGAATAAGAAAAAGTACTATAATAAACATACTGCTGAACATCGACGACATATTTGAAGTAGCTGAACCGATTACTCCGAAAAAGAAGAAAATTCCTGAAAGAAGGGTGAACACTGTAAGGAATACATAGGCAAGTCCCGATGTAAAAAATGCACCCATTTCACGTCTGTATATAGCTCCCATTATTCTTCTCCTCCTTTTTTATCTTTATCAAGACTTAATTTTTCCTCCGCTATGAGTTCGCCGTCCTGAACGCTTATATCAAGTTCAGGTGACGGTTTGCTGACAGCATCTTCCGGTACAACGTCACCTACTGTAATTTTAAGGAATATGTCCTCAAGCGTAAGGTCTGACAGCTGTAACATAAGAATATTCCAGTCATTTTCCCTGCACATAAGGTTTATTGCACGGCGTATATCAGTTTTTCCGTCCGTTTCAACGTCGTAATCATATATGCCTTTTTCACGTTCCATATCAGCTCTCACGTATTTGATACCGTCTATTTTCTTAATTGCATTGACAATTTCATCTTTGTCAGCTTTAGTATGAGTTTTCCCCTCAATTCTGATAGTCATTTTATGCTGATTTGTGATACTCTCCGCAATTTCATGCGCTGTACCGTTTGCGGCAACTACACCTTTGTTGATTATAATGATTCTGTCACATACCGCTTGAATTTCAGGCAAAATATGCGACGAAAGTATAACAGTATGATTTTTGCCGAGTTTCTTTATAAGCGTACGTATTTCAATAATCTGATTCGGGTCAAGTCCTACTGTAGGCTCGTCAAGAATCAGTACAGGCGGATTATTTATAAGTGCCTGCGCAAGTCCTACTCTCTGCTTGTAACCTTTTGACAAGTTACGTATAAGTCTGCCCCTTACGTGACTGATTTTGCAGAGATTACATATTTCCTCAAGATGCTTTTTCCGTGACAGCTTGCATTTTTTCAAGTCGTACATAAAATTAAGATAGCCGTCAACAGTCATATCAACATAAAGCGGTGGGATTTCAGGGAGATAGCCTATATTCGACTTAGCTTTTATAGGGTCTTCCAGAATATCAACTCCATTTATCTTGATACTTCCCGAAGTTGATGAAATATAGCCTGTAAGCATATTCATGGTGGTTGATTTGCCTGCGCCGTTAGGTCCGAGAAAACCTAATATTTCGCCTTTTTCAACCGTAAAGCTGATGTCATTGACGGCTTTTTTATCGCCGTATCGCTTGACAAGGTTTTTAACCTCAATCATTTAGTTTTACCCTCCTGATATTTTAATAATAATGCTTTTACAATAATATCGCACTAATGTGATAAAATTGTGAAAGCATTACGAATTTTCTATGTTATATCAAAATATATTTTATTTTTTCCATATCTTGTGCAATTTGCTGTTTTAGTTTGTCTACTGAATCAAATTTTTGTTCAGGTCTTACAAACTCAAGAATTTCAGTATAGACTTTTTTCCCGTACAAATCACCTGAAAAATCTATTATATGAGTTTCAGCAAGCGGTGTTCCTTTGTAATCAACAGTCGGCTTTTTACCTATATCCGTCATTCCTCCGTAATATCGCCCGTCAATTTTCACACGGCTCGCATATACTCCGTACTTCGGGACAAGCTGTCCCTTACTGAAAACCTGATTTATCGTCGGGAATCCTATTGTCCTGCCGAGTTCAGCTCCGTGAACCACTTCACCTCTTATAGTGTACGGTTCGCCAAGAAATTTGCCTGCTCTCACTGTATCGCCCTCAAGAAGCATATTACGGATAGCTGTTGACGATACTATTTCGCCATCATATACAACATTACCCGCAATACATACTTCAAAACCATACTTTTCGCCAAATTCACGCAGTTCATGCACTCCGCACGAGGCATTTTCCCCGAATCTGAAACTATCTCCGCAACACACAACACCTGCATTAAGTTCACCAATGAGTATATTTTCAACAAATTCCTCTCCGCTTAAACTGCATATTTCGTCAAATGATACTGACACTATATGCGATTTGAAACCTGAATCATACAGCATATGATATTTGTCTATGTGATTGTAGATATATCCGTATTCGCCTTTGCTTTTTTTCGATGCCATTGCCGGATTGAACGTGAAAACATACGGAATATAGCCGTTTTTCTCCTGCTCAATTGCAAGATTCAGTACCGCACGATGTCCGAGGTGAATGCCGTCAAAAAGTCCAAGCGCAACAGCAGATTTTCTTTTTTCCATAAATTCACCTCAGATAAAATTTTTAACAACTCTCAGTTCGCATTTCACAAAATCAGTTCTCGCAACTCCGATAAATCTGTTATCATCGCCATACACGCAATATCGGGGAATTTCAGGCTTGATACCGTCTATGCGGTTCAAATCAAGTTTTACACCGTTTCTATACATTCTTGTCTGTACTTCGTTCAGCATAATTTTCGGCAACATATTGAAAACGCATTCCACGCTGTAAAGCGTATTTTCAATTTCCCCTGTATCAGCGAGATTCTGTATTTCCTCAAGCGTAAAACAGTCCTCAAGCGTAAAACCGCCTGACATTGTCCTCACAAGTGAAGTCATAAATCCTCCGCAGCCCAATTTCTCGCCAATATCGTCAATAAGACTTCTTATATAAGTTCCTTTCGAACAGATTACAGAAATAACTCCCGACTGCGAATTTTCGTCAAAACTTTCAAGTTTTATGCTGTCAATAGTTATATCCCGTGCAGGACGTTCTATTTCAATACCGTTCCTTGCAAGATTACACAATTTCTGTCCGCCTATTTTTATTGCTGAATACATAGGCGGTACTTGTTTTATATCGCCCGTAAACAGCGGTATTACGTCAAGTATATCTTTTACGGCAACACGTGACTGATTTTCCGCCGTGATTTTCCCTGTAATATCAAGCGTATCTGTAGTAATCCCCAGTCTGAACCCTGCACGATATGATTTAGACGTATCAGGCACAATATCACACGCTTTTGTAGCTGTCCCTATGAATACAGGCAGAACACCTGTCGCCATAGGGTCAAGAGTACCGCCGTGACCAATACGCTTTATTTTCAGTATACCACGCAATTTTGCGACAACGTCAAAAGATGTGAATCCCTGCGGTTTGTTCACGCACAATATACCGTTCATGGCATCACCTTTCTTACAGCCTCTATAATACGTCTTTTAGCCTCCTCAAGAGTACAGCCCTCTATTGTACAGCCTGCTGCTTTTGCATGACCTCCTCCGTCAAGAATTTTACATATTTCGGAAACATTCACGTCGTTTGCAGAACGGAATGAACATCTGTATATATTAGGTTCACGTTCTTTCATAAGTACACCTACTTCAGTGCCGTCAAGTTCAATAGTCATAGGTGCAAGCCCTTCAAATTCATCGTAATCTATACCTATTTCATTTATTATATCGATAGTTACAGGGGCAATAATAAGCCTGTTATCAAGGTATTCCTCCATAAGATTGATAAATCTCGATTCAAGTATCATTCTCGCCTTTGATTTTATATCAAACATTTTACGGTTAATATCAGCATATTTCAGTTTATGGCGATACATGATTTCCGCAATTATCCTATGAGTTTCCGCTCCTGCATTCTCAAATTTGAAACAGCCCGTATCTGTAGCTATGCCCGTATATATACAACAAGCCGCATAGTCAGAGAGTTCCACGCCCATAGCACACGATAATCTGTAAAGTACCTGACAAGCTGCTGCGGAATCTGCCTCAAGTAAAGTGCGTTCAGCATAGTCCTTGTTCGAAATATGATGGTCTATGCAGAGATTTATCTTATCGCCGTAAATTTCCTCATATTTCCCGAGAAGTCTTTTGTCGGCAACATCAACAGTAATAAAAGTTTCCGGCGTAAAATCGGCATTATTTTCAGTATCAGTCATAAAGTTGAATTTATCGGGAAATTCGTCACAACATAGAACAGCACTTTTTTTGTCCATATTCCGCAAAATATCGTGAAGTGCAAATCCTGCTCCGGTACAGTCACCGTCAGGGCTCTGGTGAGTGAGAATATACACATTATCGCAATTTTTCAGAAACTCAACGGCTTCATTCATACTAATAAACATAGTAATTCCTCCTGCTGTTCCTACAGAATTTCATTAAGTTTCCTGCTTATCTCCGCACCTCTTTCGATTGAATTATCAGCTATGAACGTAAGTTCGGGAGATTTCCTCATTTGCAGGCGGTGAAAAAGTTCACGGCGGATAAAGCCTGCTGCACTTTTCAGCCCCTGTACTGACTCAGCAGTCTTTTCCATTCCGCCAAGACTTGAAACGTATACTTTACAGACAGACATATCCCCCGATAAATCAACTCTTACAACAGTAAGCATCTTGTCAATACGTGGGTCTTTCAGTTCTCGCAGAACAGCAGTCATTTCTCTTTTTATATCTTCTGCCATACGGTTTGTTTTATAATTTGCCATATTTATCCTTTCTTTACTGCACGGAGCTTGACTTTGAATCCGCCTGATTTCCTTTCAGAATGTTTCTGCAATGAATCCGAATCAGGTTTCGCAAAAAATCCCTCCTCGTCGTCATCATATTCATCTTCTGTTTTACTGTAATCAGGAAGATTTTCGTCGCCCTCCTCGTAATATATATCAGCGAATTTATGATATTCAGGTTCAAGTTCAATATCGCTTACGGGTCTTTCTACTCCCATAAGTTCGTTAGGAAAATTATCCGTATTCTCAAATTGACTTGATTCGCCCAGCAGGATTTTTTTAACGGACTCGAAAAAATAAATATCTACAGGTCCGAAATCCTCCCACGCAAGAGCCTCATTGCAGTACTGAATCATATCCGCATTGCTCATTCTTTCATCGTTCATAAAAAATACCCCTCATAATGCCGTTTACAGACTGTATACAAGTCCGGAATCAAATCCGGACTGTAGTAAACCGCCTTAATCTTCTCTGTATTCCTCAACCATATACGTTTCGAAAATATCGCCCTCTTTGACATCATTGAATTTCTCAAGACTTATTCCGCATTCGTAACCTTCAGCTACTTCTTTTGCATCGTCCTTGAATCGCTTAAGCCCTGCAATTTTGTCGTCAGCTATAATAATACCGTCACGGACTACTCTCACCTGACAGCCTCGTGTAACTTTGCCGTTCAGCACGTAACAACCCGCAACCATTCCGACATTTGAAATCTTATAAACCTGACGGACTTCAATGCGTCCGAGTTCAACATCACGGAATTTCGGTGCAAGCATACCTTTCATAGCAGTTGAAATTTCCTCAATTGCATCGTAGATAATACGGTAAAGACGTATGTCAACACCGTCACGGGCTGCATTTTCAGCAGCAACAGGGTCAGGGCGCACGTTGAAGCCTACTATGATAGCATTTGAAGCGTTCGCAAGCATAACGTCACTTTCCTTGACTGCACCTACTGCACCGTGAATTACACGCACTCTTACTTCATCATTTGAGAGCTTTTCAAGCGACTGCTTTACAGCCTCCACTGAACCTTGCACGTCAGCCTTGACGATAACAGGCAACTCTTTTATTTCGCCCTCCGCAATCTGGCTGAACAGATTATCAAGTGTAACTTTCCTGTACGCATTAAATTGCTCTTGTTTTGCCTCGTGTTTACGCTGTTCAACAAGTTCCCTTGCAAGTCTTTCGTCCTCAACCGCATTGAAAGTATCGCCTGCACTCGGGACTTCCGCAAGACCTGTAATTTCAACAGGTACAGACGGTCCTGCTGATTTTACAGTTTTACCCTTGTCATTCGTCATAACTCGCACACGTCCTACTGCTGTACCTGCAATAAGCACATCGCCCTGTTTAAGTGTACCATTCTGCACAAGAAGTGTTGCTATAGGTCCTCTGCCTTTATCAAGGCGTGCCTCTATAACAGTACCTTTTGCAAGCCTGTCGGGATTTGCTTTAAGTTCCTGTACTTCCGCAACAAGAAGGACTGATTCAAGCAACTCGTCTATGCCCTCGCCTGTTTTAGCTGATACGGGTACGCATATTACGTTACCGCCCCATTCTTCGCACACAAGGTCATATTTTGTAAGTTCTTCCTTGATTCTGTCGGGATTTGCGCCCTCTTTATCCATTTTGTTGATTGCAACAATAATCTGTACTCCTGCCGATTTTGCGTGATTGATTGATTCAACAGTCTGAGGCATTATACCGTCGTCTGCTGCTACAACAAGTATCGCAATATCGGTAATATTAGCACCTCTTGCACGCATTGAAGTAAAAGCCTCGTGTCCGGGAGTATCAAGAAATGTTATCTTCTGCCCGTTTACTTTCACCTGATAAGCACCGATATGTTGTGTAATACCGCCTGCTTCACCGTCTGCTACGTGAGCGTTCCTGATTTTATCGAGAATTGACGTTTTACCGTGGTCAACGTGTCCCATAACAACAACTACAGGGCATCGTGGCTCAAGGTTTGTGTCATCGTCGTCACTGTCGTCAATAAGGCGTTCTTCAATTGTGACAATAACTTCTTTTTCTACTTTTGCGCCCATTTCATCAGCAACAAGTGATGCTGTATCAAAATCAATCTCCTGATTGATAGACGCCATAACTCCTAAGCCCATAAGTTTCTTGATGACTTCAGTCGCAGTAGCTTTCAGACGTGCAGCAAGTTCGCCTACAGTAATCACATCAGGAATCATAACTTTCAGCTGTTGTTTTCTCGCACGCTCAAGTTCAAGCCTTTTTAGCTTTTCAGCTTCAGACTCTTTTTTTGAGAATTGCTGGCGGTTTCTTTGTGCGGATTTCTGGTTAATCTTCTGTTTTTTGGACGAATAGTTATCGTTATGCCTGTTATTTGACGATGCCATCTGGTCATAGCGTTCGTTGTATTTGTCAAGGTCAACATAACTGCCTCTTGTATCAACAGTACGTCTTTGTGTAGCAGTTGACGCTGTTTCGGACGAGAAATTCGCATTAAGTTTAGTACTTTCGCCTCTGTCACGAGCTTTTGCCTGTTCTTTTTTCTTTTTTCTGTTGTCACCTGATTTTTTAGATTCAGTGGGTTTTGACTCCTGTACATCAGGTTTTTCAGATTTTTCAGATTTCTCAGATTTTTCCTGAATCTTCGGGGAATCTTTCACATCGTTTTCATTACGGGACTGTTTTTTGTCCTGTTTTTTATCTTTTTTGCCGTCTTTGTTATCTTTGTTATCCTTGTTGTCTTTGCTGTCCTTATTGTCTTTATTATCCTTACCGTTTTTCTTGTCGTGTTTTGAATCTGATTTCTTATCATGTTTTGAATCGGACTCATTTTTTGATGCGAAATACTCATCAAAAGAATCAACCTCATTTTTTCTTGTAACGTACTCAAGAAGAAGATTCATTTCTTTTTCAGTAAGAATTGATGCCGGCTTTTTTTTATTGTCACCTTTTCCTGCAAAAAAGTCTATTATTTCTTTTGAAGAAACATCTAAATCTTTTGCAGCATCGCTAAGTTTTATTTTTTTTGCCATAGGCTGAAAACCTCCTTAATCTAATCACGGCTATATGAATTTATGTCAACACTTTTAATTAAGTGTCATTTTTATCAACGAATCAAGTGTTATCTTTATCAACGATTATCTTAGTGAATCCCTCTGAAAATCCCTTGTCACATATCGCAATAACAGCAATTTCCTTACCGCAAAGAATACCGAGTTCAGTTTTTCCGAGTTCCGTCACAAGTACAGGGATATTATTTTTCCCGCACACAAAACGTACTTCTTTTAACGTTTTCGGCGAAATATCGCAGGCTGTCAATACACTGCACGCCTTACCGCCTCTGACCGATTCCGCTGCGCTGTCAAATCCTTTGACTGTTTTCCCTGCTTTTATGCATATTGTGAGCAAATCAGCTGTTTTCTGTTTCTTTCCTGAGTTCATCGTTCATCACCTCATAAACGCTGTCATCTATTTTGCATGAGAACGTTCTTTCAAACCTGCGTGACTTTCTTGCTTTATCGAAACAATCCGCATTACGGCATATATATGCACCTCTGCCGTTTTTTTTGCCGGTAAAATCAAGGCTTATTTCGCCTGCCGGGGATTTGACTACACGCATAAGTTCTTTTTTAGGTTTCATTTCGCTGCAACCGAGGCACATTCTCATAGGTATTTTGACGGATTTCATAAATTATTCCTCTGATTCCGCTGTATTTTCAGTATTTTCAACAGTTTCAACCATGTTTTCAACAGTTTCAACCATGTTTTCAACAGTATCAACCGTGCTTTCAGCAGTTTCAACCGTGTTTTCAACAGTATCAACCGCATTTTCAACAGTATCAACTGTGTTTTCAACAGTATCAACCGCATTTTCAACAGTTTCCTCTGTTTTTTCGGGAACAGGTACAACAAAATCTGCACTGAGTTCAGGTGCTGTTTCGCCTGTAAGCGGGTCTGTCTTAGGCTTTATGTCAATCTTGAATCCCGTGAGTTTTGCGGCGAGTTTTGCGTTCTGTCCCTTGTTGCCGATAGCAAGCGAAAGCTGATTATTCGGCACTATAACAGTACACGCTTTTTCTTCAGCTGATGTTATGACCGTTTTAAGCACTTCAGCAGGTGCAAGCGCACGGGCAATAAATTCTTCAGGTTTTTCGCTCCACGGGATAATGTCAATTTTTTCTCCGCTGAGTTCGTTCACAACTGCTGTAATTCTTGACATTTTCGTGCCTATACAAGCTCCTATTGCGTCAACATTCGGGTCTTTTGACCATACAGCCATTTTAGTTCTTGAGCCTGCCTCACGTGAAACAGCCTTGATTTCAATAGTACCGTCATATATTTCAGGTACTTCGAGTTCGAACAATCTTTTAACCAAATCTTTATGTGTACGTGAAATTTTAACAATAGGCTTTTTCGTTTTGCCGACAATCCCCGTAATATAGACTTTTACAGTCGCACCAACCTGCATTTTGGAATCATTCGGGATTTGTTCGTTCCTGAAAAGATAGAGTTCAGTACCGTCATAATCAACAGTAACAGTCCCTCTGCCCTCCTCAATTTGTGAAACTTTTACAGTAATGCAGTCGTGTTCTTTGCTCTCGAATTTACTCAGCATCTGATTACGGTTTATTTCCCTCAAATCGCCTTTTATGGACTGTTTTGCGGAGAGTGCAGCCATTCTGCCGAGTTTTGAAATATCAATTTCTTTGAGAATAGTACCGCCGACAACTGCATCAGGGTCAACAAGTTTCGCCTGTTCAATATTGATTTCATTTTCGTCAATAGGTTCATCGTCAATAATTTCCTGCACAATATACATAGAAAATTTCTTTTCAGCAGGGTCAATTTCAACTCTTATTCTGTCCTCGCTATGCGGATAAGCACGTTTAGCCGCTTTAAGCATTGCCGATTTTACCTTCTCAATAAGCTGTTCAGTTTCAACACTATTCTCCTCACCAAGTGCTTTCAGTGCATCGAAAAAGTTATCCATTTCAATTTTCCTCCAGAAATAATATTATTTTTTAACAATTTATTCAAATTCAAACCATAGTTTGATAAAAGCTATGTCTGCAAGCTGAAATACTTTCTCATTACCGCTGTCATCTTCAACAGTCACCTGATTTTTGTCAGCATTTTTAAGGAAAGCAGATATTTCCTTTTCGCCGTCAATGCTCCTGATAAAGCGGATTCGCACTTTATCGCCCTTGCAGACTTCAAAGTGGTCTTCTTTCAGGAGTTCACGTTCAAGACCTGCCGAGCCTACTTCAAGAGTATAGCTTTGCGGAATAGGGTCAGTTTCATCGAGAATTTTGTTTACAGGTTCGGTAACTCTCTCACAATCCTCGATAGTAATACCCTCATCGCAGTCTATAAAGATTCTGAGATACCACGATGCGCCCTCTTTTACGTAACTCACGTCCCAGAGATAATAGCCGAGTTCATCTGTAATCGGTTTCACAAGGTCATATATTTTCTGTTCAGTTCCGCCGAATTTTTTAAGTTTCATACAAATCTCCTTTCTGTTACAAACGTAAAGACCGGAGGGTTCCGGTCTTTAAGTCAACTATCGTCATATTATATTATAACACATTCAGATTAAAAAATCAAGTCTTTTTTGAATATTTTTCAAAAATTTTCAAAATTTTTTTACAGACTTACTCAAAATAGACGTGTGACGGCTGTTAAAAGATTTTATTATTCAGTCATACCGCCGACTGTTTCATCTGTATAGCCGTAAACAGGAGTTGTAGCTGTATCGGGGATAGGTTCAGTCACAATACCGCCCGGCATAGGTGCTTCGGAGAATGATTCTGTCGTTGTAACAGCTCCGCCTGATGCAACGTGAACTTTGATTTCGATTTCTATTTCGGGGTGATTATCGAAACTAAGTATGATAAACGTTTCGCCTTCAGCAACGCCTGTAACAGCACCCCATGAATTTACAGTAGCAATTGATTCGTCCATAGACTTCCATACTTCATTTATTTCGCCTGTATTTGCGTCAGGGTAGCTTAAAATACGTGCGTAGATGCTCTGACTTGTATCACCTACAGTAACAAAAAGTTCTCTTTTATCAAGCTGTACGTTTGCCTCAAGCGGACTCATTGTAGTTGTGACTGTAGTTGTAGTAGTTTCGGTCGGGAGAGTTGTAGCGATAGTTCCGGTAGTAGTTGTAGTTTCCGGTTCACTGGTTCCGCTGCCGCCTGTTCCGCTGTTTGAACAGCCTTTAGCTATAACAATAATAATTATCAGGACAAGCAATGCGATTATAGCCAATGCACCAAGCTGCCGCTGTCTGATTACTTTTTTGCTCACCTTTTTTTTACGTTTAGGTGCAGGTTTTTTTTGTGAATTATTTTCCTTGTTGTTATCCATAGCGTTTTACCTTCCTTGAATTTCATAATTATGCAGTGTTACATTCTGATGAAAACTTGTCCGTTTCCCCTCAATATGTACCTTATAATATTATAGCATATCAGAGAGAAAATGTCACGCAATTTCAGAAAATTTTACATTTTGCTGTATATGCAGGAATATTTTTGTAGATTTTATACAAAAAATTGTCAGTAAAATATTTCAACAAATCGTCTTAAGCAGTCCGCCAAAAATGGGTATTCCTCTTGTGAAAAAGCGAAATTATAGACCTGAATGCCGTTTGTGACTACAGTGTAAACAGCGATAAATCCCATAGCTATTCCGTAAATTTTTTTAACTGTAAATTTCTTGCTCCTGATATAGTTAAAAAATATTATGATAAGGCTTCCGCAAACAATCTGCCACGAAAAATCAGCCATATACCGCACTGAATAACCGCTTTCCCATGAAGCGCAGACTATAATCAACGGCATTACAATGCACGGTAAACCTATAAGCACTGCACTTTTTGCTTTTGATTTCATATCGGGCAACTTTTTCAAGGTCATTCCGCTGAAAATATAAGCGAAAGCAACGATTGAAGAAAACAGTACGCCTGATGAGTTACCCGTATCACTGTAATAATAGCCGTTTATGTTAAGCAATGAGAACGGCGTTTTAACAAACGGATATTCGGGAATAAAAACAGGTGACGAAAAAATAAAGTTGTAAACTCCGATTAACATTTGATGAATATGAAATTCCGTATGAGTAAAATCATTTACCGTAAGCGAGTACTTTATCCCGAAGTCAAACACTGAACCAAATCTTGCGTAATTATACCACATCTGTATTACAGCAAGAACCGCTATAGGCACAAAAGCACTGACCGAATACAGCAGTTTGTTCTTTGATTTTGTCAACAGATTTACATAATAAATGCAGGCACATATTGCGTACATAGCAAGAGTAGGTCTGCACATCACCGCAAGCCCGAACATCAGTGACGAAACTGCTATGTCAGGCAATTTAATCTTATCCGATTTAATTAAAAGATATGCTCCTGCTGTAACGCACATAAAACCTGATGCAATTGCGCATTCGTAAAATTTAGGTCTGCCTGCTGAAAACCATATCCCGCACGACGAAAGAAGTACCACAAGTGCCGAAATATAGACTGCTATTGAAATTCCGCCAAACCAACGCTTTACAAGTTTATCATAGAAAAGCGCAAGGAAAATTATTCCCACGCACGAAAAAATCATAACTGCTATGTCAGTCGGGAAAAAATAGCCTGTAATCAGGTGATACGGCAGAAAAATAATAAGCGGTGCTATCCCGTAATATGAGTAATATTTCCCGTCATAAAGCGAATGGTCCCATAATATGGGGATATTGTTGTAATAGCGTGATGCTGTATCATAGGGATTCGCCATTTCAAGGAGTTTTTCGTCAGGCGTATCAAGCAAATTCACTTGTCCGTTTTCAAAAGCCAGCACGAGTTCTTGTGTCAACTGGTCGCCCTGCGTGAGTCTGAAACGTTCCGCAAATTCTCCCCGTGGTATTTTCGAAAGCACCATACAGATAATACAGCATACAGCAAGAGAAGTTACTGCTGTCAGCGCAATATTGCAGATTTTCCTGTTACTGCACACCGATGAATGTATTTTCCGTGATTTCAGGCAGATATATATGAAAGTACCGGCGAGAGTAATAATTAAAACTCTTAAATATATAATATCAAACGGGATTTTTTTATTCAGTTCTATGCTTTCAATTATGCAGGTATTTTCCTCGTCAATCCCCGAAAATCTGAATCTTGCTGTATCCGTTTCGCCCGAAAGATGTACCATAGCATAGCACGAATTTTCATTTCCGCTTATGAATTGCGAGTCAATAATTTTCATGCGGTAATAGTAACCTGTTTCATCGGTCATATCAGCGAAAAAGTTAAAACATTGATTTTTATCATCGTCAGGATATTTCACATTAACACGGACTGTCCCTATTTTTACGCCTATATTCCTGTAAACAAGGCTTATTTCGTCAGTACCGTGCAATTCAATACCGCCTGCCGATTCGCTGTATTTGCAGTTGACACATTCCGCTTCAGAAACAGGCAATATTTTATGAGGGTAATCCCCGAAAACAAGCCTGTATGAAGGGTACTGAAACAGAGTAATTTCCAGTAAAACGGCTACAGCAAATAATTTTGCAAAAAATCGCAGTATATAGGAGTTTTTTACAACAAAATATACAGCCGTTTCAATCACTGCAAAAAATATAATCAGCAGTATCATTTGTTAAATTCTTTTACAGTGCTGTCAATAACTTTTGACCATTCTTTGCGGAATTTATCCCACGATTCAACAGTACCGTCAATAATTGCAGTCGTCATATTATTCATAACGCCTCTTGTCTGATATGTATAATCACCGCCGCTGTTCATTTTTTCGCCCATACCGTAAGCAAAATCAAATACAGGTTTACCCGTATCAAGATACGACTGCAATGCATCATATTGTTCTTCTGTTACAAAGTATTTATCTTTACCTGTAGCAGTTTTTATTTTAACTAAAGCCTGTTCTTTTTCAGCTGATTTGTATTCTTCCTGCGTTGAGGCGATTCTCTCGCATTTTATATAAGTCGCTACTGCATTGCCTTTTGTTGAATTTTTTACCAGCATTCTTGCGTTGAAATCGCAAGAAATATAGTTTTCACCAACATCGGGCGATGTCGGGAACGGTACTATCATCAAGTCACTTTCAGGATTAAGTGCGTTTGATTCACCTAACGCCCATGACCCCATAACAAAGAAAAGTGTTGAATTATCCATAGGGAAATGACCTATATACCTGTTGTCAGCAAGATTCATCTTAGCTATATCCTGCATAAATTTCCCGGCTTTTTCAAGTTCCTTGTCATTGATATTATTCGAAAATTCCCCGTTGCTGTAATTCACAACGGTACTCCCCGAAGTCGCAAGTAAAGCCTGTCCGAAATCGCCATTTATACCGTATTTCGTTATGCCCGTGTGATTGTCAACAAATTTACGCATAAGCGTCATCATTGTATCCCAATTCCATTCGCCTTTTTTATAAAGTTCATACGGGTCATCAAGTTTTTCCTGTTCTATGAGTTTCCTGCTGTACGTGACAACAACAGGGTCTGAAATATCATACGGCATAACGTAATGCTGTCCGTCATATTGAAATTCATCAATAATGCCTGTCATATCGTCCCACAAACCCTCATTTACGCCCATTATATCAAAATAATCGTCAAGAGGCTGAAACCAGTTTTTTATAACGCCGTTCGGGAAAACAGTTTCATCATATGGGAACATATCGACTTCCTCACCGCCTGCAATCATTTCAGAAAGTTTTGTGTATTTGTTTTCGGCTGTAGTACGTACAAAATTGATTTTCGCACCATAAACGTCCTCGAAAAGTGCAACAGCTACAGAACGTTCCTGATTTTCCTGTGGATTCAGGTCGTAGTCAGCAAGCCACGTTATAGTCTGCCCGCTTATGTCAGAAAGGTCTTCTTCCTCAATATACTCCGTTGTAGTAGGTATTTCTTCCTGCCGGCTGATTTCGGATACTTCAGAATGTTCGGGTATTTTTTCAAAAAACGAACAGGCTGATAATGATAAAACGGCTAACAAAGCAGAAATTCTTGTTAAATTTTTCATTTTACTGCTCCTTTCTATGTATCTCTATATATTATACTATAACAGAAATATTAAAGTCAAGTATAAATTTTTCAAATACACGAAAATCAATTTTGCTGATAAAATTACTCGTCAGAATACTGTAAAATTTTTTGAAAATTGATTTCTGTATATCGAATAAGCTAATACTAACAAAAAACTCTTGATTTTTTAATTTATTTGTGATACAATAATAGCAACAGGAATTATTCCTAAAAAAATTTCTCTATGGAGGTACATAATTATGGCTTATATTATTTCTGACGAATGCGTTAGCTGCGGTGCTTGTGCAGGCGAATGCCCTGTAAGTGCAATTTCAGAGGGCGACGGAAAATACCAGATTGATGCTGACGCTTGTGTTGAATGCGGTGCTTGTGCTGGTGTATGCCCTGTAGGCGCACCTTCCGCTGAATAATCAATACACACACTGAATCCCTTATGACTGCTGTTTTCGGACGGCAGTCATTTTTTCTTGACAAAAATATATTTTTATGTTATAATATATATAATATATATCTCAGGCAAAACCGCACAAAATAAGTCAACAGTATTTTCGTCATTTTACACAAAAAATCTTGTAAACCCTCAGCTGTTTTGTAGTTCTGTACACTTGACGAAAATCTGACTGCGCTCTGCATTAGTTCAGTGTGGTATTGCCCTTATATTCGGAGGATAACTAAAATGAAAAAAAATAAATTTATTGCATTCGCCCTTTTAGCTGTAACGGCTCTTTCCGTAGGCTGTTCAAATAGTCCCGCCTCAAGCAATACATCAACAGTTACACCCGGAACACCTGTCTCAACAGGTGACGGCAACAATGTTTCTCTCAACGACATTGCCGAAAATGAAGTTGATGTTAATATCACTGAAGACGCAAATATGAACGATACAACATTCCGTCTGAACAGGGTCATTGATTCGGGAACAACTGACGATAATGGTAATCCGTATATTTACCTTGATGTGACAATTTCAAACGCTACTGACAAGGAGTATGACCTCAGTGTGCTGAATAATTTCTATCTTCTTGCCGGTGAAAACGAAATCCACTTTGACATAAAAACGCAGATTTACGCAACAAAAAACATCGATAACTATTCCGCAAGCCCGTTCACAATTCCGGCAAACAGTGACTTTTCCGGAATTATCGGCGGTTTCATTCTCCCGAAAGATGCGCAGGATTTCACTGTATGTTTTTTCCCGACTCAGGACAACAAAAGCGACAAATCAAATGTTGTAAAAGTTAATGTTTCCGCACAAAATCTTGACAAATTAAGTTAAGGCAACACCGCACAATCTTTGTGCAGTATCGCCTTAAAAGTGTTATCTGAATCCGTATGCAAATTGTATGCGGATTTTTTGTTAAAGCAACAACCGCACAAAACCGCTTGACAGCATTTTCGTTATTTTGCATTAAAATTACTTGCTGAATGTCAATTAAGATGTACTGCTTTTGTACAATTTGACGAAAAATATCTGCATTTTCAGTTTTATGCGGTGTTGCCTTAAATTGTTTGCTTTTTGACTGATTTCCTGTATTTTTTCACGGACAAAAGCCATAACGACAATATATATACAAATCCGCCTGAAATTACAGCACAAACTATTGCAGAAAATCCCGATATACCATATTTTCCGCATAAATCCGATGCAAGATAAGCTGTTACACCGCATAGAAGTCCGGCATATGCAACTGATATGAACGGTGCTATGTTGATTGAAATGCCTGTTGATTTCACGTACACCGCAAGCGATACAGCAAGTATGACGATATAGCAGACGGAAGTTGAAACTGATGCGCCGTCCGCACTCATAAACGGTATAAGTATCAGATTCCCGACAAATTTTATTGCAGTGCCAATCAGCATTATTTTCAGCGGTGCAGACGGTTTACCAATTGCCTGTAACATACTGAACAGCGGAAACGATAAACACAAGCAAACCATTCCCGGCATAAGTAAGCGGAGAGCATTCACACATATTTCAGCCTCTTCACTTTGCCTTGCAAACAAAAACAGCAGTATTTCGTGGGAAAGCACTCCAAGCCCGAACGCACACGGTACTGCAATTACAGAGGCGGTAAGGAGTGCCTGCAATGTATGATGCTGTAACGCTGTTTTGTCATTTTCAGCCCATGATTCAGTAATACACGGCAAAATGCCTTTACCGAGCATATTTGTAACAGACGGCACGAGATTGAACACTGTAAGGGCGATACCTGCAAAAGAACCGTAAATAAAATCAGGTATATCTTCCTCCGCAATACCCAACGGCATTTTCTGCCTGCACCCGAAATATGAAATACAGCCTATAATCGTCCACATATCAATAATTGCCGTGAGATTCGTAACAACCGCACTTATACCTGTAGGCAATGCTGTCGAAATGAGTTCATGGGAAATATCCCTGTAACTCATAACCGCATTTTCACCGCCTTTATATTTTTTCCTGAACACACTCATAACTGCAAAAAACAGCGTTGCTCCGACAGAAGAAAGAGTTACGCCAAGTATACCCGCAGCTGCCGAAACAGCTCTTATATCCGTGATTTCGGGGAAATGCGCCATAATTTCACTGCTATGGGCATTCACATAACCACATAACCACAAACCTGCTCCGACTTTGACAATACCCTCAACAGCTTGTGAAATTGCGGTAGGATACATATTACTCATACCCTCATAGTATCCCCGTTCTACTGCCGTAATACAGCCGAAAAATACTGACGGTGCTATCATTGCGACTGCAAGAGCCGATTCAGTTCCGCCCGACGAAAAAAGACTGAACGGTTTCGCAAGAAAAAATACTGCAATACTCCCGACAAGACCAAATATTGAGAAAATCAACATAGCAGTACGGCGTATTTTTGTTATATTATTATACATTCCGAGAGCCATACTTTTCGCTGTCATTCTTGCGACAGCAGACGATAATCCCGTTACAGTGAGAGCGTATACAGGCATAAACAAGCTGTACGCACAACTGAAGTAACTCATTCCCACACCGCCAAGCATATTTGTGAGCGGTATCTTAAACAATGCTCCCAGACCTTTTGCGACGATTGCCGAGAACATTAAAATAACTGAACTTTTTATAAAATTTTGCTTTTTCAATAAATCATAACCTTACTTTCTATTTTTTTTAATAAATATGTTGCAGAATCTGAAAATATGTGTTATAATAGAAGTAATAAGTAATGCTTATACTGATTAACTTATACTGATTAAAAAATATAACAGAAAGGCTGGTATATAATGGAATATAAATTTTCCAATAAGGTCAGCGGTCTTAAGGCTTCCGCCATAAGGGAAATTCTTAAATTTACCTCCGACCCGAATGTCATTTCATTTGCTGCCGGAAATCCTGCTCCTGAAGCATTCCCGACTGAAAAAATCGCTGAAATTTCCGCAGAACTGCTTGAAAATGACCCTGTTCTTGCACTGCAATACAGTATCACTGAAGGATATACTCCGCTCCGTGACTTCCTGAAAGACTGGCTTGCAAGCAAAAACTGTTTCCATTCAGAATTTGATGACTTAATTGTTACATCAGGCGGTCAACAGGCTAATGAACTCTCCTGCAAAGTCCTGCTCAATGAGGGCGATACACTTCTTTGCGAATCACCGAGTTTTATAGGCTCTCTTAACGCTTTCCGTTCGTATAATGTCAATCTTGTCGGCGTTGATATGGACGATGACGGCATAAATATTGACAAACTCGAAAATGCGCTGAAAACTCAGCCGAACGTGAAAATCCTGTATCTTATCCCGAATTTCCAGAATCCTACAGGACGTACAATGTCATTCGAAAAACGTAAGGCTGTCTATGAACTCGCCTGCCGTTATGATTTCATTATACTTGAGGACGACCCCTATGGTGAATTAAGATTCGCCGGCGAAAATGTCCCGTCAATCAAAAGCCTCGATACAGAGGGACGTGTTATCTACTCAAGCACATTCTCAAAACTGATTTCTTCGGGCTTCAGAACAGGTTTTGTATCTGCTCCTGCCCCGATTATACAGAAAATAGTCGTCTGCAAACAAGTTTCAGACGTTCACTCGAATATATGGGCGCAAGTTGTTTCCTACCGTTTTATGACAACTGTCAACCGTGAGGAACATTTCAGGAAACTGCGTGAAATTTACAGGCAAAAAAGTGACCTGATGTGCGGATATATCGACAATGAGTTTTCAAAGAAAATCACCTATATCAGACCTCAGGGCGGATTATTCGTATGGTGTACCCTCCCCGATGACTGCGATATGAACGCATTCTGTCAAAAAGCTGTCGAGGAATACAAAGTCGCTGTTGTTCCGGGTAACTCTTTCAGCATTGACGAAAACGAAATAAGTCACTCTTTCCGCCTGAACTATTCAACTCCCACAAACGAACAAATCAAAAAAGGTATGGAAATTCTCTCACGTATGACAAGAGAACTTCTTGACTGATAAAATTTATAACTTAATTTGAAAGGAACTTTTAACTATGGCTAATACAGACAGATACCCCGTTACACAAAAATACCTTATGACAAGAAGTCAGGCACTCAATTTCCCTATAAACTTCTTTCAGGGCGATTTCAAGAAAAACGATGTTTACGGCGTTGTAATCGATATACCGATGCCTAATAACGTACTCACTTCAATGGTTTGCTTCATCAACGGTGCAGCTAACCTCTACTTCAACAACGGCGGAGAATATACAGGCGCATCTCAAAAATACAGGAATCTTGTGCAAGCTGCACATAATCTTGTCGCAAATGCCGGTATGCTTTTGCCAAAATGCGAAAAGACAACTCACTTTGATATTCCGAGAGGAAAAGTCCACAATGTTTTCCTGCTCACGAAAGGCGGAACATATAAAACAGAATTTCGTCCGGGCGTAATCCCCGAAACTGAACCTGAAAAGCGTACTGTTTATATACTTTACCAGCGTGTACTCAACGAACTCAGAAACTGTCAGCTTAAAGATGCAGCTGAAGCACGCAGAAACGGATAATTTCACAAGGAGCATTATTTCAAATGGAAGATAAAAAGCTAATTTTCAGCGCAATACAGCCAACAGGTACATTTACTCTCGGTAACTACCTCGGTGCTGTACAGAACTGGAAAACACTTCAGGACAAATATAACTGCATTTACTGCATTGCCGATATGCACGCTATTACCGTCCGTCAGGAACCCGTAAAATTAAGACAAAATACCCTCAATTCATATGCACTTCTTATGGCGTGCGGAATTGATGTGGAAAAGTCCATACTGTTCATTCAGAGCCACGTAAAAACTCATGCTGAACTCAACTGGATTTTGTGCTGTAATACGCAATTCGGCGAATTGTCAAGAATGACACAATTCAAAGACAAAAGCCAGCGTCACCCTGATGACGTAAATGCAGGTCTGTTTACTTACCCGTCACTTATGGCAGCTGATATTCTCGCATATAATGCGGATTTAGTGCCTGTAGGCGTTGACCAGAAACAACATCTTGAACTTGCAAGGAATATTGCACAGCGTTTCAATCAGCGTTACGGTGAATTTTTCACTGTACCTGAACCGTATATTGCGGAAGTCGGTGCGAAAATCATGTCATTGCAGGACCCTTCAAAGAAAATGTCCAAATCAGACGATAATCCGAACTCTGTAATACTTATCCTCGACGACAAGGATACGATTATCCGCAAATGCAAACGTGCTGTTACTGACAGTGAGGCGGAAATCGTTTACCGTGAGGGCAAGGACGGCATAAATAACCTGATGACGATATATTCCACTGTTACGGGGAAAAGTTACGCTGATATTGAGTCTGAATTTGCAGGCAAAGGCTACGGCGACTTCAAAATTGCTGTAGGTGAAGCTGTAGCTGACCACTTAGAACCCGTTCGTACTGAATTTGCCCGTCTTATTCAGGATAAAGCATATCTTAAAGATTGCTATACGGCAGGTGCTGAAAAGGCTCTCCGCTACTCGCAGAGAACGCTGTCAAAAGTTTACCGGAAAGTTGGTTTTGTTGACAAAGGCTGATTGTAAAAATATACAAATACATTCACAAATTTCACAATGTTTCCGCAAAAAGTAACGAAATTTTCAAAAATATATTGCTTTTTGCGTGAATTTGGAGTATTATATAAAGGAGTGCTTTTCTCTTATGGTTGAATATCAGAAAAAAGATAGGTATTCTATCTATGACCTGCTTGAAATTGTCAAGTTACTGCGTGGTGAAGGCGGTTGTCCGTGGGACAGAGAGCAGACTCACGAATCAATCAGGAATGACTTTCTTGAAGAAACTTATGAGGTTATTGAGGCTATCGACTGCAAAAGCCCTGAAATGCTCCGTGAGGAACTGGGCGATGTGCTGTTACAAGTCGTTTTCCATACAAGAATTGAAGAAGAAAATTCAGCGTTTAATTTTGATGACGTGTGCGACGAAGTGTGCAAAAAACTTATTATCCGTCATCCGCACGTTTTTGGTGACGTAAAAGCTGACGATACTGAACAGGTGCTTGAAAACTGGCATAAAATCAAAATGGAAACAAAAGGACAGGAAACTTACACTGATACGCTCACAAGCGTCGCAAAACCGTTGCCTGCACTTATGAGGGCGCAGAAAATCGGCAAACGTGCAATGCGTGCCGGTATGGACTTCAGTAGTGCTGAGGACGCTGTTGCCTGTATCGAAAACGAAAAAGCTGAACTTGACAAGGCTATTGTGAACGGTGACAAACAGAATATAGAAGAAGAAATAGGCGATTTGCTTTTTTCATGTGTCAATGCCGCACGTCATCTTGGTGTTGATGCGGAAATGGCACTTAAATCTTCAACCGAAAAATTCATAAAGCGTTTTGCAATTACCGAAAAACTCACACGGGCAGAAAATCTTGATATGAAATCTATGACAATTGAGGAACTTGACATTTACTGGGAAAAAGCTAAAAATATTATAAGTATGGAGGAAAATTAAAATGACTAAATCTGAACTCATTACCGCTATTGCAGATAAGGCAAACTGCTCAAAAAAAGATGCCACATCAATCCTTGATTCTGTACTTTCTGCAATTGAGGAAGGTCTTGTAAACGGCGAAAAAGTTTCAATTATGGGCTTTGGTACATTTGAAGTTCGTGAGAGAAGCGAGAAAACTTGTGTGAACCCCAGAACCAAGGAAAAAATGGTATGTCCGCCAAGCAAAACTGCCGGATTCAAGGCAGGCAAGACTCTCAAGGACGCTGTAAACAAGTAATCATTTCGGGGCAGGCTATCCTGCTCCGACTTTCTTTTTTCGATTTTCAAAGGAGTTTATATGCGATTAGACAAATATCTCAAAGTTACGAGGCTTATAAAACGCCGTACTGTTGCGAATGAGGCTTGCGATGCCGAAAAAATAGTCGTCAACGGTAAAGTTGCCCGTGCATCTTATGATGTAAAAGTCGGCGATATTATTGAAATCAATATGGGAACACGTCCGCTTAAAGTAAAAGTTCTGAACGTGACTGAATACGCAACAAAAGAAAATGCTGCTGATAACTACACTGTTATAGAGTAACAAAAAATCCCCGTTTTTATCGGGGATTTCGTTTATTTTGTATTATTGATGTCCCAACGGAACGTAACAATTTTTGATGCTTTTGTAGTATCAAGCATATTGTTATTTTCGAGTTTCGTCATATCAAGATATCGGTAATTCGTTTTGTATTCCTTATCGGGCTTGAAAATCTTCTTGATTTTGGAAATAGGACTTCCACCGGATTTCTGTACGACCGTCCCGAGAGTGTAGTATTTCCGCATAAAAGCAATAATATCAGCGGCAGTAGTGAGTGTTTTGTCAGCTACGTTGTAATTCCCTGAAAAAGTAGTATCTTCAGCGATTTTCACAAAACATAGTATGAAATCAACAAGATTATGCACACAACACATCTGAAAACCGTATTGCCCTGTACCGAGAACAAATTTTGTCTTATCTTTAGGGTCAGTTATTTTTGCCATAAGATTTTCAGTATATTTTTTTGAATATACCGGTGCAACTCTTGCAACACAACATATGATATTTTTGTGATTCCTTAATTCATTGACAAGAGCTTTTTCGGAATCATATTTCATTACAGCGTAATTAGAAGTCGTCTTTATATCGGCATCTTCCCGAATAGGCTCTCTTGTTTTCGGGAATGCATAGACTTTTTCAGTGCTTATGCTGATTACCTGTTTCATATGTTCGGACGACATAGCGGATTTGTAAATATATTCATCGCACTGTTTTGACAATTCCATTTCTTTTTCAGTGACAATTGCGGGGAAATCGTTATCAACAGTGCAGGCAGTATGAATTAAAACATTTACCTTATAATCCGACAAAATTTTCTCAAATCCCTCTTTATCGTCAGGAGTCCATTTTACATAAGTATAGTGAAGTTTGCCTATATTATACACGCCTTCTTCTTTATCAGCCGAAATTACTTCATAGCCTTTTTTGATAAGACCGGAGCAAATATATTGCCCGATAAAGCCACAACCGCCTGTAACAAGAACTGTCTGCATTTTAATTCACATCTCCTTTAGTTAAATTTTATTGTTTATTTTGTTCATTCAATTCATCAATATAAGTATCAACAACGGAATTTATAGAATCAAAAGTTTCATTCCACGGCACACCTCTTGCTGTAAGGCGCAGATTGCTGTCAAGGAGTTCACCGCATTCAGACGATACACCTGTTGACAAATCAAGCGACGGATTTTTGTCAGCGAGTTCCTGCATACCTATATGCATTGTCATCATTTCGTCAGTCCAGCCGTAATCGCTCTGAAACTGTTCATCGCCGATTTTCTTGACAGTTTCGTCAGTTTTTGTGAACCGCTTGCATTCGAGGAATTTCGCAACACCCTCAGGATTCTGACCGCCTTTCACGAACATATATGCGTCCATACCAACGGGAATATAGTACTCATCAGCATCAGGGTCTTTCGGCATAGGCACGAAAAATGCATCTTCACCGAATGTTGCTTTCCACTGGTCAGCCGTCTTATAGAAAACATACGTTCCCACGGGATAGAAAAGCATTTTACCTTCGCCAATGTATTCAGGGTGTGCCTCCCAACCGTAATCGCCTGTACCTATTGCGATATACCCCGACTGATTGAGGTTATACAGCAGATTTTGTGCCCGTTCCATAGCAGGAGTGCCTATATTATTCACGAGTTCACCGTTCTGCACTGTAACAGGTACAGTCCCGGTAGTTGACATAAGCCCGAATTCAAACCACCAGCCGTCAAGCCCGTAATGCTGATTATCAACATCAACAAATTTCCGGAGCATTTCCTGAAAAGTATCCCAATTCCATTCGCCTTTTGTGTACAAATCAGCAGGGTCATCAAGTCCGGCTTCTTGAATAGTTTTCCTGTTGTAAACGCAGGCAGTTTTGTCGCCCGTAGTCTGCAAAACAGTACAATAATGCTGACCGTTCCACATAAGGCTGTCATTGACTTCCTTGACACTTGCCCATATCGGAGAATCGAAGTCAATATAGTCGTCAACAGGCACAAACATACCACTTACTGCACCTCGTGGGAAAGCGTCCATATTGCCTGCATAGAAGAAGTCAACTCCCTCACCGCTGTTAATCAGGGTTGCAAGCTGGTCGTAGCGTTCCTCGTAAGTACACTGAATCCACTCAATTTTACCGCCGTATTTTTCCTCAAAAGCAACGACTTCAGGCGGTTTAGTTTTCCCCGAAGAATCAGGGTTTATATTCCAGTCCGAAAGCCATTTTATAGTTTTATTTTCGAGTTCAGTATTTTCAAGCAAATCAGTTTCGTTTACTCTTTTACTTATTTCATTTCTGATTTCTGCACTGACATCATTTTCAATATCAGAAGTTGATGATGAGTTTCCGCAGGCAGACAAAAAGAGAATCGCCAAAATAAAGACCGCCGATTTTTTCATATAAAAACTCCTTTCATCAACCGAACATTTTCGGAATATAATTTATTTCTTATTACTATTATATCATTTTTAAGCACAATAGTCAATATCTATTTTTACCACAACCGCCATTCAGCCTGAAACCGCAGTTATCACGCATATTGCAGGCAGTACAGCCTTTTTCGCCTTTTTCAACGGGATTATCGGAAATACCTATTATAGCCGTGACCGATTTTGACGGTATAAGCAGGAAATTATCAGTAACAGTCAGCCCTATACGCCGTTGAGCGTTCAGAGCAATAATTAAATCTTTTTGCAAATTTATCGGCAAATCACCGTACCCTGCACTGAACCGCCATGTTCTGAATTTAGCAGGATTCACGGAGAAAATCTCCTGTTCAGCCTTATCGCACACTTGTTCGATAGCTGAACTGCAAAGGCAGTCCACCGCAAGGGCTTCCGCCATACCTACAACAGAAGTCTGCCGTATCAGCTTATCAGCCTCCGCTGAAACTGTTGCCGCTAAAAGTACAGCACGTTCGCAACCGTTGAGATGTTTTTTTATATCGTTCCCCGTGAAAACAGCATCAATTCCCTCAAAATGCACGCCGTCCGCCTCAATATACAGGGGAGTTTCACGGTACACGTAAGCAGGGCGCAAACGTCGACGGACTATCGGTTCATATTTATCGAGGAGTTCAGCCGTTTTTTCGTCAGGCACTCCACGTACGCCCATATATCGGGCAGATTCCGCTTTTGAAATAGTTTCAAGTTTTATCATACGCTGATGATACCCGCAACCGCCTCACTGATTTTCCTCGCAACATAGGCGTTATTCATAGTGTAGAGGTGTATTCCGTCAACGTTGCTTGCAAGCAGGTCAACAATCTGATTTATGGCGTAAGCAATACCCGCATCACGCAAAGCATCGGGATTATGTTCATATTTCTGCATAATCTTCACGAATTTATGCGGAAGACTTGCGCCGCACGTTGTCACCATACGTTCAATTTGTTGCTTTTTGACAACAGGCATAATTCCGGCTTCAATGGGAACATTTATTCCGACTTTTGCGGCTTTGTCACGGAAATTATAGAAGTACTCGTTATCAAAGAAAAGTTGCGTAATGAGATGGTCAGCTCCCGAATCAACCTTTATTTTGAGATTTTCAATATCCTTATCGAGATTTTTAGCCTCAAGGTGTCCCTCAGGGTAGCACGCTCCCGCAATATCAAAATCGCCCTTTGACTTGATGTAAGTTATCAGGTCACTTGCGTATCTGAAATCTTTCGCCGGCGGAATATCGGGATTTATGTCGCCTCTCAAAGCAAGAATATTTTCAATTCCTCTTGATTTCGCCTCTGTTAAAGTTTTGTCAATCTGTTCTCTTGTGTAATTGATACACGGCAGATGAAGTACAGGGGTTATCCCCATAGACTTTATTTTTTCGGCTATATCAAGCGAAAGACTGCTGTTTCCGCTGCCGCCTGCGCTGTATGTCACGCTTATAAAATCGGGGTTCAAATCGCCGAGTTCGTCAAGAGTACGGTAAATGACATCAACTGAACTTGTGCTTTTTGGTGGGAAAACTTCAAAAGAAAAGACTGTTTTTTGTGCAAAAATATCCTTAATTTTCATAAGTCCTCCATTAGTCGATTGACCAGTCAATTTCGCCTATACCGTGAGCTTTCAGAAACTCATTTGCCTGCGAAAAATGTTTACAGCCGAAAAAACCGTTATAAGCTGAAAGCGGACTTGGGTGAGCTGATTTCAGCACGAGATGATTCGGATTCGTAATGAATTTCTGTTTCGCCTTAGCGTCACCGCCCCATAGCATGAAAACCATAGGTTTTTCACGTTCGTTGAGGATTTTGATTACATCAGTTGTAAACGTTTCCCAACCAAGACCGTGATGACTTCTTGCCTGATTTGCACGGACTGTAAGCACTGAATTAAGCAGTAATACGCCATTTTCAGCCCATTTTGTAAGTTCACCATGTTTACCGAGGTTATCAACACCAACATCGTCCTTGATTTCCTTAAAAATATTAACAAGCGACGGTGGCGGAACAGTACCCTTGCGGACTGAAAAACTCAACCCGTGAGCCTGCCCGATATTGTGGTAAGGGTCCTGCCCGATTATCACGCACTTCACATCATTGTATGCAGTCAGTTTCATTGCGTTGAAAATATCGTACATATCAGGGAAAATCTGCTGAGTTTTGTACTCATTTATCAGTTTTTTCCGCAATTCAATGTAGTAATCTTTTTGAAATTCGCCCTTAAGGATTTCGTCCCAATCATTTCCAAAATTAACCATAAAAATTCCTCCTTGTATAAATATCCATAATATATTATATAATATTTTTCATTTTTTTGCAAGTATAATTGCAAATTTATTTCTTGAAATTCTTGTGAATATGTGATATAATTAAATAAAAAAGCAGGTGAAATTTATGCAGAAAATTCTCGGATATTTGCGGAAAGCCGTGCAGGAGTACAATATGATTCAGGACGGCGACAAAATAGCTGTAGGGATTTCGGGCGGAAAAGACAGTATGATTTTGCTGAACGGTCTGCACCTCCTAAGGCGATTTATCAGCATTGACTACGAAATTACCGGCTTGACAATTGACCCGCATTTCAACGGTATCGCAGGTGACTACTCGTCAATTTCTGATTTTTGTAAATCAATTAACATTGATTACCACGTAATCGATACGCAAATCGGCGAAATTGTGTTCGATGTGCGGAACGAGAAAAGTCCGTGCAGTCTTTGTGCGAGAATGCGTCGTGGAGCGTTATACAACTCCGCAACGGAACTCGCTTGCAACAAAATTGCGCTCGGTCATAATTTTGACGATACCGTGGAAACTTTCATAATGAACTTGTTCACGGAGGGTCGAATCGGCTGTTATTCGCCTGTTACGTCGCTTGAAAACAGAAATCTCACTGTAATCAGACCGCTTGTTCTTGCTCCGGAAAAGGAAATCAAACGGGCAGTGACGAGGAACAACATACCCGTTGTGGAATCAGCTTGTCCGGCAGACGGCAAAACAAACCGTCAGCGAACAAAAGTTTTCATTGCGGAAATGGAGCGTAAAAGCCACGGATTCAAAAACAGAATTTTCGGAGCGTTACAGCGTTCAGGCGTAGACGGCTGGTGAATCAAACAAAAAGCTCTCCCTAAGGAGAGCCTTTTTATCGTTTGTGCACAAATTTATAAATTTCGACTACTTAATTAGTCCTCTTTCTTTCTGAGAACGAAAGCAGTACCGATAGCTACAGCGAGACCTGCAACTGCAATGCCAACGCCAGCAACACCGGTCTTAGGTGAATCCTTACCATCACCGCTTGGCTTAGTTGTTGAAGACGGTTTTGCAGTAGTTGATACTGTAGTCTTGCTTGTTGTACCTGTATCGTTATTTGTACCACTCTCTGTAGATGTTGAAACTGAGCCTGTAGCATTTGTACCTGTACCTGTAGCTGTTGTCGGAGCAGCTGTTGCTGTTGTCGGAGCAGCTGTAGCTGTTGTTGGTGCTTTTGTAGTTGTTGTAGATGTAGCAGTTGTTGTAGGAGTAGCTGTTGTAGCTGTTGTTGTTACAGGTGCGCCGTCCTCGATAGCAATGTAACCGTCTGTACTTGCATCAAGTTCAGCGATAGCAGCACACTTTGCAGTTTCTTCGTCAGTATATTCGAAGCTACTTGTTACGCCGTTGTTGATACTTCTTGTGAAGAAGTAAGCCTGCATTAACTGACCTTCCTCTGTCTTTGCAGCGTTGTTGAAAAGGTCTTCAGCAGCTGGCTTTGACTTATAGAAAATGTCGATAGGATATACATCACCAGCAGCAGCATCAGAAGGAACTGTAAAGTTGATTTTCCACATAACACCGTCTACACCAAAATCCTGCTTAGCAGCTGAACACATAAATACACCGCTCATTCCCTGTTCTGAAGCTGTAGGGTCAAGTGTAGGAGAGTCAACTGTAAGATATTTAGTTCCGTCGCCCTGTTCAATATCAGGAGTACCGATAGGAGTTGAGTTAAGTGTGAGACGTGAATCAAAGTAAACATGGAGACCGGATGAAGCATACTTCTGCTGTGCGCCTGAAACAGAAATTTCAACTGTCTGTGTAGTGCCAGCTGCATCAGGAGTAAGGATTGCTCTTGTAACAGTAACAACTGGTTTTACTGTAGATGCATCGATTTCTTCCTGTGTGAAACCGTTCATAGCACCGTCCATATAATCCTGTGCATTAAGATTATTAACGTTGCTTACAGCAGCAAAAGATGTCATTGAAGCCATTGATGCAGCAACTGCTGAGAGAGCAACTGCAGAACATACTTTCTTTAAGTAAATCTTTTTCATTTCAATATTTTCCTTTCAGATTAATAATATTTATTGTATTACTCTACCGCCGTTTCCGACGGCAGAGTAAACATTTTTTGTTTGCAGAAAACTAATCAATTAGTCTTCTATTTTAGCATATGCTTCGCCAAGGATTTCATTCCATACTTCTCTTGATGCATATTTTTCATCAGTAGCAGTTGTTGACATTGTTGAATAGCAAGCAAGAACGAATGAGGCATCATCAGCACCAACTTTTCTGTCTGTCTTAGCCTTTGATTCTTTCCAGTTATCAGGGTCGTTTTCATTGTCAACGTCTGAGAGGAATGCTGCGAATCTGTCAAGTGTTGCGTTGATAATTTCGCCTGTTTCTGCGTTAACTACGAGTTCACTGATTGAGAATGCAGCGTCTGTCTGACCTGTTGATGCCTTTGAATACCATGCAAGGATTACAGATGCGTCTGATGAATCAGCTTTACCGTCAAGGTCTGCATCGCCCTTTACGCCGATGTAAGCTGTAACTGTAGGAGCGATTGTGTTATCAGACTTGATAACATCGCCAGCGTTGAAGATAACTACATCGTCAACAGTGATATCTTCTGCTGCAACGAGTGCAACATCATAAATGAACTTATCGATACCTTCTGCATTGCCGTTGTAAACTTCAGCAGGTGTGCCGTCAAAGTCGAACTGGTCAGCAGTGAGTGTGCCTGCAACTGTATTGTCAATCTTGGATATAATCTGGTCTGCCTCGTCAACAGTTATTTCGCTGATAACTACGTCATATTTAACCGAGAGAACCTGATTCTTGTTGAATGTCTTATCGATTGTGAGGTAGAATGCGTCAACAGATTCAACTTCAACATCTCTTACAGTGTATTCTACGGTTACTGTTGTAGTACCTACGATTTCAATGCTTGATGTTGTGCCTGTGCCAGTTTCTGTACCTGTGCCTGTACCTGTTTCGCTGCCTGTAGCAGTTGTTACTGTTTCTGTTTCAGAGCCTGTACCTGTACCTGTTTCAGTGCCGGTGCCTGTGCCTGTACCTGTTTCTGTTTCGCTGCCTGTAGCAGTTGTTACTGTTTCTGTTTCAGAGCCTGTACCTGTACCTGTTTCTGTTTCAGTGCCTGTGCCTGTTTCTGTTTCGCTGCCTGTAGCAGTTGTAACTGTTTCAGTGCCTGTACCTGTGCCTGTTTCTGTTTCGCTGCCTGTAGCAGTTGTAACTGTTTCAGTGCCTGTACCTGTTTCTGTTTCAGTGCCTGTGCCTGTTTCTGTTTCGCTGCCTGTAGCAGTTGTAACTGTTTCAGTACCTGTACCTGTTTCAGTTTCTGTACTTGTAGCAGTTATTGCAGTTGTTGTTTCATCTGGTTTTTTAGCCTCAACTACTCTCTTAAGCTGGAATTCAACAGATGCATTGCCATCTGTATCAAGGTTAGTGAAATCAAGAGTAATATCAGCCTCTTTATAAACAGCTTTGCCATCTCCGTCAATATCAGATACTTCAACACCATATGTATTCTCAATATAAGTTGCAGCATCTATATTATCATTGTTTACATCCTCATCAGGAAGTATTCCTGTGAATGTTACAAGACCTGCATTTGCTGTAATTTCAATATCAGTGCATGATTCAACAATATCAGTAAGTTCTTCAGGAGTAACGTTTACTTCATAGCCCGGAAGTTTTGCACCAAGCTGATTGATGATTTCAGCGAAAATCTCCTGAACCTTATTATTGCCTGAAACTTTGCTGAGGTCTGTCGGAACTTTCTCCGGAACTTTTGAAGCATACTTATCCGGAAGTTTGTCCTTTGCGGTATCAACAGCTCTCTTAAAGAGAACATTATTATTGATTGCTTCAGCCATATCAGAGTAAGAATCGAACTGATAGCTGCCGGTATAAGTCTTAATATCAGTATATTTTTCAAGACCTTTGTCGATATAGCTGAGAGCTTTGCCTACAATGTCATTAAGCTGTTTCTGTGCATCGTCAGCCTTAGCTTCCATCTTAGAATATGTATCCTCATATTCAGCCTTGATTTCAGCCATTTTTACCTGATAATCAGCAGAGCCTTTTATCATTTCGTGGATTTCATCGTCTGTATAAGTATACATATCAGTGTACTTGTCGAGGAGTGCCTGATAATCGTCAGACTTGAGGACTTCATCAACAGCAGTATCATAGTCAACAGCATTATCAGCCATATACTGATTAACGAGGTCTTTGTAGTCGCTTGATTCGTTAAGAATCTCCTTGATTTCAGCGTCTGTAAGGTTTACACCGTTTGTGAATCTTTCAACCATGTTCTGGTAGTCTTCAGACTCCTTGATTTTTGATTCAGCCTCAGCGTAATCAACACCGTGGTCAGCCATGTAATCATTTACGAGGTTCTTAAATTCAACAGACTCAAGAATCATGCTTTCAATTTCGCCGTCTTCAGGCTGATAACCGTCTTTAACTTTAGCGAAAAGGTCCTTATATTCCTGAGACTCCTCAACACGCTTTGCGATTTCCTCGTCTGTGAAATCGTAATCTGTCTTAAGGCTTTCGATAGTTGAACTTGCAGCATCTTTAAGCTCGTTCAGCTTATTTTTGAAGTAATCAGCGATTGCATCATCGTTGTAAACAGTACCTGTAGCCTTATCGGTGAAAGAAATTTTACCGTTTATTGTTTTTCCCTCGATATTGCTAAGTTCAGAAGCATCAATTACGATTTCGATACTGCCTGCAATTTCAACGCCGTCAAAGAATTTAACAGTCTTAAGTTCCGGCATATTGTATTCATCAGCAATTTTGTCAAGATCCGAACCTACTTTTTCTTTTGCAAAGTCCTCAAATACAGGGACAATATCATCCATTGTTGCATTTACTACAATATTGTTGTTTGTATCAACAGAATATGTAGCTTCGTTGACTTTATCAGCGGCTTTCTGTGCAAGGTCAGCATATGCGCCGGCACGGTTTATAACCTTTTCAAAGATTGGTTTCGGGTCAAGTGTTCCATTTGGTGCTTTTGCATTAAGCTGCTGAATGAATTTGCTTATTGTAGTATTCCAGTAGGAATCCTTAATATACTTACCATCTTCCAGGTAGTACATTGCATTGTCTGATTCTGTAGGTTCAATATACATTATAGTATCTACAGAAATCACGTCTTCAGCCGGTGCTGCTGCTTTTGTTGATGACACAACTGCGACATTATCGACATCTACAGCGTTAGCAACAGCTAAGCATTGTGTGAGAGCAAGCGGAACAGTAGCAACTGTGGCAAAAGCTCTCTTGAATAATGATGAGTTCTTCATTGTTCTATACCTCTCTAACATATTTTTTCTCATTATCTATCTAAATCCCTGTGATTCAGACACCAATGAGACATCTTTTTGTACATGGAATATAGAGTTTCTATACTCATGCCCAAAAATTCATAATTACATTTTAGCATACAAATTGCAATAAGTCAAGAAAAACATCATATTTTTATAAAAAATTATTGATGATAATTTTTGCATTTTTTTGTATATATCTCACAATAAAATCTTGTATACTACAAATTTTCTCTGGTTTATCATGTATTTTTATGTAAAACAAACCATAAGAGAACCTTTACAAATATATTATATCACTGTTTTTTGAATTTGTCAACAGTAATATTGTACCAATTTGAAATTTTTTTAATAAATCTAAAGCAAAACAGAACCCGAAGGTTCTGTTCCGCCTGAAGATTTATTCTGTAGTTTGTTGTTCTTCAATAAATTTGTCGAGGGTTACGTACTGGTCAAAGAGATACTCTCTGCTCTTTTCCTCAACTGGGTTAGCGAAAACAGAGTTCCAAGCTTTCTGGAGGTCATCTTCACCTGTTGATACTATTGAATAATAAGCAAGTATGAATGATGCGTCGTCAGCCATAATCTGTCTGCCTGTCTTAGTTGTCTTCCAGTTGTCCTCATTGTATACGTCCTTGTCAACGTCAGCGAGGAATGCGCCGAGCTGGTCAAGCATCGGATTTTCTGCAAATTTCGGACTAACTTCAGGGTCATTAAGCCATGTATCATCGCCTGTACCGCCTGTTGAGATAGCTGAGTAGTATGCAAGTACCTTAGAAGCATCAGTTGCATCTGCCTTATTATCAAGGTCTGCATCGCCCTTTACACCGATGTATGCTGTAAACTGTACAGGTTCGCCAGTTGTAGAATCAACAAGCTGTACATCACCGTAATATACATTTACTTTATAAGCAAATGAAGTATTTTCCTTGTCATAAGCATCCTGAGGATTATCTGCCTTTGAATTAACTTCCTCAAATCTGAAGAGTGATTCATCAGGAGTCATCGGTTTACCTTCTGTATCTGTCATTTCAATGCTTGTGATATGACCTGTCTTGAACGGCTTAGGATCGTGGTTGAAGTAGAAACCGTCAATAACAGTTACTGATACCTCCGGATTAGGAGTAATGAGTGTAGGACGTGTGCTTGAAGTTGCAGTTGTATTTGTATCTGAGCCCGGTGCTACATATTTTGTTGTTGATTTTGCTGTAGATGCAGTAGTCGGAGCAGCTGTAGCTGATGTTGTCGGAGTTGCTGTAGCTGATGTTGTTGGAGCTGCTGTAGCTGAAGCTGTTGTTGGAGCTGCTGTAGCTGATGTTGTCGGAGTTGCTGTAGCTGAAGCTGTTGTAGCTTGTGTTGTCGCAGCAGTTGTAACATCAGGAGCAATTACCTTGATTTTACCGCTCATACCGAATACGCTGTTTGTAACGTCGTCACCATTGCCGTTAATAGCAGTGATTTGTGTAATATCAACAGGATATTCTGTACCCGGAACTGCGTCCTCTGGAATTGTAAAGTCAATTGTGAGCATCTTTGTGCCGTCAGCGGAAGGAACGCCGTTACCTTTAGCATCAGCAAAAGCAAACTCATTTGTTTCAGGGTTGTATACGAGAGATGCACCGTAAGGTGTACCTGCTGCTGCAACAAGGTCAGGGTCTGTAACGATTACAAACTGACCGCCGCCGATTTCGAGTTTAGTGTCGTTCGGGTCGAGAACAGTCATTGTAAGTGTAACTGTTTCGCCGGGTTTGCCTTCTGCCTCATCGAGTTGCCAGATAACTGCGCCGTCTGCAATTGTAGTAGTAACAGGTTTCGGAGCTGCTGTAGTTGGTGAAGCTGTAGTAGTAACAGGTTTCGGAGATGCTGTAGTTGTTACAGGAAGTTCAACTTCGATTGCGCCGTTCATAACAAGAATATTCTTTGTTATATCATATCCGTTTGTATCTGATGCGAACAAGTCGCTGAGTGTTACAGGATATTTGCCGGGAGCGATGTCAGCCGGAACATCAAATGTAAGTGTAACTACCTTGCTTCCGTCAGGAGCAGCAACGCCTACGCCTTTTTCGTGAGCAAAAGCAAATTCTCTTGTTTCTTCATTGTAAATGATATCTGCATCGTATCCCTCTGAACCTGTACCGCCTGTGAGTTTGATACCGCCGTCAGGAGTAATAACGAAGTTTGCACCGCCTACAGGAAGTTTTGAATCTTTCTGGTCGATTACGAGGAAGCTGAGTTCAACCTGTTCGCCCGGAGCAGCCTTTACAGTTTCGCCCTGCCATATTACTGAACCTTCTGCAATAGGAGGAAGTGTTGTGGTAGGAGTTGTAGCCTGAGTTGTAGGAGCAGCTGTTGTTGTTGCAGCTGTTGTCGGAGGAGCTGTTGTAACAGGTTTCTTGACATTGATTGCGCCGTCCACTGTAAGAATCTGGTTGGACATATCAATACCGTCAGCTGATGAGATATTAAAGAATGCACTGTCGCCGAATGTTACAGGGTATTTGCCTTCTTCGCAGTCTTCAGGCACTTTATAAGTAAGTGTCATAACAACTGCGCCGTCTTTTGCAGAAACACCTGCGCCTTTTTCGTTAGCAAATGCAAATTCTTCTGTTTCAGGGTTATAGATGATGTCAGCACCGTATCCTTCTGATTTTTCGGAAGCACTTACAAATTCAATAGGTGTTGTTTCATTGATTATGTACTGTGCACCGCCGATAGGAAGATTTGCGCCATTTGAATCATTTACAACCACATTAAGAGTAACTTCATCTCCGGGAGCTGCATCTACTTCATCGATAACCCAAAGGATTTTGCCTTCAGGAGCAGTTACGGGAACTGCTGTTGTAGTAGGAGCCGGAGCCGCTGTTGTAGGAGCTGCCGTTGTAGCCTGAGTTGTGGGAGCAGCTGTAGCTGATGTTGTAGGAGCAGCTGTAGCTGATGTTGTAGGAGCAGCTGTAGCTGATGTTGTAGTAGCTGTGGTTGTTGCAGCTGTAGTGGCTGCTGTTGTTTTCTTTTCAGGAATAATGATAGCACCATCAACAAATTTTATAGAAGATGTAACGTCATTGCCGTTTGTATCGCTTACGAACTTATCAGCGAACCACTTTACATCATATCTGCCCGGTTCAATGTCATCAGGCACTTTGTATGTGAGTGTGAGGACTTTTGATTTGTCAGCAGCCTCAATACCCTCGCCCTTAGCATGACCGAATGCAAATTCATTTGTATCAGGATTGTTTACGATTGATGCGGAATAGCCTTCAGAAGTACCGCTTACACCGCCGAAACCGATAGGAGATTCAGCAGAAATACCGAACTGCGCACCTGCTACGGGGAGATTCTTCTCGCCTACTGTAACGAGAACGTCCATTGTAACAGTATCGCCCGGCTGAGCCTCAACCTCTGGAATTGTCCATGTAAGGTCGCCCTCTGCGGTTGTATCATCAACTATAATAGCACCGTCAATAAGTGAAATCTGGTCTGTGAGTGCATTTCCGTTTGTATCAGAAATATAGACATCTCCGCCCCATGTTACATCGTATCTTCCTGCCGGTGTGCCGTTAGGAACTGTATATGTAAGCACAAGAACATCGTCGCCGTCTTTTGCTGCAACGCCTGCACCCTTGCCTTCGCCGAATGCAAATTCATTTGTCTTTGCGTTGTTTACGATTGAAGCAGTATAGCCTGCTGATGAGTCACTTACCTTAGAAAATTCAATAGGAGTCTTAGCATTGATTGCAAACTGCGCACCTGCTACGGGAAGTCCTGCGCCGTCAGGGTCTTTTACTTTGACTTCCATTGATACAGTTTCGCCGGGTTTAGCGTGAACTTCAGGGATTTGCCATGCAATTTCGCCGTCAAACTTTTCATCTTCAACAAGGATTGAACCGTTGCTGAGTTTAATCTGGTCTGTAAGCGAATTGCCATTTGTATCAGAAATATAAATATCTCCACCCCAATTTACAGCATATTCACCGCCGGGTGTTCCTTCGGGAACTGTATATGTGAGTACAAGAACATTGTCGCCATTTTTAGCTGCAACACCTGCACCCTTGCCTTCGCCGAATGCAAATTCATTTGTTTTGGAATTGTTTACGACTGCAGATTTATAAGCGGCAGATGTTTCGTCAACTGAAGTGAATACAATCGGAGATTCAGCCTCAACTGCAAACTGCGCACCTGCTACAGGGAGACCTGCGCCGTCTGGGTCATTTACAACGACTTCCATTTTTACAGTATCACCGGGTTTAGCCTTTACCTTGTCTGGAATATCCCATTCAATAGAACCGTCAAATTTTTCATCTTCAACAACAATAGCACCATCTGTGAGCTTTACTTTTGAAGTAATTTCAAGACCGTTTGTGTCGCTGATGAATGCATCGGACCATTTTACAGGATATTTTCCGCCGGGAGTGCCTTCCGGTACCTTATAAGTAAGAGTCATTACAACAGCCTTGTCTGAAGCTGTAACACCTGCACCCTTGCCCTCTCCGAATGCAAATTCATTTGTTTTCGCATTGTTTACGATAGCAGAAGCATATGCAGCCGACTGACCGCTTACGCCTGAAAATTCAATAGGAGAATCAGCAGTTACTTTATATGAAGCACCTGCAACTGCAAGGTCGCTCGCACCGTTTACAATAACCTGCATTTCTACAGTATCGCCGGGCTTTGCATTTACTTCAGGGATAACCCATTCAGCCTTGCCTTCAGCAGGATTAACCGAATTTGTAACCTGAGCAGTTGTTGCTGATGGTTGTGGTGCAGCAGTTGTAGGAGCAGCTGTAGTAACTGTTGTAGGTGATGCTGCCTTTGTTGTTGTAGGTGTATCTGTCTTAGCTGTTGTTGGAGCAGGAGCCGTAGTAGTAGCCGGAGCATCGCCCTCAATAACAATCTGTGCCGGATATGTGATAGCATTGAACATGCTTATTTCGTGGTCAGCAGTTACCTGACCATATTCACATACCTCGAAGAATTTCATTGCGATATTGTAGGTTCCGGGAGCAATGTCATCAGGAATATGTGCTATTACCTGCATAACATCGTTGTTAAGGTCATCGCTTGTATCTTTATCAAGGAGTTTTGCAGGGTCGTTTCCTGCCTTAGTTAAAGTTTTAATCTGATATGAGAAACCATTCATAAATTCCCATTTATGCAAATCAGCATCAGCATAGCAGGTCGTATCTTTCATTTCAACAGTAATTCCAGCAGGAAGGTCAGCAAATTCTGTACGCATTGTTGAAACATAGCTGTCGCCTGTATCAATTTCAAATGCAACCTCTAAATCGTCACCGGGCTTAGCTGTGTACTTTCCACCTCTTACGACAACGTTTTCATTTACTTCATCTACACCATGTTCATCAGGAGTAATTGGTGAAGGCTGTAATTCATCATCTTTTTTATTGTTATTTAATACAAGAAAATCATCAGATTGTCCTGCAATTTTATTGACAGCTCCGTCCATTACCTCGCCCATACTAACGTTAGGCTGCACAGCGGTCGACCCGCCGGCAGCACTAACAGTAACAGACGTAGCAAATGCACTCGTTACAAGTGAAGAACTCATAGCGATGGACGTAACTGCCGCAAGCAGTTTCTTCATGTTGTGCATTTCCTTTCCGAGCTTTCGCTCTATTTATTTCGGACTTTGAAGCTGATTACTTAAGGTCAGCAGATGTGCACGGAAGTTCAACAAGGTGAACAATGCTTCTGATGATAGCATCAGAGTCGTTCTTGTCGAGACCTTCGCCACCCTTTTCGTCGCAGCAGTCAGCATTGAGTTTACCCTGTGCTGAAATGTTGTAGGATTTAGCATCGTTGAGCCACTTGTTGAGAACTACAACGTCTGCAATATTTACATCTTTGTCGCAGTTTGTATCACCATAGAGAGGTGTGCCTGTAACGTTATCTGTTGGCTTAGGAGCAGCTGTTGTAGGAGTATCACCCTTTGCTGTTGTTGGAGCAGCTGTTGTAGGATTATCGCCCTTTGCTGTTGTAGGAGCTGCTGTTGTTGCAGGAGGATTCTTAGCAGTTGTAGTACCCGGAGCATCGCCCTCAATAACAATCTGTGCCGGATATGTGATAGCATTGAACATGCTTATTTCGTGGTCAGCAGTTACCTGACCATATTCACATACCTCGAAGAATTTCATTGCGATATTGTAGGTTCCGGGAGCAATGTCATCAGGAATATGTGCTATTACCTGCATAACATCGTTGTTAAGGTCATCGCTTGTATCTTTATCAAGGAGTTTTGCAGGGTCGTTTCCTGCCTTAGTTAAAGTTTTAATCTGATATGAGAAACCATTCATAAATTCCCATTTATGCAAATCAGCATCAGCGTAGCAAGTAAAGTCTTTCATTTCAACGGTAATTCCAGCAGGAAGGTCAGCAAATTCTGTACGCATTGTTGAAACATAGCTGTCGCCTGTATCAACTTCAAATGCAACCTCTATGTCTTCGCCGGGCTTAGCTGTGTACTTTTTACCTCTTACGATAAACTTGTCATTTACTTCCTCTACACCATGTTCATCAGTAACGATTGGTGAAGGCTGTAATTCGCCTTCGCCTGCCCAAATTGTTGTTGTAGAAGGATTTGGAGCAGCTGTTGTTGCAGCTGTTGTTGTAGGAGGATTCTGAGCAGTTGTTATTGGTTTAGGAGTAGCTGTTGTTGTTCCGGGAGTTGCAGCATCGCCGATTACGATGTCAATGCCCTTAAGGTCAATGTTTTTCTTTTCAACAGTGTGCTTTACTGTAGGAGTACCAGCCTCGAAATATGTTGCAGGAACACCTGAGTCGTCAACTGCCTCAAGGAAGTTAATTGAGTATGTACCTGCCGGTGTACCCTTTTTGAATGTAGCCTCAAATACGAAAATCGGGAAAGCATCAGAAGTTTCACCTGTCCATGTATAGCCACCGTTAGGTGTTACCCATACAACTGAACCCCATGCATTAGGACAATTCCATGAAACCTGCTTGTCAGCAGTATTATATCCATAATTCGAAGATGATTCATCGAATGTAGTACCTTTTTTACCTGCTGTAATTGTTCCGCTGAAACCAATAGTTAAATCTGTTTCAACAGTTGAGCCATCAGCAAGAGTTACTGTACGAGGTGAATCGAAATACTGTGTACCGCTGATGATAGGTGCGAAAGTTACATTTGCATTTGAAGCGTCGCCGTCTTTTGAGTCAACTGTCCACTGTGCAACGATAGACTTAGAGTCGTTTGTCTTTTCGTTTACGTATACAGCAATCGGGATAGTAACGTCGCCGGCATTGATTTCTTCTGTTGAGATGTTTGTGCTTACAACTTCGCCAGCCTTGTTTGTGAAAGCTCTGAGTTCAAAGCCTTTTGTTGCGTCAGCAGCTCCTGTTGTAAAAGGAATAACTGCTCCTGCCATTGATGCAGCCATAGCGAGTGCGGAAGCTGCAGAAATAAGTTTCTTCATTTGTAATAATTCCTTTCTTTAGGTTTTCACCTTTAATAACTTAAAATAACTTGGGTTTGTATTCCTGTAAGGGGGACAAATCAGATAATCATAACTCTGAATTTTTCAGAAATCAGAGTTCCATTTCACCGGCAAGAACACGCTGGATAATATAAGCGTCCTCACCTGTAACTTGACCGTCATCATTAGTATCAGCATTTGCAATACCTTGGTCTGTAAGACTGTAAGCATCCTTATTGCCGATATACTGAATGATAGAAGCCACATCAGCCATATTTACTTCACCGTCGAAATTTGCATCGCCTTTTTTGCCGGTTGTAGTATCTTCGCCCTTGACAGTTACAGAACCGTTTACAGCTTCAACGTTGTATCTGACTTTTTCGCCGCCTTTATTGTAGCCGACGTCAATATCCTCGTTTACAACACCTGAATCTGTGAATGTTTCACGGTTTGTAGCAGTTATTTTTATTTCGGACTTTCCGGGCTTTGCATCTTTTGCGACAGTGCCTGTGATTGTACAGAACACGCCCTCACCTTTCAGCAGGTAACCGGATTCTTCCATAGAAGTTGCCCACATAAATGTCAGGTTTCCGTTTTTGTTATCTTTGAAGCTGTTAAAGCTGGGGAGAACTGATGCTGTAGGGTCACTTGTAACGCTCTTAATCAGTGCGCCTTCCTCAACAGAATCGATTGTGATGACACTGCTGTCGAAATCGAGTGAGAATTGTGCACACTGGATACCCTCAGCCGGAATATCTGCGATTGACACGTCAACCGTAAATGTACCTCCTGCTTCTGCTGTTGCATTTCCAACGGATATCTGCACTGTTTCGTCAGCTGCGAGAGCAGGTGCGAGAGAGCAAACTGAGAGTGAGAGCATAGCTGCTGCCATAGCTCCGATGACTATCTTTTTTGTCTTCATGTTTTTTCCTCCTTCTTTGATTGATTATATAAATAAAGGAACATGCCCTTTAGTTATACCTTAAACTGCATCATGAACAAATTTCAGGATTATGGTGCAGTGAAGCAGGTATTAAGATGCATCACACTGCCGTGATGAGATTTACAATCCCAAACTTTACATTTATTCATGATTATATTATATAACAGGATATTAAAAAAGTAAATAGTTTTATAGTTTTTTTGGTGTTTTATATAAACACAGCACCTATATTTTAGATATTTTGCACAACAGAAAATCGATTAAAAACTTCTAAACGCTGTTATTTATGAACAAATTATGAATTTGTTCGTTATTTATCAAGTTTTTGAAATTCTTTCGGAATATTTTCATCAATTATCTGATTTATAATATCCCAGCTGAAAGTTGTATAGGTTCCTGCCGGCACTGCATACGGTATACCGTGAATTGCAGCGAGTTCAGGGGAATATTTGCTGTACGGGTAGACACGGAGATTTGTAAAATCGCCCGCCTCATAGTGGATTATATTCGGGATACAGCCGACATCTTCAAGCCTTACCTCACCTGTTGCGCCGTCAACGACAATATCAAAATCAGGCATTTCGCCGACGAGGTTGAAATTATCAGTCTGACAGCAGATAAAGTTGCCCATTGAATAGTACACAAAACCTTTTGTACCGTCGTCACGCTCAATCCACTCCATAGTTTCGGCGGTGTGGGTATGACAGCCTAAAATTACATCTGCACCCCAGTCAACCATTTTATTTGCGAGTTCTATTCTGTCCTCCGAAACAATATGTGTATCTTCCACGCCCCAATGCGCTGAAACAATAACTGCATCGGCGATTTCCTTTGCTTCTTTTATCTGACGTTCAATTACATCTTCCTCATAGGTCATCACAACTCTCAGCGGAGAATCCGCAGGAATCGAAAAGCCGTTTATATGTTCTGCATACGCAAGAAATGCAATTTTCACGCCGTTTACTTCACGGACACGGATATTGTTTGCATCCTGTTCGTTAAGGTAAGCGCCAAGTACCGTAAGGTCATATGTCTGCGCCTTGTCATTCCAGAAATTTATTGATTCCTCAAGGGCACTCGCACCAAAATCAAGCAGGTGATTGTTAGCCATAGTGAACACGTCAAATCCCAAATCAATAACCGCATCAGCGACTTCAGGCGGTGAATTGAAAAGCAATGCTCCGCCGTTTGCGCCACGGACTTCATTACTCCGGCTTATTATAGTTTCCTGATTGAGTATAGCAACGTCAGCGTCCTCAATAAGGTACTTGACATTTTCATAAAGCGGTTTGAAATTATAGTTTTCGCCTTCGCCTGCAAGCCTTTCCGCATTTTTATATACAGAATAGTGGATAAGATTATCGCCTGCCGCTATAACGTGTACTCTTTTGTCCTCCGGAACAGGCTCGGTTGTTGGTTCAGCCGTTTCGGGCTCAGTCGTGACTTCCACCGACAAACTATTTTCCCCAATATCCGAGGAATCATTACCGGCTTTTTTCCCTACACTGCTTACTGCATTTACAGCACAACTTACTCCCGACACAACGAGAGCAGTAAAAACAACCAATGCACCTATTGCACGTCCTTTTCTTAATTTCATCTGAAATCTCCTTTGAAGTAAAACCGTTTTTTCAATTCTGTTTACGGTTCAATTATATTATATCACATATTTTTTAATTTTGCAATTGTTTTTGAATCAAAAATTTCGTCATTTTTTGAAAACGGCTATATTACGTCGTTTTGCAGTATATGGCAATATTCACAAATTTTACATCGCATTATTGTGCAATCTGCCATATTGCAATTTAACGAACTCCTCCGCTAAAAATTCAGCCTCTGCGTATGAAGTCAGCTGATAGCATTTTGCCCTGTATTTCGCTGAACCATAGTAGCCGTTCATATACCATGCAGCGTGTTTGCGGGCTTCGTGAATTGCAAGTTCCTCTGTTTTCGGGCTTAACTCGATAATAAGGCGGATATGTTCAAGCATCACACGCATTTTTTCCTCAACAGTCGGCGGATTATACGGCATATTGTTCAGGCGTGCCTCTGTTTCCCTGAAAATAAACGGATTACCGTAACTTCCCCTACCAATCATCACAAGGTCACAATTCGTCTGATTATACATATCAATGCACGAATCAGCATCAATAACGTCACCGTTAGCAATAACAGGTATATTGACAGCTTCTTTGACGGCTTTTATTACAGCACGGTCAGCTGAACCGCCGTAAAATTGTTCCCGTGTTCTGCCGTGAACCGCTATCGCCGATATTCCGGCTGATTCGAGAGCTTTCGCCATTTCAGGTGCATTTATGTTATCACTGTCCCAACCGCTGCGGATTTTGACAGTTACAGGGACATCGCCCGCTGATTTTACAGCAGATTCCGCAATTTCAACGGCAAGAGGGATATTCCTCATAAGTGCTGAACCTGCTCCCGTATTTACAACTTTAGGCACGGGACAGCCCATATTTATATCAATTATATCAGGCTTGTATTCAAGCACTATCCTGACAGCTTCCGCCATAAAATCGGGTTCATTCCCGAAAAGCTGTATTGCCATAGGTCTTTCGCTGTCCGTAACCGTACAAAGTTCAGCAGTTTTATTGTTATTGTAACATATGCCTTTCGCCGATACCATTTCGCTCACGCAATACGCACAACCGTATTTTTTACACATAAGGCGGTAAGCCCTGTCCGCAACACTCGCCATAGGCGCAAGACAAGCGGTCTTTTTTATTTCAACATTGCCTATCTTAATCATCGGATTTACTTTTCCTGAACACAAAAACTTTGCTGAGTACGTAATTCGCAACAAAAATAATAACCTGACTTGCAAACGTGATTATTGTCTTGTTCCAGCCGAGTAAATCACAACATACAACGAATATAAGTTCCTCCATTGCCAAAGTCGCAAGCCTTGCTCCGTAAAAAGAAACAAAAACTTTCCAAAATTCACCGGCAGTTTTGGTTTCATTCTTGAAAACATACTTTTTATTTGTGAAAAATGCAAAAGTAACTGCGCAAATCCACGAAACAATTACTCCTGCTGTACTTTCCCACTTAGGCTCGCCTTTTATCAACGCAAATGTCAGCAGTTTAGTTACTATCGATACAATGGTTGTCAGACCTCCGAAAAGCACATACAGCCATTTTTCCTCATATTTATAGTATATATCCTGTAATTTCTGCGGTAATATTCCCACGCAGGCTTTTATCAGCTTTTCCATTTTTTCAAATCCTTTCAGTTTTCAAAAATCAAAATCAGATGATTTTATTATAACAATATTTTTCAGATATTTCAAGTGTTTTTTGCAAAATTGTTAAATATGACGATAAAAAAGAAAACTGCTGTTTTAATTTACAGCAGTTTCTTATCTGAAGTGTGTGTTTTCTTGCTTATTTCTTTTTCCATGAATATATTATACACCACGTTTCTGAATATTTCAATAACAGTATTATTTCAGTATTATTACAAATTTCCTACAATCGTAACAAAAAATTAAAGGCAGTATATAAAATTACTAAAATTTTCATTGTCGCTTTTTTGGTTTTTCTGCATAGAATAATATTATACAGAAATCCGATATAAGTCTTATATTATATAAAGTGGCTGGATTCAGTGAATGTGCCGGCACTGCCCATGAACAGCTTTAATAAGACCGCTTATATCAGACAACTGTTTTATATAGATATGGGACGGCTTTTCACCGTCCCCTTTTTTTCCTCTCCGATAATTCAATATACTTGCGTTTTGTTGCAAGTCCGCCTCTTATATGACGCTCCTGTTTGTTTATTTCAAGTATCCCCCTCACTTGCTCATAAAGTGCAGGATTTTCGTTTTTCAGCCGTTCGCTTACGTCCTTATGCACGGTACTTTTCGAAATTCCGAATTTTTTCGCTGTACTCCGGACAGTAGCCTTGTTTTCAATTATGTACTGCCCCAATGTTACTGCCCTCTGAGCAGGTTGTGTTTTCAATTATATCACTCCCTTATCCTGTTCTGCGGACAATAATATATATGCGGATTTTTCAGAAATAATGAGTGTATAATATAATTTATATGTACGGATACCGGAATTTTCCCGGCTATCCTGTTATTTTTTTATCAATACAGTACCGCTGAACCCTTTCTCTGATAATTCAGCTACTTCCGCTGATTCATTTTCCCCTAATAATCCGCTTAATACCGTGATAATATCGCATTCCGGAGCAAGTTCCTGTTCCTGCGCTATTTTTATTGAACCTGTTAAATTTTCTGGGTTCGCCTGCGCAAGTATCATTCTCCCGCTGTATTCAGGCTCTGCAATTATACAGGACGGTGATAATTTCCACTCATGTAACATAAAATCAAGCGTTTCAAGGTTATTGCAGTCCGCAAGCAAGACGAGTTCTGTGTGTCCCGTGAAAATTTCCTTGCCGATTGAAAGTTCAGCTATTTTTTTAGCTTCAGCAGGATTATCCGCTGTCACTGTAATCGCTTCCTGCTCCTCTGAATAAAATGCAAGCGTGAGTTTATTCCCGTCAAGTGCTGCTGCTTTAAGATACGCCTTTGTACTTACATTCCCATGAGAGGAGCAACTCGTAAAAGTTACAGCGGTTAGCAATATCAACAAAAATCTTTTAACCATTTTTCAATTTCCTTTTAATAAAATATGATACAGGTGCAAAAAGCAATACACCTGCAACTGCAATACTGAACCCTATCCCATAGTGAATTTTACCGCCGAAAATAAACCCTGTTATCACCATTGCAATAAGCATAAGAGTACTCCTGTATTTTTTCATAGGCGATACTTCGTCAAGAAGATAGTCGGCTGATGTAGCTTGTATTGCTATGGAATATACGGCAGATACTGAAAATACTATCAGGAAAAGCGAGTCTATTCTTTGTACAGGGAACGGCTGAGAAAGTTGTGCGGCTGTTGCAATCGGGAAATCAGTTATATCCATAATTCCTCCGCTTACAAGCACTCCTGTCAATATTACGACAGTTGTCAATATGATTTTACCGGCAAAATATCCGACTGCATTTCTTAGGGGATTACCTTTTGTGAATCCGAGTATCAGTATAAAACTCCCAAGACCTCCGCTTAACGCAAAACCTCTGTTAAGTTCAATCAGGAAACTTTTTCCCTTTGTTTCAGTGAGATTTCTCATATCAGACTGTATCAGCGCACTGACAATGACAATAAGCAGGCATATCACCCCTAATATTGACGCTATGAACGCTGACCGTCCGAGTGCTTTTATTCCCGACGACGAAATATATACGCAAAGAATACCTATAATTGCAGATACCATAAATTTCCCTGAAAAGCCCGAATCATAGGGAATATATATTATATCGCCGGCATTCCACAACATCGAAAAAAGCATTCCGCCCCACATCACTATATACGCAAGTATTACAATTTCAGCTGTTTTTCCGCAGTCTTTAAGCGATTTCCCTTTACTGTACAATCTTATTACGGGTAAAGATAAAATAAATTGCAATATAATTCCGCAAACAAAACCAATAGCAGTTATTACAGTTATAGTTTCCGTAAGGCAGAACATCACAAATAAGTCCTCTATAAGCAAAAGTGATATAAATTGTGCCTTATTTATCTGATTCATGGTAATCCTCCACTGTAAAACCTCTGCTCTGCATTTTACGGAATCCCTGCCGAATAACTGTATCGCCCATACCTTTTTTCGAAAACGGCGAAAGCGGTGCAGTAAACGGGAAACCATAATCTTCCGTACCGCATATATTCGTGAGTACAGCACATGCAAGTATACTCACCCCAAACAACCCCAATAATCCTCCTGATAACAAAAACGCAAACCTTAATACAGTTATCTGAGGATTCAAGTCAGGCAACACAAGACCTGCAAGTACTGAAAGTGCGGTCATTGTAAGCAGAGGAGTACTCACAAGCCCCGATTTTACAGCTGCATCTCCAATTATAAGACCGCTTATTATACTTACAGCACCGCCTACAGGTTTGGGTAAACGCACTCCTGCTTCACGTATGACTTCGTACATTATCAGCACAAGAAACGATTCTGTTATTATAGAAAGCGGTGCATTTTTTTCTTCCTCAACAAGCAAAAGTAAAAGCGTACTGTTAAGCAGTTCAGGGTGATACATAACTATTGCAGTATATACAGCAGGCAATAATATTGCAAGAATAAACGCACCGTATTTTAACCAACGGATAAATACAGCATAATACGGCTTATATGCGTAGTCGTCAAGTGTCTGGAAACTTTCGCAAAAAAGACGTGGTATTATTATCCCGTACGGTACTCCGTCAACAAGTATAGCAATTCTGCCCTCTATCAGTTTAGAACAAAGTACGTCAGGGCGTTCTGTCAAGCCCGTTGAGCTGAAAAGTTCAAAGCTCTTTTTCTCAACAAACGGGCGTATATAGCCTGTTGAAAGTATCGACTCAAGTTCCATATCATCAAGCGATTTCTGTATGCGGTCAAGTAATTCAGACGGAACACGGTCTTTCATATAACACAAACATATATCCGTCCGGCTTTTACTCCCTTTTATCATAAGTTTCATTACAAGTTCAGGTGTTTTCAACCGCCGGCGTACCATTGACATATTTGTGCGGACTGTTTCAACAAATCCCTCGTGACTTCCTAAAATATTCCCTTCTCCTGACGGCTCTTGTATACTTCTTGATGCATACCCCTGCACCCCAAATGCAATAGCTTTATTTATTCCGTCGGCAATCAGTACAGCAAATCCCGAATGGAGCAGGCGGAAAAGTGTATCATAATCATTTGCTTCAGGGCGGTCTGTTGATAAAAGCCTGTATTTCGTAATATAACTGAATAGTTTTGCGGGATTTTCCTGTTGCGGAATATCAGTTATAGGCTCAAGCACCATTTCAGTGACGGTCTGCGATGACATCATACCTTCGCAACAAATCAAGGCACATTTTATTCCGCCTGTTGTAAATTCGCTGACAAGTACGTCCGATGAATCGCCCGAAATACGTTTTATTTCGGCTATATTACGGTTAAGTTCAGATATTATTCTGTTATCCTGCATAATCTCACCTCAGAAGTTATTATGCCGCTTAAAATTAAAATTATAACAAAAAAAGACCGCCGAAGCAGTCTTTTTTCAGTTATTTGATTTGTTAATTATTCTCTTGTAGTATCTTCAGCAGTTATTGTTGTTTCAATTGATGATGAATCTTCCTCGCTGAAACTAAAATCCTCATCAAAATCCAACTCTAAGTCATCAAGGTCTAAATCTTCACTAACATCTGAATCCTCATCAATGTCCCAGTCATCATTAACGTCTGAATCCTCAGCAACGTCCCATTCAAAATCTTCAAAATCATCGTCGTCCCAACCGTAATCGTCATTGCCGTCATAACTGAAATCGGGGTCAATATCAGAGGAATAGTCGTAATACAGTTCATCGCCTAAATCTTTTGCATATTCATCTGCCATTTCCTCATTCAAGCCGATTGTCAGGAAAATATTTTTAATAAATTCCTCTGTTTTGTCCTGTTCAACATAGTCTGAAATTACAAAGCCTGTTTCATCGTTGATTGTGAAAGCTCCCGATTTATCAGGCATTGCAGGTTCTGCGCCTTTTTCAGAAGAAATATCAAGAACGATTGTTCCGTAATTTGTGCTTTCAACGTCAATCGGCATTGAAATCTGCTGAGAATTGCCGTCTGAACTCAATGACAATGCAACTATTGTATTTGCTTCGGAATCGGTTATTTCGGGCGGAATCACAAAAGTAACAACACCATTCATATAGCCTTTTTCCTCGTTGACAGTTTCAAGGTCACTGAATTCTATTGAAAACGATGTGCCGTCAGCAGTCATATCAACTGCACCGCTGTATTTGCCGTTATTTTCCTGAGCCGTGAGAGTACCGTTAAATTCTTCCGTACCGTCCTCCGACATAACAAATTCGCCACGGACTTCACTGCCGTCCTTACCGACAACGAATTTCATTAAATCATTTTCGGTATTCTCAAACGAAACTCCTCTGATACAGCCTGTTGCGTCAATATAAGTATTAAGCGTTACAGATTTATCGGGATTTCCGCTGTATTTCTCGTCAAGACTGCCAAGTTCATCATCAAGTCCTGAAACATATTCGTCAGCGGTCATAACAGCTAACTTATCAACAGCAATACCCTTGATAATTTCGTCGTCCTTAAATGCGGTCAGGAATTTTTCTGCAATTTCTTTTGCTTTTGTCTCGTCAAGTGTAACAGATGCAACAGTGTAATTAACAGTAATATCAGCTATATTGACATCTGCTTTCTTTTCAAGTTCAACGTCTGAAGTGCATTCATTCCAGAGATTTGTATATTTTGCTATTTCGGTTTCGAGTTCATCGGGAGTAATAAGCGATTCAGGGTCTTTCATGTACTTCTGATAATTTTCAGTTTCCTCATCGATATAGAGCGTATCCGCAATATCAACATCAATCCATTGTTCAGCAAGTTCAGGGATACGGACAAGGAAATCCATTGCCGAAGTATCATAAGCTGAATCAAAAGATACCAGTTTTTCGCCGTTCCATTCAATTGACGTGTTACCTGTTACAGTACTGTCTTTAGCTTCGGAATTTGCGACAATTGCAATACTGTTGAAATTCTCGATTATATCAACGAGTTCAGGAGCATCTGTTGCCGAAACCTCATCTAAAAAAAGATTCCGCAATTCGTCATTTGCCTCATATTTGAGTGAAACAGATGATTTTTGTCCGCTTTTCATTTCGTCAAGCGCAAGGCGGTATTTTTCGCTTACCTGCTTTGCGAAATCATCACTATTTTTTTCATTTACCCACGCATAGTAATTTTCAGGACTGCTTACAGTGAGCTTAACCTGATTTTTGACGTAATCAGATGCAGCATAGGCGATAGCACCGCCTCCTGCTACAACAGCAATTGCACCGGCAGTAATACCTGCTATAACTTTGCCCTTACCTTTTTTGACACGTTCAACGCCTGTTACAACGTCATTCGGCTGATTATTAAATTCTGCCATAAAATCCCCTCCGGATATATCTGTAAATTATTTATATAAACTCTATCAGAGTTCAGTATAAATTTAATATATCACAAATTTCTCATAAAGTCAACTGATTTTCCATATTTTTTCCGATTTGTAAATATTTTTTATATTACTGTTATCAGATATTGTGCAAAATATTAAATTTTATAGAAATTTATTGAAAATCTATGAAAAATCAAGAATAAGTGTGATATATTCAAAAAAATACTGTTTTTTGGTCTAAATTGTCAACAGACGGCATTTGAAGTTCATATGAACTTATGTTATAATCATATTATCATATCAAAGGAGCTGATGACCGTGCAAAGATTTATCCCTGCTACTACAATGAAATTTTCAGAAGAGGCAAGAAATTCGGCATTTTCAGTCATATCGCCTATACTTGAGGCTACAGGCGGACTTACATTATCACAGCTTTCAAAACTCACGGGGCTGGAGGGCTCAACAATACAGAACTGGATAAAACGTGGCTGGATTGCCTCCACAAAAGGTAAGAAATATTCCGAAAAACAGGTGATACGAATACTTCTTTTCAATATGCTGAGAGGTTCAATGACATTCGAGAAAATAGCACAGCTTATGACATACATAAACGGTGATGTTGAAGATACTTCAGATGATATAATCGCCGATATTACGCTTTATAACATACTTTGCAGGATTATTTTCACGGCTGAGGACGAGGGCGCATTCACAACCGAATCAGTTCAGGAGCTTATTTCCCGTGAAATATCAGCAAATTCAAGCGAAATCACTGACCCTGTAAAACTCCGCAAGGCTATGTACGTAATGGTTATGGCTTACAGAAGTGCCTGCCTCAAAGACGAAGCTGAAAGCGGTATGAACGAAATAATAAAAGAAATGGAGAGTTAATTATGAATAATTTTGACGATATAAGAACAGGTAACCTCAAACCGCCTAAAAATTCATTAGGGAAAATTGTTACAATATTTATCGTATTTGCAATTGTAATATTCCTTTTGTTAGGTGCTTTTACAATTGTCCCTGCCGGTAATACAGGCGTTATCCTCACTTTGGGCAAAGTCTCAAATACGTCTTTCAGCGAGGGTTTTCACCTGAAAATACCATTCATACAGACTGTTGAAAATATGTCAAATAAAATTCAGGTATATGAAACTCCTGCAACAGCTGTTTCAAAGGACTTGCAGAGTGTAAACTCAAATGTTGCCGTAAACTATAGACTTGTTTCGGACAAGTCAGACGATATGTATAAAAATGTCGGTACTGAATATCAGACTGTACTCATTGCCCCTGTAGTTCAGGAGTGTATGAAAGCGGCAACTGCTAAGTATACCGCTGAACAGCTTATTACAGACCGTCAGGCTGTAGGCGATGAAGTAAAATTATCACTTGACGAGAAACTCAACACATACGGTATCTATATTGAGAAATTCAACATCGTAAACTTCGATTTTTCGGAAGAATTTAATAATGCAATCGAGGCTAAACAGGTTGCAGAACAAAACCTCCTTAAAACAGAGACTGAACAAAAGCAGGCAATTACAGTTGCTGAGGCGCAAGCTAAACAAAAAGTAATTGCTGCTGAGGCTAACGCAGATGCTATACTTGCTGAGGCTGAGGCGCAGGCTGAAGCTAACCGCCTGCTTGAAGCATCTCTGTCTGATAAGGTAATCGCATACGAACAAATTGATAAGTGGGACGGTGTTATGCCGAAAGTCGTAAGCGGTGACAGCAATGGTATGCTCGTGAATATTGACCCTGACGACCTTGGTTCGTCGTCAACATATACTCCGCCCGCAACAACTCCTGCTGATAACAGCGATGAATAATAATAAAAAAGGCTTTTGGTGAGTATAATTATTGCATTGGCAATTGAAATTATTGCAGGCATATTTGCGAATATATGCGGTTTTACATTTAATGTAATATTTGACTTTATGTTTAATTAAAACATATGCCGTAAAAGGAGCGTTAATATGAGGAAACGTAAAAAAAGGTTTTTGTCCGATACAATCGATATAATAATAGACATTATTATGGGTGCATTTGACCTTATATTTGATATATTTGACTAAGCCATCTGCCATATTTAGGGAATAGTGCGGAGGAAACAGTTGGGGAACTGTCCGCACAAACAACACCGCCCGTTTTTTTAACGAGCGGTGTATTTTTTATACCGTGAACCCCTGTTCCCTGAAATTGTCTATTACTTCTCCTAAAATTTGTGCATTTGTCGCTGAAACTGAATGCAGTAACAGAATTTCTCCGCCGTGAGCCGATTCAGTAAGTTTCTGCAAACCCTCTGCTGTAGACGGCTGTTTATCTGTTATCCAGTCAACATAGGCGAAACTCCAGAAAACAGTCTTGTAACCGCATTTCTGAACAGTTTCAAGTGCCTGCTCCGAATATTCACCGCACGGACATCGGAAATACTGCATTTCATAGCCGTAATTGTTTAGTACGAAGTTGTGCAGTGACATTATTTCTTCTTCCGCCTCTGTCTGCGAAAGTTTAGGAATACTTGCGTGTGTCATACCATGATTCCCGAGAGTATGCCCCTCTTGAATCATTCGCTTTACAAGTGATTCTTCTTTTTTAGCGTAATCGCCTGTTAAAAAGAAAATTGCTTTTACATTTTTTTCTTTCAGGGTATCGAGTATATCAGCAGTATAGCCGTTTTCATAACCTTGGTCAAAAGTTATGATGATTCTTTTTTCGTCCTGAGATACAGCGAAGGCATCATAGTCGCTGTATTTTTCGTTGAACTGCAAAGCGTCAAGCGGACGGTTAAGGTTATCTTTCGACACGCCTTGTCCGTAGCCTATTACAGTATTGTCAAGTGCGTACACTGACGATACAGGCATAGCTATTGCAGTAAGGACGGCAGGAATAATATACTTCATTTGCAATCACTCCCTGAGTGGAGTGCGGAATTTCTTCCGCAAAAGTATTATATCACATATGAAGGATTTTATTATATGTAAAATTTTCTAATAAAAAAGGCTATTTTTTCAATAACTTCTTCTGTAGATAGTTCTTCACTGTTTGGAGCAATTTTATCCCAAAATTCTCTTGCTATCGGGTCATCAGACTTCATTGCAATTCTGACAGCTTTTGAGATTTCGTTTTTCACCTCATCTTCTGAAACACTTTGTGATTCTGCAATTTTCTTAAAAATATCATTCATTTCTGATTTCTCCTTTTTGTAACTATTAGTAATACTTAAACTACTTATAGTTATTATAATATATATTTCCTGAGAAATCAAGTTAAAAATAAAAAAAGTCTGCAATAAATACAGACTTTTTATACTAAGATGTCTAAAATTACTCAGAATTTTCAAGAAATGTTTCAATAACAGCATAAATACATTTTCTGTCTTTTTCTGAAAGACTGTTTATCTTGTCAATAAGAATTGAGCTTTTAATTTCATTGTGCCTGTTAAGGACATCACAAAGAAGCATATCAGCAGTAACATCAAGAGCATTTGCGATATTTACCAATGTTGTGAGGGACGGAGTTTTATCCGCACGTTCAATCATACCTATATAAGTTGGTGAAAGATATGAAAGTTCAGCAAGTTTTTCCTGACTCATTTTCTTATCTGTTCTGTACTTTCTTATATTTTTACCGACTGATTCAAAATTCATAAAGTCACCTACTAACAGTTATTATAACATACTATTAGTATAACTTATTTCTTTCGAATAATTACATACACTAAACGGATAATAATATTAACATAAAGTTACTGACAATAAAAAAGCAGACTTGTCCGTCTGCTTTTTATTTTAGTAATTTAACAATTCAGCTATGTTTATTGAAATTTTGCTGTCATATATGCTTACGGGAATATCCGTATCGAAAGTATATATATCAGGGAAATTATTTTTCTCAAAAAAATAAACAATAGTTCTTTTGTTTTTCGGGTCAACAATCCAGTATTCACGCACGCCGTGACGGCTGTAAAGGGCAAGTTTCCGCACAATATCATCGCTCCTGTTTGTTGAAATCACCTCAACAATAAAATCAGGGACTCCGTCACAATATTTGTCGTTAATTTTGGAAGAATCGCATACAACAAAAACATCGGGCTGTACAACGTTACAGTCATCTAATTTAACATCAAAAGGCGATACAAATACTTTACATAAGCCTTTTTTGTTTTTTATAAAATTACGTATTTCGGCATAGATTTCGCCTGTTATTTCCTGATGAATGCGGTTTGGAGAGGCAAAACAAACTATTTCGCCCTCAACAAGTTCACAATGCAGATTATTTTCAGACGTATGTGAAAAATATTCCTCTGCTGTATATTTTTCTTTAGATACAGGCATAGTCTCACACCTGAAGATATGATTTCACAAGCACCTGAAGAAGTTCATCACGGTCAATATGGCGTATGAGATTTCTTGCGTTATTGTGAGTAGTTATGTAGGTCGGGTCCTCTGAAAGAATATAGCCTACAATCTGATTTATGGGATTATAACCTTTTTCGACGAGGGCATCATAAATAATACGAAGATTTTTTCTTATATCTTCCTGTCCGTCATCACCGACTTTGAACGTCATTGTCTGGTCAACCATTATTAAAGCCTCCTTAAGGAAAATTTATTTATTAACAGCTTAATATATATATTATAACAAAAAATCATAGAAAATGCAAGCACTTAAAAAAATTTTCCCGATTTGACTGTATTTACATATAAATTTTGGCTGATATGCACAAATGTTCTGTTGAAAAGCTGTTGCTGTTCAACATATAAATTGCAAGTATGCTAAAAATAACGCTGTACAGAACGGCAATGCAGATATGCAATCATATTTTCGGCAAATTTTATAAAAACAACACATTTTAATTGAGATTTGGCAAGAAGTTCTTGTGCAAAGTGACGAAAAGTACAAACAAATGTGCTTGTTAAATTAACTTTATGCGATGTTGCCTTTAGTATATATGTAAGGCGGAAAAAATCCGCCTTTGTTTACTGGCAACAGCCTGTACGTTTTACAAAGCTATTGCAGTCTGTACATTCAGGTACAGTGGGGTTGCTTTCGTGTGTGCCGACTGAGATACAGCCAAGTGAACAGTAATTCTCTGTCACCATGTTGTGCTGACACTGTGAAACGGTACATTTGATGCTGTCATTTTTGTGCTTGTTATCCATAACTAAACACTCCTTTTTATTTTTCAGCTTTCGTAAGCCTGATTATATTATTGCACATATCAAAAATAATATTCATGAATAAAAAAATTTTCCTGAGAAATAATATTCAAAAAAGGAGTTGTTTTTATTGTCAATAATTATTATACGTTCACTTATACTATATATACTTGTTGTTTTCTCTGTACGGCTTATGGGGAAACGTCAACTGGGTGAATTACAGCCGTCTGAACTTGTAATAACGATACTTGTATCAAACATAGCAACCTTGCCTCTGGAAGATACAGATATACCTGTAATAGTAGGAGTAACGCCTATTCTTTCGCTTGTCTGTTTTGAAGTAATTGTCTCATGGCTTATACTGCGTATGCCTAAACTGCGCAAAATAATTTCAGGAAGCCCGAAAATCATCATCAGCAACGGCAAAATCAACAGAAATGTTATGCGTGAACTGCGTTTTTCAGTTGATGACCTCATGACCGCACTTAGAGGAAGAGATATTTTTGATATATCTGAAGTACAGTTTGCTATTGTTGAAACAACAGGCAGTATTTCAATCATGAAAAAACCTGAAAAGGACATTCCAACAAGAGAGGATTTGAATATACCTGCTGATAATATTGACCCTCCGCAAGTTATTGTTTCGGACGGTGTTGTTATGCGGGCAGCATTGAAATCACTCGGATTCAATGAGCAATTTGTTAAAAATGTTTCCAAAAAATCAGGAATAAAAACTTCAGACATTTTCATAATGACCGCTGACGGCACTGGTAATTGCTTTATTGCACCAAAAAAAGACCAATCGCCCACTGAAATTAAAGGGGGAAAAGAAAATGACAAGAATTAAGATAAGTGTATTTATAATATGCCTGCTTATATTGACAAGCATATTTTCGGGTACATGGATAAACGGCAAATGTAAATATATTATATCGCTTTCCATGCAGGCAGAAGAACTTTTTTCTTCGGACGAAAAAGAAAAAGCAATTGAATTAACAAAAGAAATCGAAACGGAATGGGAGAATTTCCGTGCAGGTGCGGCAGTCCTCATACAAAACAACAAACTTGCTGAAATCGACAGAATATGTGCAAGAGTAAAACATCTTGCCGAAAATGACAGCGATGAACTTCTGTCCGAACTCACGGAACTTGAAAATATGCTTGATTTGCTCCGTAACGGCGAAATCCCGAAAATAAACAGTATATTCTGAACAAAAGCGAACCCCGTAGGATTCGCTTTTGTACTGTTTTCAGACATTATTTGCCATAAATGTTTCTATGTTATCTGTTCCGCCTGTTGAAACATAAGCGTAATATGCGAGAATTGTTGATGCGTCGCTTGCGTCAGTCAGACCGTCGCCGTTGACATCAGCCGACAAAAGCTGTTCTGCTGATTCTACGGGAGTACCGCCTGTTGACTGCACTGAGTAGATAGCGAGTATCTGCGAAGCGTCACTTGCGTCAATCAGATTATCGCCGTTGACATCACCGAGTACAATATCTGTTCCTATGATTACAAATTCTAAGCTAAATTTTTCAGCATATGCTTGTGCGGTTGAATCATCATATCCATGAAGAATAGGTTTTAAGCTCTCATTGTAGTAACCATCATAAAATATATGTGAATCATACATTCCAATATCATGCCAATCATGAATATCACAATTAGCATTTAAGATAGTGACATCCTTAAGAGATTCACAGTATCCGAATGCTAAAGCCTCTATTTTTGTTACACTTTCTGGAAGTACAATTGATGTAATTTTAGACTCATAGAATGCCCGTCCACCAACTGTTGTCACAGAATCAGGGATAATTATATCTCCTTCACAAGTTGATCCATCAATAAGAATATTATTTACAATTACTAATGGATTTTCTTCTCGTTTGTTTTCAAACCATGGAGTTCCAGAAAAAGCATAGTCGCCTATTTTTGTAACACTATCAGGAATTGTTACATTAGTAAGGCTTGAACAATTTCTAAAAGCCCCAAAACCTATTTCTGTAACGGGCAATCCCTCTATTTCAGCAGGAATGTCAACACTTTCGGCGGATTCGTCACAACCTGAAATAACAACATAGTCATCATATTTTTGATAAGTGAGTGATTCATAAGTACCCTCAGTGTAATCAGCTGCGCTTGCGACAATTGAATTGTCAACAAATTTTACAGCACTGACAGGCACTGCACCTGCAACCACACAAAAAGAAAGAACACCTGCAACAAATTTTTTGATATTCATATAATACCTCCATGAAATTTTTATATAATTATAATAGTTTTTTTTTTTTTTTTTTTATATGAAAATTGCATAAGAAAATCTATGTTATATACAAAAATCAAGGAATTTTACGGAAAAAAATATCAAAAAAAGCGAACCCCTTAGGATTCGCTTTTGGTTATATCATTCAACATACGGGAGCTTAGTAATCTGTTTTGCCACAAGCAACTGCACTGCTAAAGCATCATTGCCCGTGATACCGGCAGTGCCGTCGCACATATCAACATTTGCAACGCCCTGTTCCGACAACGCATATGCATCGTGATTACCTATATGCTGGATTATCGATGCAACATCAGCCATATTGACTTCGCCGTCGCAATTTGCATCACCGAGGAGATTTGTATCACTTTGTCCGCCGTCAGTGGTTGCTGAAGTAGTAGTATCAGACGGTTTTGCGGTAGTCGGATTTTCAGTTGATAGTGCAGTTGTCGGCTTTTCATCGGGATTTGTCACAACAGGTTTGCCGTCCTTTACGACAGTACCGCCGTCGAGGTTACTTCCCTCAGTTCCTGCGTAATCAGCATAGAACTGATTCAGTGAAAGACCGTTCTGTCCGAGAGCGATTTGGTGGTCGAGACCGATATATTTACCTGTTTCCTGCGTCTGCCAGAGAGCTTTTTCCAGAAGGGCGTATTTTTCTTCTTCCCATGTAATCTGAGTAGAGCCTGCCTGTTGACCGCACGAAATATTTGCCCATAATCCGCCTGTATCGCCGGAGTTTGTATTAAGGCACCAGAAAGTATGATTGATATGGTGGCTAATCATATAGTCACGGAGGAGTTCCATCCACTTCTGATTTTCAGCACCGTCCATATGACCTCCCCATTCGCCGATGAGTTCGGGAGCAATATCTTCAGCGTTGATATATGCCCAAGTATCATACCAGTAATCATCGAGGAGAGTTTGTGTTGTGAAATCCTTATCGAACCATGTTTGAGCGTAAACTGACGGACCGTAATCGTGCGGAGAGTAGACAATCTGACTTGTACCCTGTTTAGGCTGAATGGGGTATTCTCTTGCGCCACGGAAGTTACCGCCCCACCAAGCTCCGATATAAGGGGAATTATCACGTCTGTCAGCGATACCCCAGTAATCGCCGGGCATTGCACCGCTAAGGGACTGTTCAACGCCCTCAATGAAAATAAGAGCATTAGGGTTGACATCGAGTATAGCCTCAGCGCATTTTGTAGCGGCATAAGCCCAGTTGTTCTCATCAGTAGAGCCGTCCCATTTAGCAGCCTTATCGCCTTCAGGACCTTTGCCGTGCGGTTCATTTTTGAGGTCGTAGCCGATAAGTGTATCATTATTTTTGTATTTATCAGCAATCCACACAAGTGTATCCTGCCATATTTCCGTTGTAATCATAGTACCGTCAGCTGTTTCCTTGCCGTACCACAAATTGTAGTTATGACCCGAATTATCAGCGTGAGGGCTATGAATATCGATGAAAGCCTTAATACCGTATTTTTTGCACTTATCGAGGATAATATCAAAACCACGGTCACTTGTGATGAGAGTTTTACCGTCAGCCTCAACGAAATCCTTGTTAAGATTACCATAAGTTCCTGCTTTAATGACACCGCCGTTTCCGTCATCTTGGTCTACAGGAGGATTATATACAGCCTGCATACCGCCCGAGCTTATCTGATAAGGCGTACCGTTCATCCACGAGAGAATGAGTTCAGTCGAAATAGGGAAACGGATAACATTGATACCTCTGTCAGCGACTTCCTGAAGCATATCGTCAATATCACCTGCATAGAGATAATGCGGAGAATATTCGATACAGTTCAGACCGAACCAGTTTGCGCCTGTAATCCATACTTCGTTGCCGTTCATATCGTAAAGACGGCTGCCTTCAGCGTGGAGCCAGTCATCGTTATTAGTATCAACAGCCGATACAGTTTCAGTCTGACCGATTACAGCAGGTATAGATGAGCCCATAGTAACGGACAATGCTGATGCTGATACAAACGAAAGCAAAGTCTTTGTTAATTTTTTCATTATATATTACCCCTCTCAATTTGCAGTAAAAATCTGCTTTTTTATATATTTTATCATTTATTCGTGCAGTTGTCAAGTAAATAAACAAAAAATATTTGCAATGAGTTAATTTTTACAAAACTCTTGAAATTACAGCGGTTATGTGATATAATAATAATTGGACTTATCTGAAAAATAATAAGTCTGTTGAAAAAATTTTCCGGAGGTGCATATATATGAGTTCCGACCCGTATGGGAGAACAAATTTAACAGCATAGCAAAGTACTATACTAAACTCTGTTGTAATTAAATATTTATAATTATAAGAGAGTTTGGTATAAGCACGATTTCGGGCAGAAAATCTGCCTTTTCACCGTGTGCGCTCTGGTATGCTGAAACGGTGAAAGGAGATTATATAAAATGATAAAATACTACACAACGTCCGAAAGCGGAAGAATCTGCGATACTGAAAAAGCATCATCAGGCTGTTGGATTTCCGTAATAGACCCAAGCCAGCAGGAAGTAAAATACCTGATTGATGATTTAGGGCTTGACAGCGGATTTGTAAAATCAGCTCTTGACGAAGAAGAATCTTCACGTATTGAACGTGAGGACGAACAAACTCTGATAATAATTGACACGCCTGTATCATCAACAGATGATTCCGATTCGAAAATTTTCTTTACAATGCCTATAGGAATAATAATCACTGACGAGAACGTCATTACAATATCACTGCACGAATCACAACTTATTGATGAAGCTGTACGGGGTTCAATACGCAACTTAAGACCTGCATTCAAGACAAGATTTGTATTGCAGTTACTTCTGAGAATTGCGGCATTGTTTTTGTATTATCTTAAACAAATTGACAAATTATCGTCAGCAGCAGAACAAAAGTTACATGATGCAATGAAAAATGAACTTCTTATGCAATTACTTGCGCTTGAAAAATCACTTGTATACTTTTCCACTTCCCTGAAAGCAAACGAGGCAACAATAGAAAAAATATTCCGTGGACGTGTAATCAAATTATACGACGAGGACCAAGATTTACTGGAAGATGTTCTTATCGAAATGAAGCAGGCAATTGAAATGGCGAGTATATATTCAGGTATCCTGTCAAGTATGACTGAAGGTTTTTCCTCTGTCATTTCGAACAATCTTAATATAGTCATGTGGAGGCTTACAATTGTCACAATCATAATGCAGATACCCAATATTATATTTGCATTTTACGGCATAAATACGGTAGATTTGCCCTTACCGTACACATGGTTTCCAATAGTGCTTGCCGTTGTAATCACATCAGTATCAGCGTTTATTTTACTTAAATGGAAAAAGAAATAACAAAAGCCCTGTACTGCAATTAAATCAGTACAGGGCTTTCATATTTAACAAATCAGCAAAATATACAGCAATATTGTCAATATTTTTTCATTACAGCAATATGTTTATATTCTGTAACTTACAAGTTACCCGAATATTACTTATTCTGCATATATTCGTCCATAGCAGCAGCTGCTTTTTTACCTGCGCCCATCGCAAGAATAACAGTAGCCGCACCTGTTACAGCATCACCGCCTGCATAAACGCCCTCACGGGAAGTAAGACCGTTTTCATCGGCAATAATACCGCCCCATTTCTGCGTATCAAGCCCCGATGTAGTTGATTTGATGAGCGGATTCGGCGAAGTACCGATTGACATAATAACACAATCCGCCTCAATTTCAGAAAATGCGCCTTCAATCGGGACAGGTTTTGCACGTCCGCTTGCATCAGGTTCAGATAATTCCATTTGCTGGCAGACGATACCTTTCACCCAACCTTTTTCTGTTGCGGTAATCTCAACGGGATTTGTTAAAAATCTGAAATTTATACCTTCTTCCTTAGCGTGTTCGACTTCTTCAGCACGTGCAGGGAGTTCGTTTTCAGTACGGCGGTAAACTATCGTCACATCAGCACCAAGTCTTTTTGCACATCTTGCAGCGTCCATAGCAACATTGCCTCCGCCTACTACAACAGCCTTAGTTCCGGCATTTATAGGCGTTGTGGAATCAGGTTTGTATGCTTTCATGAGGTTAATTCTCGTAAGAAATTCGTTAGCTGAATAAACTCCGTTAAGATTTTCGCCGGGTATTTTCATAAAGCGGGGCAGACCTGCTCCCGAACCGATAAATACAGTTTCAAAGCCTTCTTCTTTCATGAGTTCGTCAATTGAAACCGATTTGCCGATAACAGTATTTGTTTCAACTTTTACGCCGAGAGCTTTAAGTCCCTCAATTTCTTTCTGAACAATTGATTTCGGCAGTCTAAATTCCGGGATACCGTAGGACAACACACCGCCTGCAACGTGAAGTGCCTCAAATACAGTGACATCATAACCTTTTTTAGCTAAATCGCCTGCGCACGCAAGACCTGACGGTCCTGAACCGATTACAGCCGCTTTGTGACCGTTTGATGCAGGTTTTTCGGAAGTTGTTTCAGCAAGTGCATTATGTCTGTCCGCAACGTATCTTTCAAGGCGACCTATTGCAACAGGTTCGCCTTTTATACCACGCACGCATTTGCTTTCGCACTGCGTTTCCTGAGGGCATACACGTCCGCATACAGCAGGGAGTGAGCTTGATTTAGTGATAATTTTATAAGCCTCCTCAAAATTACCTTGTGCGACTTCCGCAATAAAAGCCGGTATATCAATCTGAACAGGGCAGCCTGTAACACACGGCTTATTATTGCAGTTCAGACAGCGGTTTGCCTCATCTATCGCCTGTTCTTCAGTGTAACCCAATGCAACTTCGCTGAAATTTTTATTTCTCACATCGGGAGCTTGTACAGGCATTTCGTTTTTAGTCAGTGACATATTCTTAGGCATTTTTTCCTACCTCCTTGAAAAGATTACAAGTATCTTCATGGGCTTTTCGTTCAAATTCACGGTAACTTGCGCTTCTTGCCATAGCCTCGTCGAAATCGATAAGATGACCGTCAAATTCGGGACCGTCAACGCAAGCGAATTTTGTTTCACCGCCAACAGTAAGACGACAGCCTCCGCACATTCCCGTACCGTCAATCATAATGGGGTTCATTGATGCAACAGTAGGAATATTGTATTCTTTAGTCAACGCACAAACAAATTTCATCATAATAAGCGGACCGATTGTTATAACTCTGTCATATTTTTCACCGCTTTCAATGAGTTTCCTGAGAGCGTCTGTAACAAGACCTTTTTCGCCTGCTGTACCGTCGTCCGACATAAGTACAAACTTTGCAGAAGCGTTTCTGAATTCGTCCTCAAGAATAACTAAATCCTTGTTTCTGAATCCGACGACTGAATGCACTTCAACACCAAGCTCATGGAGTTTTTTAGCAACAGGGTAAGCAATTGCACAGCCTACACCTCCGCCTACTACAGCAACTTTTTTAAGACCGTCAGTTTCCGTAGCACGTCCGAGCGGTCCTACAAAATCGTGCAGGCAGTCGCCCTCGTTCATATGGTTGAGTTTTTCAGTAGTAGCACCTACAATCTGGAAAATAATTGTAATTGTGCCTGCAATGCGGTCATAATCGGCAATAGTAAGCGGAATACGTTCACCATTGTCATCTGTCCGCAAGATAATGAATTGTCCCGGCTCTGCTTTTTTTGCAACTCTCGGTGCATTTATTTTCATGAGAGTTACAGTCGGGTTCAGACTTTTCTTTTCGAGAATTTCAAACATTTCTCTTTACCTTCCTTAAAAATTTATTTCAGCATCACCATTGATGCAGATAAAACTAAATATATTTATTAAAAGCAAGTTCATTACGTACTTCATATAATTTATTGACGAGAGCAAGTTCACTGTCTGATAACTTATGTCCTGCCGTATAAATTATGTAATCCCTGAAACAATTATCCTGAAAACTGCATTTTCTCTGTACGATATTATATTTTCCGCAAAGATTTTCCGGTACAGGCGAATCAAGCATAAACGACTGCGGGACTGTCAGCAGAAAATCGAGTGTACTGCCACGGTCGTACATATAAATTCTGCGTGTTTTGGTATTTTCGGGGCGGTTAGCGGAGTACAGCCTTTCAATTGCGCCTGCTATATACGGTACAGCATCATCGCCTTGTGTAATTTCGGTATAATTCGCTGAAAGTTCTCCGTATGTAAGATTTTCCTTTTCAGCAGCAGGGTGTTCAGCCGACATAACCGCAAGGATTTCATATTCCCATAAAAGACGGCTCTCAAGATTTTTCTCAGCAAAGAAATCCGCAAAATACTTTTCGTGTACAGCGTTCAGCCTCACTATACCGAAATTATAATTATTTTCACGTACATTTTCAATAGTACGCATTGAGCTTGTTTCGCAGAAGTATATTTCCATATCTTCTGGATATTCGGAACTTGAAATATAGTCCGAAAAAGCCTTTGATATATAAGCCGTCCGTGGTACTGATACACGCATACGGCGTTTTTCCTGTCGTGCAGGCGTTGAAATTGATTCCATATTATCAATCTGTATGAGGATTTTCTTTGCACATTCGAGGAATTTCACGCCTTGTTCAGTCGGAATAACTCCCTTTGAAGTACGGCGGAAAATCGTAATTCCCAACGAATTTTCGAGTTCTTTCATAGCCTTGCTGAGATTCGGCTGAGCCATATACAGATTTTCAGCCGCCTGAGTAATAGAACGTGTCTTTTCAATTTCAACCGCATATCTGAAATGAAGTGTATTCATAGTCAAGTCCCTGTATTATTCAGTTTCTTCAACTTTCATTTTATCATCAGCAGTTATTTTGCGGATAACTTTACAGGGATTACCAACAGCAACGCTGTCGGACGGAATATCGTGTACAACAACACTTCCACCGCCTATAACGACATTATCGCCGATTGTAACTCCCGGCATAACGCACACATTACCGCCGAACCATACATTATTTCCGACTTTTATCGGCTTAGCGTACTCAAGCCCCTGATTTCTCTGTTCAACGTCAATAGGGTGCCCTGCCGCATAAAATCCGCAATTCGGACCTATGAAAATATTATCCCCGAATGTGATTTCAGCGCAGTCAAGAATCACGAGATTGTGATTCGCATAGAAATTGTCACCGATTATGATGTTATAGCCGTAATCGCAGAAAAAATTCGCCTCAATCCACGTATTTTCGCCTCTGAACGTGAGAAGTCTGTCAAGCAGGCGATTTTTTTTCTGATAGTCGTTATAAGTAACGGCATTATATTCCGCACACAATTTTTTTGCGGTAACTCTTTCCGCAACAAGTTCAGGGTCATTGCCGTTATAGAGTTCACCCGCCTGTTGTTTTTCCTTTTCAGTCATTTCAAATTCTCCTTTGTTTAGTTAAATCATATTTTATCAGAGTTTACTTCCTTTAGAGCCTTTTGCCCCGAAACTTCCGCCCATAGAGAGAATATTATTGTCAAACGTGTAATTTATTTTCTGCCCTTGTCTATGGCGTTTCAGAGCAAGCTGTATCAGTTTCTCGATGAGTTCAGGGTATTTCACGCCTTTAGCCTCCCAAAGATAAAACGCAAGTGAGCCGGGTATTGTATTGATTTCGTTGATATAGATTTTATCTGTTGCCATATCAATCATAAAATCAATACGTGTGACACCGTTACAGCCCAGATATCTGAACGCATCAACTGCAAGACGGCGTATAGTTTCTTCCTGTTCTTTCGAAATTTCAGCAGGGATTTTTCTTTTAAGCGATGCCATTCCCTTACTTCCGCCCGATTTTCCTCCGCCGACGTATTTCTGTTCAAAGCTGAGTATATCCTCACCTGTTGCCTGTACAGGTTCTTCGCAAACAGACGCTTCAGCCGATTCACTGTCGCCTACTACGGAGCAATTGATTTCTTTCAGCTGTACTACAGCAGGTTCAACAAGTACCCTGTCTGAAAATTCAAAGGCAAGTTCAATAGCTTTCACGAGTGAATCGTGGTCATTTGCTTTCGAAATTCCAACGCTTGAGCCGAGATTTATAGGCTTTACAATTACAGGATAGCCGAATTTATTTTCAACTTCGTCTGCACACTCATCAGTTTTATCGAGGTCATACGACGAAAAACGACAGCAGTCAAGTACAGGGAAACCTGCCTCTTTAAGCAGAATTTTCATAACATATTTATCCATACCCACTGCTGAAGCAAGTACGTCGCAGCCTACATACGGCAAATCAAGTGTCTGCAAATAGCCTTGTAAAGCACCATCCTCAACGTTAGTGCCGTGTACTACGGGGAAAGCTATATCAACATCAGAGATGAGATTTGAACCGAATTTCTTCATTTTCTGGCGGATAAGCTGTACTTTGCCCTCACTTCTCACGAATACGCATTCGGTGCATTCTTTCAGGAGTGACGGAATATCCTTGTAATTATTGATGTCCATAAGTTTCTCACCTGTATAAAATTCGCTTTTTTTGGTCATATATACAGGTATGATATTATATTTTTCTGCATTTATATTTGCCATAGCCTGACAAGCTGAAATAACAGAAACTTCGTGTTCAACACTTCTTCCGCCGAATAATACAGCAAGATTTATTTTCATAAAAATCATTCTCCTTTTATTTAATTTGTTTAATAATTATCAGGTAAATCATTTTCAAGCAGGACTATTTTTTTCTTATCAGTTTGATATGCCCGTACTTTTGCAAGAGCCTCATTCAGACTGTCAGCAACATAGACTTGTTCCATATTATAGCCTGAATCCTTTATGCCGTTGTAAATAGGTACGGTCTGATTTTTACCGACGAGTACTATATAATCGCAAGCTTTTGTAGCCTCCTGCCCGAATTCGTAATTGAGTTCCTCTTGTTTTGCACCGAGTTCAACCATACCGGGCGTTACAAGTATACGGCAAGCGTTGAATAGTCCGAGAACATTGAGTGCAGCACGGCAACCGTTCGGATTTGAATTATATGCGTCATCTATGAAAGTAATTCCGTTGCCCTTGTCAAGCAGCTGCAATCTATGCGGTACTGATGCGATACGTTTCACGGGAAGAACAAGTTTTTCCATAGGGATACCCGTACCGGCTGCATATGCGATTGCTCCGACGAGGTTAAGGACACTATGTTCCCCTAAAAGTTTTGTTGTATATCTGCACGATTTATTTTCGGGCGATGTTACTGTAAATTCCGTACCGTTTTCGGACACTGTAATATCACTTGCTTTCCAGTCGTTATTGCTGTTCAGCCCGTAAGTTATTGCTGTAGGGTACTTGCCGAGTTTACTCCTGATGAGTTCATTGTCGCCGTTCAGGTAAATTTTACCGCCGACTGCTGACACACTGTCCGCAAGTTCAAACTTTGTGTTAAGTATGTTATCTATTGAGCCGAATGTTTCAAGATGTTGTTCGCCGACCGATGTTATAATACCGTCATGCGGATTAGCAATGTCACAAAGTTCCTTTATTTCGTGGACACGTCTTGCACCCATTTCACAGATGAAATATTCATGAGTCGGTTTCAGGTCACGTCTTACTGTGATTGTAACGCCCATAGGTGTATTGAAACTTTCGGGAGTTTTCAGAGTTTCGTATTGCGAGGAGAGTAATTCACTCAGATAGAATTTCATACTTGTCTTACCGTAACTGCCTGTAATACCGACTTTATGCAAATCAGGCATTTCAGATAAAATTCTTTTGGCATCGTTTATATACCAATGCTGAATATATGTTTCAAGCGGTTTGTTTATAAGATTTGACAAAGGCACAAGTACCGGAGTAAGCCATGTGAAAGTATTTATAATAAAATACGCCTGCGGAACGAAAAACGGAATATGTTTTTCCGCACCTGTTTCGCCTTTATAAGCCGCAAGAAACGCTGATATAAAGCATATTGCAATTATTATGAAAAAAGTTGTCATCATGCGTTTCACACGAGCGGTATATACGAGAGGTTTCTTGAATTTTTTACCGGGTTTGTTGAGCAGAGCGATAATTATATAAGCAATGCAGAATATAGGCAA
>CANQJV010000001.1 GCA_947624295.1 uncultured Ruminococcus sp. | reverse complement strand
TGTTTCGGAAGATTCAACAGAAATATATGATGCTGTTATGGAACTCCTTGCAGAGCCTGAAATTTTAGTTGAAAAAAGAACGAAGAAAGGTGTTAAAACAGTTGACATAAGCGGTGATGTGGAAATCGTATCGTGTGAACTCACAAGCGGTTCAGTTGATATGGTGATACGTCTGCCTGCCGGAACTCAGACAAATTATAATCCGATGCTTTTTATTGATGCACTGAAAAAAGTGTCGGTTATTCCTTTTGAAATGGCTAAAATACGACGTACGGGAATTTTATGTGAAAATAATGAAAATTTTTTTTGAAAAATACTTGCAATTTCAAAAAAGATATGTTATAATAATAGAGCATTTGTAATCCGTCTGCAATTTGCAGATGAGAGTTAATGCCGTAAGACATTAAATTGAGCAGTCCTCTGCCGATATTTCTGCAACAGTATGCTGAACTGTACAGAAAGGTACGAATGCTCGGAAATTTAGGAGGAAATTAAAATGGACGCACTTAAGTTAATCAGCGAATCAAGCATGAAAGAAAATGTACCGCAGTTCAATGTGGGTGATACCGTAAAGGTTCACGTACGTATCAAAGAAGGCGACAAAAGCCGTATCCAGATTTTCGAGGGTACTGTTATCGCTAAGAAACACGGCGGTATAAGCGAAACTTTTACAGTAAGACGAGTAGCACACGGCTGCGGTATCGAGAGAGTTTTCCCTGTTCATTCACCTGCTGTTGATAAGGTTGAAATCGTAAGATACGGTAAGGTACGCAGAGCTAAACTCTACTACCTCAGAGACAGAGTCGGCAAGGCTGCAAAAGTCAAGGAACAGATTCACTGATTGCCGTGTACAAGACGGGTTTTGCCGGTGCAATACCGGCTTGCCCTCTTATGTGAGGGACTTCATGTCCCTTTTTTGCTAATTTTGCTAATTATTAACTTATTAACACTTATTAACAATTGTGAGGTAAATATATGGACAGCAATAACGAAACTGTTGAGGAACTTAATCCCGAAAACACCGATAATCAGGAGAAAGGCGAGACTCAGGAGGACGGCGGTACTCAGGAAAAAAAATCAGACAGACCTCCTTTTACCATGAAAGATGCCATTGAAATAATCGAATCAACTTTTATCACAATATTTGTTGTCTGCATGATATTTACATATCTTCTGCACCCCGTGAATATTGTCGGTCATTCAATGGTTCCTACGCTGAATCTGAACTATGTCGGCGAAAGAGAAAAAAAAGAGGATACAGACAAGATTTTCATGACAACAGTCTATTTCGGTATCAATTACGGCGATATACTTGTAATAGAAAAAGATGACAACTATCTGCTTGATAACGACGGTAAACCGTATGTTGCCGAAACACCGTCCCTGAATGAGTGTATCATCAAGAGAGTTATCGCAACAGGCGGTCAGACAATAGACGTACGTGACCATAAAGTCTATGTTGACGGGGAAATGCTCAATGAGCCGTATATAAATGAACCCGATTCAACTGAAGATTTAGGGGCATTTTCGGGGCAGTACCCTATCACAATCCCCGAGGGCTACTATTTTGTTATGGGCGACAACAGGAATCATTCTACGGACAGCCGTGCCGCAAGCGTGGGACTTATCAGCAAAGAACAGATTTACGGAAAGGCACTTCTGAAATACTATCCGCTTAATGAGTTTGATATTTTAACTGATTCATGGAAAGGCTGAAAAAAGTACTTGATTTTGCGGAGGAACTTATAATAACACTATTTGTGTTTATGCTGATTTCAGCGTATATATGCAGAATATTCACTATTTCGGGCGATTCTATGAGAAATACGCTTGAATCGGGCGATAAGGTCATTGCTAATCTTCTTGCAAGGAATTACGAACAAGGTGATATTGTTGTGATAGATTCTGACGAAAGCGTAACGCTGAATGAGGATAATTCACTGCGCAGGTATTCCACGGAAAACAGGCGTATTGTCAAGAGAATCATCGCAAAAGGCGGACAAACAGTTGATATTGATTTTGCGACAGGTGCTGTAACTATAGACGGCGAAAGGATTTTCGAGGAATATCTTGATTTCGGACTGACACATAAAGACGAGGGTGCGTTTGAGTACCCCGTGACAGTGCCTGACGGGTATTATTTTGTTATGGGCGATAACCGTTCGGAATCCCTTGACAGCCGTTCGTCTGAAATGGGCTTTATACCGGAAAACGATATAATCGGCAAAGTTGTGTTTATAATGCCGTGACAGGAGAAATGTATGGAAAATACCGATATGAAAAATATACAGTGGTTTCCGGGGCATATGGCGAAAACAAGACGTGCTATATCGGCGAATCTGAAACTTGTTGATGCTGTTGTGGAAATCATTGACGCAAGAACCCCTATGAGCAGCCGTAACCCTGAAATCGATACGCTTACAGCCTCAAAACCGAGGATTGTCCTGCTTAACAAGTGCGACCTTGCTGACAATAACGCAACAAATATATGGGTGAACTATTTCAGGCGGAATAACGTGACAGCACTTGCAGTTGACTGTAAATCGGGCAAAGGTCTGAATAAGCTGATGACCGTAATAAGAACAACTGTTCTGAAAGAGCTTATGGAAAAGCGTGAGAAAAACGGTATGGCGAACGCTCCTGTAAGGCTTATGATTTTAGGTATACCGAACGTTGGCAAGAGTTCACTCATCAACAGGCTTGCTGGCGGGAAACGTGCTAAAGTTGAGGACAGACCCGGAGTTACCCGAGTGAAACAGTGGGTTAAGTTAAAAGATAATACTGAGCTGCTTGATATGCCGGGAGTATTGTGGCATAAATTCGATGACCAGTCTACAGCAATAAAACTTGCGTTCACGGGAGCAATAAGCGACGATATACTTGACATAGAAACGCTTGCAATGAAACTGCTTGTTTATCTTGCGGAAAATTACCCTGATTCGCTGAAAGAACGGTATAAGGCGGATTTCAGCGAAAATGACAGTGGTTTGCAGCTGCTTGAGAAAATCGGGCGTAAGCGTGGAATGATAATATCAGGCGGAGAAGTCAACACGGAAAGAACTGCAATAACAGTGCTTGACGAGTACAGAAGCGGTAAATTAGGGCGGATAACACTTGAATTTCCGCCAAAGGAGTAAGTGAAGTAAGTATGAAAAGGATTATTCTGCATAGGGAACTTTTTGAATATGACAGCGAAATAAGACGGATTCACCCTGTAATATGCGGAGTTGACGAGGCAGGCAGAGGACCTCTCGCCGGAGAAGTATACGCTTCAGCAGTAATCCTGAATGACGGAGTATTGATTGATTATCTTAACGACAGCAAGAAAATATCTGAATCAAGGCGTGAAAAGTTATATGACGAAATAATCGCAAAATCGCTTGATTACTGTATTGCTGCGGCGACAGTCGAGGAAATTGACAGGCTGAATATATTACAGGCAGCAATGCTTGCAATGAAAAGGGCAGTTGAGGGGTTACACGTGAAACCCGATATAGTCCTTGTTGACGGGAATAAGCTCCCTGAACTCGAAATACAGGCGGAATGCATAGTGAAAGGCGATGCGAAATCAGCGTCAATAGCGTCCGCATCAGTCCTTGCGAAAGTATCCCGTGACAGGTATATGAAACAAATGGCTGAAAAATATCCGCAGTACTTTTTCGAGAAACATAAAGGCTATGGTACGGCACTTCATAGGGAAATGCTCCTGAAATACGGCGCAAGCGATATACATCGGAAAACTTTCCTGAAAAAAATCCTCGGTGACCAAAAAAATGAAAAGCACTGAAATCGGCAATATAGGCGAAGAAAGCGTATGCAGGTACCTGATTGAGGACGGCTACAAAATCATCGCAAGAAATTACCGCATAAAAGGCGGAGAAATTGACATAATCGCTGAAAATGAGGAGTATATCGCATTTGTTGAAGTGAAATCCCGTAAGCCTGACAGTATGGTCAGCGGATTTGAAGCCGTTAATAAACGCAAACAGGAACTTATTATAAAAACAGCAAGTGATTACTGCATAAAGTACCCGACTGAATTACAGCCGAGATTTGATATTGCGGAAGTTATAATAAAAAACGGCAGGGTACTTGGCATTGATTATATACAAAATGCCTATGATACAACAGGCTATAATTTCATATTTTAGAAAGGTGATTCTATGTTTTACAACAGTACAAGAAACAGCAATGTAAAAGTAAGCAGTGCAGAGGCTATTACCCGTGGAATTTCAGCAGACGGCGGACTGTTTGTGCCTGAAGAAATTCCTGCACTTACTTATGATGAAATAAAAGAAATCGGCGGAATGAAATACGCTGACAGAGCATCATATGTATTTGCAAAATATTTAACTGATTTTACAGATGCTGAAATCCATTACTGTACAGATAACGCATATTCGGCAAAAAACTTTGAAACAGAAAATATCGCTGAAATCGAACATCTTTTTGACGGCACATATATGCTTGAATTATGGCACGGACCTACGTGCGCATTCAAAGATATGGCATTGCAGATTTTACCATATTTTCTTACGACATCAGCAAAGAAAATAAATCTTGATAAGAAAATAGTCATTCTTGTTGCAACATCAGGCGATACAGGTAAAGCTGCACTTGAGGGATTCAAGGACGTTGAGGGTACATCTATACTTGTGTTCTACCCTGAGGACGGTGTCAGCCCTATGCAGAAAAGACAGATGAAAACACAAGAAGGCAGTAATGTCGGCGTATGTGCTATCAAAGGCAATTTTGACGACTGCCAGAACGGTGTAAAAGCTATATTTACGGATAATGACGTAAAATCGGCACTTGATGCAAAGGGTATGATGTTTTCGAGCGCAAACTCTATCAATTGGGGCAGACTTGTTCCGCAAATCGTATACTATATTTCGACATACGCTGAACTTGTCAAAAATAACGAAATCACACTTGGCGACAAGATAAATATAGTTGTTCCTACGGGTAATTTCGGCAATATTCTTGCGGCGTACTATGCAAAGAAAATGGGTGTGCCGGTGAATAAGCTGATATGTGCCTCGAATATAAACAATGTACTCACGGACTTCATAAATACGGGCGTTTACGACAGAAACCGCAAATTTTACGCTACAGTTTCACCGTCAATGGATATACTTATTTCGAGTAATCTCGAAAGACTTCTGTATATTATGACAGGTAAAAATGATAACTTAATTAACGAATGGTTCGGTAAACTCGCAGCAGAAGGCAAATATGAAGTGAGTGACGACGTAAAAGCGCAGCTTACAGAGGAATTTTGGGCAGGTTACTGCGATGATGAGCAGACAAAGGCTACAATTCATAGTATTTATGAGAAATACTCGTATACCTGCGATACTCATACGGCTGTTGCAGTGAAAGTGTATAATGATTACAGGACTGCTACAGGCGATAATACAAAGACTGTAATTGCTTCGACAGCAAGCCCGTATAAATTCAGTAACGCTGTACTCGAATCGCTTGAGGGCGGAAAATCTGAAATTGATGAGTACGCAAAAGTTGACAGAATTGCAGAACTTTCGGGTATTCCCGTACCGTCAGCACTCGCTGACCTCAAAAATAAGCCCGAACGTTTCAGCGATGTTATAGACAAATCAGAACAGAAAAACTATGTTCTGAAAACTCTTGGTATCTGATGAGTTTGTACGTTATCGGCGACTTGCATTTGTGTTTCGGCGATAAATCGAAGTCAATGAGTATTTTTGCAGGTTGGGAAAATTATCAGGAACGTATAAAACAAAATTGGCTTGAAACGGTGCGTGACTGCGATACAACAGTAATTGCAGGCGATGTTTCGTGGGGAATGAACTTGCAACAGGCAAAACCCGATTTCAGCTTCATAAACGATTTACCGGGACAGAAAATCATTCTGAAAGGCAATCACGATTACTGGTGGGGAACTATCAGGAAAACAGAGGATTTCCTCAATACAGAGGGATTCAGTACAATAAAAATACTGCATAACAATCACTATGCATACGGCAAATACGGTATTTGCGGAACTCGTGGCTGGGTGAATATGCCCGATGAACCGCAGGACGATAAAATTATGAAAAGAGAAGTGCAAAGGCTGGAAACTTCAATAAAATCAGCCGTTGATGCAGGTCTTGAACCGCTTGTATTTATGCACTATCCGCCTATATTCGCTACGAATTACAATTACGATATGCTTGACGTTCTGTACCGCTACAATATCAGGGAATGTTATTACGGGCATATTCACGGACGGAGATTGCATTCACTATGTATTACAAATACATATGACGGTATAAATTTCCATTTAATTTCAGGTGATTATATACAATTTAAGCCCGAAAAAGTATTGTAATTTCGTGAGAAATGTAGAAACCGCAAAATATTGTAGAAATATTTTTCATAATGTGGTATAATATTCCTTGTATCGCAATTATGTGTACTTATAATTAACTATAACGGAGGATTATCATGTTAAAATCATCAACAAAAACAGATGTAAACACAACGGAACTTGTTATTACTATTGACGCAGAAACTTTTGAAAAGGCTGTTGAAAGAGAATATCAGCGTCAGAAAAAAAATATCCAGCTCAGAGGATTCAGAAAGGGCAAAGTTTCAAGAAAACTTGCTGAAAGAGAATTTGGTGAGGGCGTTTTCTATGAAGGTGCTATCAATTTCCTCATCGGACCGGAACTTGACAAGGCTGTAGCAGATGAAAATCTTAACCTCGTTGACAGACCCGGCGTTGAAGTTACTTCAATCGACAAGGAAACCGGCGTTGAACTCAAGGCTGTATGTATTACAAAGCCTGTTATTGAAATCAGCGATTACAAGGGCATAAAAGCTCCTAAGCGTGCTGTTGAGGTTACAGACGAGGATATAGACAAACAGATTGAGATAATCAGAAAGAAAAATGCACGTATTGTTTCAGTAGATAACAGACCTGCACAACTCGATGACGAAGTTATCATTGATTTCGAGGGATTTTTTGGCGATGAGGCTTTCGAAGGCGGTAAAGGTGAGGACCACCCGCTTAAATTGGGTAGTGGTCAGTTTATCCCCGGATTTGAAGACCAGATTGTAGGTCACAATATCGGCGATGAATTTGATATAAACGTTACTTTCCCTGAAAATTACCAGATGGAAGATTACGCAGGAAAAGATGCTGTATTCAAGACGAAACTCAAGGCTATCAGCTACGAGGAACTCCCTGAAATCGACGACGAACTCATCAAGGATTCAACTGAATTTGAGTCAGTTGAGGAGTACAGAAACGACATCAGAACAAAATTGGAAACAGCTTCTGTAAATCAGGCAGATTCTGCTTTCGAAAACGCTGTTCTTCAGGCAATTATCGACAAAGTTGACTCACCAATCCCGAACTGTATGTATGAACACAGAATTGATGACCTTATGTCTGCATTCGAAAATCAACTTCAACAGCAGGGTATTAGCCTTAAAATGTACTGTCAGTATACAGGTATGGAAATCGAAGATATACGTGATACTTACAGAGACAGGGCAGAGGGTGAAGTAAAACTCCGTCTTGCGCTTGAAAAGATTGCAGAACTTGAGAACTTTGAGGTTACAGAGGAAGAAATCAATACAGCACTTCAGCCGATAGCAGACGCTAACAAGATAGACGTTGAAACTGCTAAGAGATTCATTCCTATGGACGACTTCACAATGGATTTGAAAGTACAGAAAGCTGTAGATTTAGTCAAGGAAACTGCTGTAGTTGATAATTCGGCTGATTCCGCTGAAAACGCAGAAAATGCTGAAAATACAGAGCAGCCGGCAGAGTAATCTATAAAAAAATGATGTGTTGTCCTGTAGAAATTGCAGGACAGCACTTATATAAACAAAGAAAGGGCGATGAATTATGAGCTTTATACCTTATGTTGTTGAGCAGACAAGCCGTGGAGAAAGGTCTTACGATATATTTTCACGCTTGCTGAATGACAGGATTATTATGCTTTCGGACCAAGTGAACGATGCTTCAGCAAGTGTTGTTGTTGCGCAGCTCCTTTTCCTTGAAAGTCAGGACAGTGAGAAAGATATTTCACTTTATATCAACAGTCCCGGCGGTTCGATTACAGCAGGTATGGCGATATACGACACAATGCAGTACATCAAGTGCGACGTTTCAACTATATGTATAGGTATGGCGGCATCTATGGGTGCATTTCTTCTTGCGGCAGGTGCAAAAGGCAAACGTCTTTCACTTCCGAACAGCGAAATCCTTATTCACCAGCCTCTTATTTCAGGCGGACTTTCAGGGCAGTGTACTGATATAAAGATACATTCAGACCACCTTGTAAGGACACGTCAGAAAATGAATGAAATGCTTGCAAAAAATACAGGCAAGTCACTTGAACAGATTCAGATTGATACGGAGCGTGACAACTATATGTCCGCACAGGAAGCTATGGAATACGGACTCATCGATAAGGTTATCGAGAAAAGGTAGGTTTTTTCTGAATGAGAACTGATTTTAAGTCATGCAGTTTCTGCGGAAAAGGTGAAAATAAAACAACAAGTATGTTTTCGGCAGGAAATGCTAATATATGTGATGAATGCGTTGTATACTGCTACGAAATGCTTTTCGGACCGGCATACACAAAGGCTCAGCGTAAATCTAAAGAAAAGTCGAAAGATGCGGATTTGTCGTCTTTGGAACTGCCAAGACCTGTTGAAATCAAAGGATTTCTTGATGATTACGTAATCGGGCAGGACGATGCAAAAATGTCGCTTGCTGTTGCTGTATATAACCACTATAAGCGTATTATAAGCCAGAGTGAGGGCAAAAACGACGATGACGGCGTTGAAATCCAGAAAAGTAACGTACTGCTTTTAGGACCTACGGGTGTGGGTAAAACATTCCTTGCGCAGACTCTTGCTAAAATCCTCAATGTACCGTTTGCAATTGCCGATGCAACGACAATTACAGAGGCAGGATACGTAGGCGATGACGTTGAAAACGTTTTGCTCCGTCTTATTCAGGCGGCTGACTACGATATAAAAGCAGCTGAAAAAGGTATTATATATATAGACGAAATCGACAAGATTGCAAGGAAATCCGAAAATACATCTCTCACACGTGACGTAAGCGGTGAGGGCGTACAGCAGGCACTCCTGAAAATCATAGAGGGTACTGTTTCGAACGTCCCGCCTCAGGGAGGAAGAAAACATCCGAATCAGGAAACATTGCAGATTGATACAAGGAATATCCTCTTTATATGCGGAGGAGCTTTTGACGGTCTTGAAAGGCAGATACAAAAGCGTATAGGTAAATCTCCGATAGGTTTCGGCGGTGAACTGAAAGCTGTAAAAGAAGAAAAAAATAACATATTCAAGAAAGTTATCCCGAAAGACCTTGTTAAATTCGGTATGGTACCTGAATTTGTCGGAAGATTGCCTGTTATAACCGTTCTTGAGGAACTTGACGAAGATGCGCTTGTGAGAATCCTTACAGAGCCGAAAAACGCACTTATCAAGCAATACAAAAAGCTGTTTGAATACGATAATATTGAGCTTGAAATAGATGACGATGCACTCATTGAGATTGCAAAGAAAGCTATATCGCAGAAAACAGGTGCAAGAGGATTGCGTTCGATACTTGAGGGAATACTCATGAAACCTATGTATTTAGTACCGTCCGATACGAGCATTGTGAAAGTAAAAGTAACAAAGGAATGCGTTACTGAAAATACTGAACCTGTATTGATTAACAAAAGAAACAAAGTAGTTTCGTCAGTACAGTAAAGCAATATTGCATAAAAACAGTGCTGTATTACAAGTGATTTTCGTACAATGAAACAAAAATATTTTGCTTGTATTATTTTAATAATTAAAAAAATTACTGCCGGATTTTACACCGGCAGTTTTTTTAATCAATAGATTTCAGCATCCACAACCGCAGCCGCAGTCGTTGTTGTTGTTATTGCCGCAGCCACAACCGCCGTTGTTACCGCAAGCAAGGAAGATGATGATGAGAAGGATTACCCACATACAGCTGTTACCGCCAAAACAAGAATTACACATAATAAAAATCTCCTTTGAAGATGTATTTGAACCGCTTTTTGATTGCGTTTCATACTACATATTATGCCATACGGAAAAAAGTGTTACAAATTTTTTCAGGAATTATTTTTTTCGACTGTTATCGCACGTATTACGTGGCATAATATAGTAGTACAGTAAAAAAGGAGGCTTTTTTTATGAATACAGACAAATTCACCAGAAAATCCACCGCTATCATTGAGGGGGCAGTTCAGGCGGCATCTGAATTAGGACATACGTACGTTGGAAGTGAACATTTGTTGCTTGCGATAACAGGTGACGGGACATCTGATGCGGCTGAAATTCTTATTGAAAACGGAGTTGCCTATGATGATTTGCGTTGTGAAATTGTTAATCTTGTTGGAATGGGTACGCCGTCAATTTTGAATTACCGCTATTTTACTACAGCGGCAAAGAGAATTCTTGAAAATTCATGCAGTATTGCTGTAAGCGATAAAAAGAAACTTGCATCTCCGGAGCATATACTTATGGCGATTATCCGTGAACCGTCATGCAGTGCCTGTACTGTCATAAAAAAGGCAGGCGGAAATATGACGGGAATATGTGCCGGTCTTGAATCAATCTCGTCATATGAAGTCCGTGAGAATTTGTACGAGGCGATTAAACCAAGAGCATCACATTTACCAAATTTATTCAGATACGGTAGAAATCTCACGGATATTTCGCTGATTAAAAAAAATGACCCGCTTATAGGCAGGATAAGGGAAGTGGAGCGTGTTTTGCAGGTACTTTCGAGGCGGAACAAAAATAATCCTTGTCTTATAGGCGAGGCTGGAGTTGGAAAGACGGCGATAGTTGAGGGAGTAGCTGAACTTTTTGTCCGTAATCTGGTTCCGGATTCGTTAAAAAATAAATTTATATTTTCGCTTGACCTGACATCGCTTTTATCGGGAGCAAAGTACAGGGGCGATTTCGAGGAGCGTGTAAAAGCGTGTATTGATGAGGCGATAAATGCAGGGAATATAATACTTTTCATAGATGAAATTCATACGATTGTCGGGGCAGGAGCGGCTGAAGGTGCAATAGATGCGGCGAATATTATGAAACCGCAGCTTGCAAGAGGTGAATTGCAGATTATAGGGGCGACGACGTTTGAGGAGTACCGCAAGACGATTGAAAAGGATTCAGCACTTGAAAGGCGGTTTCAGGCTGTACAAGTGAATGAACCTGACGCAAAGAGTTGTACTGAAATCATACAGGGCTTGAAGTCGAGTTATGAGAGTTATCACGGAGTTGAGATACCTGACAATATGGTGGAATTATCGGTAAATATGGCAGTGCGGTATATTTCGGACAGATTTTTGCCTGATAAAGCGATAGATGTGCTTGATGAAGCGTGTGCATGTGCGAAAATCCGTCATAATTCGGGGTTACGCAGTACAGATTCTGATTTTATCAGATTAAGGGATAAAAAGTTCACAATGGATAAGTTAAATGACATAATTAACACAAGTAAAGCGACAGTCACGGAAGAAGATATAATGTCAGTCATTTCGATGAAAACGGGTATTCCGCTGAATAAAATTACGGCTGAGGATTCAATAGAACTTTCGTTTCTTGAGAAAAATCTTTCTGAGAGGGTGATTGGCCACAAGTACGCCGTGAAAAAGGTGACAAATGCTGTATGCCGTGCAAAATCGGGGTTGCGGGACAGTGACAGACCGTCAGCATCGTTTTTATTTGTAGGTAGTTCGGGAGTCGGCAAGACTGAACTTGCAAAGGCACTTGCGGAATGTTTGTTTGGTTCAGAAAAAAATCTGATACGTGTAGATATGTCGGAATATATGGAAAAGCATTCCGTATCAAAAATAATAGGCGCACCGCCCGGATATGCAGGTTACGATGATAAAAACGGCAGTCTTTGTGAGAAAATCAGGCGTAATCCGTATTCGCTTGTGCTTTTCGATGAAATTGAAAAGGCTGATTCTGAAGTACTGAATATTATGTTGCAAATTCTTGATTACGGTATATTGACGGATTCAAGTATGAGGAAAATAAGTTTCCGTAACTGCATTATAATTATGACTTCAAATATAGGTGCAGGCGGAAAATCGTCATTAGGATTCGGGCAGAGTGCGCCTGAAAATGAAAATCTTATACTTGATGCGGTAAAGTCACATTTTACGCCTGAATTTACAGGCAGGATTGACGAAATAATAGTATTTCATAGTTTAGGGACGGACGACTTGATGAAGATAAGCGAAAAGGCACTTGATAACTTGAAATTCAGGGCGAAAGCGTTGGGGATAGAGTTGAGTTACGGCGAGGACGTTATAAAAGCAATCGCACAAGCAAAGGAAACTGAAAAATACGGGGCAAGACCGATAAAAAGGCGAGTAACTGATTTAATTGAAAACGAGCTTGCGAAAATGATAATAACGTCTTGTATTCACAGTGGAGATACGGTGCGGATTGAAACGACGGAGGGCGGTATAAAGTTTTCAAAGGGCGTTGCTGTTTAGGAAGGCAACTATATTGTCAAGCTGATTTTTAGCGGTATTCCTGCCGATTCTGTAGACTTCAAGCAATTTATCCTGTTCGTGTTCAATATGACCTATCGGGAGTTTTTCAGGCGGAGCAATAACAAATGCTCTGCCTTCAGTTTCAGCTTTACGGATATATTTCAATTCACTGTTGTACATTGCTGGACGTTTTTCAAATGTTTTTACAAATTCGGGGTATTTTCCGTATACAGCTTTGATTAACGGTGTAAGTTTGTTCGGCTTTTTAACAAAATCACGTGGTTGAGTTAAAATGACGATATTTTTGTTGTAACCACGTGATTCCATAAATTTCAGCGGAATTGAATCCGAAACACCGCCGTCAAGCATTTTTCTGCCGTCAAGTGATACAATTTCAGCGAACAACGGCATTGATGACGATGCACGAATCCATTCAAGTTCACGGTAATCAGCTTTTTTCATACGATGATAGACGGCTTTCCCGGTATCAATATCAGTTGCGACAATATAAAACTCCATGGGATTTGTTTCGAAAGCCTGCACATCGAAAATATCGAGTTTATCGGGGATTGTATGGTAACAAAATTCCGCATTGAACATATTGCCCGTAGTAATAAGCGAGTGCATACTGCAATAGCGTTTATCTTTACAAAACCGCAAATTATAGCGGATAGCACGACCGTTTTGATTTGATTTGCAGTTACAGCCGAAACAAGCACCTGCTGAAACGCCGACAGCACCGTTAAAAGTTATATTATTTTCCATAAGAACATCAGTAACGCCTGCGGTGAAAATTCCACGCATAGCACCGCCTTCTAAAACAAGACCTGTTTTCATAAAAAAATCACTCCTCAAATATTATAGTAACCCTACTTGAAAATCAAACGAGTTCACTGATAAAAATTTCCAAGTAGGCTTACTATACACCGTCCCGAAAAGGACGGTGTTTTTTTTGTTAATTTAATTATTTATACCAATAAGTGTGTATACCGCACTGATAGACTTTTGAATTTTTAGGGACTTGCGTGATACAGTTAAATATATTAAGATAATCGCCTGCTCCCGAACCTATGCAGAATGCGCCTAAAACACCGAAAAAAATCAATTCAGGGCGAATCAGGAATATTACAAACGGAATGAACCCGAAAACTATATTTGGCAGAAAACTCATAAATATAAACCTTGCCTTACTCATATCCTCCGTACCGTAAACGAAAAGCATACCTTTGCTTAAATTGGTGTACATATATACATCGCTTTTGAAACAGACAGCGTGCAGGAATTCGTGCGGTATAAGCGTAATCAGGGAGGCAATTATACCGTAGAGGTACTCGTTAGTCTTGTAAGCATCTTCTTCAGCTAAAATTTCAACTATGATAATGCTGATAACTGTAATGATAATTGCCATAAGATTCATAATAACAGCCATTGCCGTCATATTTTTAGGTTCTTTGAACGGCACACTGTTTGCAGGGTGTTCACGTTGTGGGAGACTGTTTTCGTCACCGTTATATTTACCTGCATGGTGGAATTTCATTTGATTTTTCTTGCCTCCATGTAAAATCTTTTATCATCAGCGTGACCCATTGAAAAAGTTTTCCGTGGCAATGCGCCGTCTTTGATGACAGTCGGGAAAAGTTGTGACTTGTCCATATCGGGCAGTATAAAAGCAATACCATTGTGTTTCAGGGCGAGAGTCTTAACGTTGTCAATGCCGTGGATATAGTCGATTTTACCGCCATTTTCCTTGATATAGCCGTCAAGATAATTTTGCAGAGAGCCGACAGAAAGATTAGAACTTGCGTTGTGGATATAGAGTTTATCAGATTCACCGTTACATACGATTTCAACCCATTGTTCAGCTGTTTCGTGGGAAAGTGCAAGCGATTCAGTAAGACCGTTTATCAGTTTATCGCAGTCAACATCGTACACAAGGCGATATATAGCCTCAAATTTAAGGGCATCGCTATGGAGGTTGACTATTTCAGCGAGAGCATAGCGTGCAGGGTGATTTGAAAAATCCTTGTCGGGATTAGCTTTTTGGAGTTGTTCGTAAAATTCTTTTGCTGTTGCGAGGGAATGATTACCGTCGCCCATTGCGTAGAGGAGGACAGGAGCGTTATCAAGCTGATATTTTTTGTTGAAAGTATCAGGTTCAGCGAGTGCGGAAAGTGCCTTATCAATGCGGATTTGTTCGGATTCGGGGACGAGATAGCCGCTGATACTTCCGCCGTTCTGCATAAGCTGAGTATCATATATTTTCGTCATTGCCGATTTATCAACTGATTCGATAACAGTATTATCAGGGTCATCAATGAGTATCATAATATGCGGCAATTCAAGCGAGGCACCTTGACGAACCTTTATTCTTGGCGGAATACGTTCGATTACAGTTGATTCGGTAGCACGTACTTGCGAGGTACTGCCCTTTGAGAAGTCGTATTCTTCGAGGTCAACAGCACCGATAAGCCCTTTGCGGACGATACCGTTACTCTGGATTCTCTCAACGTAAATTATAGCATTTTTGTATTCAGTGAAAATACCGTTGCTGATGTATTCGTCCATAGCAGAATGAATGTTCTCTATTCTTTCGGCAACATCATTGCTTTCGAGGTAAATTTCGGGGAGAATGAGGTTAAGTGAGGAGGGATTACCGCCGACATTTTCCGCAGTAGTTTCCCAGTATTCAGGTTCGCTTGTGTACTGGTCGCAGGCGATAACTGCCCATTTGTTCATATCGATTGAGTTGTTCGGGATAAGAATATCCGCATTGTGGAAAGCTGTATTGTTCATAAATCATATCTCCTTAATAAATTTTTTTAACTGTTGATTGAGTTCAGACACGGGAAGTCCGACAACGTTTAAGTAGTCACCGTTGATTTTTTTGATGAGAAGTGCGCCTTTTCCCTGTATACCGTAACCTCCGGCTTTATCGTAAGGTTCATCTGTAGATATGTAGTGTTCAATATCATTGTCGGTCAGATTCCTGAAAGTTACATAAGTATCAACAGAAAAACTGGTCATTTTGTCATTGTACATAATACAGCAGCCTGTTTTAACAAGGTGCGTACAGCCTGACAGCATATGCATAAATTCACGGGCATCATTTCTATCGTGAGGTTTCCCGAGAATTTTGCCGTCGCAGATAACAGTAGTATCACAACCGATAACGATACAGCCGGGATATTTCACGGAAGCAGTTTTTGCCTTTTTTTCGGCGAGAGTAACTGAAAATGAACGTATATCGGCATTTTGCGGGATACTCTCATCAATATCGACTGAAACAGCAGTAAAGTCATCTGTAATCAGTTTCATAAGTTCACGTCTTCGTGGTGACGCTGATGCAAGAATAATATTCACAATTAATAAATCTCCTTTGCAAGATAATTCTTTTAATAATATTATACCATTTATTCGTATATTTGTCAATTGCTGTTGTATTTTTTATTTTAATGTGCTATAATATAGTTATCGATTAGATACCGACAATTTTTCAAGGAGACGTTTATAAAATGGCAATGAATACAAAAATGCCTGAGAGAATTTTCCCTGATGCAGATAAAGGGCTTACTTCCGTACAGGCAAAGGAACGTAAAAATGCAGGTTTAGGGAATACTCCGCCTGAACCGCCGTCGAAATCAATAGGCGAAATAATTGCTGATAATACTTTCACATATTTCAACCTGATATTTGTAATTCTTGCCGGGTTGATAATCTACGCAGGAACTTACAGGGACTTGACGTTTATCCCGATAATAGTAGCAAATACGCTTATAGGCATTATACAGGAACTCCGTTCGAAAAAGACTCTGGACAAGCTGTCAATGATGAATGCGCCTGAAACTTCGGTAATACGTGACGGCAAAGAAATTTCAGTCGCCTCGAAAGATGTTGTGCTTGACGATATAGCTGTATTCCGTGCAGGTAATCAGATAAGTGCAGATGCGGTGATAATTGACGGGAGTGTTGCGGTAAACGAATCGCTTCTTACAGGGGAATCAGATGAGATTTACAAGAGTTCGGGCGATAGTCTTATGTCAGGCAGTTTCATAGTATCAGGTTCGTGCCGTGCAAGGCTTGAGAAAGTCGGTGCGGATTCATATATATCGCAGTTAACCGCACAAGCAAAGAAATTCAGGAAAGGCGAACAGTCAGAAATGATACGTTCGCTGAACAGAATAGTAAAAATTGCAGGTATAATGATTATTCCTATAGGACTACTCTTATATTGTCAACAGCATTTCCTTGAAATGAACAGTGTAAGCAGTAGCATACAAGCAATGGTTGCAGCTGTAATAGGTATGATTCCTGAGGGGCTTTTTCTGCTTGCGAGTACAACTCTTGCTGTAAGTACGCTAAGACTTGCCCGAAATAAGGTACTTGTACACGATATGAAATGTATAGAGGCACTTGCAAGAGTAGATGTACTATGCGTAGATAAAACGGGGACAATTACAGAAGGTAAAATGAGCGTTATGGGAGTTATTCCCGTTGCTGATAAGTCTGAAGATGAACTTATGTCAATTATAAGCGATTTCGCATCAGCACAATCAGCGGATAATGCTACAATGATAGCTATGAAGAATTATTTTCATATGCCTACGGGAGAAAAGATTATATCATATACCGGTTTTTCGTCGGAATTTAAGTACAGCAGTACAACGCTTGAATCGGGAACATATGTACTCGGCGCACCTGAATTTGTCTTGAAAGAAAAATCAGCTGAATACAAGGAAACTATTTCCAAATACAGCCGTAAGGGAATGAGAATGCTTGTATTTGTGCGGTATTCGGGGAATCCTGACGGTAAGGCACTTACAGCAGAAACAGAACCTTTGTGTTTTGTTCTGATAGCGAATCCCATAAGAAAAAATGCCCCTGAAACTTTCAGATTTTTTGCGGAACAAGGCGTTGAAATAAAAGTAATTTCGGGCGATAATCCCATAACCGTTTCGGAAATCGCAAAACAGGCAGGTATTGCGAACGCAGGCAACTATATAGACGCATCAACTCTGAAAACAGATGAATCTATAGAAAATGCGGTACTTCACTACACTGTATTCGGCAGGGTAACGCCTGAACAAAAGAAAAAATTTGTCCGTGCGCTGAAAAAAGCAGGGAAAACTGTTGCAATGACGGGTGACGGTGTGAACGACGTACTCGCCCTGAAATCAGCAGATTGTTCAGTTGCAATGGCTTCGGGCAGTGAGGCAGCAGCGCAGGCTTCACAACTCGTACTGCTTGAATCTGATTTCTCTAAAATGCCTGAAGTTGTAATGGAAGGGCGGAAAGTCGTCAACAATCTTGAGCGGTCAGGCAGTCTGTTTCTTGTCAAGAACATATTTTCGCTTATAATGGCACTTGTGACGATTTTCTGGGGGATAACTTATCCGCTTAAACCGGCGCATATATCGCTTATCAGCGCATTCACAATAGGCATACCGGGATTTTGTTTATCGCAGATACCAAATCACGATTTGATTAAAGGCAATTTCATGAAAAATATTCTGCTTAAAGCGTTGCCCGCAGGAATAACAGATGCGATAATTGTCACGGTAATGGTTATTTTCGGGAATATATTCTCCTCAACGCAGGAAGATATTTCAACAGCATCTACAATACTGATGAGTGTAGTAGGAATGATGATACTTTTCAGGATAAGCAAGCCTATGAACAGAATAAAAGGTGCAATATGGCTTGTATGCGGACTTCTGCTGACGTTGAGTATGGTATTTTTCGGCGGATTTTTCAGTGTTTCGGGAATGTCGGTGCAGTGTATACTTCTTTGTGTGAACTTCTCAATCATAGCCGAACCAACGTTAAGATATTTAACGTTATTTGTTGAAAATATAAGCAAAGTAAAAAAGGACGGCTGAAATTCAACCGCCCTTGACTTATTGGAATTTTTTGAATTACTTCGAAATGAGTGCGAGTGTATCTCTTGCGATGAGAAGCTCCTCATTTGTCGGCACAACCCATACCTCAACTTTTGAGTCGGGTGCAGAAATCTTTGCGAGTTTGCCTCTGAGACCGTCATTTACGGATTTATCGAGCTTTATGCCGAAAAATTCCATATTTTCGCAGACCTGTTCACGTACGTCATAAGCATTTTCGCCGATACCGCCTGTAAAGAGAACTGCATCAAGACCGTTCATAGCAGCAGCGTATGAACCGATATATTTTTTGATTTCGTACACAAGCATATCTGAAACAAGCTGAGCTCTTTCGTTACCGTGGTGTGCGGCATCTGTAATATCACGGTTATCCGAACCAACACCTGAAACGCCTAAAAATCCTGATTTTTTGTTCATATAGTCGCTCATTTCGGACGGTGAGAAGTGATGTTTGTCAGCAACGTATGTAACAGCAGACGGGTCAACAGCACCTGAACGTGTACCCATAACAACACCGTCAAGAGGAGTGAATCCCATAGAAGTATCAACTGATTTTCCGCCGTTTACAGCAGTAATTGATGAACCGTTACCGAGGTGGCAGGAAACAATTTTCAAATCTTTTATATCCTTGCCCATAGCTTCAGCGAGAGCGGCTGAAACGAATCTATGAGAAGTACCGTGGAATCCGTATTTTCTTACGTGGAGAGTTTCATAGTCATCGTACGGCAGACCGAACATATAAGCCTTAGGAGGCATAGTCTGGTGGAAAGCTGTATCGAATACGGCAACTTGCGGAACGTCAGCAGGGATAACTTTTTTGCAGGCACGGAGTGCAAGAGCGTGTGCGTGATTGTGTACGGGAGCAAGTTCACGGAGTTCGTCAATTTTGTCAATTATTTCGTCTGTAACAAGTACGGATTTGTCGAAAACGTCAGCACCCTGCACAATACGATGACCAACAGCTGAAATTTTATCCATACTGTCGATAACTTTTGCATCGCCTGTTGTGAGAGTTTCAACAAGTTTCATGAAAGCCTCGGTATGAGTAGGAAAATTGCAGTCCTCATTGAGTTCTCTGCCGTCAGCAGTTTTGTGCGCAATGTGACCGTCAATACCGATTCTGTCGCAGTTGCCCTTAGCAATAACACTTTCGTCAGCCATATCGATAAGCTGATACTTGAGTGAGGAGCTGCCTGCATTAACAACTAAAATAATCATAGGTTAAAACATCCTTTCAAAATAATCATACTAAACTTTTAAGAGTTCAAGTTCAGTATACCATATACTATTATACACATTTTTCAGAAAATTTCAAGTCTTTTTCAGAAATTTTTCTGATAATTACAAAGAAAAAGCAAAAAAATTGTGATAAATCTGCAAATTTTTCAGAAACTATTGCAATTCAGGGAAAGAGGTAGTAAAATGAAAATCAGCGGTATTGTTTGCGAATACAATCCGTTTCATAATGGGCACTCTCATATAATATCAGAGAAAGAGGTAGTAAAATGAAAATTAGCGGTATTGTTTGTGAATACAATCCATTTCATAACGGGCACTTGTATCATATTGAAAAAACAAGAGCAAATGGTGCTACACATATTGTATGTGTAATGAGCGGTAATTTTGTGCAAAGGGGAGATATTGCAATCCTTGACAAATTCACCCGTGCGGAACTTGCTGTAAAATCGGGAGCTGATTTAGTGATTGAACTTCCGGTAGCGTATTGTCTGGCATCAGCTGAAAATTTTGCAAGAGGTGCGGTGTATCTGCTTGACGGTATCGGCTGTATTGACGAAATATCGTTCGGGAGCGAATGCGGAGATATTCAGAAAATTATTTCCGCCGTGAATATTGCTGACAGTATCCCGAAAACTGAAACGGCTGAAATGCTGAAGAAAAGCGGATATACATATCCTCGTGCGGTGAGTGAAATACTTCAGAGGATTGACAGGGAATCAGCGGAAATAATTTCAGAGCCGAATAATATACTTGCGGTGGAGTACATCAGGGCATTGAAGTATTTCAATTGCAGTATAAAGCCGTTTACTGTAAAGCGTTCGGGAGCATTGCACGACAGCGCAGTAACATCACGGGATTTTGCAAGTGCGTCGTATATCAGGGCGAATCCTGCTTCAGCACGTGAGTTTATGCCCGAAATATGGGCGGATGCTTTCGAAAAGGGTACGGCTGATATAAAATACCTTGAAAGAGCGATATTATATAAAATCAGGACGGCGCAAGAAAATGAAATCAGTAAAACAGCAGACAGCAAAGGGCTTTTTGACCGGATTTACGGCAATAATGCACAATCACTTGATGAACTGTTCAATTCAGTTAAATCAAAAAACTGTACTATGGCGAGAGTACGGCGAGTTATATTGTCGCTCCTTATAGGAATCCCTGAAATACGCTGTTTACCGCCTTATGCAAGAGTACTTGCATTTAATGAAAAAGGCAGGGAGATACTTGCATTGATTAAAAAAAATAAAAAAATATTTGTAGGGACTTCCCTTGCGAAACTTTGCAGACTTAGCAGTGATGCGCATTTTTTCGCTGAACTTGAATCAAAAGCAACTGATATATATTCGCTTGCGTGGAGGGAAATACGCCCTGCTGAACAGGATTACAGAAAGAAAATACAGGAGACGAAAGGAAACAATGATTAAAAAGGTTAAATTTATATCGCTATTCATAGCAATTGCAATGCTTACATCGTGCGGACGTACAGTCCAGCCCATGGGGAAAAATGAACTTCCGACTTCCGCATCCGTGACAACGGTACAAACAACGGCGATTACAACAACAGAACTGCCGGCTGAACCGGTAACTACTTCCGTACAGCGTGTTGAAATTGATACGTCTATGCCCGAAAATCACGAACTTAAAAACAGATTTGTTATCAAAGGGTTTGATACGGTTTTACAGGAGCCTGAATTGCCTACGGGCTGCGAAATCACAGCACTTACGCAGACGTTGAATTTCTATGGATTTGATGCCGATAAAGTCGAATTATGTGACGTTTTTATGCCGATAGATCACGAAGGTTACTATACTATGAACGACGCATATCTCGGTGACCCTCACGCAACAAACGGATTTGGCTGTAATGCGCCTGTTATTGTGCAGACAGCAGATGACTGGTTTGAATATATCGGTTCTGATTGGTATGCGATAGATTTAAGCGGGGACTCGCTTGAGGAAGTCTTTTATCAGGTAGAACAGGGCAGACCTGTTATAGTGTGGACAACTATAAATCAAATCGAGAGCCATTCGGAATTTCAATTCCGGCTTGGTTGTGGAGAAGATTTTTATTTCAATCCTTTTCAGCATTGTGTTACAATTTACGGCTATGATTACGACAAAAGCACAGTCCATATAGCTGACCCTCTTGTTGGCAATATAGAATATGATATGGAGCGTTTTGAGCGTATATACGATGTTATGGAAAAACAAGCGGTTATACTTGTCGGGAATGACGAAACAGCAGGCAAAGTCAATACAACTAAAAAAGAACAGGAAGAATGGCTGAAAGAAAACCGTCCCGAAGAAGATGAAGATGCTGAAAATGCTGAAAACAAAACAACTGAAGATAAAACGGAGAATACAGAATGATAAAAAGTATTATATTTGACCTTGACGGCACACTGATTGACTCAATGAAAGTATGGTATCAGGTTGACAGGACGTTCCTGCTTGAGAATGGCGTTGAAAATCCTCCCCGTGAGATTTCAGAGCGAATGAAAAAGTTGACTATAGACGAATCAGCAGGCTTATTTATAAAAGAATTTAACTTAAATCTCACAAAAGAGTACATTATCAGGCGTATTGAGGAACTTGTGCGGATTGAATACGAGGAAAAAATACAGTTGAAAAGCAATGTGACCGATTTGCTTGATTTCCTTGACAGCAAAAATATACCGTACTGCATAGCGACTGCTACATATAAATCGCTTGCACTTGCTGTATTGAAACGTTGCGGAATAGCGGACAGATTTGCATTTCTGCTGACTGATGAGGAATACCCACGTGGGAAAAATTACCCTGACATATTTTTCGGAGCGTGTGAGCGATTCGGTACAGAACCGTCTGAAACTCTCATAGTTGAGGACTCGCTCCATAGCATAGAAACGGCTAAAAATGCGGGATTCCCTGTATCAGCGGTATATGATGAATCAGCAGAGCCTGACAGTGTACATATAAAAAAACTTGCGGATTGGTATTTCAATTCAGTTTATGAAATAAAGGATTTGATTAAATGAAAAAAGTTATGGTAGGAATGAGCGGAGGCGTTGACAGTTCAGTTTGTGCGTTGCTTTTGAGGGAGCAGGGCTATGAAGTCATGGGCGTTACTCTTAAAATGTTCGGTGATGAGGATATTGTTCAGACTGAAACTGAAAAGGAAAGCAAGACTTGTTGTGCATTGAACGACGTGCTTGACGCAAAAAGTGTTGCATATAAGTTAGGATTTGAACATCTTACTTTTAATTTCAAGGATTGTTTCCGTGAAAAAGTCATGAAACAGTTTGCAGAAAGCTATATTTCGGGGAAAACTCCCAACCCGTGCATTGAGTGCAACAGGCACGTGAAATTTGACAAGATGATGCGGAGAGCGTTTGAACTCGGCTATGACTATATTGCAACAGGTCATTATGCAATTGTTGAATATGATGACGAAAAAGGGCGGTATCTTTTGAAACGACCCATAGACAGGCGGAAAGACCAGACTTATGTGCTTTACTCGCTCACGCAGGAACAACTTGCGCATACACTTTTCCCGTTAGGCGGACTTGAGAAGTCGGAAGTGCGTGAAATTGCGGAGAAAGCAGGTCTTGTGAACTCAGATAAGCCTGACAGTCAGGACATATGTTTTGTACCGGACGGCAAATATGCGGAATTTATTAAAAAATTTACAGGGATTGAACCGGCAGAAGGGAATTTCATCAGTACGGACGGCGAAATTCTCGGCACACATAAGGGTATTATAAATTACACCATAGGACAGCGGAAAGGGCTTGGAATTGCGCTTGGCAAGCCTGCATATGTTGTCCGTAAAGATATTGAATCAAATACGGTTGTAATCGGTGAGGAGCAGGATTTGTATACTACTGAACTCGTTGCGGAAGATGTTAATTTAATCGCCGTGGAGGAAGTTACAGAGCCGTTGAGAATCACCGCCAAAACAAGGTACGGTCAGACTGAACAGCCTGCTGTATTATCGCACGAAAACGGCATATACAGAGTTGTGTTTGATGAACCGCAAAGGGCAGTCACAAGCGGACAGGCAGTTGTATTTTACGACGGCGATATTGTCGTTGGCGGAGGAACTATAAAATAATTATGGAATATAAAATTGAGAAATTGACAGAAAGTATCTTTGTATGCGCAAATGAAGAACACCGTTTCGGGACAGATGCGTTTTTGCTTGCTGATTTTTCGCATTACAGGCAAAAGGACAAAGTATGTGATTTAGGTACGGGCTGTGGAATAATCCCCTTGATTATGCAGAAAAAACGTCCTCCGCAAATCATATATGCGGTTGACATACAGGAATCAGCAGTGAAATTGCTGAAAATCGGCATAGAAAAAAGCAATATTTCAGGGATTATCCCCATATGTGCCGATTTGAAAGTACTATGGGAAAATGCACCCGTCGGACAGCTTGACCTTGTGGTATGCAATCCGCCTTATAAAGTGCAGAATGCAGGCTATGAGAGCGCAATTACAGCGCAGAAAATAGCCCGTCACGAGATTATGTGCAATATAGACGATGTTTGCAGGACAGCTGAAAAACTCCTGAAATATGGCGGACGGCTTTGTATCTGTAACCGCCCTGAAAGGCTTGCTGACGTGATATTTGCGATGAAAATGCATAATATTGAGCCTAAAAGAATAAGATTTGTTTCGAAAAATCCCACAACTGCACCGTGGCTTTTCCTGATTGAAGGGAAAAAGGGTTCAAAGCCGTTCATGCAGACAGAACCGCAGTTATATATCAGGGACGGGGATAATTTTTCGGAGGAATTGCAGAGGATATACAATACAGGAAAGGAATAATAATGGGTATACTTTACATAATAGGCACTCCTATAGGGAATATGGAAGATATAACTCTCAGGCAATTGCGGATGATGCAGGAAGTTGACTTCATATGTGCGGAGGATACAAGAGTAACGCTGAAACTCCTGAACCGCTACGAGATAAAAAAAGAGCTTGTCAGTTTCCACGAACATAGCTCAAAAGCAGATTTACAGAGGATTATTGACAGGCTTTTGTCAGGGGAAAATGCCGGTATCGTGACAGATGCGGGTATGCCGTGCATATCTGACCCCGGTGAAGTACTTGTAAGGGCGTGCTACGAAAACAAAATAACAGTCCGTGTAGTACCGTCCGCAACAGCATTTGCATCAGCCGTTGCGCTTTCGGGAATGAATTGCAGGAGATTTACATTTGAGGGCTTTTTACCGGTGCAAAAAAAAGAACGTTCGGAAAGGCTTGATTTGCTCCGCAGCGAAACGGCTGTAATGGTATTTTACGAAGCACCGCATAAATTGAGGAATACTCTTGCTGATTTCGCTGATATTTTCGGCACGGACAGGAGAATTTCAATATGCCGTGAACTCACGAAAATACATGAGGAAGTCCTGCATATGACGGTCCGTGAGGCGGTAGAATATTACAGAACAGTCGAACCTAAAGGAGAATTTGTTATTGTTGTTGACGGTGCAGGCGAAAAATTCAGCGAAAAACTTACGATTGAACAGGCAATTGAACAGGTGCGTATTCTGATTGATTCGGGCGAAAAACCGACTGATGCGTGTAAAGCAGTTGCCAAAGAAACAGGATTCAGGAAAAGCGAACTTTATTCCGCACTTCAAATATGATAATTTTGTGAAAATGCACAAAAATATATTGCAATTACTCAAAAAATGTGATATAATATCAATAGGTTAAATTGAAATATTTTTTCATATAATTTATTGATATTATTTTTTGAAATGAGGTTTAATTAAATGATTTGCGATTTACATTGTCATACGAAACTTTCAGATGGTTCACTCGGAATAGAGGAAATTATTTCACAAGCAAAACGTACGGGAATTGACTGGCTTTCGATTACAGACCACGATACAACTGCATCTTTTTCGAGAGCTGATATTATAGGGCAGAGAGAAGGCGTGAAAATATTGCACGGCGTGGAACTTTCAGCGTGGGATAAAGATGAGGGTAAAAAAGTCCATATTCTCTGCTACGCACCTCAAAAGCCCGAAAGACTGGAGATTCTCTGCATAAAATCGTGCGAAATAAGAAAAGAGTGCTGTAAAGAGATGATAGCAAAAGTTATGGAGAAATTCCCTATAACGCTTGAAAGTATCCTGCGTCATACCACATCTTCAAAGAGCATTTTCAAACAGCATATAATGCGTGCATTGATTGACTATGGCTATGCGCTTGAATTTTACGGCGAACTTGACCACGAACTTTTCAACCGTGAAAATGGTACTTGTTACGTTGAAAGGGAATACCCTGATGTGAACGTTGTAACTGACCTGATTCACACGGCGAAAGGGATTGCTGTAATGGCGCACCCTGCAATGTATGATAATATCGAACTCCTTGAGAAACTCGCAAAGGCAGGGAAAATAGACGGAGTTGAAATAGGGCACTATTCAGCAGATGAAAATTACCGCCACGAATTACAGGCGATTGCTGATAAATATGAACTTATTGTGACAGGAGGTTCAGATTTCCACGGGCTTTATAATGCTGTACCGACTCACCTCGGCAGTGAATCCACAACAAAGGAAAATCTCAACAGGATAATAAAATCGACAAAAAGGAAGTGAAAAAATTGAAGAAAATAATGATGTACGTATTTTCAGCTGTATTCTTTGCACTTTTCGTGGTATTTCTTATACCATTCACACGTGGAATAAGCAATATCGGCAATATTACAGGGGCAGTGATAACAGGACTCCTTACATTGATATGCCTTTTCCCTGATAAATTCAACGGATTTATCCGAAATCTCTGGGAACGTCCGTTCGGTAAAGGCGTAGTTGCGGTATCAGGCGGATTATTTACAGTCTGCCTAATTACAGCTGTTGTGATAAGTTTCTTTATGCTGAAAGAAATAAACGATAAACCTACAGGCAACGCAACTATGGTAGTACTCGGCTGTCAGGTGAAAAAAAGCGGTGCAAGTCTGATGTTAAAGCGCAGACTTGATACCGCCTTTGAGTATCTCACGGAACACGAGGATATGAAAGTAATAGTTTCAGGCGGACAAGGTGCGGACGAGCCTATGAGTGAAGCAAAATGTATGTTCGATTATCTTACAGCAAAAGGTATTCCTTCTGAAAGAATCTATATCGAGGACAAGTCCGTCAATACTGCTGAAAATATCGAGTTTTCAAAGGCAATTATTGAGCAGAACGGGCTTTCACCTGATATTGCGATAGTTACGGACGGTTTTCATCAGTTGCGTGCTGATATTTTCGCAAGGGAACAGGGCATAAGAGCGTATAATATTCCTGCGCCTACTTCGTGGTATCTTGTCCCGACTTACTGGGTACGGGAATGGTTTGGTATAGCTTATTACACAATTTTTTAGGAATATAGGGAGAATTTTGTGTTGAAAAAGTCAGTATCAGTTTTTCTTGCGGTTGTAATGGGAATGTTACCCGTTGATAACAGCAAAAATCTGTCATTTAATAAAAAATTTATATTTTAGTTGTGTGCGGATATTTTCGCATGGGAACAGCTTACTGCACGACTTTTCAGGAATATAGGGAGAATTTTGTGTTGAAAAAGTCACATCTTGCCCCGCTTATCGGGTACTGATACAGCTTATTACACAATTTTTCGGAAATAAAAGGAGGGTTTTATGTTAAAAAAGTCAATATCAGTTTTTCTTGCGGTTGTAATGGGAATATTACCCGTTAATAACAGCAAAAATCTGTCATTTAATAAAAAATTTACACTTTCAGCACCTCATTTCAGCCGTAGTGATTCAGGCGAAACGGAAGTAATTCCGGCAGTGAATCCGCTGAAAAATCAGGTTAATTTATATGGCAGTGCCGACGAACTCCCCGAAAAATTCGATTTGAGGGAGTCGGGGAAATTGCCTGCAATACGTAATCAGACAGGATACGGTACTTGTTGGGCACACTCCGCAATTGCAAGTGCGGAATCAGGTATAATCAACAGCAAGCCCGAAATTGATTTGTCTGAATTTCATACGGCTTACTACACTTATTCAGGTGGTGAACAAATTGCACCGATTTCAGATAATCTTGACGATATTATGAATATGGGCGGTACAATATACGCAGTAACAAATTTGTGGTCACAATGGATAGGTCCTGTATTCGAAAAACGCCTGCAATACGGTGACAGGGATTTCTTTGATAATTCTGATGATGTCGCAAATATGAAGTACGCATCTGATTACCACCTCAAAAACGCATATATGTTTGATTTCGATGAGGACAAAACAAATTCAGCGGAAATAAACAGCCTTATCAAGCAATTCGTGTACAGCGGTAAAGCAGTCGATATGTCATTTTGTGCTGATAACGATAAATATTACAGTATGAATTATTCCTCAAGCAACAGCAACAAAAAGCCGAAATTCGCAAATCATTCAGTTGCTGTTGTCGGTTGGGACGATAATTTCCCTGCTGATAATTTCAGGATAAAGCCCGAAAATAATGGTGCGTGGCTTGTCAAGAACAGCTGGGGCGATGAGTACGGCGAAAACGGCTATATGTGGATTTCATATGAAGATAAATCTCTTTGTGAATTTGCCGTCTATGAACTCGAAAACGCTGAAAATTACACGTATAACTTTCATCACGATACTTTCCCTGCATTGCAGTCGCTTTCGGCTTCAGATGACGCTGAAACAAATAACGGTTCATATATGGCGAATGTATTCCATAATGACGATTCTGCTGTACAGCTTGAGGCAATTTCGACTTACATAAATGCGCCTGATACGGAATATGAAATAACAGTGTACACGAATCTTGCAGATAAATCGGACGTTACATCGGGAACACCGTCCGCAGTTACAAGAGGGGAATGTTCTATGACGGGGTACTTCAGTATTCCGCTTGATGATTACGCAATTATTGAACCTGATACCAATTTTTCGGTAGTTGTAAAGCTATACAGCGCAAATTCACCGTTTGTGATTCCGATTGAAACAAGTCTGTCTGTTGTTGACGATGATACGGATGAAATTACAAGCCTCGGGAGTTTCACAACGTTCGAGGGCATAGTGGAAAATATTGGCGAAAATGAGAGCTTTTACAGCGAAAACGGTACAGATTGGTTTGATGTTTACAATGATACGTACGTGTACACGGACGAAGAAGAAGAAATGCTGCTTGATGAAATTGAATATGAGCTATATGACGGTATAGAGCCCGATGAAACTGAAGAACTTGAAAATGCCGCCACTGCACTCGAAATATATAAGGACGTTTTCTCTAAAGGTACAGCTTTTGTTGTTATGGGGAATATTTCCCTGAAAGCTCTCGGAAATCCTGTCGGTGAAGTTGATTTTTCGCAGGATTCAGGAGTAGTCCCCGACGGTACGGAAATAGAATTATCCGCAAAAAACGGGGCTGATATATATTACAGTGTCAACGGCAGTGAATTTGTCCCGTATACAGAGCCGATTGAAATAAACGGATTCACCGAAATAACCGCAAAATGGGGAGATGTATCGTCAACAAGAACATATGTTCCCGAAAATAATTTTGCAGGGTACGGCGATGTGAATGCTGACGGTTTTGTTGACGCAAGTGACGCAAGTAAAGTATTGGAGCATTACGCTCTCCTGTCAACAAATAAAAATGGCGTTATAAGCAGATTTATGGACGATTACGCCGATTTCAACCACGACTGCATAACTGATGCAAGCGATGCAAGCGCAATACTTGCCCTGTATTCGGAACTTTCCACAAAGTGAACAAAAGTACGCTGTATAATACAGTAGAAAATTGGTACTGTTAGTTAATACTTATAAAATCAACAGGTCATATATGGTAAATAAAGTCAAAAAGAAGTTACCAATTTGTAACTTTTACAAAAACATTATGTGAAAAGTAACAAAAAAATATTGTTGAAAATGTACAGCTTATCCAAAAAATATTAAAGAACGCTACAAAGCATTGACTTTAAGCGAAAAATATAGTATATTTGTATTACGAAAGCAATACGTCTGCAAACAAAATTATGCAGTTCGCACGGACATTATTCCGACACACAAAAAAGTCATCTGTATCTCAGAGATACACTCCGGATAAAATACACCTGACTTCCGCTGAAAGAATACATTCCGTGTCAAGGCGGAAAACGTCCGCAGAAAAGTATTGCCATGAGCAATTACATAGACGTAAGTCTTGTAATAGTTCCCGTTCGGAACAACCGGCAGAATCTATGCAATGCCGGAGCTGAGGCGAGGACAATCGTCCGGTAAATGCAAAGCGTCAGTTGTGCCGGAAATCCATTCACTTTTTTACATTATTATGCCTGTCTGGTTTTGGCATAATACATATCTTAAGGAGGAAAAACCAATGAACAAACTTAAAAAAACATTAGCATTAGTTGCTGCTCTTGCTATGACAACAACAGCTTTCGCAAGCTGCGGTGATGAACCAAGCAGTTCTTCAACAGCACCTGAATCATCATCTTCTGTAGCTGATGAAAGCAGCAGTGAAGGCGATTCAAGTGAAGCATCAGGCGATTCAAGCGAAGCAGAAGGCGATTCAAGCACATCTGATGGCGGTGACGCTGCAACAGGCGAAATGGATCCTTCAGTAGGTCAGGGCGGCGATACTCTTACAATCGTTGCATGGGACCCTGCTGACGTTCCTGCTCTTATTGCTCAGTGGAAAGGTATTGACTATGCTACAGTTGTTGATGACCTTAACAATGGTGCAGTTGCAGGCGTTGATTTCGTAAACATGGGCTGCAAGGGCGGCGAAGCTTCTGAAAAGTATGACCAGCGTTTCAAGGATGGCAGTGATACAGACGTTTACTTCTGCGAAGCTGACTGGGCTCTTAAGTACATCAATAATGACGATTTAACACTCCCACTTGAAAAACTCGGCATTACAGATGCTGACTTCCCGAACATCTACTCATATACTGACGATATCGGTAAGGATAAAAACGGCGTTCGTAAAGGCGTTTCATGGCAGGCTGCAGCAGGCGGTTTCGCTTACAGAGCTGACCTTGCTGAAGAATACCTCGGCGTAACATCACCTGACCAGATGCAGGAACAGATTGCTGACTGGGATAAATTCGTAACCACAGCTCAGACAGTAAGCGACAAGTCAGGCGGTTCAGTTGCTTTTGCTGACTCACTCGGTGGTATCTGGCAGGCTTATGCTTGCGGACGTACAACTCCGTGGGTTGTTGACGGCGTTCTCAAGATTGATGACTTCTGCGAGCAGTTTGCTAATACAGCTAAGACTCTCTGGGATTCAAACGGCGTTTCACACGATGACCAGTGGACTGATGCATGGACTGCAAACGGTGCAAACGGTGCAACAATGGGTTACTTCGTTTCTACATGGGGCTTCGGTGCATTCTTCCTCAATGCAGGCGGTTCTGCAATTGAAAACGGTACTCTTACAAAGGGTGACCAGTACGGTAAATGGGCACTCTGTCAGGGACCAACTTCTTACTACTGGGGCGGTACATGGATTGTTGTTAATCCTAAGACTGATAACGGTAACGAGGCTCGTGAATTCATTCTCTCTGCTACTTCAGATGAGGCTGCTATGTCTGAATTCGCTCAGAAGAAACCTGAATATGTAAATAACTCAAAGGTTATGGATGACCTTATCTCTGCTGGCACTGTATTCAATGCAGACGTTCAGGGCAACTTCAAGGACAACCAGAACTACTTTGAATATCTTGCTGATACTGCTAAGTCAATCAACTTTAATGGTCTTATCACTGAGTACGATGCTACAGTAAAGGCTGACTTCCTCAAGATTGTTAAGGAACAGTACTGTGACGGAGGCGCTTCATGGGATGATACAAAGACCGCATTTGAAGACCAGATTCTTGAGGATATTATAGACATCACTGTTGAATAATCCTGTTTCAACTCGGCTTTCGTCAAAACAACTAAAAACATTTATACCTGTGGAGTACTTTTGTACTCCATGGGTGTATATTTATTTAATCAATAAAATCTCGAGAGGGTGTGTGTAATGGCATCAGCTGCACAAAGACGTATCAAATCAATCAGCTATGCAAAATATGGCTACATCTTTATTCTGCCATTTTTTCTTGTTTATTTCCTTTTCCAATTATGGCCGCTTATAAATACATTCATTGTCAGCTTCCATGGCAATGGTAACGACATAGATAGTTTTGTCGGTTTAGAAAATTATAAGGCTCTCCTGTTCGGCGGTGACAAACGTCAGGACGTAATCCATGATAAATTCGTTCACTCGCTTGGCAATACCATAATCCTGTGGGTTGGTAACTTCGTTCCCCAGATTGCCCTTTCACTTTCATGTGCTGTATTCTTTACAGAAGCAAATCTTAAAATTCCGGGCAAGGAATTCTTCAAAATCGTTATGTATCTTCCAAACATAATTACAGCAGCATCAGTAGCTGTACTCTTCCTTCAGCTCTGCGGTCAGTCTGAATCAACTCCAGGTGCTATCAACCTTCTTCTCAGTAAAATCGGCATTGTTGACTATGATGCTACATCTAAAAAATACGATGTAATTCCATTTGTTGAGGGCACTGTTCAGGCTCGTGTCGTTGTAATGTTCATTCAGACATGGCTCTGGTTCGGTAATACTATGATTATGCTTATGTCAGGTATTCAGGGCATCAATCCTTCACTCTTTGAGGCTGCAAGTATTGACGGTGCAACAGCAGGTCAGGTATTCTTAAAGATTACTCTCCCGCTTCTTTCACCTATCATGTCATATACTCTCGTTACATCAATGATTGGTGGTCTCCAGATGTTCGATATTCCGTTCCTCTTCCATAAGACTACTACTGTAAATGATGAACTTAAAACAATCGCTGTACTTATTTACGAATATTTCCACGCACAAGAAAGCAATAATAAAATGGGCTATGCCGGTGCAGCTTCTGTTCTCCTGTTCTTTATTACCCTCGTACTCGGATGTATCGCATTCTATATGTCACGTGACAAGGATGCTATCGCTAAGAAAAAACAAAGAAAGAAGATGGCTAAACAGCTTAAAATGGAAAGTAAACAGTTTGGAGGTTTTTCAATATGAGTAAAATGAAAGATACTTATGGTGAGCAGAAAAGCTACACAAAAAGCCTTAAAACTAAGTCGATAATCCTTACTGTATGGTTCATTATCTTAGCAATTATATGTCTCCTGCCAATTTATATCCTTATAATCAATGCTACACGTTCGCACGCAGAAATTTCACAATCAGTCAGCCTTATCCCCGGTACGAATCTTGTAAAAAACTTCAAGGCTATGACAGGCGACCCTAACTTCAAATTGTCATATGACGCTTTTAATGGCTATAAAAACAGTATTTTTATTACTGTATGTTCAACAATACTTACAGTTTTCTTCTCAGCACTTACAGCATATGGTATGCACGTCTATGACTTCAAACTCAAGGAAATTTCTTATACAATAGTTCTCCTTGTAATGATGATTCCTATGCAGGTAGTATCTGCCGGTTTCGTCAGCTTTATGGCAAGTATTCACCTTACAAATACATACTGGCCGCTTATTATTCCGGCTGTTGCAGCTCCGTCCGTTGTATACTTCATGCGCTCCTATATGCAGTCGTCATTCTCTATGGCAATTGTTGAGGCAGCTCGTATTGACGGATGCAGTGAGTTCAGAACATTTATTTCAATCGCTATCCCTATGATGAAACCTGCTATTGCTGTACAGGCAATCTTCGCTTTCATCGCAAGCTGGAACAACTTCTATACACCTAATATGATTCTTATCAGTGTTCCTCTGAAAAATAAAACACTTCCTATGATGGTTGCGGCTCTTCAGGCATCTGATAAAATTGCTAACTACGGTGCTATCTACCTCGCAATTGCACTTAGTATTGTGCCAATTGTAATTGCTTATGTATTCCTCTCAAAGTTCATCATCGCAGGCGTTGCTCTTGGTGGCGTAAAGGAATAATAATCAATATAATTTACAAATTACAGCGTACTTCGGTACGCTGTTTTTTTTGCATAAAATCACTTTTGTATGAATATTATTTACAGAAAGGAGTTGTCCGCAATGCAGGAATGTACAAGCTATAAGATTATCGCTGACTATTTGCCCGAAAAAATAAGACAAGCTATGTTGAATATCACTAAAAATCAACAGGAAAATTTGTGCGAAATACGGCTTTTTAGCGGGAGAGCTGTTGCATATATTTACCCCGATAAGGCAGTATATTTAACAAAATCAGGTCTTACGTCAAATTTCAGGAATACTTCCGTTGTTGTTGCTGATTCAGGCGACATATCGAGAACTGTTGATGCATTATCGCATTATTCGCTCCATAGCTGTACCCGTGAATTGCAACAGGGCTTTTTCGTCCTGAAAAACGGCGTAAGAGTGGGGATTTCGGGAGTATATTCCGCTAACGGCATAATCACGGAAATAACAGGGCTGAATTTCCGTATGGCGAGGAATGTTTACGGGAGTGCTGACCGTGTATATAAGCTGATTTCTGCTGAAAATTCGGGCGTTCTTATATGCGGAAGTGTAAATTCAGGCAAAACAACTGTTCTCCGTGATTTGTGCCGTCTTGTCGGGAACAGGCGCAAAGTTACTCTTGTTGACGAGCGGAACGAAATTGCGTATGTACATAACGGTGTCGCTGAAAATGACGTTGGCGCATTGACGGATATTCTCGTTGGCTGTTCACGTGCTGACGGTATAATTTCAGCCGTGCGGACGCTGTCGCCTGAATATATTTTTTGCGACGAAATTTCAACTGATGAGGATTCCGAGGCTATATCAGGCGGAATTGGTTGCGGAGTGAATTTTTGTGCGACAATCCATGCACGGAATTACGCTGATTTGATAAAACGCCCTATAGCAAGGAAAATTACAGGCGCATTTGATTACGCTGTTTTCCTGAAAGGTGCTGAAAATCCTTCTGAAATTGCGGAAATAAGGAGAATTTGAAATGGTACTTAGGATTTTTTCGGCACTCATATTTACAGCAATAGGCGGAATAATCGGGTTTTCAATGGCAGACAAGCTGAACGAATCGTGCGTTATATGCGAGGAAATAGGCGAACTTTTTCGGCAAACTGTATTTTTTATCACGTACAGGCAAGATGATATTTATGCAATATGCCGAAAATTAAAGTCCGACAATGAGTTAAAACATCTTACTTTCTTGCGGAATCTCCCCGAAAATTACAATACAGGTGAGGATTTCCGTGAATTATGGAGCAATGCTGTTGAATCGCAAAAGAATCTTGATACCGAGGAAAATAGTCTGCTTATGCATTTTGGCTGTATACTGGGGAAAAGCGATGCGCAAAGTCAGGCGGAATCAATTTCGGCACTACAGAAGGAACTTGAAAGAATTATGTCAATCCGCAGGGAAAATCTCCTGAAAAAAGGCAGGCTTTACCGCAGTACAGGGCTTCTTTTCGGTATTATGGCAGGAATACTTGTGATTTGAGGTGCGTAATGGATATTGATTTGATTTTTAAGATTGCAGGAACGGGAATAATTGTCGCTGTATTGAATCTCGTGCTGAAACGTGCGGAACGTGAAGAACAGGCAATGATGACGACTTTAGCAGGACTGATAGTCGTTCTGATGATAATTGTTGAGGAAATCGGCGGACTTTTCGACACGGTCAAAACGGTGTTCGGACTATGGTAGACAGATGTATTACAACAGCGATTTTCTGCATATGTTCGGCAATTCTCGCTGTACTTCTCCGACAGCACTGCCGTGAACAGTCTATGATGATTGCGCTTGCAGGCTGTACCGCTGTTATGGGCGCATTTTTGGCGTTTTTCGCTCCGGTGATAACCGAAATAAGCAGTATTTTTTCTGAGGCGGGAATTTCAGACAGTTATTTATCGCTGATTTTCAAGGCAACTGCAATTTGCCTGATAACGCAGATAACGTGCGAAATATGCCGTGACAGCGGTGAATCGGCAATTGCATCGGCAGCTGAAATATGGGGACGTGGTGCAGTGACGTTCATCAGTTTACCGCTTATCAAGGCACTTTTGGAGCAAATAAACGGAATTTTTTAAGGTGGATTTATGAAAAAGACAGTCGTTATTTTTTTGTCAATTGTTATTGTTTTCGTGAATATATCGTCGTTTGGAGCGTATGCAGATGATATTGAAGAACCATTTGCTGAAATTTCAGACGAACTTGACAGTTTGCTTGACGAGTACGATTTGGGATTTGGAGTTGATGATATATCAGAACTTTCGTTCGGTGAACTCACACAAAAAGTAAAAGATTTACTTTTGTCGCACATTGATGCCCCTATGAAAATTCTCAGCACGATTTTTTTGGTGATAGTGTTCAGCACGCTGATGAAATCCGCAGGCGGTACAGCTATATCCGCAAATTCGGCTGATATTTACAATATGGTGTGCGTTATGTCAGCGGTAACAGTCGTATTACCGCAATTATTGGCGGTATACAACGAAACTCTTGCAGCGATACAAAGCGGAGGGAATTTTATTCTCGTATTTGTGCCGATTTTCACGGCGATATCAGTTGCGTGCGGAGGATTTACGTCAGCAGGCGTGTATCATATGATGATGTTGGGAGCATCTGAATTTATTGTACGTCTTGCGGACAGCTATTTATTGCCGATTATAAGCGTTGCAACGGCTCTTGCGATAACAGGGAGCGTTTTCCCGAACACATCGCTTGACAGTGTGGTGAATCTGCTGAAAAAGGCTGTAACTTGGGGAATTTCGATTACAATGACACTTTTCACGGGATTTGTTTCGCTGAAATGCACAATAACAGGCAAAACGGACGGAGTTACAGCGAAAACAGCGAAAATGCTTGTTTCGGGGTTCGTTCCTATCGTCGGCAGTGCCGTTTCCGATGCGTATTCGACTGTAAAAGGCAGTTTCGAAGTCATAGGCGGTACAATTGGAACAGCGGGAATTATAGCAATTGTGCTGATTATGTTGCCCGAAATCCTCGAAATATTTGTGTATCGTGCTGTTATGTGGATTGGTTCGGCAATGGCTGATATTTTTTCAGCGGATTCAATTTCGAAACTGCTCAAAGGTATTGACAGCGGTCTTGCAATTGCACAAAGTATCTTAATTTGTCACGGGCTCATATTCATCATATGTTCGGCAATTTTAATAAAAACTTTCTGAGGTAGTTATGGAAAATGTGAAATCTGCTGTAATGGCGGTGTGCATAGTATCGGCAGTAAAATGCCTTATCGGCAACATCACCGCTGTATCTAAACTGAAAAATCAGCTTGCAATGATACTCAATCTTCTGCTTGCCGTGGTAATGCTGTCACCGTTCGCAAGCGGTATATCGGGCTTTGAACTGCCTGAAATTTCAGACTATGAACTTGAATACGACTATTCAGGCGATATTTACGCTGAAACTCTTGCAAAACAAACGGCTGAAAATATCGAGTCAATTTTAACAGAACAAATTTTATCAGCAGGAATATCTTGCGAAAAAATTAAGGCGGAAGTTAATATTTCGCCCGATTACAGCATATTTATTAGTAGAGTGACGGTCACATCAGAGGATTTTCAAGCGGTTGCCGGAATCATAAGGAAAAGTCTTGGGGACGGAACGGAGGTTGTAAATGACATTGGTTGAAAAATTCAAGGAAAAGAAAACTGCCGTCATAACGGTTCTTGGTGTAGTTGGACTGTTTCTTATAATGATTTCAACTGTTCTGCCGGACAAGAAACAGCCCGCACCAACTGCTGAAATATCCGATAATATACAGGATAACGAAAGTTATCGCATTGAAACTGAAAACCGCCTTGAGGAATTTCTCGAAAAAGTAGACGGTGCAGGCGATGTGGAAGTATATCTTACCGTCGGGAGCAGTGAACGGTATATATATGTTTCCGAAGGGAAAAAAGTAAAATCAGATAACAAAACAGAGGAGGAGAATAAATATGTGATATTCGGCAGTGAGAAAGAACCTTTGGTTGAAACAGTGGAAACTCCCGAAATTACAGGAGCAGTAATAGCTTGTACCGGAGGTGGAAGTCCGGTAGTCGAGGAGCGTATATATAAAGCTGCTTCTGCCGCATTGGGTATATCCACAAGTAAAATATATGTAACTAAAATGAAATGAGGTAATTTTTATGAAAAAACCAACCGTTATTATTGGGAAAAAACAGATTATTATGACTTGCCTTACACTTATGCTTGCGATTGCCGTGTACATAAATTACGCATCCGCACCCAAAATATCAAAAGACGGCGACATAATTGAAACGGCTGAAATGGGCGATACTGTAAATTACGGCGATACGGAATTTGTTGATAATATTGACGATTCCGCTGAACCTGCAAATGCAGATACAAATGCAGATACGGAAAATACTGCTGATTATTTTGCGCAGGCAAGGCTCGATAAAATCAACAACCGTGATGAGGCTGTACAGACTTTGCAGACGATTATAGGAGGCGGTGACCTTACTGAAGATGAACGTGTTGTCAATGCCCTCGATGCCGTGGAAGTTTCAAAGCTGATTGAATCGGAGGGTACAATTGAATCTCTCGTGAAAGCACAAGGTTTTGAGGATTGCGTTGCGTACCTTGACGGCGAAACTGCTAAGGTTGTAATCAAAACGAATGGGCTTGATAAGGCACAAGCAGCATCTGTAAAAGAAATAATTATGGACGAAACAGAAGTTCCGGCAGAAAATATCAGAATTTTTGAAGTAAAGTAGTTGAAAAATTTTTGCATTTTTGGTATAATATAAGAATAGGGGTGTAACAAGAGTTTAGTTAAAAAAATTACACTCAAATATCAAGCAAAACGGAGGTTCAGAATGGGTGACGTGAAAAAAAATACTTTGAGTAATCTGAAAATATCAGAAGATGTTATCATCACTGTCGCAAGGCTTGCCGCACTTGATGTGAAAGGCGTGGCTTGTCTTGCAGGTGAAATCAACAAAATGAGTAAGTTGAGGAATAACGGTCCTGTTGCAGTCGATATGATTGAGGACGTTGCCGCTATTACTTTGAAAATCAAAGTCAAAAACGGCGTTAAAGTTATGACAGTTGCGCAGGAAGTCCAGACAGCAGTGAAAGATAATGTGCAGACTATGACGGGCGTTGCAGTGGCAAGAGTGAATGTCATTGTGAACGGAGTAGTTTTCTGATAAATGTGTTAATTATAAGTTAGGAGAGAAAAATGTCAAGAAGTGAAATAAGAGATAGTGCTTTCAAGCTGATTTTTGAACAGCTTTTGCGTGATGACGATATTCAGGAACTCTATGAGGTTGCAGAGGAAGTTGACGAGATTATTATAAATGACGAAGTGAAAAAAATGGTTGACGGTACACTTGCACACGCTGAGGAAATTGACGGAATTATTGAGAAATACAGTCAGTCAAGGAAACTTTCAAGGATTTCGAAACTGAATCACGCAATTTTAAGACTTGGCTTGTATGAGTGCATTTATGACGAAAAAGTACCCGTCAATGCCGCAATAAGTGAGGCTGTAAACCTCGCAGGCGTTTATAGTTACAAGGAAGATGCGTCGTTTATAAACGGGTTGCTTGGTGCGTTTTGCCGTGACCACAAAGCAGGTGAGTCCGAAAATGCCTGAATTTCTGGGGATTGATACAAGTAACTACACAACGTCCGCAGCGATTTATTTCAGCAGTGAAAATAAGATAGTGCAGTGCAAAAAATTGCTTCCCGTTAAAGAGGGCGCACTTGGTTTAAGGCAAAGTGATGCAGTTTTCCACCACACAAAACAATTGCCTGAAATTATCTCGTCGCTTGCGGAATCAGCAGGAAAACAGGATTTTTCGGCAGTCTGTTCGTCAGTCCGCCCTCGTAATGCTGACGGTTCATATATGCCCTGTTTTTTGTGCGGGAAAGGTCTTGCGAATGCCTATTCTGCGTTACAGGGAATCCCTATGTATGAAACTTCGCACCAGACAGGTCATATTCTTGCGGCACTTTATTCAGCGGACAGGCTTGAATACGTCAATCAGCCGTTTATTGCGTTCCACGTAAGCGGAGGGACTACTGATTGTTTACTATGTGAACCTGATAAGGAAAATATTTTAAGTATATCGGAAATAAGCACTTCGCTTGACCTGAATGCCGGGCAGGCTGTTGACCGTGTCGGGATTATGCTTGAATTGCAGTTTCCTTGCGGTATTGCACTCGAAAAACTCGCTGTAAATGCGGACAAGTGTTATAAAATAAAGCCTGTACTGAAAAACGGCTCGTGCTGTTTGTCAGGGCTTGAAAATAAATGCAGGGCAATGTTGAATAGTGGGGAAAAATACGAGAATATCGCTTTATATTGCCTTGATTTCATAGCGGAAACTATTATTTCAATGACTGATTATGCGTTACATAAATACGGCGATTTACCGCTTGTATTTGCAGGCGGAGTTATGTCGGACAAACTTATAAAAGACAAAATTGTTTCAAAATATAACAATGCATCATTTGCAGAATCTGAGTTTTCATGCGATAATGCGTCGGGAATTGCAATATATGCTTACCTTAAATATATACGGAGGTGAAAAATGCAGGAACTTACAGTTACACAATTAAATAAATATGTATCTTCGGTTCTGAAAGGTGATAAAAATTTGAAAAATGTTTTAATCAAAGGCGAAATTTCAAATTATGTTCACCATTCAAGCGGTCATAGGTATTTTTCGCTGAAAGACAGCGAATCCGCAATAAAAGCGGTAATGTTCAGATATGCTGCCGAAAAAGTACGATTTGAACTGAAAAATGGCGTATCAGTCATAGTTAAGGGGTCTATTACTCTTTACGAACGTGACGGCACGTATCAGATACAAGTAACGGAAATGTTTCAGGAGGGTGTAGGCAAAGAAATTACAGCACTTGAGGAACTGAAACAAAAACTTCTGGCAGAAGGACTATTTGCTCCCGAACACAAACGTAAAATCCCTGTATTGCCTAAGAAAATCGGTGTAGTTACATCGCTTACAGGTGCGGCAATACACGATATTGAGAATACTCTCGCAAGACGTTACCCGTTGTGTGAATTATATGAAATTTCCGCAACAGTACAGGGCGAAAACGCTCCCGAATCAATATGCAGTGGTATTGCAAAAGCTGAATCGGCAGGTTGTGATGTCATAATAGTCGGTCGTGGAGGAGGTTCTTCGGAAGATTTGAACGCTTTCGATACGGAATCCGTTGCAAGAGCAGTTTATAATTGCAAAGTACCTGTTATTTCAGCGGTCGGTCACGAAATCAATTTCACGCTTACTGACCTTACAGCTGATGTGCGTGCGGCTACTCCTACAGCAGCGGCTGAACTCGCCTCAAAGTACGATATTCAGCAGATTATGAATACAGTAAATGTACTTGCTTATAAGACTGAATCCGCAATGAAAAATATTGCGGACAGGAAATCAGCTGAATTTTCCGCAATTGATGCACGTCTTAACGCTCAATCGCCTGAAAACAGGCTTAAATTGCTTGCTGAAAGGCTTGACAATATACAGAAAAATGCTGAAACGGCTGTAATCAGGAGGATTGACAGGGCTGAATCAAATCTTGCGGAGAAAATCGGCAGGCTTGAGAGTTTGAGTCCGCTGAAAGTAATGGCAAGAGGATATTCGCTTGCATATAAAGGCGGCTCCCTTGTGAGAAATACCGCTGATTTGGCTGTAGGCGACAACCTTGTTATAAGATTTGACAAGGGAATTGCAGAGGCAGAAGTAAAAAAGATAAGGTGATTTATATGGATGAAAAAAATACTCTTGAATCAAATATGAAAAAACTTGATTCCATAGTAAAGGAACTCGAAAACGGTGATATTCCGCTTGAAAAGGCAGTCGAACTGTACAGTGAGGGAATCAGGCTTTCTGCTTTATGCAGAAAACAGTTAGATGAGTCAAAGATTAAAATTACGGAGGTAAAATAATTATGAGCAATTTCAACGAAAAAATGGCTGAATATGTGGAGTTTACCGAAAAGGAACTCAAAAAATACAATGACTATAATGACCGGAATAAACAGCAGGTTAATCTGATTGATGCTATGAATTATTCTCTCCGGGCAGGCGGAAAAAGAATAAGACCTGTACTTGTTTTTGCGTTTTGCGAAGCACTCGGTGCGGATAAGGAAATCGCATCTGCACCGGCTTGTGCAATCGAAATGGAACATACGTTCTCACTTATTCACGACGACCTTCCTGCTATGGATAATGATGATTACCGCAGAGGTCAATTGTCTTGTCATAAGAAATACAGTGAGGCAACAGCTATTCTTGCGGGTGATGCACTTGCCGTGTTACCGTTCGAAATTATCGCTGATGCAAAGGAACTTACAGCAGAACAGAAAATACAGATTATCTCTTTCCTTGCAAATTCAGTAGGCAGGGACGGTATGATAGGCGGTCAGGTTATTGATATGGAAAATGAAAACCGTACAGATGTTGATGAGGAAAACCTCAAAAATATGTACAGATGTAAGACAGGTCAACTTCTTGCGGTTTCGTGCGCAATGGGCGCAATATGTGCCGATGCTTCGGGCGAAACTATCAGGGCAGCAGCTGAATACGGTTTAAGGCTCGGATTTGCTTTCCAGATTATCGACGATATTCTTGATGTTACAAGTACGCTTGAGGAACTCGGTAAACCTGTAGGAAGTGATGCGGAGAAAAACAAGACTACTTTTATAACGCTTTACGGCATAGAAAAAGCTAAGGAACTCGCAGATGAGGCGACTTCTCAGGCACTTGAATGGCTTGACGCTATCGATAACAATGAATTTCTTAAAGAACTTACAGAGGTACTCCTCAGACGTAAAAAATAAAAGGAGATACGGAGAATTTTCTCCGTTTCAGATAAAATGAATGAATATATTAAGAATGGAAACAGGGTGACTATTTCTGAATTGAATCTCCCTGACGACTTGAAAAAACTATCCGTTCAGCAATGCTGGTATCTTTGCGGTGAAATAAGAAATATGCTGATAAATACTGTTTCGAAAACAGGCGGGCATCTTTCGTCAAATTTAGGCGTTGTTGAACTTACATTGTCAATTCACCGTAATTTCAATTCGCCTGAAGATAAAATCGTGTGGGACGTTGGTCATCAGGCTTACGTGCATAAAATCCTTACAGGCAGGGCTGATATGCTTTCAACATTACGTCAGGAGGGCGGTATTTCGGGTTTCCCTAAACCTGAAGAATCTCCGCACGATACGTTTATATCGGGGCATAGCAGTACATCTCTTTCAGTGGCGTGCGGTATTGCGGAAGCTATGCGTATTCAAGGGAAAGATAACTATACTGTTGCTGTAATCGGCGACGGCGCAATGACAGGCGGTATGGTCTACGAAGCTATGAATAATTGCTGTTATATGAAAAGCAATATGATTGTTATTCTGAATGACAACAATATGTCAATCTCAAAAAGTGTCGGGGCACTTGAAAAGTACCTCACATCTCTGAGGAATACCGAAAAATATCTTGATGCAAAAAGACGTGTCGAAAAAAATCTTACTCAGATACCTGTTGTGGGAAATAAAGTCGCAAAAGGCGTAAAACAGGCGAAAGATGCAATAAAGTCAACTATACTTGAGAGGAATCTCTTTGAAGATATGGGTTTTGTGTATCTCGGACCTGTTGACGGGCATAATTTAAGAGACCTTGACCGCACTATGCGAATGGCGAAATCGTTCCATATACCTGTATTTGTCCACGTCAAAACGGTCAAGGGCAAAGGTTATCTTCCTGCTGAAAAAAATCCCGGAGAATATCACGGTATTTCTAAGTTTGATATAAGAACGGGGAATCCTGAAATATCAGCAGGCGACAGTTATTCTACAGTTTTCGGCAAGGAATTGCTGAATCTTGCGAAAAAAGATGACAGAATCTGCGCAATTACAGCCGCTATGAAATACGGTACAGGTCTGCAATATTTCGGGAAAGAATTACCTGAACGCTTTTATGATGTCGGTATCGCTGAACAACACGCTGTAACTTTTGCAGGAGGTCTTGCATCTATGGGGCAAATCCCTGTATTCGCCGTGTATTCGACGTTCCTGCAAAGGGCTTATGACCAGCTTATACACGATATTGCAATCGGCAGACTTCATCTTGTGCTTGGAATTGACCGTGCCGGAATAGTAGGCGAGGACGGTGAAACTCATCAGGGAATGTTTGACGTGCCTATGCTCACGTCAATCCCGAATACTGTAATATATTCCCCGTCATGTTACGAGGAATTAAGACAGTGCCTGAAAAAAGCTATATATAAAGAAAAAGGGCTTGTTGCTGTACGTTATCCGAGAGGTGCTGAAGATGTAGCTTTCCATAAATGTTCAGTTTGCCCCGACTACGATTTTATTTGTACAGGTAAAAGCGACACGCTTATAATATCATATGGCAGGATTTTAAACGAGGCATACAAGGCGCAGAGTTTACTTTCAGCGGACGGTATAGATTGCGACTTGTTGAAACTGACGAAAATTTTCCCATTAGATGATAAAATTATAGGCAAAATTACAAAATACAAAACAATTGCATTTTTCGAGGAATCAACAGGTAACGGCAGTATTTCCGAAAAAATCGGCAGTCTGCTTATGGAATCGCATTACAAAGGCAACTACAGCCGTATTTCAGCGGACGGCTTTATCAAGCAATCATCAGTAAAATCAGCACTTGAGAAATTTGGTCTTACCTGCAACGGAATTGCTGACTATATCCGCAGAAAGAGCGTTGAAAATGGCAAGACTTGATGCGGAACTTGTTGCAAGAGGAATAGCACGGAGCAGGGAACGTGCAAAGGAAATGATAAAATCGGGAGCAGTCACGGTCAACGGTATAACGGCTAAAAAAGCTTCTGATAATGTTTCGGCTGATGATATTCTTGAGTCGTCAGAACAGGAAATTTACGTCGGCAGAGGTGCGCTGAAACTTGAAAAGGCTTTCAACTCGTTTAACCTTGATTTTACGGGGAAAGTGTGCCTTGATATAGGTGCGTCAACAGGCGGTTTCACTGAATTTATGCTGAATCACGGCGCAAAACGTGTATATGCGGTTGACGTAGGTCACGGACAGCTTGCGGAATCCCTCAGAAGTGACAGCCGTGTTGTCAATATGGAAAATACCGATATAAGAGGAGTTACAGCGGATAATTTCAGTGAAAACATTGATTTTGTATGTGCTGACGTTTCGTTTATATCACTGACGAAAATATTGCCTGTAATCCGTGACATTATCAATGAAAATGCTGTAATCGCCATACTGATAAAACCGCAGTTTGAGGCAGGAAAAAAATTCATCGGTAAAAACGGCGTTGTCAGGGACAGGAAAGTACATGAGCGTGTATTGTCGGAAATCGATAGTTTTTGCCGTATTATAGGGCTTGCACCGGTAAAATATACGTTCTCATCTATAAAGGGCGGAAACGGTAATATAGAATATCTGGCGGAACTCAGAAAATCAGCTGAAAATCCGTCTTTGTGCGATTTCAGGGGACTTGTTGAGGAAGCATTCAGTTGTTTGTAGGAGGATTTTTATGAAAGCTGTATTGTACCCGAATTTTCAGAAAAAAAATGCGCTGAGTTGCGCAATGGAAGTTTGTGACGTGCTTGACCGTTCAGGGATACAGGTGAGTATAAGTGCGCAATACAGGCGTGAATTTAGTGGGAAACCGTTTGTATTGTTTGAAGATATATGCGATTCAGTTAAAAATTCTGACATAGTAATAGCAATAGGCGGTGATGGTACAATTTTGCGGTGTGCGAAATTTCTTATAGGGACTGATACTAAACTTCTGGGGATAAATACGGGTACACTTGGATTTATGGCAGGTCTTGAGGCTGATGAACTCAATAAGTTAAGTCAGTTGACAACAGGCGAGTATGATATTTCGGAGCGAATGACGATAGATGTTGTGATTCACGGCAGAGACGGCGATAAAATTTTCACGGCATTGAACGAAGTTTCCGCGCGTTCGGGCAGTTTCAGAATAAGCGATTTTGAAGTATATTCGGACGGCTATCTTATCGGGAAATACCGTGCAGATGGTGTGCTTTTCAGTACTCCGTCAGGCTCAACAGCATATGCACTTTCAGCAGGAGGTCCCGTAATTGAGCCTGATTTGGAATGCATAGAAATGACCTTGATTTGTCCGCACTCACTTTTTTCGAGAGCAACATTATTTTCAGCGGACAGGAAACTTAAACTTGTTGACAGGACTGCCGGCGGAAAATCGATTGTTGTAAGCGTGGACGGCGAACTTGATGAGTATATCGGCGAAAATGAGTCAATAGAAATAATGCGTGGCAGGAATAATCTTAAATTTGTTAATCTTGTCGGCAATTCATTTCACGAATCACTTTGCAGAAAAATGTGTAAGCCTATAAAGTAATCAGGTGAATATATGAAAAATCAAAGACATGAAGCTATTCTTGAAATCATAGCTGAAAACGCAGTGACAACACAGGAAATGCTTATTGAACTTCTTGCGGAAAGAGGTATCAGTACAACTCAGGCAACATTGTCACGGGATATTCAACATCTTTCGCTTGTGAAACAACGTGACGAAAAAGGTATCAACAGGTATACTTTACCGGCGACTGTTGCGGAAGAAAAAAGTATTTTCGAGGAAGCTGTTACAGATGTTGACTACGCTTTGAATATCATCGTGCTGAAATGCCGTGCAGGTATGGCACAAGGTACGTGTGCCGCTATAGATTCAGTGAAACACGACGGTATCGTTGGTACTATTGCAGGCGATGATACAATTTTTATCCTCACACGCAGCGAAAATGATGCAAAAAAAATTGCAAAGAAGTTCAGAAGTGAGATTTTCAACGGAAAGTAGGGAATTTATCCAGATGTTAAAAGAGATTTATATTAAAAATCTTGCGGTTATAAAAGAGGCTGTAATACCGCTTGCCGATAAATTAAATATTTTTACAGGTGAAACGGGTGCAGGAAAATCAATTCTCATAAACGGAATAAATGCCGTTCTCGGACAGCGGTGCAGTAAGGACATCGTCAGGACAGGCTGCGAAAAAGCAGTTATTACAGCACTTTTTGTTAATCTTTCGGAGGAAGTGAAAACAAAACTGAATGAACTCGGTATAGATTACGAAAATGACGAAATAACAGTAACTCGTGAAATAAGTGCGGACGGCAGGAGTGTTGCAAGAATAAACGGCAGGACTTCTTCCGCCTCTGTACTGAAAGAAATCGGCTGTATGATGATAAATATTCACGGGCAACACGATAATCAGATACTTCTTGACAGCGAAAAACATCTCAGTATCCTTGACAGTTTCGGCGGAAATGATACGCTTCTGAACGAATACAGGCAGACTTTCCGTGAATTGCAGAATACAGCTCGCCGTCTTGGTGAATTGAAAAAGCTGGAGAAAAGTAAACGGGAACGTGTGCTGTATCTCAATGAGGTCATCGAAGATATAGGCGTTCTGGAACTTTCAGAAGGTGAGGACGATGAACTTGAACAGGAGTACAATATCGCTAAAAATTCCGAAAGTGCCGTTATTGCGATAAAAAATGCAGTTTCCGCTATTATAGGCGAAGATACGGCGAATGATATGATAGCTTCAGCTGAAAACGAAATATCCTCGTTTTCTGACGATTCCCCTGAAATCGCATCACTTTATGAACGTCTTTCGGCAGTCGAAATTGAACTTGCCGATATTGCGAATGAACTCGAAAAAGTAGCGGATAAAGCTGAACTTGACGGGCAAAGGCTCGAATACCTGAAAGACAGACTTAATTCAATAAATAAACTTAAAAGAAAATATATGGCTGACTGCACCGAACTCGTCAAAATGTACAATGATGCTTGTGGTGAAATAACTCAACTTGAGAACAATGACAGCGAAATAAACGAACTCACTGAAAAACGTGAGGAACTTTTACACAAAGTCACTGAACAGGCTAAGGCACTTTATGATTACCGTGAGGAAACAGCGCAAACATTTATAAAACGTGTTACTGCTGAACTCGAATTTCTCAATATGTCGGGGACGGTGTTAGCTGTACGCCACGAAAAAGGCAAACTCACTGTAAACGGAATGGATACGGTTGAATTTCTTATATCGGCGAATAAGGGCGAAGAACCTAAACCGATTGCGAAAATAGCATCAGGCGGTGAACTTTCGAGGATAATGCTTGCCTTGAAAAGCGTAATTGCGGACAGTGACAGTATAGATACAATGATATTTGATGAAATCGATACGGGCGTAAGCGGAAAAGCTGCTCAGAAAATCGGTATAAAATTACGTGAAATAGGTAAAGTAAGACAAGTTATATGTGTTACTCATCTCTCGCAAATCGCAGTAATGGCGGATAATCACCTTATGATTGAAAAGAAAATCATCGGTGACCGTACCGAAACAAGCGTCACACAACTTGATTTCAACGGCAGAACAGCTGAAATTGCACGTATTATGGGCGGTGAAAATCCAAGCAGTCTTATGTTGAAAACGGCAGAGGAAGAATTGAGAAAGGCGGAAAGTATATGAAAATTTATTCAACACGTCACGGGCAGACTGATTACAATAAACAGGAGCTTATACTCGGCATTACTGATATTCCGCTTAACGAAACAGGCGAAAAACAGGCAATTCAGCTTGCGGAGGAAATTGAGAAAATTGACATCGATTTGATTATTTCGTCACCTATGATGCGTGCTCAACAAACTGCAAAATCAATTGCGGACAGGTGCGGACTTGAAATCATTACGGATAACAGGCTGAAAGAATGGGATTACGGCGAATACGAGGGTAAATCACGTTTTACAGAGGGATTTGCTGAAAATAAACGTGAATTTGCGGTTAAAATGGGGAATACAGGCGAATCGGTGTTACAGGTAAGTCATAGGGTATATAATTTTCTTGACGAAATTACAGCGAAATACAGAGATAAAAATATACTGCTTGTAAGTCACGGCGGAATATGCCGTTTAATAGAAACTTATTTCAACAATATGACAACTGAACAGTATAGTAATTGGTTTATGGGGAATTGTCAGCTTATTGAGTATAATATTTAACAGAGGTGAATTATGAGAATTGGCGTTGACTATTACCCTGAACAATGGGATAGTTCATTATGGGAGAAAGATGCCGGAATAATGGCGAGAACAGGCGTAAAAATTGTACGAATCGGCGAATTTATGTGGTCAGGGATAGAACCTGCTGACGGAGAATTTGATTTTTCACAACTTGATAAAGTTGTCAACATATTTGCACGTTATTCGATAAAAATAGTAATGGGAATCCCGACAAATTGTCCGCCTTTGTGGCTTTACAGTAAACACCCAGAAATAATCCGTACAGGGCTTGACGGGAATAAGGTACAGTTAGGAATAAGAGGGCATAGGTGCGTAAATTCCCCTGTATTCAGAAATTATGCGTATAGAATGGCTGATGAACTCGTGAGGCATTATTCTATGAATACAACCGTTGTTGCGTGGCAGGTTGATAACGAAGTACGTGCGTATCAATGCACTTGTGACGTGTGTAAAAATAAATTCCGTGAGTGGCTTACTGAAAAATACGGTACTGTTAAAGAAATAAACAGAGTATTCGGCAACAGCGTATGGAGCGGGGAATACAGTGATATATCGCAGATACAACCGCCGACAGATTACCCCGAATCATGGCAGAATCCGTCACTGTATCTCGAATGGTATCGCTTTACATCGTTTTCAATTTCTGATTTTGTTAAGGAAATGATGCTTGTTGTGAAAAAATATTGTCCGAAAATACCCGTCACAACTAATGCAAGTTTCACCGGAAATACGCCGAATTTCTATGAATTATATGATTTGCTTGATTTTGTTTCATATAATAACTATCCTCCGGTGACAATACCCGATAATAATGACGTGTACTATTCGCACGCATTTTATCTTGATTTGATGCGTGGAATTAAGGAAAAGCATTTCTGGGTAATGGAACAGTTAAGCGGTCAGACAGGCGGTTGGTTTCCGATGTCGCATTCCCTGAAATCGGGTATGCTTATGGGGTACTCGTTACAAGCAATGATACACGGTGCAGATATGGTATTGCACTTCAGGTGGAGGACAGCTCTCACGGGTGCGGAGCAGTTCAATCACGGGATATTGGACCATAGTAACGTCCCGAACAGACGTTTCTTTGAATTTTCGGAATTGTGTAAACGTGCAGAACAGTTGAATGTGATTGATAATACTATGATTTTATCTGATATTGCTATTCTCTATTCCCCTGAATCAGAAAAAGCTCTCGAATATCAGCCACAAACTGAAAATTTCAGTTATATGCACCAATTAAAAGCATTTCATTCAGCTTTTACGCATTTTGGTGCGAATATCGATGTAATATCGCCTGATTCAGATTTAACAAGGTATAAACTCGTAATTGCACCGTCGCTGTTCGTAAATCACAAACGTGAAACTGAAAATATATACAGGTACGTCATAAATGGCGGAACATTAGTACTAACTAATAGAACAGGCGTAAAAGATTCAAATAATAACTGCATAATGGACAGTTTGCCGACTGTTTTCAAGGAACTCGTCGGGGCTGAAATTACAGAGTACGATGCTATAGGAAATCACGTGCAGACAATCAGGGATTTCGCAGGGAATGAGTTCGCCTGCACGCAATGGTGCGATATTCTGAGGCTGAAAACGGCAAAGGCTTATGCGGAATACAGCAGCGGTGAATATTGGTCAATGCCTGCTGTAACGCTGAACAGGTATTGCAATGGCGTTGTGTATTACGTAGGCACTGTATGTCACGCCGATTTCTATGAAAATTTCGCCTCGAATCTTATGATGCAGACACGAATCCCGAAACTGAAAGGTTTACCGAGAGGTGTGGAAGTCACAACACGTACTGACGGAACAGAAGAATATATTTGTTTTTTTAACAATTCCGAAAGTTCCGTGTCTATTCCCTTGCCGAAACCTATGTACAGTGTAATAAGTTCAGCAGGAAAAGACAGGCTTGAATTAAGACCGTTTGAAGTTGATATTGTAAGGAAGTAGGCGGATTATGAAAATAGTATTGCAGAGAGTAAATTCAGCGAGTGTAGTTGTTGACGGCGAAATATGTGGCAAAATAAACAAAGGCTATCTTATTTTGTTCGGAGTGTCTGACGAGGATACAGAGGACGATTGCAGACGGCTTGCGGATAAGATAATTAAGTTGAGGATTTTCCCGGACGGAAACGGTAAAACAAATCTTTCGCTTAGTGATGTAGACGGTGAAATTCTTGTTGTATCGCAATTCACGCTCTACGCTGATTGCAGTCACGGGAATCGTCCGAGTTTCGTCAAGGCAGGGAAACCTGATAAAGCAGAATATCTGTATAATTATTTTGCCGACTGTTTAAGAAACAAGGGAAAACACGTTGAAACGGGGATTTTCGGAGCTGATATGAAGGTCACTCTTGAAAATGACGGACCTTTTACAATTATTCTTGAATAAGTATAAAATTATAACTTATTCTTTAATAAGTATAAAATTATCACTTTGTGGAATAATATACTAAACTTTGTTGTTACAGTTGCAAAAGAGTTTAGTATAAACCATGAGGTGATTTTTTTGCGCAGAAAATGCGAACATAGGATAATTTTCATTGTATCAGTGTTTTTTCTTGTATTTTTCGGCTTATCCCTGAATTATTTCAAGCTATCGTATGAGAGAAAATACGTTGAAACAGCACGAGAAAATTCATTTGTCACAATAAATGCAGGCGACAGCGAGGGAACAATATACGACAGGAATTTCACACCGCTGACTAATTCCGTATCAAAAATAATAGCTGTAATTGTACCTGATTTTGTGGATTTTGACGAAATGTGCAGTATTGCTGTTGATAAAACGTCGTTTATTGTGAATTATAACAAGGGTTTACCATTTGCATTTGAGTGCAGTAAAAAGTGTACCGATTCAGCAGGAGTGACATTTTTCGAGATACCCGAACGGTACAATGAAAATATTGCTCCGCATATTATCGGCTATTTATCGGACGGCAAAGGCGCATCAGGGATTGAGTACGCCTATGAAATGCTTTTGCGTTCGGGGAATATGGAGAACAGTGTTACTTATTCAACGGACGGTTTCGGGCATATTCTCATAGGTGAGGGTAAAACTGTTACGAGGAGTAAAAAGCAGATAACAGGCGTTGTGACTACGATTGACAGTGATATACAGCAGATATGTGAAACAGCAGGGAAAAATGCCGAAAAAGGAGCAGTAGTTGTTTCGGACGTGGAAAACGGCGAAATATTGGGGTTAGCGAGTTTCCCTGACTATGATGTGCAAGATATATCATCAGCACTCACGGACGAAAGAAGTCCCATGATAAACCGTGCATTGTATTCGTACAGCGTTGGTTCGATTTTCAAGCTCGTTACGGCGTGCGAAGCTATGAATTGCGATTTTTCGGGGTATATGTACAATTGTACAGGTTCTTGCAATGTGTTCGGACAGAATTTCAGTTGCCATAAAAAAGACGGTCACGGGGTGCAAAGTCTTACAGATGCAATGACAAACTCCTGTAATCCTTACTTTATCTCAATGAGCAGTTGCTTTGATATACCCGATTTCAGGAATCTTGCATTTTCTTTTGGGTTTGGCAGGGAAATTTTCCTATGTGCCGGAATGATTTCGTCTGCCGGAGTATTACCTACTGTAGATGAACTTCTTGTTCCTGCTGAACTTGCCAATTTTTCGTTTGGACAGGGGAAACTTACAGCGACACCATTACAGATAAATCAGATGACTTGTGCAATAGCAAACGGCGGTGAACTTGCTATGTTACGGCTCATACGAGGTGTGACAATTGACGGCGAAACTGTAGGCAATGAAAAGCCGTTACAGAAATCGAGGGTAATGACGGAGAAAAACTCCAAAAAACTCCGTGAATTGATGATTTCAGCGGTATATGATAATGAAAATTCAAATGCTGTTTCGGAATATGTCCGTACAGGTGCAAAGACTTCCACGGCACAAACAGGACGGTTTGACGAGAACGGTGAGGAACTCTGTAATGCGTGGGTTACGGGATTTTTCCCTGCGGATTCCCCGAAATATGCTGTAACTGTACTTGTTGAGGACGGCGGTTACGGGAATGATTCAGCTGCACCAATATTCAGGGAAATTGTAGACAATATGACGGAATTTTCTTGAAAACTATTGACATTTTCCGTAAATAGCACTATAATAATAATGTACACTAAACTCGGCGATTCAGCCTGTAGTTATAAACTTGGCGATTTAGCCTGTAGTTATAATTTTTACTATTTATTGTTAAAAGGAGTAATATAAATATGCAGTGGACAGGACTTAATGACCTTCGTGAAAAATATCTATCATTTTTCGAGAGCAAAAACCATACAAGAATGGCAAGTGCTTCACTTGTTCCGCAGGGCGACAAAAGTCTGCTCCTGATAAATTCGGGTATGGCACCTCTGAAAAAATATTTTCTCGGGCAAGCTGTACCGCCTAACTTAAGAGTTACGACTTGCCAGAAATGTATCAGAACGCCTGATATTGAGAGTGTAGGTAAAACTGCACGTCACGGTACTTATTTTGAAATGCTTGGTAATTTTTCGTTTGGCGACTATTTCAAACCTGATGCAATCGCATGGGCATGGGAATTTCTTACGGGCGTGCTTGAAATACCTGCTGACCGTCTATGGATTACTATTTACGAAAGCGATGACGAGGCTGAACAGTTATGGGAGAAAAATATCGGTATACCGCACGACAGAATTATCAGACTCGGTAAAAAGGATAATTTCTGGGAACACGGTTCAGGACCTTGCGGACCGTGCAGTGAAATACATTTTGACCGTGTAGGCGGCGGCAGGAAACTTGACCGTGCAGGTTTTGAGGCTGAGGGCGATAAGGATAATATCATCGAAATATGGAATCTCGTTTTCAGCCAATTCGACAGCGACGGTAACGGTAATTACGCTGAAATGGCAAGCAAAAATATTGATACAGGTATGGGTCTTGAAAGGCTTGCCTGCGTTATGCAGAATGTTGACAATATCTTTGAAGTCGATACCGTACAGAATATTATGAAACATATTTCGCAAATAGCAGGCGTTGAGTATAAAAAAGATGATAAAACAGATGTTTCGCTCCGTGTAATCACTGACCATATCAGAAGTACTACTTTTATGGTAGGCGACGGAATTATGCCGTCAAATGAAGGCAGAGGCTACGTTTTACGCCGTCTTTTGAGACGTGCATCACGCCACGGCAGACTTCTCGGAATCAACAGACCGTTTCTTTGCGAAGTATGTGACACTGTAATCAATGAAAATGCAGGTGCATACCCTGAACTTGCCGAAAAACGTGACTATATCAAGAAAATCATAGGCGTTGAGGAAGAAGCATTCGCTAAAACAGTTGACAAGGGTACTGAACTCCTTAACGGCTTTATTTCGGAACTTTCCGGACAAAATAAGAAAGTTCTTGCGGGTGAAAATGCGTTTAAGCTCTCAGATACATACGGTTTCCCGATTGACCTGACTATCGAAATATGCGAAGAAAAGGGTATTACAGTAGATGTTGACAAATTCAATGAACTTGCGCAGGAACAGCGTGTAAAGGCAAAAGCAGACCACCTTGCAAAAGCAGGTTCATCATGGGCAGATAACAGCATAAAAGTTGACGTTCCAAAAACAATATTTACAGGTTACACTGATTTTACAGCAGAAAACGCTGAAATACTGGCGATATACAAGGACAGTACGGAAGTTGAATCAGCAAGCGAGGGCGAAGATGTTGTAATTGTACTTGATAAGACTCCGTTTTACGCTGAAAGCGGCGGACAAGTCGGTGATACGGGTACGATTTCGGACGGCTCATCAACAGCAGTTGTTGCTGATACAATCAAGTCGGAGGGTCATTTCCTGCATATCGTATCTGTTACGGAGGGAACTCTCCGCAAAGGTATGAAAGTCAACGCTGAAATCGACAAAGAACGCAGAATGTCTATTATGAGGAATCATACTTCCGCACATCTCCTACAGTATGCGCTCAGACAGGTACTCGGCGAACACGTTCATCAGGCAGGACAGCTTGTAAACGAAAAAGCCTGCCGTTTTGACTTCAATCATTTCAGTGCGCTGACAGCTGAAGAACTCGCAAAAATAGAGAAACTCGTCAATGATGAGATTATGAAGGCTGTAGACGTGACAATGGTTGAAATGCCTATTGAGGAGGCTAAAAAACTTGGCGCAATGGCACTTTTCGGCGAAAAATATGGTGCTACGGTACGTGTTGTGACGGCTGATAAGTCAATTGAATTCTGCGGAGGTACGCATATTGCAAATACATCGCAAATAGGGCTTTTCAGGATAGTTTCTGAAAATTCAGTCGCATCAGGCGTAAGACGTATAGAGGCTGTAACAGGAACAGGTGTTCTTGAATTGCTGAACGAGTACAGGAATACTATCGTAAAATCGGCGAAAGCTCTTAAACTTGCGAATGTGAATGAACTCCCTGAAAAATGTGCATCTGTAACTGCTGAACTCAAAGAGAAAGATAAACAGCTTGAAAGCCTGAATCAGCAAATGGCGAATGCAAAGACTTCAGCAATGTTCGACAATGCAGTTGATGTGGACGGAATCAAGGTTGTTTCCGCAAGAATGGACGGCACATTACCTGATGCACTCCGTAAAATGGGCGACAGTATAAAGGACAGAAATGACGATATAACAGCACTTTTCGCAGGCGTAAACGGCGGAAAAGGTACACTTTACTGCGTATGCACGGCAGGCGCATTGAAAAAAGGTCTGCACGCAGGGAAACTTGTACAGAAAATATCTGCTCTTACAGGCGGTAAAGGCGGCGGCAGACCTGACAGCGCAATGGCAGGTATAGGTGATATTGCAAAGACAGATGAGGCAGTGAACTCATTTGCCGAAATTGTAAAAGAATTTATTAAGTAAAGAAGAATCAATATGGACTGTTTATTTTGTAAAATAATTAACGGGGAAATCCCGTCAGTCAAAGTATACGATGACGAATTTGTGTACGCTTTCAAGGATATAGCACCGATTGCACATGTTCACTACCTTGTCATTCCGAAACAGCATATTTGTTGTGCGAATGAGATTGACGAAACAAATTCAGCAGTTGTTGCGAAAGTATTCGAGGCTGTATCGAAAATCGCAAAGGCTGAAAATATCGAGAGTTACAGGCTTATCAACAATTGCGGAGATGATGCCAGACAAACTGTAAAGCATCTTCATTTCCATATGATTGGGCAGTGAACTCATTTGCCGAAATTGTAAAAGAATTTATCAAATAAAGGAGAATCAATATGGACTGTTTATTTTGTAAAATAATTAACGGGGAAATCCCGTCAGCCAAGGTATACGATGACGAATTTGTGTACGCTTTCAAGGATATAGCACCGATTGCACCTGTTCACTACCTTGTCATTCCGAAACAGCATATTTGTTGTGCAAACGAGATTGACGAAACAAATTCAGCAGTTGTTGCGAAAGTATTCGAGGCTGTATCAAAAATCGCAAAAGCTGAAAATATCGAGAGTTACAGGCTTATCAACAATTGCGGAGATGATGCGGGTCAAACTGTAAAGCATCTTCATTTCCATATGATTGCAGGCGTAAAAATGGGCTGGGGACCTGAATCCCTCGGCAAAACTGAATGAGGTGCCTGAAATGTCAGATACTTATAAAATAAAAATAGCAGGGCTGGAACGTGAATTACAGCTTTTCCCGGTGAACGAAAAACTTGATATTGCAGGATTTATAATGTTTTCGGACGTTGAGATAACAGTCGCATCGGCTACTGAACTCCTGAAAAAATGCCCTGAATTTGATGTGATACTTACAGCAGAATCAAAAGGTATACCGCTTGCATACGAAATGGCAAGACAAAGCGGTAAACCGTACATTGTCGCAAGGAAATCGGTCAAACTCTATATGACGAATCCTGTTTCGCTTACTGTTAAATCAATTACAACGGCTAATGAACAGACTCTCTATCTTTCAGCTGAAAATGCAGAGATGATTAAAGGGAAAAATGTGCTTATTGTTGACGATGTAATCAGTACAGGCGAATCCCTCAGAGTACTCGAAAAACTGGTACTCTATTCAGAGGGCAATATTGCCGGAAAATGTGCAGTGCTTGCTGAAGGTGATGCGGGTGACAGAAAAGATATTATTTTCCTCGAAAAACTCCCGCTGTTCTTTAAGTAATACTAATTTCGTTCTAAAAACGTGCAAGATTTGCGAATAGATTGTGCCTGTTACAAGGAAAAGTGGCGAAGCCATACTAACGTATGTCGAGTCACTTTGACGCAGTAACGGGTGCAGGATATTCGCAAAGATTGTCAGGTTTTTTAGAATGAAATTAGTATAAAATAAATAACGAAGGTATGTGATTTAAGATGAAGCGAAAAATGGTTGGTATAGCATCAGCGTATCTGTCAGGCTTGTTTTTCGCTTCATTTTTTACGGATATAACCGGGATTATTATGATTATCGCCGGTTCAGTGATTGTTGCTGTAATCGCAAAAGTAAGGAATTTCAGCCGTTTTGACCTGTATATAATAATATTTTCATTCCTTACAGCGTTTACAGTGAATATGAAATATACGCTTGACTGCTATTGCAAAGTGACTGATTTTGTCGGGACTACAGGCGATTTCTACGGGGAAGTCACTGATTACGAAGTATATGAGGGTGACAGAGCGTCTTATGTAGTCAAAGGCAGGATAAACGGTCTGCAAAAAGCGGATATACTTTTCTACTGTAACGAGTTAGGCGCAGAATATGGCGATATTATCACGGTTAAAGGCTGTGAATTTACAGGGACGGACGGAGATTATCTGTTTGATTCGAAAAATTACTATAAAGCTCGTCATATTTTTGTCAGAGTGAATTACGCTGAAAATGTTGATGTAGAACATACCGATTCCGCTAAAGTAAAAAAATTACTTAAATCGTTCCGTGATAATATGATACGCAGAATACGCATTGCAACAGATGATGAAACAGGCGGATTTCTTACGGGAATGATTTTCGGCGAAAAACAGTATATTGACGATAATACGAGGACTGCACTCTACAGGAGCGGAATTGGTCATGTGCTTGCGGTTTCAGGGCTACACGTGTCGATTATCGCATCAATTGTAATGTTTATTATGCGGAAACTTAAAGTAAATAAATTTATCAGTTTTGGTGTAATAAATTTACTTTTCTTAGCTTTCATATCGCTTGCGGAATATCCTGTATCAGCAATAAGAGCAATGATAATGCTTGATATTATGTACTTTGCACGCCTTGTGAAACGACAGAGTGACGCACTTAATTCAATAGCAGTGGCAGTGATGATTATAAGCCTTGCTGACCCGTATGCAGTCTATAACAGTGGATTTATATTGTCAATTACGGGTACTTTCGGGATAGCAGTTTTCGGGCAATATATGGCTGAGGAAACAGAAGGGAAATTTGTTAAAGCAATTATAATAAGCACTTGCACGACACTCTGCATAATGCCTGTAAGCCTTTATTATTTCGAGGAAACTTCGCTGATTTCGCCCTTGTCAAATATGATACTTGTTCCGTTGTGTACTTTTGCGATGATTTTCGGCTTGATTTACGTGATTACAGGCGGATTTATGACTTTTCTGCTGTATACGGCGGATATTTTTATAAAGCCTGTTATTTTTGTTTCAAATGCCGTTTCAGCAGTGGATTTCCTGAAATTGCCCCGTATGAACGACTTTTTGCCGTCTGTAGCAATTATTTCGTGGCTTATAGTAGTAAGCATATATCTTTACAAGGAAAACAGAAAATTTGTTTGTATTGCGACTGTTGTATCAGTGTGTGTATGTTCTGTTGTATTTGCGGTATCAGGGCGAATTATGGACAAGCGTATTGTTATTGCGGTTATGGGCAAAGGCAATAATGCAGTAGTGACAGTATCTCACAACGGCGAAACAAATGTAATAGATTTAAGCGGTCATTACCGTTCAGCTGAATATGTCCGCAAATATCTTTCGGTCAACGGTATAAACAGGGTTGGAATGCTGATTCTCACGGAAAATACAGCCTCACAAGATATTACATACGAAACTGAACTAAAGCCGTTCAGAGTAAAAGGGCGTTTTGCCGTGGAAGATGTTGATATTTATAACGGCAGGCTGAAACTCCTCAATAAATCGGGCTTTACAGCTGATACAGGCGAATATTGCATAAGTTACGGGGAAGATGTATTTTCAATTGCCTGCAATGATTTTGAAATAAATTTTTCACCTGCAAAAAGTAACATAAATACAGGCGGAATTGCTGTATATTACGGCAATATCACTAAAAATACAGAGATTTACAACAATGGTATTTATCTTGATGATGTGAATAATTTTGAGATAATTCTGTTGCCTGACGGAAAAGGGAAATATATAGTAAGGAGGTTATATGGCGAGAGTTGATTCAAAAACGCTTGTTTCGGCACTCAAAAAGGGCGAACTCAGTAGGATTTATTATATTTTTGGTGCTGATATTGCAGGCGTAAAGAAAATGACGAAAATGATAATAAAAACAGCAATCGGTGATAATACGGATTTTGCACTGACGAAAATACAGGGCAATGAAATAGATTTGTCCGAATTGTCCGATGTTATACAGCAGTTCCCGATGATGTCGGAATACAACTGTATACTGATAAACGACTACAATTGCGAAAAGCCGTTTGAAAATATGCGTGGACGGAGTGCGGAAGATGTTACAAAGAAACTCATTGAAACGCTGAAAGATATTCCTCCGCAAACTGTTGTGATTTTCAATGTCACGGGATTTGAAATCAAAGTGCAGAGGGATTACAAGACAAATCAGAATATAATTAAAGATAAAAACAAAAAGCTTGCTGATTTCGCTGCAAAAAACGGCACACTATGCGAATTCCCCATAAAAACAGCGAATGAACTTGCGAAAATGATTGTATCGGCGGCAGCATCAAGAGGAAGTCATATATCGCTTGAAAACGGCAAAGAACTCGCTGAAATGTGCCTTTGTGACGGGATTGCCATAGCTAACGAACTTGATAAATTGTGTTTTTATGCGGACGGCAGGGAAATTGACCGCAATATGATTCACGAACTCGTCCACACGCAGAACGATACTACAATATATAACCTTGCGAATGCTGTAGCAAGTATGAACGCAAGAGAAGCGTTTGAGGCTGTAGATGAACTCAACGTCAGCAAAGATAACAGAATTGCTGTACTTTATGCGATAACAGGCGTTTTTATTGATATGTACCGTGCATCTTGTGCTAAAAAATCAGGTGTAACTCCGGAACAGATGGCAGTTGATTTTGATTACGGTAAGAGAACATTTGTTGTGAAAAATGCGTTCCGTGACAGCAGCCGTATGAGTACTGAACGTTTACGGGACTGCATAATCATATTGCGTGATACGACAATGCAACTCAATTCATCAGATACAGACGCAAGGACAGCAATTGAACAGGCAATTACTAAAATGCTTGTCACTTCAAAAAACAGGAGTAAAAGATGATAAAGATAGATGAGGCAATAATAGTAGAGGGAAAATATGACAAAATAAAACTTTCGTCGATTATCGATGCTGTTATTATAGTAACAAACGGTTTCGGGATTTTCAAAGATTCCGAAAAACTGGCACTTATAAGGTACTATGCTGAAAAAACAGGGATAATAATTCTGACTGATTCTGACAGCGCAGGCAGGAAAATACGTGGCTATATAAAAAGTGCCGTTAAAGGTAACATAAAAAATGTCTATATTCCTGATATTTTCGGTAAGGAAAAACGCAAGCGGACTTCATCAGCAGAGGGAAAACTCGGCGTAGAGGGGATAGATACAAAGATAATTCTGTCGGCATTTGAAAAAGCAGGTATAACGTCGTCTGAAAGAACTTCACCGCCTGATATAACTAAATTCACGCTGTATGAGTTGGGTTTAAGCGGAGGAAATAACAGCAGTATTCTGAGAAAAGAATTACAGAAATCACTTGGATTGCCGTCACTTTTATCAGCAAGCGCATTGATTGAAGTGCTGAATACGATGATGACAGCAGAGGAACTCTCCGAAAAAGTCCGCATATTACGGGAGAAAAACAATGGTATATAGCAGTTTGCTTTTCATATACGGATTTTTCCCGTTGTCACTTGCGATATATTTCCTGACACCGAAAAAATTCAAAGATATAACTTTATTTTCGCTGAGTATGATTTTCTGCGGACTGTTTAGTTTGAAATTTTTATTTTTTATGCTTGTTTACACAATGGTCAACTATATTTCCGCAAGATTGACATACAGGCTGAAATGGAAAGAACAGAAATACAGGAAATTTATGGCGATACCGTTTTCAGCAGGAATATTGTTCAATATTTTGTCACTTTTTGCGTTCAGAACAGAACTATTTTCGTGGATTTTGAAACCGTTTCATTTACAAATACAGAACTTTTTCCCGGTTGGAATATCACTGTTCACATTGTCCGCAACAGGCTACCTCATAGACGTGTACAAAGGCAGAATAAAGGCGGAAATCAATTTCATACGATTCGGGCTGTTTGTGATGATGTTCCCACGGCTTATAATGTGTTCGGTTGTGAGTTATGACAATTTCCTGAAAATATGGCGCAAACGGAAAATAAGGCTGACTGAACTCGGCACGGGTATGGAGATTTTTGTCAAGGGTTTAGCGAAGAAAATAATTTTAGCTGATACTCTTTTTTCTCTGTATTCCGCAATAAAAAGCATTGATACAGGGAATTTGCCTGTACTGACGGCGTGGCTCGGAGCAACTGCATATATTTTGTGCCTGTACTTCACGCTTTCGGGAATATCTGAAATGGGAATCGGTATATCGTATTGTTTCGGGTACGCTTTCCCGCAAAGTTTCAACTATCCGCTTTTCAACAGCAGAATACGTCATTTTTCAGCAAAATGGCACGTTCAGGCGGTGCAATGGTTCAGGAAATACGTGCTTCACCCGTTCCGTTCCGTGATAAATGCAAAGTATATCAACATATTTATTTCAGTAAGTTTGTGGATTTTAATGGGATTCTGGTATAAATTCAATGCAGGCGGTATTATATGGGGACTGATTATCGGCGTTGCAATTATCATCGAGAGCAGGCTGAAAAATACAAGAATGCTGAAGTCAACAGGGATAATCTATACTTTTGTGGTGACGACAATTTCAACCGTATTCATTGCAAACAGTAATATAAGCGAATCATTCCGCTATATATGGGCGATGATTGGCGGTAACAGGATAATTGCAGACTCATTGACAGCGTATCTTTTCAGGTCGTATATAATAGTTCTGCTTGTGGGAATATATGCCTCAACGGATTTATTCGGGAATATGATTAACAGAATTAACAAAACACGTTTCAGAATCGTAACTCTTATAGTTTCCCCGGTAGTGACTGTAATTCTGTTTGCAGTATGTACCGCAATGATTTCATATACGGGAAGTTCCGAAAATATGCTTATACAGTTATAGGAGAAATTTATGAAAAATGCGAACAAAATTTCTGCACTGATACTATTTGCAATTATAATAACAATTTCTGCGGTTACGTTGTTCGGGATTAAAGGCGAATCATCGGGGGAATTTCCTGCAATTACATGGGAGAATTTTTTTGATGGTGATTTCGGCAGGGAATTGGTATCATATACAGCTGATAATTTTGCAGGCAGAAATGAATTGATTTCAGCGAACGCAAGGCTTGAATCAAGTATGGGCGAGAGTATTGTAAACGGCGTGTATATTTACGAGAACAGATTACTTTCAGTAGATACAACTCCGAAAAATACAGATAAATCAGCGCAGGCAGTGAATGAATTTGTAAAAAATTATAACGGAGCAGTTTACTTTGTTGCAGTGCCTACGTCATCAGGCGTATATGGTAACAAATTACCGCCTTATCTTCTGAAATCAACCGAAAAACAGCAGATTGACAGTCTGTATACGAATCTTGATGCAAGTATCCGTAAAATAGATGCATATAATATCCTGAAAATGCTCAGCGATAACTATATTTACTACAGGAGCGACTCAAAATGGACGAGTTATGGGGCATTTTGCGTGTACAGGACGGTCATACAGAAATTGGGCTTTATGCCCGTTTCTTACGATAAGTATACTATTGAACATATAACCAATAATTACAAGGGGAATTTGTACAGCAAAACGCAATATATGGAGTCAAAGCCTGATTTGCTTGATATTTACGAGTATTCAGGCGGTGCGGAAGTCACTGATTGCAAAGGTTACGACAATAACGGTATGATGTACAGGAAAAGCCTCTATGACAGGGAAATGATTGAGTCTGAAGATATGTACAGGCTATATTTAGGGGGAAAATTACCGCTTGTTAAAATTCGGACGAATGTTGCAAATGATAAGAAATTGCTTGTAATAGGCGATGATTATGCAGTATGTTTTGTGCCGTTCCTGATACAGCATTACAGTGAAATTGCATTTATTTCGCCCGATTGTATGGAGAAAAAGTTAAATGAGTTTCTTAATCCTGACGATTATGAACAATTGTTGTTTCTTTTCGGGATTGATACGCTTTACAGTGAGTAAAATTAAGGAGTGATAGTTATATTATGAAAGCATTAGTTACAGGGGCAACATCGGGAATAGGCAGATGTATTGCCGAAAATCTGCATAAAAGAGGATGGGAACTGATTCTGACGGGACGTAATGAGGATATGCTGAAAAAGTTACAGCAGAAATTAGGCAAAACTGAAATTATTACAGCGGATTTGTCAAAAGAAAAAGATGTGTACAAAGTGTATGATTTCTGTAAAGATAAAAGAATTGACTTGCTTGTGAATAATGCAGGTTACGGGATATTCGGGAAATTTACTGAAACTGACCTTGCGGAAGAACTCGATATGATAAACGTGAATATAAAAGCGGTTCATATTCTGACGAAACTTTTCCTGCGTGATTTCACTAAGCGCAATCACGGTAAAATCCTGAATGTTGCATCATCAGCGGGATTTTTAACAGGACCGTTGTTATCATCGTATTACGCTTCTAAAAACTATGTTGTAAGGCTTTCATTTGCGATAGCGGAGGAATTAAGGCGGGAAAAATCAGCTGTAACAATAACAGTACTATGTCCCGGACCTGTTGATACGAATTTCAATAACCGTGCAGGAGTTACATTCAGTATGAAACCTATTTCGCCTGAATATACAGCAGAATACGCCTTGAAAAAAACATTTTCGGGACAACTCATAGCAGTCCCCGGAATTGTAATCCGTGCAGGCTTATTTGCATCGAGATTTGTACCGCACAAATTGCTTGCAATGCTGACATACGGTATGCAGGAACGTAAAAAAACGGTTGACAGGTAAAACAAAATGAGAAATGTGAGTTATAGGGTTGCGCTTGGCGGAATAGTATCGTCATTATGCCTGCTATGTATGTTTCTTGCGGGAATTATGCCGATGTTTTACCTTATTTTGCCGATGGTTGCAGGGATATTGCTGATGATTATAGCGGAGGAAGTAAGTTTAAGCTGGGCGTGGCTTACGTATATAGCAGTCGGGATATTATCGCTTTTCATAACGGCGGATAAGGAATCAGCACTTGTATTTATTATGATATTCGGGCATTTCCCGATAATAAGGCTGTATCTTGAGAAACTCAAGTTAAAAATATTACGCTGGCTGATAAAGCTTGTGATATTCAATGCTTGTGCGGTATCATTTTTCTATGTGACAGTTTATATTTTCGGGATACGGGAAATGCTTGAGGAAATGAACGAGTACGGCAAATACGGAGCAATGATATTGCTTGTATTGTGTAATATATTGTTTGTACTGTACGACGCTAATCTTTATATTATGTACGCTATCTATAAAATAAAATTTATGCCTTTGTTGAGGAAAAAACATTGAAACAGTCTTATTGCAGGCTGTTTTTTTGTCACCTGAAATCAGTATGGGGAATATAATAAATCAGCTGAGTAAATAAGGGGAGCTGATTCAATGAGGAAATGTCATAAGAAAAACAAACGTTTTGTAATTATATTGGCAATAATTTGTGTTGCAATTTTGTTAATTGTTATAGCAATACGGCTTGAAACAGCAGTCCGTCCGTCAGCTGAAATACAGGCGGAACAAGTTGCAAGGCATTCAGCGAACAAGATAATCACTGAAACTGTATCGGACTATATTGCTGAAAATGAGTATACATACGGGGATTTTGCGAATATAGTCTATGATGAAAACGGGCGTACATCGTCAATAGAGGCACTTTCGGGGAATATAAACCGTGTGCAGTCGGAACTTGCGGAGGAAATAAACAGACGGCTTGCTGATAACAGCGAAACATCGGCGGAAATAGCAATAGGTTCGCTGAGCGGTTCTTACCTTCTTGCAGGGCGTGGAAATTCAATAAAAGTGCGGATATGCCCTGTAGGTGAGGCTGAAGTAAAATTGCGGAGTACGTTTGATTCCGCAGGCGAAAATCAGACAGTACACCGTATTTATGCGGAAATATCAGCGAATCTCATATCATCAATACCCCTGTACAGTTTCGAAACAGAGGAGAATTTTGAATTTCTGATAGCGGAAACAATAATAGTTGGCGAAGTACCTGATTACGCTGTAAGAGCGTGGAGTAGTTGATTTTTATATTTGCGACAATTTCAATGCAAAATATATGCAAAATTTATTGAAAATGCCTGATTGTCAAATAATTTCAGAATAAAAAAGTAAATGCTTTTGCCTTAAATATTTTTGTGGACAATTTTTAATATATGTGATATAATTATTATAATTAAAATTACGGGGGAAAAGTCAGATGAAGTCAAAAAATATAACAATAGGTATTACAGCACACGTTGATTCGGGGAAAACTACACTTGCAGAAGCTATGCTGTATACAACGGGTCAAATCAGGAAAATGGGCAGAGTAGACAACGGCAATTCATTTCTTGATACTGATTCTATAGAGCGTGACAGAGGTATAACAATTTTCGCAAGTCAGGCGGAATTTAGTGCCGGCGAAACTCATATAACATTGCTTGATACGCCGGGACACGTTGATTTTTCGGCTGAAACCGAACGCACATTGCAGGTACTTGACTATGCGGTGCTTGTCGTAAGCGGTACGGACGGCGTACAAAGTCATACGTTGACGTTGTGGAAACTGCTCAAAAAATATAATATACCTGTATTTATTTTTGTGAATAAAATGGATTTGACGTGCGCTGCAAAAAATTCGTTACTTGAGGGAATAAGGGCGCATCTTTCAGAGAAATGCGTTGATTTTTCTGGTGATATTGAGGAAAATTGTGCATCGTGCGACGAAAATCTTATGGAGTTGTTTTTTGACGGTAAACTATGCGAAAACGACATAATAAAGGCAATTTCACAACGCAGGATATTCCCGTGTCATTTTGGTTCAGCACTTAAAATGCAAGGCGTGATTGAATTTATATCGGCACTCGATAAATATACGGCTGAACCTGAACGGTGTAAAGATTTCGGGGCGAAAGTGTACAAAATATCGTACGACAACAAAGGTACACGCCTCACGCACCTGAAAGTAATGGGCGGAGAGTTACGGGTGCGGAGCGAAATTGCATACAGAACGGCAGAAGGTGAAGATGTCACAAATAAAGTGAGTTCAGTGCGGTTTTATTCAGGGGAAAAATTCCGTACAGCAGATGTTGCAAAAGCAGGTGAAGTGTGTACAGTTACAGGGCTTGACGGTACGTATTCAGGGCAGGGGATAGGCTGTATCAGCGATACGGGGAAAGCTGTTTCTGAGCCTGTAATGACGTATAGAATTGAAATACCTGACGACAAAAATATTTACGATGTGCTGAAAGATATGAAACAATTGGAAGATACGGACCCGCAATTGAATATTGTCTGGAATGAACAGTTAAAAGAAATACATATACAGCTTATGGGAGCAGTTCAGATAGAAGTTTTAAGCCGATTGATAGAGGAAAAATATGGTTACAGCGTTGTATTCGGCAATGGTGTGGTTGCTTACAAGGAAACTATATCTGATACTGTTGAGGGCGTAGGTCACTATGAACCGTTACGCCATTATGCAGAAGTGCATTTGCTGATTGAACCGTTACCACGTAACAGCGGATTGATTTTCGATACAACAGTATCAGAAGATAAACTCGACAGGAACTGGCAACACGGAAATCAATTTTCAAAAAACATCTGTTTTGTAACAGTGTTTTTATAGCATTTTGACGAGTAATTTCATTCAAAATCATCTGAAAATGATTCTAATTCTAACATAAACCATATAAAATTAAAATAGTTAAATAATTTTATTAGCAAAATTGATTTCCGTGAACTGGCAAAGGCTGATATTGACTCATCTTGCGGAAAAAACACATATAGGCGTACTTACAGGTTCACCCGTGACCGATATGAAAATAACGCTTGTATCGGGGAAGGCTCACCTGAAACATACAGAAGGGGGAGATTTCAGGCAGGCAACATACCGTGCTGTACGTCAGGGATTACGGAGTGCGGAAAGCGTATTGTTAGAGCCATATTATGACTATGAACTTGAAATCCCGTCTGAATATGTAGGACGAGCTATAGCTGATTTGCAAAGAATGTCAGCAGTATTCAATCCTCCCGAAACAGCAGGCGAAATGGCTGTAATATCAGGGACTGCGCCTGTTGCTGAAATAAATGACTATCAGACGGAAGTTATCAGCTACACAAGAGGAAAAGGACGGATTTCGTGTATTAACGGCGGTTACAGGGAGTGCCATAACGCTGACGAAATTATTAAATCAATAAACTATGATTGCGACGGTGATACTGAAAACAGTGCCGATTCAATTTTTTGCAGTCACGGAGCAGGTGTCAATGTCAAATGGTACGATGTGGGGAATCATATGCATTTACCATCGTATCTTGAGCCGTCAAAAGAGGAAAAACAACAGAAAGTACGGCGATTTGTGGAAAGAGCAATATCAGATGAGGAACTTATGGCGATTTTCGAACGTACTTACGGGAAAATTGACCGTCCACGCAATGCATTCAAAACGGCAAAAGTGCGGAGCGATTACAGTAAGCCCGTGAAAATACCTGTTTACAGCGGTTCAGACTATCTTCTTGTTGACGGCTATAATATAATTTTTGCGTGGGACGAATTAAAGGAAGTCGCTGAAAAAAGCCTTGATGACGCAAGAAAACGGCTTGCTGATATTATGTGCAGTTATCAGGGGTATACGGGTTACGAAATCATACTTGTGTTTGATGCGTACAAAGTCAAACGGAATCACCGTGACGTTGAAAAGTACTATAATATAAGCATAGTTTACACCAAAGAAAGCGAAACTGCTGATACGTACATAGAGTGTACAAGCCACGAACTCGTGAAAAATCATCGTGTGCGTGTTGCGACTTCGGACGGTGCTGAACAAATGATTATCCTCGGTAACGGCGCAATGCGTATGTCAGCAAGGGAATTGTATAAACGTATCGAGGATATGAACAGGTCAATTGAGGAATTTATTAAGTTAAAATAAAAAATTTGTAAAAACACTGGAAATTTTTTTGTGAATATGTTATAATAATTTTGATTGGTTTTTACAAAGAAGTATGAACCGTAAATTTATTTAATTCAGGAGGTATGTACATGAAAAAAGTACAACTGACAGAAACCATTCTGCGTGATGCTAACCAGTCATTGATGGCTACCCGTCTGCCTTACGCTGATTATGAAGGTATTCTGCCCGATATGGACAAAGCCGGCTACTACTCAATTGAGTGCTGGGGCGGAGCTACTTTTGACTCCTGCCTGCGCTATCTCAATGAGGACCCGTGGGAAAGACTCAGGAATCTCCGCAAAAATCTCCCAAACACAAGATTACAAATGCTTTTGAGAGGTCAGAATCTTCTCGGCTATAAACATTACCACGATGATGTTGTTGAGAAATTCATTGAACTGTCAATAAAAAACGGCATTGACGTAATCAGAATATTTGACGCACTTAACGACTTCAGGAATATTGAAACGGCACTTAATGCTACAAAAAAATACGCAAAAGAAAAAACAATCGCATCAGGCTGTATCGCTTACACGCAAAGTCCCGTGCATACAGTAGACAAGTACATCGAAATGTGCAAGGAACTCAAGAAAATGGGCTTTGATACGATTTGCCTGAAAGATATGGCAGGTACAATGTCACCGTATGAGGCTGAAAACCTTATCAAGGGTATCAAGGACGCAATAGGCGATATGACGTTGATACTCCATACGCACTGCACTACAGGTATGGCGTATATGACAATAACAAAAGCTATAGAATCTGGTATTGACGTTATCGACACGGCTACATCGTGTTTCTCAGGAGGTACGTCGCAGCCGTCAACAGAAACAATGTTCTACGCTCTAAAGCAGTACGGTATAGACTGCGGACTTGATGAGGAAATCATCAACAAGGTAAATGACTATTTCAAGCCGATTAAACAGAAATACGTTGACAGCGGACAATTGAATCCGAAAAGCCTTGCTACAGATGCGCAGGCACTCGTTTACAAAGTCCCCGGCGGTATGCTTTCGAATATGATTGCAAACCTTACAGATATGCACGCTATGGACAAATTCGATGCGGCACTTGCCGAAATCCCGAAAGTACGTGCAGATTTAGGCTATCCTCCGCTTGTAACACCGCTTTCGCAAATGGTAGGAAATCAGGCTGTAACAAATGTTCTTGTCGGCGAACGCTATAAGAATATTTCCAAAGAAGTAAAGAACTACATCAGAGGTGAGTACGGTATAGCACCTGCCCCGATTGACCCTGAACTTTCAAAGAAAGTACTCGGTGATGATATGCCTGTTGACTGCCGTGACGAAGATGTTAAGCGTACAGGGGAAGATTTCAAGACAGCAAAGGAAAAACTCGGTGAACTTTGCCGCTGCGAAGAAGATGTAATGAGTTACATATGCTACCCCGACCAGACAATTAAATTCCTCGAAAACCGCAAGGCTCAGGAAGAAAATGAAGCAGTTTACACAATCGAGGCAATGTAAGGAGAAGGAGGTTATTCTATGAATTTCTTTGCTCTTGCTGTTGTAAAGGCAGTTGACAGCGGTACGAAAATGGAAATAGGTGATGCCGCAATAACCGCAATATTCGGCTATGCCGTTGTATTTTTCGGACTTGTTCTCCTTATGGCTGTACTCTATATAACAGGCGCAATTTTCTCGAATAAAGAAAAGAAATCTGCTGAAAAAGAAAAAACTGCACCGGCGAAACCTGTTGAAACTGCCCCTGCACCTGTTCCGAAACCTGAACCTGTACTCGCAAAAGGTTCAGCAGGTCATATCAAACTCCACGATGTGCCCGATAAGGAAGCCGCAATGATTATGGCGATAGTTGCCGATACATTGCAGACTCCTCTTAATGAACTGCATTTTATTTCAATTAAGGAGGTCAATAAAAAATGAAATATAAAGTTACTCTCAACGGAAAAACATATGAAGTTGAAGTTGAAAAGGGTAAAGCAATATTACTTGACGAATACGAGGCACTTGCTCCTGCACCTGCTCAGCCCGAAACACCCGCTCCTGCTCCGTCAGCAGCTCCGGCGCCTGCTCCCGCTCCCGTAAATCTTGCGGACGGCGAAACAGTATCCGCACCAATGCCCGGAAATATTCTTCGTGTTGAGGTAAAACAGGGCGATACCGTTAAAGCAGGACAGATTCTTGTAATCCTCGAAGCAATGAAAATGGAAAACGAAATTGTTGCCCCGAAAGACGGTACTGTTGCACAAGTTGTAACAAGCAAGGGCGCAGTTGTTGATACAGGTTCACCGCTTGTCATCATAGCATAAGGAGGGCTGAAAATGGATATTCTTCAGACTCTTACGGATTTGTGGGAAAGTTCAGGCTTTCATAGCTTTCTCGTTGACGGCGGCTGGAAAAATCTCATAATGATAGTAGTTGCGTGCGCATTGCTCTACCTCGGAATCAAGAAAAAATTTGAACCGCTTCTTCTTGTGGGAATTGCATTCGGCTGCCTGCTTGTAAACCTCTCATACTTTACACCTGAATCAACTGACGCACTCTACCACCCTGAATTATGGAGCGCATTCCTCGATAAAGAAAGCGAATTTTATCATAGTTACGGGCACGTAATGGCGAATGGCGGACTGCTTGATATACTGTACATAGGCGTAAAAGCAGGAATTTATCCGTCGCTCATATTTATGGGTGTCGGAGCAATGACCGATTTCGGACCGCTTATATCCAACCCGAAAAGCCTTCTTCTCGGAGCAGCCGCACAAATGGGCGTATTCCTTGCATTTTTTGGCGCAGTACTTCTCGGATTCACGGGTAATCAGGCTGCTGCTATAGGAATCATCGGCGGTGCGGACGGTCCTACTGCAATATTCCTTACAACAAAACTTGCACCGGAACTCCTCGGACCTATAGCAATTGCCGCATATTCGTATATGGCACTTATCCCGATGATACAGCCTCCGCTTATGCGCCTCCTTACTACTGAAAAAGAACGTAAAGTAAAAATGGAACAGAACAGAGTTGTATCAAAAACAGAGAAAATACTTTTCCCGATAATCGTTGCAATGTTTGTTATACTTCTTCTCCCGTCAACAGCACCGCTTATAGGCTGTCTTATGCTTGGCAATCTCTGGAGAGAATGCGGAGTAACAGAAAGACTTTCCGATACAGTACAGAACGCTCTCATGAATATCGTCACTGTATTCCTCGGAATTTCAGTCGGTGCGACAACAGCAGCAGACAGTTTCCTTAATCTTCAGACATTGTTTATAATTCTCCTCGGACTTACAGCATTTTGTTTCTCAACAGTCGGCGGACTTCTCGTCGGTAAACTCATGTACGTGCTTACAGGCGGAAAAATCAATCCGCTTATCGGTTCAGCAGGCGTTTCAGCTGTACCAATGGCGGCACGTGTATCGCAGGTAGAGGGTCAAAAGGCGAATCCGTCAAATTTCCTGCTAATGCACGCTATGGGACCAAATGTAGCAGGAGTTATAGGCTCAGCAATTGCGGCAGGATTTCTTCTTGCTGTTTTCGGCTAAAAAAAGGCTGTACGGTTTTTCCGTACAGCTTTTCTTTTTCAGTTCTTGTCTTTATTCACGGTTTTATCAATAATATCTGTTATCGTGTAGACATTTTTGTTAAGGTAATCTAAATTTTCAGCAATATCCGCCACGACGTGCAGAACAAGACTGTTTAAGTAACCTGATACAAAGCCGACAATAGGCGCAATAAAAAGTGCTTCGACTACATCATCCCATAAAAATGCGTAAAGAATACCTATTATTATTCCTGTAATCATATAAAGCCAAAAGATGATACTCGCCAATACATGAAGTCTATTACCGTAATCACTATACATTTCAAAAACCCTCCTTTCTGTAAAATTATTATAACATAAGCATTATTAAAAGTATAGACTTAAAAAAGATTATTTTTTGATGTCAGAAGTGAATCATATAAACATTTTTGTTGAATATCAACAAATATTATTAACAACATACTGCAATTTGCCTTGCCTGTTTCTTTCTTTTTCAGCTGACATATCGTTCAAGCGACAAAAGTTTACAAAAAAATTCCCGAAATGACTTGACATTCTATATTTTTGGTTGTATAATATTATCATAAACTTTTTGTAAAATACTAAAACAAAAGAACAAATGTTGTGTAAATGTTTTACACAATTTTCTTATTTTATGGAAGTGGGTGGTTGAATTGGCAAAAAAGAAAAAACTCCGTACAAGTGCTAAAAGAATACTGGGCTTGTGCGTTGGTATTTCAGTTTTTATGTTTGCTTTTGACAGCATAAGACGAAATGTAATTATAATTACAACAGATGACAAAATATCAATAGAGGGGAGTTTCCTGCCGAAAAATGCACTCCCTCCGCCTGTAAGCACGGTAGCTTTTGACCCGAACAGCAGACCAACTAAAACTTCTGTTGCCACGCTTAAAAAAGCAGGATTTACAGAGGAAAATTTTACTTCCGACAGACTTTCAAAAGGACTTCTTGCGATTGCAGACGAAAATAGTATGCTTTATATTGACAACCCCGAAAAATCAGTTAATCTCGCTGAAAAACATAACGAATTTTACACGGTAGAGGGCGATAACGTAACTCTTGATGCTGATGCCGTGAACGCTCTCAACAGACTTATGGAGGATTACAATAAAGCCACTGATTTTGCGGATTTTGTTGTATACGGTACTACAAATACATACACTGCTCCCGATTCAGTTTGTCCACGCTATTTTGCGGAACGCTCAAACGGCTGTACAGTTGACCTTGCACTTCTCAGCGTTGGTTCGTATATCGGATTTGACGGACTTGATGCGGAAGGCTGGGTAGTACAGAATTGTGCGAAATACGGCTTTATAGTGCGCTACCCTGAAGGCAAAAGTCAGATTACAGGTGAGGAATATTGTCCATGGCATTTGCGCTATGTCGGTAAAGTCCATGCTGATATAATGGCTGAGAAAAATATGTGCCTTGAGGAATACATAGATTTCCTGAAAGGCTATGATTCGGACAAGCCCTATTCGCATACAGTCGGCGGTACAGCTTATATTGTGTACAGCGTTGAATCAACAGGCGATACGACTGCTGTCAAAGTACCATCAGGCAGAGAATACAGCGTATCAGGCGACAACAGAGGAACATATATAATAAGTTACGAGAGGTGACTTCGCAAGCTCCGGTATAAGCCGGAGTTTTTTGTATAATACGGGCGTTTTCAGCATAAAATAATTTCGGGTGATGAGAATGAAGAAAATTAAAAAAATTTGTATTATTTTGATTGCACTGATGAATTTTTTGCTGTATATGCCTATAAATTCGTCAGCAGAGGAGTCCGAAAATATAAAGTCATATATTTTAATTGAATCCGTAACAGGTACTGTAATTGACGGGGAAAATCAGTCTATGCGGTTAAATGCAGGCTATATGGGGAAACTTATGACATTACTGCTTGTGGCGGAGGACATCGAAACCGGCAAATATCGCCTTACAACGGAACTTACAGCATCGTCATCAGTAACAGGGACAAAGGGTGCAGTTGTGTGGCTTGAATCGGGCGACAAAATGACAGTCGAGGAACTTGTTAAATCAGTTATCATAGGGAACGCCAATGATGCAGTGACGGTACTTGCGGAGCAGTCCGAAAGAACTGTTGAGGAATTTGTTAAACGTATGAACAGTGAAGCGTTTGATATGGGTTTGCGTGATACTGCATTTTATTCGCCGTACGGGTACTACGATGAAAGGGAATACACTACAGCGCACGATATAAGCGTTATCTGCTCTAAATTGGCAAAATATGAGTTTATGAAACCGTATTTCAAGACGTGGCGTGATTTCGTGAAAGCAGGACAGACGGAACTTGTCAACGAAAATACGCTTGCAAGGACGTACGATAAGCACATAGGTTTTAAGGCTTGCCATTCGGAACAATCAGGCTATTGTATAGCAGAGGGCGGTGAAAATGACAGCGGAATGAGTTATATAGCAGTGGTTTTAGGTGCTGAAAATGAGGATATTTCGTTCGGGAAAGCTAAAAAGCTGATAAACAGAGGATTCAGCGAGTACAAAGTAACAGCAACAATGTTCCCTGACGAAATGCTTATGCCTTTGAGAGTACGTAACGGGGAAGATACAGCGGTAGAAATACGATTGAGGAATCAGAGCAATCTTGTTGTTCCTCGTGGAGTTAACGAGTTGAGTACAGTGGTAGTTTTACCAGAATATATTACAGCACCTGTTAAAAAGGGACAGAAAATCGGTACAGCAGGCTTTTACAGTGAGAAAAATCTCGTGTGTGAAATTGATATAGTCACAAGTAACAGCGTAAATAAGTTGACATTCGGGTATATTCTCCGGGAAACGTTGTGCAATTTGCTAAAATAATACTGTTGAAAACTGTTATGATTGACAAAAGTTTAATTGCTTTATAAAGATACTTGAAAAATCTTGAAAAATGTGGTATAATTTAATAGATAATTTATAAAGTGCGGATTTTCCCACACTATGGAGGTATTTCAAAATGTCACTGAAAGTTAATGTAAAGTATCTTAAAGATTTTATCAATGCTGACGAACTCGCAGGTATAAAACCGCAAGTTGAAACGGCTGTAAAGGCACTTCACGAAAAAACAGGTCTTGGAAATGATTTTCTCGGCTGGGTGAATTTGCCTACAGACTACGATAAGGAAGAATTTGCAAGAATCAAGGCTGCTGCTGAAAAAATCAAGTCAAATTCCGATATTCTCATTGTTATAGGAATCGGCGGTTCGTACCTCGGAGCAAGAGCTGCTATCGAACTCCTCAAATCGCCTCTCTATAACAATATCGCAAAAGATACACCTGATATTTACTACGTCGGCAACAGTATCAATCCTACATATCTCAATGAGATTATTTCACTCTGTAAAGATAAGGATTTTTCTGTAAACGTAATATCAAAGTCGGGTACAACAACTGAACCTGCACTTGCTTTCCGCATTTTCAAGAAAATGGTTGAGGAGAAATACGGTAAAGAAGAAGCTAAAAACCGTATTTTTGCGACTACTGACAAAGCTCGTGGTACTCTCAAGAATCTCTCCGACACTGAAGGCTATGAAACTTTTGTTATTCCTGACGATGTAGGCGGACGTTTCTCAGTACTTACAGCAGTAGGCTTGTTGCCGATAGCAGTTGCAGGCTGTGATATAGACGCTCTTATGAGAGGTGCCGCTAAAGCTCAGGCTGATTTCTGCGCTGATTTCGATAACAACGATTGCTATAAATACGCTGCTATCCGCAATATACTCTACAGAAAAGGTAAAGCTGTTGAACTGCTTGTTTCATATGACCCGAGTTTCGTGATGATGGCTGAATGGTACAAACAATTGTTCGGCGAGAGTGAAGGCAAGGATAATAAGGGCATTTTCCCTGCATCAGTTACTTTCTCGACTGATTTGCATTCTATGGGACAATATATTCAGGACGGCGCAAGAATTATGTTCGAAACTGTCGTTGACATCAAAAAGCCGAAAACTGATTTGTTCCTTGAACCAGATGAGGAAAACCTTGACGGCTTGAATTTCCTCACAAATCAGAATATGTCCGTTGTAAACCGCCGTGCATTTGAGGGAACAGTCCTTGCACATACAGAGGGCGGTGTACCTAATATCATTCTTGAACTCGATGACACAACTGAAAAAAGTGTTGGCTATATGATTTACTTCTTCGAAAAGGCTTGCGCTGTATCAGGCTATGTTCTCGGCGTAAATCCGTTCAATCAGCCGGGTGTTGAAAGTTATAAGTCAAATATGTTTGCGCTTCTCGGTAAACCGGGCTATGAGGGCGCAAAGGCTGAACTTGAGGCAAAACTCGGTTAAAATAATCAAATAACTGTCTGCAAAGACGGAAGGAGAAATAAAAATGATTAAACTTATTACAGGTAAAAAAGGTACAGGTAAGACTAAAATCCTTATCGACAAAATCAATGAAACGGTAAAGTCCACTAACGGCAATATCGTCTGCATTGAAAAGGGCGACAATATCAGACGCTCTATCAGTTTCAGAGTAAGATGGTGCGATGTTGAACAGTTCGGTATCGACAGCATTGACTCATTCTACGGATTCGTTGCAGGTATGCTCGCAGGTAACTACGACATCAAAGACGTTTTCGTTGACGGTATTTTCAGGATTGCCGGCAGAGATTACGAGGCTTTCGGTAAAATGCTCGAAAAACTCGATAAACTCACAAGCGATGATTCTGTTATAACATTTACAGTTTCCGCTGATAATGAGGAGCTCCCCGAAAGCGTAAAACAGTTCATCAAATAATTTTTTCAAAAAATTCTCAATTTACTATTGACATACGCTGTCAATTGGTGTATAATTAAGAATATGATGCTCTTTAAGGATTTGTTATATGAAGATTAACTTAAAACAACTTTTCAGTATCACAGGCGAAACTGCTGATATTGACTACGAAATTCAAAAAGACGAGCTTGACGGGTTAAAAGGCTGTAACTTCAATTCGCCTGTTTCCGTTAAGGGCAGGATTTTCAACAGGGCAGGTATTGTTTATCTGCAATTTGCACTTGATTTTTCATTACTCACTACCTGCGACCGCTGTCTGAAAGAATTGGCGAAAGATTACCACTTCGACTGTGAACATATTGTTGTTCCTTCCGTGAGCGACGATAATAACGATGACTATATCGTTGCGGACGGCGAGAGCATCGAACTGAATGAAATTGCAGTGACTGATTTGCTTTTGCAATTGCCGACAAAAAATTTGTGCAAAGATGACTGTAAAGGTCTTTGTATGGTTTGTGGCTGTAATCTGAACGAATCTTTCTGCGAACATCAACAGATTTCTTCGGATTTCGGCGTGAGGAGAATTGGCGACTTGCAATGATTTTCAGGGGAATCTGACTATCTGAGTTGTGAAACTCGTATTAAGGAGGTGCCAAAATGGCTGTACCAAAGAGAAAAACTTCCAAAGCAAGACGTGATAAAAGACGTTCTGCTGTATGGAAACTCGATACACCCGCAATGTCCAAATGCGATAACTGCGGTGCATTCAAAGCTCCGCATAAAGTTTGCAAAAACTGCGGATTCTATAAGGGCGTAAAGGTTCTCAACCTTGACGCTGAATAATCGGCTTATTCCCGATACATGAGGAGGAGAGGAGGCAAAACTTCCTCTCTTTTTTTTACAGGAGTGCTTTTGCTTTATGGTAAAAATAAAAAACGTGGTTTCAGGTTCACCGGCTGATATTGCAGGTGTTAAAAAAAATGACTTGCTTTTGGAAATCAACGAGCATACAATAAAAGATGTGCTTGACTATATGTACTATGCTGCTGAAACAAATGTTCTGCTTACAGTACGCCGTGACAGCCAAATTATGACTTTTGCTGTCGAAAAAGATGAATATGACGATTTGGGAATAGAATCCGATACTTTCCTTATGGACGAAAAACAGCGGTGCAGTAATAAGTGCATATTCTGCTTTATTGACCAGATGCCTCCCGATATGCGTGAAACCCTGTATTTCAAAGATGACGATGCAAGACTCTCGTTTTTACAGGGGAATTACGTAACGCTTACGAATCTGAATCAGGCTGATATTGACCGTATTATCGCTATGAAACTCAATATAAACGTATCGGTTCACACGACTAACCCCGATTTGCGTGTCAAAATGATGCACAATAAATTTGCAGGCGAAAAGTTGAAATATATATATCAGCTTGCGGAAAACGGTATACAGCTGAATTGTCAGATAGTTTGCTGTCCCGGAATAAATGACGGCGATGAACTTCGGCGGACACTTGCGGATTTAGGCGGACTTATGCCGAATATCAGCAGTATGGCAGTTGTTCCCGTGGGAATCACTAAATACCGTGACGGACTTTACCCGATTAAAATTTTTGACAAGAAGTCGGCAGGCGAAACAATCGACATTATCGCTGAATTTCAGGAGAAATTCCTGTCTGAGTACGGTACACGGACAGTTTACCCGTCTGATGAATTTTTTATGATTGCGGAACGTGAACTCCCTGAATCGGCTTACTATGAGGATTTCCCGCAATATGAGAACGGTGTCGGAATGTTGCGTTCACTGATTGACGAATTTGAACAGGCACTTGATACAGCTGAACAGTTGAGCGGAGAACGTCATATTTCGATAGCAACAGGTTACAGCCCGTACCCGATTATATGCGGACTTGCTGAAAAAGCAGAGGAACATTTCCCACGGCTGAAATGCAGAGTTTACCGTATAAGAAATGATTTTTTCGGCGAAACAATCACGGTAACAGGGCTTATTACAGCACATGACCTTATTGAACAGTTACGAGGCGTGGAATTAGGTGACGAGTTGCTTATATCGTCTGCAATGCTTATGGCGGACAGCGAAATATTCCTTGATGATATGACTGTATCAGATGTTGAAAGGGAATTATACACGAAAATCAGGGTTACAAGCAATGACGGTTTTGAATTTCTTGATGCTGTTATTGGAAAATGAATCTGAACAGTGATTTTGTGCAGAATAACGGAAATATTCAGGTAATATAATATAGAGAGGAGAAGATAAAATGCCATTACCAATTGTAGCAGTTGTAGGCAGACCAAATGTAGGTAAATCAACGCTTTTCAACAAGTTAATCGGGAAAAGGCTTGCTATTGTCGAGGATACCCCCGGAGTTACCCGTGACCGCATATATTCAAAATGCGAGTGGCGTAACAAGGAATTTATGGTTGTTGATACAGGCGGTATCGAACCTGACAGCAATGACGTAATACTTGCCCAGATGAGAAGACAGTCCGAAATTGCAATAGAAAAAGCTGATGTGATAATTTTCGTGACGGATATACGGTGCGGAGTTACTCCCGATGACTACGCAGTTGCCGAAATATTGCAGAAAAGCGGTAAACCTGTTATACTTTGCGTGAATAAGGTTGACAGTTTAGGCGAACCGCCTATGGAATTATACGAATTCTATAATTTGGGATTGGGCGACCCGTACCCTGTTTCGTCAGTCCACGGTCACGGTACAGGCGATATGCTTGACGAGGTGTATAAATATTTACCGGACAGTGCCGAAGAAGAATACGATGAAGATTTCGTGAAAGTCGCTGTAATCGGTAAACCTAACGCCGGTAAATCATCGCTTATAAACAGGATTGCAGGCGAGGAAAGAGTTATAGTTTCGGATATAGCAGGTACTACACGTGATTCAACTGATACGGTTGTTGAAAATGAATACGGTAAATTTGTTTTCATTGATACCGCTGGAATACGCAAAAAATCAAAAGTTACTGAGAAAATCGAGCATTTCAGCGTGTTGAGAGCGTATATGGCTGTAGACCGTGCGGATGTGTGTGTGATTATGATTGACGCAACAACAGGATTCACGGAGCAGGATTCCAAAGTAGCAGGTTACGCTCACGAACAGGGGAAAGCGTGCGTTGTTGCGGTGAATAAGTGGGATTTAATTGAAAAAAATGACAAAACTATGCAGGAGTTCCGTACTAAACTCGAAAATGACTTCAGTTTTATGTCATATGTGCCATTTGTGTTCATATCGGCGAAAACAGGTCAGCGGACTGATAAATTATATGAGTTGATTAAATACACTAACGAACAGAATAGTATGAGAATTTCAACGGGAATGCTGAACGATGTGCTTGCATACGCTACTACAAGAGTACAGCCTCCGTCCGATAAGGGCAGGCGGTTGAAAATATATTACATCACTCAGCCCTCAACTAAACCGCCGACATTTGTAATATTTGTAAACAAAGCAGACTTGTTTCATTTTTCGTACAGGCGATATATTGAGAATCAAATCCGTTCGACATTCGGACTTGAGGGAACACCTGTTCGATTTATAGTACGTGAAAGAGGAGGAAATGATAAATAATGAAAGTGCTTTTAGCTATAGTTCTCTCCGCCGTAATTGGCTATCTTCTGGGAAGTATAAACTTTTCGATTTTTTTTGTAAAACTAATTAAAGGCAAGGACATTCGTACAATGGGCAGTAAAAATGCCGGTCTTACTAACACATACCGCTGTTGCGGAGTACCTTGCGCAGTGTTGACTTTAATCGGTGACGTGTGTAAAGGCGTGCTTGCTGTAAGTGTTTCCAAAATGTTTGCGGAGGCTCTCCATGCAGGTTTCAAGCCTGATAACGATGTACTCTATATAGGCTTTATTGCAGGGCTTTTTGCGATTATAGGTCACGTTTACCCGATATATTACCACTTCAAAGGCGGAAAAGGCGTGCTTGTGGGAGTAGCGTCACTGCTTGCAATTGAACCACGGGTATTTTTTGCACTGATTGTGATTTTTGCGGTAATGCTTGCGATTTCGAAGTACGTTTCGTTGTCGTCAATAATCGCATCAGCATATGCACCGCTTGCTGTACTGCTTATGTCGTGGATAGTGGACGGCTGTTCATTCGGCAGGAGTTTCCTCTATATGATACTCTGCGTACCAATGACCGCAATGGTTATATATATGCACCGTTCCAACATAGAACGCCTGAAAGAAGGTACGGAATCAAAGTTTTCTTTCAAGAGAACAGAAAAATAATTTAACGAAAGGCGGTATAATATGGCTGATATTGTTATTTTAGGTTCAGGCGGATTCGGGTTAAGTCTTGCGCTGACTGCGTTACGTAAAGGCAGACACAAAATAACAGTCTGGTCTAAGTTTCAACAGGAAATTGACGATATAAAGGCGAACGGTGAGCATATTCAGAAGTTACCCGGCGTAAAAATCCCCCCTGAAATCAATCTCACAAGTGATATTTCGTGTATAGAAAACTGCGATATACTTATTTTCGGTATACCGTCAAGTTTCACACGGTCAGTCGCTCAACTCGCTAAACCGTATGTAAATGACAAAATGGTTGTTGTGAATACGGGTAAAGGTATCGAGGAAGGTACTCTTAAATTGATGAGTGAGGTGATTACCGAAGAAACAGGTACTGACAAACTTGTCGTATTATCAGGACCTTCCCACGCTGAAGAAGTCGCAAGAGCTATACCCACAACAATTGTTGCCGCTTCAGAAAACAGAGAGTGCGCTAAATATATACAGCAGGAATTAGGCGGAAATACACTGCGGATTTACCTCAATGACGATGTAAAAGGTTGTGAGTTGGGCGGAGCTTTGAAGAATATTATAGCACTTTGTTGTGGAATTTGCGACGGTATGGGCGGAGGTGACAATACAAAAGCTGCACTTATGACACGAGGTATCCACGAAATTTCACGCTTAGGGAGCGCAGCCGGAGCAAATCCTGTTACTTTCAGCGGTCTTACAGGTATAGGCGATTTGATTGTCACCTGCACAAGCGTCCATAGCAGAAACGCAAGAGCAGGTAAACTTATAGGGCAGGGTATATCGCCTGAAGATGCCGTTAAACAAGTCGGTACGGTTGAGGGTTACTGCTGTTGCCATTCTGCTTATAAACTGGCGCAGAAATTGGGCGTGGAAATGCCGATAACTGAACAGCTTAACAGGGTACTTTTCCACGGCGGAAGTGCTCAGGAAGCGATTACTGCCCTTATGAGCCGTCCTATGATATACGAACACGAAGAACTTCAATAATATATTATATAAGGAGTGAATTTATGACGAAAATTTTGAAATATCAGGGTCATATACGTAATTGGAAAAGCCTTTGCAATGAACTTGAAACAGACTGCACGCTCCCGAGAGAACAGCGTGAACAGGAGATAATCCTGAAAGCATATGAAAAATGGGGTCACTCAATGGCAGAACATTTGTACGGTATGTTTGCGTTCTGTATACAGACAGACAGCGGATTATTTGCGCTCCGTGACCACTTCGGAACCGTACCGTTCTACTATTATCTGACGAGTGACAACAAGTTACTTTGCGGTACTACAATTCGTGAAATAATGGCTGAAAACGGTTTCGTCAAGGAACTAAATACAGATATTCTGCAAATTTATCTCTCCCTGACTTACGTTGCAGGCGAAGATACATTTTTCAAAGGCGTGAAGAAACTTATGCCGGGACATTGGCTTGAATACAAAGGCGGTGAACTTACAGTAGAACGCTACTGGAAACCCGATTTCAAGCCTGATTACAGCAAAACTGTTGATGATTGGGCTGACGAAATCCACAACACTATACAGCAGATTATGCCCGAAGTCTTAGAGGACGGCGAAACAGCGGAGTCATTTCTTTCGGGCGGAGTTGATTCCTCATATGTGCTTGCGATGTCAGATGTGAAAGTCACTGATTCCTGCGGTTACGATGACGAACGTTTTGACGAGTCACCTCTTGCAAGGGAAACTGCTCAGATATTGGGGCGTGAAAATAACAGGTGCCTGATAACTCCTGAAATGTACTTTGACATTGTGCCTTATGTTATGTATAATATGGAACAGCCTTTAGGGGACGCTTCCGCAATAGTGTTCACAATCGGCTGTAAATCCACGGCTGAACATACGAAAATCTGCTTTTCGGGGGAAGGTGCTGACGAATTTTTCGGCGGTTACAATATGTACCGCAATGCACAAAAATACGGCGATAATCTGCGGAATTTCTATGTCGGCAACACCAATATTATGAAAGAGGACGAAAAACAGCGTATTCTTAAAAATTACAACCCCGATGTTCAGCTGATTGACCTTGTTAAATATATTTACGATGAAACCGAGGAGCTTGACCCGCTGACTAAAATGTCCGATGTTGATATACAGATATGGCTTGAGGGCGATATTTACCTGAATGTCAACAAAATGAGCCGTGCCGTTGGGCTTGAAATACGTATGCCTTTGACTGACAGACGTATTTTTGATATAGCATCCCGTATGCCGTCTGAATATAAAGTAAATGATATAACTAACAAAGTCGCTTTCCGTACGGCTGCCGCTAAAGTCCTCCCTGAGGAAGTGGCTTTCCGTAAAAAATTGGGCTTTATAGTGCCTATAAGAATATGGCTTGCTGATGACCGCTATAACGCTGATGTGAAAGCTAAATTCTCCGGCGAATCAGCTGAAAAATTCTTCAATGTCAACGAAATACAGGCGATTTTCAACGACTATATCAGCGGTAACTCCGATAATTGGCGGAAAATCTGGACTATATATACTTTCCTTGTGTGGTATGAGGAATATTTTGTTAAAAGATGAGAGGTAAAATTATGGCAGATATTGTTACAAGATTCGCACCGTCCCCGACAGGATTTATGCATATAGGCAATTTGCGTACAGCATTGTACTCATATCTTGTTTCTAAGTCGCAAGGCGGAAAATTTATCCTGCGTATTGAGGATACTGATCAAGTCAGACTTGTGGAAGGTGCTGTTGATGTGATTCTCGATACACTCAAAGTTACAGGTATCGAGTACGACGGCGAACCCTATATTCAGAGCGAAAGACTGGATATTTACAAGGAGTACGCTCAGAAACTCATTGACAGCGGTAACGCTTACTACTGTTTCTGTACGCCTGAAAGGCTTGAATCCTTGAAAAATGATAAGGGTATAGGCGGTTATGACGGTCATTGCAGAAATTTACCGCCCGATGAAATCGCTAAAAATCTTGCTGAGGGTAAGCCTTACGTTATACGCCAGAAAATGCCCGATACAGGTACGACTTCATATGACGACGTTGTTTACGGGAAAGTCGAGATTGATAATTCCGAACTCCGTGACCAGATAATGATTAAGGCGGACGGATTCCCGACATATAACTTTTGCCACGTCGTTGACGACTATCTTATGGGCGTTACGCACGTTGTCCGTGGTAACGAGTACCTTACTTCAACCCCGAAATATTGCCTGCTTTATGACGCTTTCGGCTGGGAAAGACCAACATATGTGCATTTACCGCTGTTAATGGGCAAAGATGAGAACGGGAATATTTCTAAACTCGCCAAAAGACATGGCGCAGTAAGTTTTCAGGATTTAGTGCGGGACGGCTATCTCCCTGAAGCTATTGTTAATTATATTGCTCTTTTAGGCTGGTGCCCGAAAAATACCAATCAGGAATTTTTCACAATGGACGAACTCAAAACAGAATTTTCTATCGAGGGATTGAGTAAATCTCCTGCTGTTTTCGATTACGAGAAACTGAAGTGGTTTAATTCGGAGTACATCAAGAAAATGCCCGTTGACCAGTATCAACAAAAAGCATTGCCTGTACTTGATGAACTTTGTGCAGATTATATCAACAAAACAAAACTCGCTGAACTTCTCCACACAAGAATCTCGTATTTCGGGGAAATACCTGAACAAATACAATTCGTCACAACTCGTCCGCCTATGTCAACAGATTTGTACACCAACAAGAAAAATAAAACTACTCCCGAAATTTGCCGTGAAATACTTACGGAAGTCCTCCCGTTGCTGGAATCTGCCGAAGATTGGAGCAATGACACGCTTTTCGCCGTGCTGAAAGAGTACGCTGTATCTCACGGGAAAAAAGCAGGAGCAGTAATGTGGGCGGTGAGAATCGCTATAGGCAGGCAGGCTGTTACTCCCGGCGGAGCTACCGAACTTATGGAAGTTTTCGGCAAAGGCGAATCAATTGAAAGACTGAAACTTGCAATTAGTGAACTTGTATGAATTTTACTTGCTGTAAAAGAATATATTTGTGCAATATAAAACAAAAAGAGGGCGTTCAAAATGCCCTCTTAATTATTTTACTGAAACAGATAACTCTGCACTCAGTGGATTGCTTTCACGGGACAAGCTGACTTGCATTGCCCGCACGAAGTACATTTATCATAGTCTATAACAGCGTGGAATTGCTCAACTTTTATGGCTCCGACAGGACACTTTTTCTCGCAAATCTTACACCCGATACAGCCATTACTGCAAACCGCTTTTGTCGCTTTACCGTTATCTCCCGATGAACACAATACGTCAATTTTTTTAGCTTTCGGCTTTATCGAAATCAAATTATTAGGGCAGGCATTTACGCACTGTCCGCAAGCCTGACACATCGCAGGATTGATTTTCGCTAAATTATCGCTGATTGTAATAGCATTGTACTCGCACACGCTCACGCAGTCACCTAAACCTATACACCCGTATTTACAAGCACCGTTTCCGCCGTAGAACCGCTTGACTGCTTTACAGGACTGCACTCCGTCAAAATCGAACTGTTGTTCTGTAGCATTGCAGTCGCCGTTACAGTGGACTACAGCTGTCATCGGTATCACTTCTGCTGCTGCCGTACCTAAAATTTCAGCTATTTTCTTAGCGGAATCAGCTCCTCCGGGACGGCATAAGTTAGTCGGAGCGTTGCTGTTCACAATGGCATCAGCGTAATCCGCACAACCTGCATACCCACACGCTCCGCAATTCGCTTGTGGCAGAGCTTCGCCTATACGCTCTATACGCTCGTCAACCGCAACATAAAACAGTTTCGAGGCGATTGTCAGCAGTACCCCTGCAAGCAGTCCGCACACTCCCAGTATAATCACCGGAACAACATATGTCATCGTTAATCACTCCTTTTAGTTGAAAAGTCCCGAAAATCCCATAAAACTTACTGAAACTATTGATGCAGCTATAAGTGTTGCCGGTACTCCCTTGAAAGTTTCAGGAATATCTGCATATTCAAGTTTCTTGCGTACTCCCGAAAATATCACAAGCGCAAGCATAAAGCCCAATCCTCCGCCTAATGCGTTCACTATCGACTGCAAAAATGTGTAGTTATTATCAATGTTCAGCACTGTCACGCCTAATACTGCGCAGTTAGTGGTAATCAGCGGTAAATATACTCCCAACGACTTATACAGTGACGGAACAAGTTTCTTGAGAGCTGTCTCCACTAATTGCACGAAAAGTGCTATAACAAGTATAAATACAACTGTATCAAAATATTCCAGACCGTTCGGGACAAGTATTCCGTGGTGAATCGGGTACGTTACTATAGTTGCGCAAATCATTACAAAAGTTACTGCTATCCCCATTCCCGTAGCACTGTCTAACTTCTTAGAAACGCCTAAAAATGGGCATATTCCCATAAATTTAGAGAGAACAAAGTTATCAGTCAACATCGCTGAAAGTAAAATTATACCTAAAGTTTTCATTTGTTCTCCTCCTTTTCTTTATCGCATTCGCCTGATTTCGCACAATTCGTGCAATTCTCGCAATTACCGCACTCTATTTCCTGCGGAGGTTTCCTGTTGGCGAATTTGTTCACCATTGCTATGATTACTCCCAAAGTGAAAAATCCTCCTGCCGGCATTATGAAAAGTAACATCGGATTGTCGCTGATTACGGGTATTTCCATATCAAGCCATTTCCCTGAACCAAGTATCTCACGCACTGAACCCATTATGAACAGTGCTAACGTGAATCCTATTCCCATTCCGATAGCATCGCACGCTGAATAAAGTACATTGTTTTTGCTGGCGAACATCTCCGCACGCCCGAAAATTATACAGTTAACCGTGATGAGCGTCAGATATATCCCTAAACTGTCATAAAGCGACGGCGCAAAACCTTCCAGTAAAAAGCCTATGACCGTTACAAAACTCGCTATGATTACGATAAATGCAGGGATTCGCACTTTATCGGGGATTACTTTACGGAGAGCTGATACCACTATGTTAGAACCTAACAACACAAATGTCGTTGCAAGTCCCATTACTATTCCGTTCAATGCCTGCGTTGTTACGGCTAATGTCGGGCACATTCCAAGCAACATTACAAGTGTAGGATTCTCTTTCACAACGCCTTTTGTTAACTCTTTTACAAGTTTATTAGCCATTCAATATCATCTCCTTATTTTCAGTGTAAACCCTCATCGCTGTATCAACTGCTGACTTCATACCTTTCGAGGAAAATGTCGCTCCGCTGATAGTGTCAAGCGGAACATCTGTTTCAGTCGCTCCGTAGAACTGCTCCCTGAAATCAGCATTATCTCGTACTTTCGAGCCTAACCCCGGAGTTTCACCAAGTGATACAAATTCTATCCCCGAAATCGCTCCGCTTTCGTCAATACCAACAAGTATATTTATTCCGCCTTTCGAATATCCGTCCGCTGTCACTTGTATTGCAGTCCGTCCGTCTGTTGTTACAGCTATCGCCTGTACCGATTCTTCTCCGAAATTGTTATCAAGCAATTTGCTGTCAGTTTCCCCGAATATCGCCTGAACACTCTTGTTGAAACGAATCTGTCGCTGTTCTTCAATATTGCCTTTCGTCAGTTCGTGCGCAAATACAAGCAGAAGTGAGGCTACTACGCAGATAATTGTTAAAACTATTGACGGTAAAATATTCTCCCTCATTCTTCGTCAGCCTCCTTTGCTTTTGCTCCGAAAACTTTCGTTCGGGTGAGTTGCTCTATGTACGGCGTTAAAACGTTCATCAGCAGTATCGAGAACGAAACTCCCTCAGGGAATGAACCGAACCGCCTTATCACAAACGTTATGATTCCGCAACCTACCCCGAATATCACTTTGCCTGATGTCGTTATCGGCGTAGTAGCATAGTCCGTCGCCATGAAAATTGCTCCGAGGAAAAGTCCTCCTGACAAAATTTGATAGAGTGGGTCTATTCCCGCTATGAACGATAACAGCCCTACTGTTCCTATGAACGCTATCGGTGCTGCCGGATTGATGATTTTCCGCATAACCAGAAATATTCCGCCTAATGTCAACGCTAACGCACTTGTTTCGCCTATACAGCCACTCACGTTCCCTACAAATAAGTCCAGATACGAGGGTGTAGGTTCGCCCTGCGGTATCGCTAAAGGCGTTGCTCCTGCTACTGCATCGAAATCATGCCAATAGAACGGTTTAACCCACGTAGTCATATACGTCGGGAAACTCACCATAAGCACTATTCTCGCTGTAATCGCAGGGTTGGCGAAATTCTGCCCTAATCCTCCGAACAATTGTTTTACTATGACTATCGCTACAAATGAGCCTATTACTGCTACCCATAACGGTATTGTCGGCGGTAAGTTCATTGCAAGGAGCATTCCCGTCACTACTGCCGATAAATCGCTGATAGTGTTGTCACGTTTCATCAGTTTACGGCACAAATATTCGAAAAGAACACAACTCCCAACGCATACAAGCGTTACTATAAGGGCGTTCGCTCCGAACATACAGCAACCCATTGCTAACGCTGGCAACATTGCCATACACACGCTGAACATTATTTCCGATGTCTTGAGATAATTGTCATCGTGTGGGGAAGGTGATACTATTAGTTTATTCATTTATATAAATTACCTCTCTCTATTATGATTTTCAGTTTCGCACTGTAGTTTGTTTAGATAAGCAGATAACTCTGCGGATTATGCAAATTCAGAACATATATTTTTTCCTGAACAGCAACTTTCAGTTTCGGGGAATAAGAGTTTTAGCTAACTGATTTGTTTCAGCTAATTTCCTGTTGGCAGGACATACATATGTACAGCTTCCGCAATTCATACACATCGTCACTTTCAACGCTTTCAATTCCTCGATATTACGCACCTTATACGCCCTTTCTATTTCGGCAGGCATTAAACCTATAGGACACGCTCTCACACATCGTCCGCATCGTATACAAGCTGATGTGGCTCTGTCATCGTACCTGCTGAACGCTAACAGCGCATTTGTAGTTTTAGTTATGGGCATATTCACGTCAGGTATGCACATTCCCATCATCATTCCGCCTGAAATTACTTTCTTCACTGCATCAAGCCTTGTGTTACAGAATTTCAGCAAATCAACTACAGGTGTGCCTATAACTGCACTGACATTCTGCGGTAACTTCACTGCATTGCCGTCTACTGTAACTCTCCTCGTAACCAACGGCATTCCCGTCCTGATATAGCGGTATATATAGGCGATTGTAGAAATGTTCACCACCATAACTCCCACATCTGACGGCAATTGACCTTCCTGAACTATCCGCCCTGTTGAGTTATATATTATGACTTTCTCCGCACCTTGCGGATAAAGTGACGGCAATGTCACTATGTCAATTGTATCGTCACTTTCAGCCATTTCAGTGAATTTCTCAATTGCAAGCGGTTTATTCGCCTCAACTGCTATTTTGGCGTACTTGATTTCAAGCATATCTTTCACTAAACGTATTCCCTCAAGCACATCTTCTGTATTTTCAAGCATTTCCCTGTAGTCGGCTGTAATATATGGCTCACACTCCGCACCGTTGATAATCAGCGTATCTACGTGAGTTTTCGGATTTAGCTTGATATGCGTAGGGAATCCTGCACCGCCTAATCCACACAAGCCCGACTGCCTTACCGCTGAAATAAGGCTTGCTTTATCAGTGATTACAGGCGGACGGAGTTCAGCTAACTCTTGTTCGCCATCCGATGTGATTTCAACCGCCTTGCATACTTTGCCATTTGCACCGATATAGTCGCTTACAGCAGTGACTTCACCCGATACACCGCTATGTACAGGCACACTAAATTCAGCACTGCAATCGCCTATTTTATCGCCGACCAGAACCTTGTCACCCTTTTTCACCGTAGGAGTACACGGCGCACCCATATTCATTGCCATAGGTAGAGTTATTTTTTCGGGAATCGGCATATCAATAGTTTTGCAATCCTGCGTATGCTTGCGGTGTTTTAACTTAATACCGTTGAGTTTTTTCAATAGTTTCACCTCTAATAAATTATTACTTGCAAAATATTACTTGCGGGGCAGGAAAAAACGCAAAGCCTGTATATTTTTTCCTGCTCGGCTTATTTTCATACAAAAGTTCATTTCTTGCGTTTTTTAGATTTCTTTTTGTTATCTGATTTCTTGATTTTCTTCGGGTCAGGCGTTAAATATAACGGCTTTATCGGTCTTTCGTTGCGTTTGTACATTATATATGAATATATGCATAAGATAATATATATCGCACTCAGTACACAGGATACTGTCAGGGCTTTTCTGAACCAGTCCGACTTCGGGAAAAGTTTCACCGCATATAAGTTGTATTTAGACCACGAACGTTTCACGTCTGATACTGCTACCAGTTCTGTTGTGGCGATTTCCTCACCGGAGTACTCTAAAGTCACTTCCCCTAAAATTTCGCCTTTTTTGACGGGTGCTGTCAAATCAGTCTTATACCAACGGATTTTGTCGTGACGTATCAGCGATATATCTACATCGTCGTACCACAACATTGTAATATCTTCTTTCGGTTTCACTAAAACATAGCCGTCATCACCTTCAGCTAAATCTACAGGCAACTCCTGTATTTCAGTTGTATTCGCTAAAATCGTCTGGTATGAAAAGTGTTCAAAAGCCCAGTCAAGCAAATATGTTGCGTCGTCTAAATGATAAAATGCCACATCGCCGTTTTCGTCAACCATAGGCGCATTCATAGCTACTAACAGGTAATTATGCCCGTCTTTACTCGCAAGCGTAACTATACTTCTACCGCCTTTTTCTAAGTTAGCAGTCTTAACTCCTCGCACTCCCGGGTAATAATAGTCGTCGTCAGGGTCAGTCATCGTGTTCGAATGATACCACACCCATTCGTCTTGGTCAGGGTGATTCTCTAAATTGGGAACGCTTGGGGAATACGACTGCGCTGAAGCTATATTGTCAAACATCGGCAATGTCAATGCATATTCCGTTAAAGTCGCCATATCTCTTGCTGTAGTGTATTGATTCGGGTCATACATTCCCGTCGGGTTAGTGAAATACGTCGATGTTAAGCCGATTTCCTGTGCCTTGTCGTTCATCATCTGCACAAAGCCTGATACTGATTTACCGCCGATTTCGTAAGCTATAGTTTGTGACGCTTCTACTGAAGATGTCAGCATCATCGCATACAGTAAATCTTGATACGACAGCTTATCTCCGTCATATATTTCAGCAAACCGCAAATCATCGTAATATTCAGTATTATAGAGGTTTTCCCAGACTGATTCGTCTATAGTGACTTCCTGCTTGAGGTCAGGGCAGTTCTCTAAGCAGACTACCGCTGTCATAATATTCACCAAAGGTCCGGGCTGCTCTTTAGTATCAGCGGACTTGTCGTGTATCACCGTATCGCAGTCAAGGTTAATCAGCAGTGCAGATTCGCTGTAAATGGGGTCTTTGAGGGAAAAGCTGATTGCTTTAGCGTTACCTGCTTGTGTGAACGGCAATATCAGGGCAAATGCTGATATTACTGCAAATATTTTCGGTTTCAATGTCATCTCAATCACTCCTTAAAGTATAATATGCGGAGCTGTCTGCCTGCCTAAGCAATCTATAGCATAAAATTGCCAGTGGAGGCTCTCCGCCACTCCTTAAACAGTTGCATACTATTTAATTATATCACACTTTTACTGAAATTGCAATAGCGGAGAAAAAAATAAAATTACTTTACTGAAAATGAAATATATATGCATTCTTTTGTGTAATTTGCGTGATTATGTTTTTGCTAACAATAGCTATAGCGCAAAACTGTGTGTGCAGGTGCGGGTGTCCGGTGGACAGCGCTCTGCAAAGCAGAAGCACCGACCGAGGCGACAGCCGAGAATTCTGCGTGATTTTTAATTATATCACACTTTTACTGAAATTGCAATAGCGGAGCAGGAAAAAACACGGAAATCAATTTTGCTAATAAAATTATTTAACTATTTTAATTTTATATGGTTTATGTTAGAATTAGAATCATTTTCAGATGATTTTGAATGAAATTACTCGTCAAAATGCTATAAAAACACTGTTACAAATCAGATTTTTTCTGAAAATTGATTTCCGTGAGGAAAAAACACGAAAATCAATTTTGTTGATAAAATTATTTAACTAATATAATTTTGTATGGTTTATGTTAGAATTAGAATCATTTTCAGGTGATTTTGGATGAAATTACTTTCCAAAATGCTATAAAACACTATTACAAATCAGATTTTTTTTGAAAATTGATTTCCATAAGGAAAAAAATAAAACTTTGCCAAAGAAGAAAATCCCTCGTAAAGAGGGATTCTGTAAGTCCTATATAAGGATAAAATCCTTGCTTGCATAGCCAGTAATGTTTCTGTAGGATACTACATACCAGTTCCCAGTCTCGCCGTTGATGAGTACTGCTGAATTATTCGGTATTTTCCCAATGATTTCGCCCTCAAGCGACGGGTAATCACGTATATTTAAGTTAGCACCATTTGTTGCAACTTGCCCGTACTGTATCGCTGACGGCATTACAAACGGTAAACCAAAGTAGTCACATAAACTGCGGACTATATTCCTCGCTATCAAATCAAGATTATTTTTCAGCCACGCCTCGTCTGCATAATTATCATGGTAGCCAAGTTCACATAAAACTGCAACGGCTCTTGTCTGTAACACTTCCCCGAGGTTATAAGTCGGTACTGCTCTCGACTTATCGGGCAAAGGGTAAATAGCTTTCAAGTTGTTGGCGATAATATTAGCTAATTTTTCACTGTCCAGACTCGTCGGAGCAAAATATATATCAATTCCACGCAGTTTCCCTGCTAACGATTCAGGCGCAGCGTTCGAGTGCAAAGCAAGGTGTACATCATAATCGCCTGCATTTGAATCCTGAATAGCTCCCTGAACATTGCGGTCAGGGTCGTTGCGGACGTAAACAAAACCGCTTGAACGGAGATACGGCTCCATTCTATCGGCGAGAAGATTCATATAAAGCTGTTCATTGCCCTCAGTAGCGTACTGATTCCACTCCTGAGTTGACGGGCTTAGAAATATTTTAGGCATAAAATTCACCTCCTATAACATTATATTCATTATTCAACATAATGTGCGGAGTTATCTGTCTGCTAACAAAATTTATTGTGCAAAATTTCTTTTACTTCACTGTAAAGTAAATCTTTTTGAAAATATTATTTTTGCGGTCATAACAGTATGAAAATTCAACACCTTCCTCAGTCCATGATAATTCAAAATCATCTTCCGAATTGTAAGGGAAAAATAAATCATTTGTCGTAGTCTCGCCAAGGTACTCAACATGATCGTCGCTGTCAACTGAATAGTATCGCTGTAATCCCGTAAGTAAATCAGTATCATCTTTTACCATAATCTGCCTGCCGTCAGGTGAAGTAAAATAAACTTTGTCGTCAGTAACTTCTTTCAAGCGATTGTACGTTATTTTGCCATTCGTTGCGGAATTAGAACAAATATAGTCATCGCCGTTACGGTAAAAACGGAATATATCACACCATGATAACATGAAGTATAATTTTTCACTGTTAACTTCTTGTTTTTCCTTATCCAGTATGAAAAGATAATTATCACCTACTTTCGGAGGTAACTGATTACCGCCGTCCTCAAACAGAATTGTTGATTGAATTTGTTCGTCTGACCAATCGCTGAAAAGAGTACTGTCCGGATTCAAAGCAATGAATTTGTTTACAGGCATATATCCGCCGTACGTAGCAATTTTCACAATATCACCTGTATTTATAACATTTTCGCCATAAAAGTCGAATACTTGTGAGACTTGTACACTGCATATGGTCAGGGGTAAACTGTTGTAACTTGTATATTCTATCGATATGATTTCGCCCTCAACTACAGGAGGTTGTGAAAAACCGATTGACGGTTCAATGTAACCGGAGTTATAACTCTGAAACATTTCGTTTGCAACATCGTTATCCGGATAACCGTACAAAAGAGTATCATCTTGCGCAATATCGGCAAGAGTATAGTCGTGCCTGAACAGGTGCGAGTAGTATACTGAGGTTTGTACTGTTGTCTCAATTGCAGTTTCAGTTACAGTAGTCATCGTCGTTGCGGAGGAGTTCTCTAAATCGAAGGAAAGTTCGGTTTGCTGTACATCGGAAACCGTTGTTTTCACCGTAGTTACGTTGCTTGCGAGCGTTTTTTTGAGTTCTGTATTCTGTACCGTCGAAAGTCCAGTTGATTGAACCAAAAGTTCTGTACTATGAACCGCAGTGACTTCCGGCACGCAGGAAGTTACAGTAACAATAGGCGTAATATCGGGAATTATCGGCTCATCAGGAGTATTCTGGTTAAAATTATGTGAAATAATGACTGCACCTGCGGTAATTACGGTTAATGTTAACGTCGAAATAGCAAGCATTCCGGAGTGCGAAACTATTGATAAAGTGCTTATCGGGTGGAGTTTGCGCCATACAGGGTTATGCCTGAGACTGCTTAGAAAAGAATATTTGCGTTCGGGCTGAATATTGTAAGTTTCACGGAGTAATTTTTTTAATTTGCTCATGATTACACCTCTTTCAATTCGGATTCAAGTTTTTGAGTTATACTTTTTATGCGCCGTGACATGGTAAATCTTGATGTACCGAAAAGTTGTGCTATAGTTGAAATTTTCTCATTGTTGACAAGACGAAGAATAATAATTTGTCTGTCCTCATCGGAAAGTTTACTCATAGCAATTCTAAGGGCAGTACTTTCGAAAACGTCGTCAGAAGATACAGCAGATTCTATAGGAACACTGCTTGTTACCGGTTTACGTCTATGCAAATCTATGTAGAGATTACGGACGATAGTGTATAGTATCTGACGTTCTTTACCTTTGGAATGGTATTCAGTATGTTGTAGGTATTTGAGGTAAGCCTCCTGAGTAATATCCTCAGCTTCATGCTTATTTTTAGTGAGGTATAAAGCGTATCTGAATACATTATCGTATTCTTTTTCAATATTCATATTGTCTCCTTTTAAGATTATACAGATATGTAGATAAAGTGCTATTGTATTCTTTTGCGTAATTTGCGTGATTATATTCTTGCTAACAATAGCTATAGCGCAAAACTGCGGGCGCAGGCTCTGCGCACTGTAGTTTAATCAGACAAGAACATAATCACGCAAATTATGATGTGTATGGCGTATAGTCTGCGCAACTATTTCCACTAAAAGATACAACGATGTAATATTAAAAAAAGTGCAGGCAGAATATAATTTTCAGCGATTTATATAAATAACAGGTGTTTAATTTGTACAATATACATGATAATTTACTTATCTGAATCGATGCATAATTAAAAGGGGCGTACAAAAATGTACACCCCTGACCTTTCGCTCAAATTTGAACCAAAGTATTGTATAATTTGTGTGATTATGTTCTTGTCTGATTAAACTACAGTGCGAAATTGCGTGCGGGTGTCCGGAGACATTTCTGCGAAGCAGAAGCACCGACCGAGGCGACAGTTGAGAATTCTGCGCTATTCGGTGCGGAGTGCCTCAACAGGGTCTTTCTTAGAGGCAACTCTCGATGGAATTAAGCCTGCTATGAACGTTAAGAACATACTTATCGCAACAAGTATCACTGCTCCTGCCACGGGTAGAGTTGAGTACAGCGTATCAAGGCTTGTAAGAGTGTGAATTATCAGATTTATAGGGATATTCAGCAGTACAGTACAGCCTATTCCGATAAGTCCTGCGCACAATCCCACAAGCAGAGTTTCAGCGTTGAATACAGCTGATACATCGTGTTTAGACGCTCCAATCGCACGGAGAATACCTATTTCACGAGTTCTTTCGAGGACGGAGATATAAGTTATAATGCCAATCATGATTGACGACACCACAAGCGATATTCCGACGAATGCTATCAGCAAGTACGAAATACCGCTGATAATGCTTGTCACGGAGCTCATCAGGAGCGCAACAACGTCAGTGTAGTGGATAACGTCTTTTTCAGTTTTACCGTCGTTATAACTGTCAATTGCCTCAGAAATTTTGTCTTTATCCTCGAAAGTTTTCGCAAAGATGCGTACTTTAGACGGGTCAGAGAGGTCAGCTTTGCCTAAAAGTTTCAAGTTATCGTCGTAAGTAGAGTCAGAAATTTCCTGCGGAGTGAACTCATCGAACACGAGAGCGTATACTTCGTCAGTGATTTTCGCCTTATCGAGAGCCTTAGCAAGTTGGTCAACTGTCATTTTAGAGAGTTGTTTTTCGGACTCAGCAGCGTACTGTTCAGCGATTTGCGCCCTGATACCTTGTTCAGCGAGAGCTTTCAAGTCTTCATCGGACATTTGTTCGGTGTAGGAGCGGAGTTGTTCCTCATCGATATCGCCCAACTCTTCAGCGTAGTTAGCTTTCGCCTGTTCGAGGAACGATTCACGGTCGAAATCTTTCATCATAGCATCGATTTGAGCCTGTACCTGCGATTCATCAGGCTGAGACATGATGAACCTGTAAACTTCAGCTTTACCTGCGGTATCGAGCGACTTAATATAATCTTTTGCGCCGGCGGATTTTTCTTCTATAGTAGGCTCTTTGTAGTCATCGGTCATGAATTTAGTACCGGTGAGCAAATCATTTTCAGTATCAGCGACTTGTGCCTGAACGAGTTCGCTGTCGTTAGTTTTGTTGATAGCGTATTGAGTGAGTTCAGCAGTATAGCCTATGTAACCGTTAATCATAGTAGACTTGACATCTTCTTTAGGGCGGATAAAGCCGACGATTTCAACATCAACGCCAATATCATCGGAGTTGAACAGGAAATCAAGTCCTGTATCGTTTTGAGTTAAATCAGTGCATGACTTTTTATCGTCTGAAAGCTGATAAGATTCACAAGGCAAGATGAGTTTGAATTTTTTGTTCTGCACGTCAGAGAGTTTCCATTCCGTCTGACCGTAGTCCTCAATTTCCTTTTGAGCCATAACGTCTTTGAGGTGCTGAGTGAAATCTTCAGGTTCTTTCAAGCCCATAGCGTACAAAATGAAGTCAGGCAACTCATTATTTTTAGTGAGAACGACGACAACTTCATTGTAATTTTCAGGGAAACGACCTTCCACAACGTCATATTGCGACTTGATTATGTCGTTGACACCAGTACCGTCATCATTAGGTAACATTTCCTCCATAACGTTCAAGCCCATCATAGACATTTGAGCGGTAGCAGTGGAGTTCCCAACCATACTGCTAATCATGGGATTACTTCCCATATCGAAAGCATCAGCATATAACTCCATGAAATCGACTTTCATAATATCGCCTGAGGGAGATTCCGTATAAATCGGCAAAAGCGTATCATAGGAGTAGGCAACAGCGGTTGAATAGTCAGCTATTTCGGGGCTTGTATCGAGAAAAGTCTTGAAATCTTTCATATTGTTGATTTGTTTAGCGGAGGAATTCATAGAATTGAACATATCATAGACTGAAGTATTAGCATAGAGCGTATCATCAGCAAAAACTTTGTTTTGATAATCTTCCTGCGCCTGCATGAGGGATTCAATCATACTTGAGGTATCAGTATTTTCCCTGTTGATTTCGAGAGGGTAAGACGAGAGCGTTTCCTCCTGAATATCGTTGATATAAGTATTGATACCTGTAGACAGTGAGAGAATAGTTGCGATGCCGATGATACCTATAGAGCCTGCAAAAGCCGTGAGAATAGTCCTGCCTTTTTTGGTCATGAGGTTGTTAAGCGAGAGCGAGAGAGCTGTCCCGAACGACATAGAAACACGCTTTTTCTTTTCCTTGACAGGCGGAGCAGTTTCCGTGACTTCAAAAGGGTTACTGTCATCGAGAATATTGCCGTCCTTGACACGAACAATTCTGTTAGCGTAATCTTCAGCGAGTTCAGGGTTATGAGTAACCATGATAACGAGTTTATCCTTAGCAATTTCCTTGAGGAGTTCCATAACCTGAACAGAAGTTTCGCTGTCGAGTGCGCCTGTAGGTTCATCAGCGAGAAGAATATCGGGGTTATTGATGAGGGCACGGGCTATAGCAACTCTCTGCATCTGACCGCCTGACATTTGGTTAGGTTTTTTGTGGAGCTGATTTCCTAAGCCGACTTTTTCGAGAGCCTCTTTGGCACGGCGTCTGCGTTCAGATTTGGATACGCCCGAAATTGTAAGAGCGAGTTCAACGTTAGCGAGGACGGTCTGGTGCGGAATGAGGTTGTAACTCTGGAAAACAAAGCCGATAGAGTGGTTACGGTAAGCGTCCCAGTCACGGTCTTTGTACTGTTTAGTGGAAACGCCGTTGATGACGAGGTCGCCGGAAGTGTAGTGGTCAAGACCGCCGATGATATTGAGCATAGTAGTTTTACCACAGCCTGAATGCCCTAAAATCGCCACGAACTCATTTTCCCTGAAAGCGATGCTGACGCCATTGAGGGCGGTGACGGCATTGTCGCCTGAGCCATATTTTTTAACGATATCTTTCAATTGGAGCATAAAAGAAATCAAGACCTTTCATAAAAATTTTATATAATTATAGCATAATGCCGAAAATAAGTCAATAGATTTGTTAAAAATTAACAGTTAATTCATAATTGTTAAACGTCTAACTAAAATTTTTCAATTTTTCCCAGTAAAGTTATATATTTTTCCTAAATAAGGAAAAGACCCCTGAAATAAATTCAGAGGTCAATTCCCATCATCAGTGGAAGTTTTACTTATGAAAAAGTAAACAAAATGAAAATAAATAAACAACAAAGAGTTGGAGGATTCGGGCTGCCGTTCGGGAGGAGCGACAGCCTATTTTATAGGAGTGTATCTAATGAAAAAGAACATTAGAATGGATTTTCCGACTGCCGTTAAAAGGGAGAAACGACAGCCATTCATTAAAAAATACTTTCCAACTGTCACCGGAAAAAATGACAGCCGTAAACTTAGATGATAGAGGCACTTCACGAGGTGAAGAGCGATATATAGGGACATTCCATGCGAAGAGCGATAGAATGGATTTTAGCGGACTGCCACTCCGGGAGAATGACAGCCGATATTCAATGAAAGGAGTGCCTAATAAAAGGCAACTCAAGCGATAATTAGCGGAAACCTTGAAAATACGAGGTTTGCCGTGATGAAACGAACGTTCAGTTTATAGTAAAACCAATGCAGAAGAGCGCACTGGAAAGGATTTTCTGACTGCCGTTCCGAGGGAAACGACAGCCATGGTCTATAGAAAGGAGTCTCGTAATGAGACGAAACCGACAAGAAATTGAACATGCACACACTCGGTAAGCCAGACACCAGTTTCAGCATGATAGAACTCGTAGCCTTGCTTAGACATTTCGCCAGCGAGAACCTTGAAAATAAAAGGTTTTCCGTGACGGAGGGCGACTTTGCGAGCTGTTTCGACATCAGCGGACAAATGAACGTAGAGGCGAGACATTTTCCGCAGACCCTGAGCGTAAATCGACTCAAGGAAACGTTCGGCAGTGCCGTGGTAGAGGATTTCGGGAGGAATTTGCGGGACGTAGCCGATACTGACATTGATAGAATGCCCATGATTAGCCCTAATTTTGGATTTATCGTCATTGAAAGAGTAGCGGTGCTTGTCATCAGTAGCGACGATATTTTCGAGAGTAGGCATATCGAGCCTGAAACGGCTATGGGAGTTAATTTTGCTGATGAGTTCGCCGACATCCGCCCAAGCGCCGTTGTAATCTATGGAAAGCCCGATTTGCTGTGGTTTGTGGCGAAGTACGAGAGCGATGAACCTACTGATTTCAGAATAATCCGGCAAAGCAATCACCTCTGTAGATAGTAGATATAGGAGTACGACTGCTGAAACTTGTTCAGCAGTCAACTACTGCAGGAGTTTTACCTCATGAAAAAATAAACGAACAACAACAAAAGAGTTGGAAAAGGCTTCTGACTGCCGTTGTGACGATTAGACGGCAGTCATTTTAGGAGTTTTCCCGACATGGAAAGTGAAGATGTCAATTATTACTGAAATGTGACGAATGAACGCAAATGGAAAGTTTAGGGGAATTGGCTGCCGTCAAAAAGGCGACAGCCGAGAGAATTCACGGATAATACCTGCAATGAGAAAACTTGGGGAAGTTTATAAATGGGAGAATTACAGGTAATATCCGGAGAATGCAAAATTTAGGAGACAGACTGTAGTCATTGAAAAAGAAAGTGGGTAGATAAATAGCATGAATTTACTTCCACATAAATTCGTCATTTGTGGAATTTCAACAAAATTTTGTCAGTTAAGACCATATTTTTTGAGGAGATTTTCAATTTTAGTATGCGGGTCAAGAATCTGACTGATAGAAACGTCATGATTGATAGCTTCAATGAAATAGGCAATATATTTGGAAACATCAACTTCGTGGAACCATTCACGGCTGAGGAGTTCAGGGGTGCGGTAAGTGAGGTTAGTGCCGAAAACACCGCTGATAACGCCTTCTTGGAAAGCCTTATCGAACTTATCGAGCCCGTTAGTAAAAATAGCGTATGTAGCGTAGGTGAAAATCCTGCCGGCGTTCTTTTTCTTGAGGTTGTAAGCGAGGTCAAGCATAGATTCGCCTGAAGAGATAATATCATCAGCAACGAAAATATCCTTGCCTTCGACGTCATTACCGATATATTCGTGAGCGACGATAGGATTTCTGCCGTTAACGATACGGGAATAGTCACGTCTTTTGTAGAACATACCCATATCAACACCGAGAACGGAAGCGTAGTACATATTTCTGTTGAGAGCGCCCTCATCGGGGGACACAATCATGAATTTATCTTTAGTTAAATTTATATCCTTAATTTCCCTGAGCAGACACTTGAGAACCTGATAAGTTGGCATAACGTTATCGAAGCCCATGAGAGGAACAGCGTTCTGTACACGAGGGTCGTGAGCGTCGAAAGTAACGATATTAGACACACCCATAGCCTCAAGTTCCTGAAGAGCGCAGGCGCAGTCAAGGGATTCACGGTAACTTCTGCGGTGCTGTCTGCCGCCGTAGAGGATAGGCATAATAATATTAACACGGTGAGCTTTACCGCTTGCTGCCTGAATAATGCGTTTCAAATCCTGAAAGTGGTCATCAGGGGACATAGCGTTCTGGAAACCGAAATAATCATATTTTACGTTATAATTACCAACATCAACGATAATGAACAAATCTTTGCCACGGACGGTGGACTTGATAAGACCTTTGCCGTCGCCTGAAGAAAAACGAGGGCATTCGCTTTCGATGAGGAAAGAGTCCACATCGTAGCCTGCACGTTTCGCCCATTTTACGAGATAACCGTTGATTTTGTTACCCAATTCGGTAACGCTGTTCATAGCGATGATACCGATAGGAGCTGCACTGATTTCACTGCTGAATAAATTTCCGCTTGACGCAATCATAAAAAAATACCTCACTTTATAAAATCTTCTGAATTATTTACAGAAGTTATTGATATAATTTTCGATGTCACTTGCGATAATCTGCTTAGCAGCATCAGCGTGTTCAATTTCATTGACGACAGTATCTTTATTTTCAAGTTCCTTGTAGACCGTAAAGAAGTGGGTCATTTCGTCGAAAACGTGTTTAGGTAGCTGTTCAACGTCCATATACATATTATAGTTAGGGTCATCGAACGGTACAGCGATAATTTTGTTGTCAAGGTGTTCGTTGTCAAGCATTTTGATAACGCCTATAGGGTAGCATTTCACGAGAGTGAGAGGCATAAGGCGTTCTGAGCAGAGAACAAGCACGTCCAACGGGTCAAGGTCATCGGAGTAAGTACGAGGAATAAAGCCATAATTAGCGGGATAATGTGTAGAAGTATAAAGAATCCTGTCCATTTTAATGAGACCGGTTTCCTTATCGAGTTCGTACTTTATTTTACTGCCCTTACCGATTTCGATAACAGCGTAGAAACTGTCAGGAGTAATACGTTTAGGGCTTATATCGTGCCAAATATTTCTCATAACAAGACAAATCTCCTTGTCAAAATATCATCTGAAATTAGTATAACATCAAAAACAGGATTTGTCAAGCATTTTGTTGATTTTCGGCAAATCAGACAAATTTTAGTAAATATTTCAGCTAATTTTTGTAATTTTAGTTATACTGATATAAATTTACAAAAAAGCTATTGATTTTTTAATAATTTTGTAGTAAAATATAGATAGATATGTACGAAACTTACAGTAAGGAGAGTGAGAGCCTTTTGAAAAAATACAGAATTGCAATTATTGTTGCGGGAATTGACCAGAGTTATCAGAGCAGTATTCTGCACGGCATACAGTCAACTTCTCAGGAATGTTCGCTTGATTTCTATGTATTCGCCTCGTTCAGCGGAGTTATGGACAACGCAAGCCATGATACAGGTGAACTGAACATATTCAGCCTGCCTGATTTCAATGATTTTGACGGAGCTATTCTGCTGACAAATACTATTGACTATCAGTATGTTGTCCACGATATTCTCGAAAGAATCAAGTCCGCCGGAATACCTGCTGTTTGTATTGACAATGATGTTGAGGGAATGTATTACATCGGCATTGACAACAAGACAGCTATGCGTGAAATTACGGAGCATTTCATAAAAGTACACGGATTCACGAAGTTCAACTATATTTCCGGACCTGCCAATAATTCAGAGAGTGCTGACCGTCTTGAGGCGTTTTTGAAAGTCCTGAAGGAAAACAATATTCCCATAGAGCAGGAACGCATATATTACGGGGATTTCCGTGCGCCTTCAGGGAAACTTGCGGTAGAATATTTCAGGAAAAACAATCCCTATATGCCACAAGCGATAATTTGTGCAAATGACGTTATGGCAGCTTCCGCAATAAATTGCCTGCATGAGAACGGATTCAAAGTGCCGTCCGAAATAGCAGTATCAGGATTTGACAATACTTTTAACAATCACAATCTCCGTATAGAACTGACTTCAGTTGAAAGACCTCTTGCTTTATCGGGACAGCTTGCCTCGAAAATGCTGTATAATCATTTCAAGAAAATCAATCAGCAGAGGAAAGTTATCCTGAATATGTCAACCCGTTTCACTGAAAGCTGCGGCTGTCATGATAAAGTGATACAGGACTATAAAGGTTACAAGGAGCTGAATATCTCGAATTACAGCCGTGTGGAGACTTACAACACGTATATGACGCTGTTCAATCAGTTGTCATGCAGACTTCACGGGTGCGGTACTTTTGAGGAATATGTTGACTGTATGAAGAAATTCGTATCAGATACAGACCCTGAAGAATTTCACTTGTGTCTTTGCGAAAACTGGCAGTCTGAATTGATTGACAGCAACGGCATAATGAAAGAACATGATATTATGTACACGGATTACACTGATAAAATGATAGTGCCTGTATGCTATTACCGTGGGAAATTCTATGACGTTGATTATGTTAAGAAAAAGAAACTTATCCCCGATATATCGCAGGATAAGTCCGCAAGTAAATTCTATTACTTTTTACCTCTGCATTTCGGGGAAAGGTGTTTAGGGTACATGGCGATAAGAAACTGTAAAGTATCACTTCATAACGCAATGTTCCAGTCGCTGTGCATTACAATCAACAATTCGCTGGAAAATATCCGTAAGCTGATAGGGCTGAATTACGCTGTAAACAGGTTAGAAAGCCTGTATACGCAGGATACGTTTTCGGGAATATACAACCGCACGGGATTCGTCAAGGCAACAAGCGATATTTTCAGGGAATGTACTCAACAGCAGAGGAATGTTATGCTTATGTTCATAGACCTTGACGGTCTGAAAGTCATAAATGATACTTACGGTCACGATACAGGCGATATAGCTATACAGTCAATCGCTGATGTTCTGCGGAGTTCGTGTACCGAAAATGAAGTATTCTGTAGATTCGGCGGTGATGAGTTCATAGTATTCGCCCCTGATTATACCGAAAAAGAGGCTGATATTCTCACAAGGAAAATCGAGGACAATATCGCTGAAAAAAATAAAAAATCCTGCCACGAGTTTATGCTCAGTGCAAGTACAGGCTACATCATAGCAGTACCGCAGAAAAATGATGATTTGTTCAAATTCGTAACGGAGGCGGACAAAGTTATGTACGAAACTAAACGCAAAAAGAAGTTGTCTAAGTATCTCAAATCATAATCATAATCAAAGGAGCATAGCAGATGAATATTGTGAAATATCCCGATGATTCAGGCGTGAACAGTGCTGTAACAGCAGATGAACCGTTGCTTGCGGTCATATCATTCGACGGCAAAACAGCTGTTGTAAGCCAAGTTGATGACGCTGTAGAACATCACATACTTCTTATGAAAGCGGGTTACAGAGATACAGATGTTGATAAATTTTTCCGCATAGTATTTGACAAAAGCGGAGCAGACTGGACGTTTGTATGTCCGCCCGATTACAAGGGAATCAAGTACAAAGACAAGCGGATTGAAGCGTTCTATAAGGACGGATTCAGTGTTATATCTGAATTTCTCCATGCGTTCGGATACTTAGTCGGCATAAATATTCCCAAAAGATACAGCCGTCATTTGAACGCAATGAACAGCAATATCATATAACAAAAGGAGCATAGCAGATGAATAATGTAAAATGTCCTAACGGGCATGAATATGATGCTGATAAATATAAAACTTGCCCGGAGTGCGGTAAATCGGCAAAGGGCAAGAGGAAAACTGTAAAAGTAAGGGCGGTAAGGAAGTCGGAAACTGCTGATAAACTGCATAAAGCAAAGTCACTGGAAAAGTCGCCCGAAACTGTTCAGAAAGCTGTACAGAAAGTTGAAAAACCTGCTGAAGTTGCAAAGGTTGCTGAAAAAACCGCTGAATCTGTTCAAAAACCTGTACAGAAAGCCGAAAAACCTGCTGAAGTTGCAAAGGTTGCTGAAAATTCAGCTGAATCAGCGCAGAAAGTTGAAAAGTCGGCTGAAACTGTTCAAAAATCTGTTCAGAAAGCCGAAAAACCTGCTGAACCTGTTCAGAAAGCCGAAAAAACCGAAAAAACTAAGTCGGTTATACGTGAAACTGAATTTGGCAAGGTGCGCTTTTTCGAACCCGTGATTATGACCGAAATTACAAGGGAAATCAGGAATTTACCTATAAAAGAACCGTCCGAAAATACAGAGAAAATCACTTTCGAGGAACTCAGCCCCGAACAGAAACACCTTGAGGCTGAACAAGCTAAAGACGACAAAGGCAATCACCCTATGATTGAGGAATTAAGCCCCGACCAGAAGTTACTCGCTATGCAAGTGCCTGTAAATAAGGCTTACGAGAACGAGATTACTTTCGAGGAACTGTACGCCGACGCAAATATAGAAGCTGATGTCAATACGGTCATCGACAGTGCAAACAGTATGGCTACCGATAAGACGGGGAAAATTCTTATAAAATATATCGGCAAGAACGAGATTATATATATCCCCTCCGAAATCACTGCTATAGGCAAATATGCGTTCAGTGGCAATACATACGTCAAAAAAGTCATTATGCCTGACAGCGTTAAAACAATTGACAAATTTGCTTTTTCGTTCTGCACTAACCTCGAAACTGTTGTATTTTCAGGGGAACTTGAATCAATCGGCGAAAATGCGTTTTATCGCTGTTCAGCAATCAAGGAACTGAATTTCCCGAACGCCCTGAAAACTATTGGCAAGGGCGCATTTGGCAAGTGCAATTCAGTTACTATACTCAATTTCCCGTCACAACTCAAGAAAATCAGTGATTTTGCTTTTTGCGAATGCACATCATTAAACAGGGTGAATCTTTCAAAAGCCGTCGAATCAATCGGTATATCAGCATTCTCGAAGTGCCATAGGCTTATGAGGATAATTTTCTCCGAAAACCTCCAGATAATAGGCGATAGTGCTTTTTCGTGGTGCAGTTCGCTTGAATCGGTTGTAATTCCGCCGTCCGTGAAAACTATCGGCAGTTTTGCATTTTTCGGTTGTGATAAATTGTCGGGGCTTGAAGTGAGTGTGAACCTCAAAGATGTGCATGATGAGGCTTTTGCAAGCTGCGACAGAGTAGAAAAAGTAACTATAACTGAACTCAAAGACAGCAATTTCAATGCAAGTTACGTGAAAAAGGCACATAAGATTACATTGCGTATTCTCAAGCAAATCAGCGAGAGAAAAGCTGAAAAGTACGCTAACGAGAACAAATTAGGCAAACTTTTTATTTAATTCAACACCGTACAAAATCAAAATCAGTTTAACATCATATCTGCTGAATTTCCCGTCATTTTGCACTGAAATCCCTTGCTGAATGTCAGTTAGATTGTCAATTATGTACAGTACTGCTTTAATTCGGCTGACCTTGTCTATGGCGGAGGTTTTCCTCTTTCAATTGCCTGCCCTCCGCAATAAGCCGGAGCATTTCGTCAGTATCGCTGTTTTTGAGAGCCGTATTGTATTTGCTTAAATTTTCTATCAGCGTATCGAGTTCATAGATGAGATTTTCCCGATTCTGCATGAACAAATCAGTCCACATACGCTCATTCATTGTTGCAATCCTCGTCATATCTTGGAAACTTCCTCCGCTGAATCCGCATTCAAGGCTTAATTCAGGGCTTTTGACGTAAGCACTCGAAACTATATGGGCGAGTTGTGAAGTATAAGCTATCATTTTGTCGTGATTTTCAGGCGAAGTCACGACAATTTTACCTGCACCTATTTCAGCAGCAAGATTTTTCAGGAGAGTAATATCTTCCTCACTGCTGTCTGCAAACGGTGTCAGAATAAAGTTAGCTTTACTGAATAAATCGGCGTTGCTGTTGTGATAACCGCCGAATTCTTTCCCAGCCATAGGGTGCATACCGATATATCGCATACCGTTCTCATCAGCCATTGACTTGATACGTGCCGAAAAATCGCCCTTGATACCGCAAACGTCAGTAATCAGCGTATTTTTGCTGAATTTAGCGATATTTTCATTGAGGTACTTTTCAGTTGCCTCCGGGAAAAGCGACATAATTACAAGGTCAAAACCGCTGAATATGCCTTGAAATTCCTCGTCAATCGCAACATCACGAAGTGCGGAATACTCAATATCGTGATTTATGTCGCAGCCCGCTACAAAGTGCGGAGTGTATTTTTTGAGAGCTTTACAAATAGAGCCTCCTATCAGTCCTAAACCTACAACTAATATTTTCATTTTTCAACAAAATCCTTTCATATATATTTTTTAACAGTATAGCACATTAAAGCGAGAAAGTCAATAGATTTTCGGGAACTGTCACGTGAATGCCGTTCAGATAGTGCAAAGCTGAATTTTCAGGGAAATCGAATTCCAGTGCATACGCACACAATGCTTGTCTGAACACGCCGTAACGCTTATTTTTCGCAATGTTACCGTATTTCCCGTCACCAAGTACTGCACATCCAATATGCGCAAGATGCGCTCTTATCTGATGAGTTCTGCCCGTGTACAGCCTTATTTCAAGCAGACAAAGACCGTTGTTTTCGCCAAGTACCTTGTAACCTGTCTTAATTTCATGCCAGCCGTCTCTTTTTTCGTCAGATATTCGGACAATATTTTTGTTTGCGTTCCTGAAATGCCACGCAGTTATAATATCCTCTGTTTCAGGCGGTTTAGCGACTGTAAGACAGCGATATATTTTATGCACGTATCCCGACTGAATACCGGCATTGATTTCACGGAGTACAGATGCATTTTTCGCCGATATCACAAGCCCTGAAGTATTACGGTCAAGACGGCTTGAGAGTGCCGGAGCAAATGAATTTTCATTTTCGGGGATATACTCGCCTTTATTGTAAAGATAATTTTTTATGCGGTTAATCAGCGTATCATCGGTATTTGTGCCATTGCTATGGGAATCAAGTCCCACGGGTTTGAATGCGATGATGATATTCTCGTCCTCGAAAATAATTTCAGGTGCGGGAGCGTTCAGAAAACTCATATCGTGCTTTTTAGGCGAATCGAACTCATCTTTGACGTAAATCCGCAGAATATCGCCCTCATTCAGCATTGTATCAGCTGTACACCGTTTACTGTTGAGTTTTATATCTTTCTGGCGGATAAGGCGGTACATCATACTTTTAGGGAGTTTCGGCAAAGTTTTGGTAATAAATTTGTCAACTCTCTGACCGCTGTCGTTTTGTCTGATAGTAAATTCAATCATTTGTGAATACCTCCGTTTGGTTGATTTCAACAATAAAGTGCATAATTCTTTATGCATTATAACAAAATTTTTTCAATTTCTTTCAAAAGTATTGCAAATTGGAAACAATCGTGATACAATAATAATGTACTTGTTAATAAATTTTTAATAATTTTTGTATGCTGTAAATTTTACGGCATATTTCGAAAGGACTGGCGAAAACAATGTATCACTAAGAAATTTTAAGAAAGAAGATGATTTTAATGTACAGATTCAAGAAATCACTTTCGCTGATTATTTCCTGTATAGTTGCATCAATGCCGGCATTTTCACCGGCTGTTTGTGCCGATAGCGCAAATCGTCCTATAAAACATTATACCACTAAATCAGCCCAAAGTAAAGAGAAAACTCCTGAGCCGTTTCATGTTTTTGATATTTACAACGCATATTACGGCATAACAACTACTAAGGCGACCACTACTAAGCCGAAAACTACCACAACTAAGGCGACTACTACTAAGCCGAAAACTACTACAACTAAAGCAACAACAACTGTTAAGCCGACAACTACCACAAAGACTACTATAGCAACGACTTCGCAGACAACTATAGAAACTACTACACCAACAACTACCGCTGAAACCACAACCACATCTCCGCAGCAGCTGACCGTATACAACGGCATTGACGTTTCGGAACATCAGAAAGCTATCGACTGGAAAGCTGTCAAGGAATCGGGTGTAGATTTCGCTATAATCCGTGCAGGCTACGGCAGGGAAATATCCCAAGAAGACCCGTATTTCAAGGCGAATATCGAGGGTGCACAAAAAGAAGGCATATCTGTCGGAATCTATTGGTATTCATATGCTGACGATACCGCTTCGGCTAAACGTGAGGCTGATACGTGCTATGAAGTCATCAAAGACTACACTTTTGATTTGCCTTTATACTTCGATATAGAAGAACCTAAACACGCTAAGATGACAGCCGCTCAGACATCTGCAATAGTAGATACGTTCTGCTCCGAAATGGAAAATCGTGGATATTTTGTCGGACTTTATAGCTACGCTAACTTTTTGCAGACACATCTGTACAAAAGTATACTTGAGAAATACGACGTATGGGTTGCACAGTATAACGCTAAATTGACAGCGTACACCGGTAACTACAGTATATGGCAATACTCCAGCAAGGGACAGGTTGACGGTATCAACGGCGATGTTGATGTTAACTACTGCTACAGGGATTTCTCCGAAGTTATTCAGTCTAACCCGAATCCCGTATTTGTTCCTCCCGAAACTACCACGCATTCAACAGCTGAACCATTACCCGAAACTACTACAACAAGGGCAATTTTCGACATTGTGAACGCTGATACAACTGAAATTGACTGGGGAACAGTCAACAGCGAAATTGCAATGCTTGCTGTAAATAATTCAGGTGAAGAACCTGATTTCGATATACTCGCTAAAAATATAGATGCTGCTAAAGCTGAATCACGTAAAATAGGCGTTATCTGGTATGCAGACAAGACTACTCCCGAAGAATTGGCAGAAGATGCCGAAAAACTGCACTCTTTCTTGGAGGGCTATCAGTTCGAGTATCCCGTATACCTCGATTTGACCAACCCGGCAATTACAGAGTCTGAACTCACTTCGGACGAAATATCGGCACTTATCCGTGCGTTCTGTTCGGTATTCGACAGCGATAAGAAACATTACATAGCTGTAAGAGGTTATGACGATTCCCTTACCGATAAAGTCAACGCTGATATTTACAAAGATTACGATGTGTGGCTTGTAACTGATGACGATACAATCAGATTCGGCTATAAATACGGCACTATCAGCAGACTTATTTCCGACAGCGACAATACTTACTACGAGAATGAGTTCCTGAGAGATGATTACCCGTCAGTAATGATTGAGTACCACCTCAACGGATTTTAACGATATATACCAATGCCATACAATTATTGTATTGTGTGGCATTGTGATTTTATGGAGAATTTATTTATGATTGAATTTATTACAGGAGCTTCAGGTACAGGCAAAACTACCGCTATGTTCGACAGAATAAAGGATTTCCAGAAAAACGGGAAAGATGTTTGTGTGCTTGTCCCTGAACAATACTCAAATGATTTTGATAAAAAACTTTACTTATATATAGGTGCTGAAAATTTTAACAAATTACTCTCGCTGAGTTTCAACAGTTTAGCCCGCCATATTTTCCAGATTTACGGCGATACAAACAGAAACGGTGAATATGCTGACGAGTTTGCAAGAATGATTCTGATATATCAGGCAATTTCATCAGCAAAAGCTAACCCCGATTCACTGACGTTTTTCGATAAAAAAAGCAATCAGAACGGTTTTGCGGAGGAAGTAATGAAAATTATCACCGATATGAAACATTCAGGGATAACTCCGCTTGATTTGCGTGATAAATCGGCACTTTTCAATGATAAACTTTCCGACAAGACTGCTGATATCGCCTCGATTTACTACGAATACGAACGTATAATGCACGATTACGGATTCAAGGACAATTTCGAGGATATATACCAGTCCGCTGTTGTAGCTAATCTCAACCGCTATTTCAAGGGTAAATGCGTGTGTCTTGATGAGTTCGAAAGTTTCAATGCCGACCAGATTGCTATGATTAAAGTGATTTTCTCAATGGCTGACGATGTTGTTATAACGTTGAGGACGGACAATCTCACTTCAGGCAAGTACACGCTTTTCGAAACAGTCAATACAACTTACAATCAACTTTCGCAGATATGCCGTGAAATGAATTACAAAATCAAGGTGACATCTCTCACGGAAAGCCACCGTTTCAGGAGCATTGACCTCAAGTACCTCAGCGAAAGAGTTATGAGAAATCTGCCCTATGAACCTCAAAATGCCCCTGAATTAAAGAGTATCAGCCTTTTTGAAGCAAAAGATATGTACAGTGAAGTTGAATATGTTTGTGCGAGAATCAAAAAACTCGTTCATCTCAATAATACCGTGAAATACAGGGATATTGCTGTAATTTCCAATAACATCGAGAATTATGCCGACGTTCTCAAAGCAGGCTTTGAAAGATACGATATACCGTATTTTTTGAGCATTGAGCGTTCTATAAGCCATACGCCTATAATTATGTTTTTTACAACGCTTATAGATTTACTCACCGCAAGGAAAATCCATAGCGAACAGATTTTCCGTTTACTTAAATGCGGTATACTGGAGGAGGAGTTCACTGAAATATCCCTGCTTGAAAATTACTGCTATAAATGGGAAGTTGACGGTGATGTGTGGTACAGCGAATTCACGGCAAAAGACGGCAATCTTGATATTATAGAGAGTTTACGCAAAAGAACAATTGAACCGATTATTGAGTTAAAACAAAAACTTAAAGGGAAACTTCCCGCTGAAAAAATTTGTCAGCTTATTTACGATTACCTCGTTGAATGCAACGCTGAACGCTCTACAGGCAGACTTATGAATCAACTCATAAAAGATAACCGTGACCACGAGGCAGGCGAATTAAAACGTTTGTGGGGTTGCCTGATTAACATTCTTGACAGTATTGCAGGGACAATCGGCAGAAAAGAAGTATCAATGACTGAAACTGCAAATATAATGCGGTCTATGATTGGCACTATAACTTACTCTGTTATTCCGCCTACTCTCGACGAAGTAACAGCAGCTTCTGCACGTACCGCAAGACTTAATTCCCCGAAAATTATCTTTGTCATAGGAGCTACAGAAGGCGATTTCCCGAATCAGGTTTCTTTGCACGGGTTATTTTCTGACGGCGACAAGCAACGTCTTTCTAAGTGCGGGATTGATATTTCCCGTCCCGTGACTGAACTTGTTGCGTCTGAAAGGCTTATCGTTTACAAGGCACTCTCAACCGCCTCGCATAGGCTTTATATTACATATCCGCTTTCAGATTTAGCAGGCGAACAAAAATATCCTGCGCCCGTGATAAGTCAGATTAAGAAGATGTTTATTGAGGACGACAACAGGAGAATTGTAGCAACAGAGGACGATTTTACACCTGATTTCTATGCTGTAACCAAAAAATCAGCATATTACCACTATATTCAGGACAGGGCGAAAAGTAATATATCGTCCGATAAAAGGGCGAAATATGCTGTATCAGTCGCATCTATTGAAAAAGTTTTGAACAGTGACGAGGAATACAGCGCAAGAATTAAATCAGTAAACGAATACAACCGCAAAATAAATCCTGATGAATTCGGTGAAATTGAGGAGCAGAAAAACAAAATCAGCACGGAAACTCTTACAAAATTAAGAGATTTCAGTCCGCTGTTGCTTTCACCGTCAGATGTCGAAAGCTACAGCAAATGTCACTTTATGTTTTTCTGCGAAAAATGCCTGCGCTTGCAAATACCGGAGAAAATTGACCTTGATTCGAGGATTACAGGCGAACTCGCTCACGAATGTTTCCAAAGGATTTTCTCAACCAAAAACAAAAACGAAATTATTAACATAAGCGAAAGCGAAATCATAAGCGAAATAGACAAATTCGCATTGTACTACCTCAATAAAAACTTAGGCGGTAATTTCTCGAAAACTCCACGTTTTGAATTTTTCTTCAACAAAGTCAAGGAACAGCTTGTCAACGTGTTTATTCACGCAAAACAGGAACTCCAAGTCACTAAATTTGAGCCACGCAGATTTGAATTTAACGTTGACGGTAAAAGCAAAGATTTTGTTTTCGGCGATAACAAAATACTCAATCTGCATGGTAAAATTGACCGCCTTGACATATGGGAAAATGAAACTGAAAAGTACCTCCGTATCATCGACTACAAAAGCAGTGAGAAAAAAATTGATGTGTTTAACCTCGCTAACGGTATCAACCTGCAAATGCTGTTGTATTTGTTTATGGTGACCGAAAAAGGTGCTGATTTCGGGGAATATACTCCAGCAGGCGTACTGTATTACCCTGTTGGAATTTCAAGTTCAAAGTTAGAAGTTGCTGATTCAAAGAATACAGGCAAACAAAAAACAGATACAGATTCAAATGAAACTGCACTTAATTCACTGCTTAAATCAACAGGTCTGCTTATTGATGATGTAAATGTGCTTGACGCTATGGAAAGCGGTGTTAATGGCGATTTTATTCCGGCAAAAATCACTAAAAATAATACTATAGATAAAAGACGTTCGTCTGTTTTGCCGAAAGAAAATATGAAACTCCTTAAAGAATTTGTATACGACAGCGTTGTTGAAATGGCTGAATCACTCTACAGCGGAAATATAGAGGCGAATCCGTTCAATATGGCAGAAAAAAGCGATACTAAGCCGAAACTTGCTTGTGAATACTGTAATTTCAAAGATATGTGCAATAACAGCGAGGGTGCGGTTTTTCGTAAATCAAATACCGAAAAACAGCAGAAAGCTGAAGAAATTATCGGAAAAAAGAAAAAAGATGACGGAAATGAGGATTAAAAATGGGCGAAGTGAAATATACTGAACAACAGCAAAATGCTATAGATGCCCGTGATACGTCTGTTATTGTATCAGCGGCGGCAGGAAGCGGTAAAACGGCTGTACTCACGGAAAGACTTGTGCAAATACTTGCGAATCCTGTTGCAAATGTAAAGGCAGACAGAATTGTCGTTGTAACTTTTGCAAAAGATGCAGCGGCTGAATTGAAAGCACGTCTTGACAGTAAACTGACAAATCTCATCAGCGAATGCCCTGATAACAAGTATCTGCTTGAACAGCAAGTGCTTTTGCAAAACGCCAAAATTTCAACTATAAATGCATTCTGTTTTGACCTATTGCGTGATAATATTTCGGAATATGACATAACATCGGGCTTTTCCGTTCTGAGTGACGGCGATGAGAAAGTTATAAAATCGCAGGCTATGGACGAAGTACTTGACTTTTTCAGCAAAAACGACAGTAAAACTTTGTCAACGCTTTACGACTGGTTCTGTTTCAAGGATAAAAAGAATCTCATTGATTTAATCAGAAAAGTTGACGAATTCCTTGAATCTGTTGCGGTTGACGAACAATGGCTCGATAAAGTTTCAGCTGAATACAAGAAAAATTTTGAGGATTCTATTTATTACAAGCAGATTTTTGACTATATTTCAAGAGAAGCTGTTTCTTTTATTACAAAATTCGAGGAGAATGCTAAAAAAATTGACAATATTTTCGGAATCGGTCAGGAGTTGTATGCCGATAATCACCGTTTGCAGTCGATAGAAGAAGTAAATAAAATCAAAAAACTTATAAAATATGCCGAAAATAAACATTTACCGACACGTGAAGAATTGGCGGAATGTTCAATTGATGGTAAAATTGCACCTGTAGACAGAGGTATTCAATTTAATAAGGAATTGCGTGAGGCTTACAGTAAGCATCGCAATAACTTGAAAAAGCGTTACAATGCTTTTCTTGAAACGATTGATGTTGATGTGATTTACGACAATTTCAACGAAATGGGGCAAATTACGGAATTTCTCGTGAAAGTAGTCCGCAAGTACCGTGAAATTATACTGGATAAAAAATTTGACAAAAATGCTCTTAGTTTTGCGGACGGCGAACGCCTTACATTGAATTTGCTTATCGATTACGATGAAAACGGTAACATTATCCCGTCTGAATTTGCTGAAAATATTTCGAAAAACTACGATATGATAATGATTGATGAGTATCAGGATTCAAGCAACAGACAAGATTTGATTTTCAAGCTGATTTCCCGTAATTACAAGTTAGGTGAGGACGGTAAACCTATGTACGGCGATAATGTTTTTCTTGTGGGCGATGTTAAGCAGTCTATTTATAGATTCCGTCTTGCAAACCCAAAGAATTTCATTAACACAATGAAAAATTCCGTGCCCTATTTCCTCAGAAATGATGCGAAAAATCAGTCTATTTTCCTGAACCGCAATTTCAGGAGTTCACAAGAAACAATTGATTTTATTAACTTTATTTTCACTGAAATAATGTCCGAAAAATGCGGTGAAATTAACTACAATGACGACGAAAAACTGTATTTTGGTGCTACGCAGTATTCCCAACCGCATACTGATAACAGACTCGCCCATTTTATGCTGATTGATACAAGCAATGAAAATGATGAGGAAAGCGTAACTACAGAATATCCCGAGGCAGAAGCAACAGCTGAAAAAATTGCTGAAATGCTCGCTCAAAAAATACCTGTTGTTGAATCAAACGGCGATTCACACGAGTGCCGTCCGTCTGATTTCTGTATACTCGTCCGTAATAACTACTGTATGAAAGACTACGTGAACGCATTGGCTGACAGGAATATCCCTGCAAAGGGAAGTGACGAAAAAGGCTACCTCAAATCGCAGGAAATTGTTATTTTACTTGACTTATTACGAGTAATCGCCAATCCGTTACAGGACGTTCCTATTGCAACTGTAATGCTTTCGCCTATGTATTCGTTCACAATCGAAAACATTGCTTATATAAAATCATTTGACAAAAAGAAACTGCTCTATCAAATCCTGATTGACGCTGTTGATAACGCTTTACCTGATTTCGATACAAAACTCGCCGATAAATGCAGGGAGTTTCTTAAATCAATTGAAAAATTCCGCCTTAATGCCGTAACAATGACTACAGGCGAACTCATCAATTCAATTTACGATACAACCGACTTCATTTCCGTTATGCAAATCCACAAGGACGGTGAAAAGAAACGTGCAAATTTAAGAATGCTGATACAGTATGCGCAGGATTATGAATCATTTGCCGCCGCTGACGGTCGTGGAGGTCTTACGGGATTTCTCCGCCATATCGATAAAATTTCGCAGGAAGGAGGAGATTTCCAGCAAGGTAAATCTTCAGCATCTTCAGGCGACTATGTGCGAATAATGACGTTCCATAAGTCGAAAGGTCTTGAATACCCGTTTGTGTTTATATGCGAAACTGATTCAACTTTCAAGACGAATAAAATTGATAAATCAAATGTTATGTTCAATGATGACGGCAGAATCGGCTGTATTCTCTTTAATAAGAAAATCATGAAACGATATAAGACTTTCCAGTATAAAATGCTCCGCAGTGAGGCTGTAGCTGAATTACTCAGCGAGGAAATGCGTTTGCTTTACGTCGGTATGACGAGAGCAAAACAACGTCTGTTTATAAATCTCAGTTGTTGTGAAAAACAACGTGAGCGAGTACAGGAACTTATATCAGAATGTATTGCAAGTGGCAGTAATATCGGCGAAGCCGTCGGAAATGCAAAGAAATTTTCGGATTGGCTATGGCTTGCGCTTATGATGCACGGCGAGTTTCCTGCAATTGCTGACCTTGTCGGAATTGATACGACTGAATGCGGTTTACCGGCATACGATACAAGCAAACATCTGTTTGATTATGAACTCGTCAACAGCGGTGATTCCCGTAAACAGGATACAAAACAAATAGTTATCTGTGCGAACGCTGATGATAAACTTGTCGCAAGTATTCAGGACATCATAAATACAAATTATGACCGTACGCTTTCGGAAACGTCCGCAAAACTCAGTGTTACGCAAATCGCAAAGAAATTCAGTGATACAGAGGAATTTGACTTCCATTTGCAAAGACCGAAATTCATAGCGGAATCAAGACAGCTGACAGGTGCGGAACGTGGTACAGCAATACATACGTTCTTCCAGTACTGCGATTTCGACAAGGCTATCAAAAATGTACCTGCTGAAACTGCCCGTCTTGTTGAAACAGGGCACCTCACTAAAGCACAAGCGCAATGCATTGACCCGTCGAAAGTACTCGCATTTTTCGGGAGTGCCCTCTATAAGCGTATACGTTCGGCAAAAAATTACAGCCGTGAAAGAAAATTCACTGTATCATCGTCCGATTTGAAGGCGATTAACCCTGAATTTGACCATATCAGAGATTCAGACAATATGATTAAGGGTATCGTTGATATTATGTTCGAGGAAAGTGACGGGCTTGTTGTAGTAGATTACAAATCAGACAGAGGTATTTCCGGTAACGGCTTGAGGGAACGTTACTCAAAACAGCTACAGATTTACAAATCAGCCGTTGAATTGATAACAGGGAAAAAAGTCAAGGAACTTGTGATTTACTCGATTGAACTTGAGCAGACGATAATACTATAAACCAGAAAAAGCTGTCCGTTCGTGGACAGCTTTCCCTGTATATTATTAGAAAGGAGAGGTGGGAATGTCTTAATTTTCTTCCTGCACATTCATTTCGTCATTTGCGTCGTGAAGTACAAGGTCTATATCAATATCTTCGCCATTACGGGAAATTTTCAGCGTTATAGTATCTCCCGCTTTGAATTTGTTCTTGATAGAATTTAACTCGTCCATTGAAGTAACAGCCTCGTCGTTGATACCTATGATAACGTCACCGACTTTTATACCTGCCATTTCAGCGGCACTTCCCTCAGCAACGTTACGGACATATATTCCCATAGGCAAGCCGAGGTAACTTGAATACATTTCGTCAATATCAACAGCTGTAATGCCAATCTGCGGTCTGCCTGTAACGTGACCGTTATTGATTAAGTCGTCAATTATAACTCTTGCATCGTTAATCGGTATAGCAAAGCCCAGACCCTCAATAGAAGCTGTATTTGAACCGTAACTTGATGACATTTTAGCGGAATTTATTCCTATAACCTGTCCGCAGCTGTTAAGCAGTGGTCCGCCTGAATTACCGCTGTTTATAGCGGCATCAGTCTGAATAAGTGTCATATTTTTCTCATTGATAGAGATTTCACGGTTAAGGGCGGAAACTATACCGCTTGTGACTGAACCGAAAAGTTCAAAGCCGAGAGGATTTCCGACAGCTATAACAAGTTCGCCTACACGGAGGTCATCGCTGTCGCCGAAAGTCGCCGGAGTAAAGCCTGTTTCATCGATTTTCAGGACGGCAATATCTGTTTCAAGGTCATATGCGATAATTTTTGCATCGTACTCTTTTTTATCGCTGAAAAGCACTGAAACTGATTTTGCTTCGCCTGCCTTATATTCGGAATCGTCATAAATTACGTGGGCATTCGTCACAATATAGCCGTCTTCAGACATCACTATACCTGTACCCGTACCGACTGCCTCCTGAGTAGTAGGTTCCTGCGGAATCCCGAAACCGAATCCCCACGAGGAATAACCACTGCTTGTGAATTCAAAAGTAGAGGAAACTCCCACAACAGACGGCATTATTTCGTCAACTATATCGGGCAGATATTTTGCATCGGTACGTGACGCAATATCGAAAAGTCCGGGTAAATTCTGCGGTGCAGGGACTTTCTGTTCGCTTGCGGAATCATTGGTTTTTTCGGGAGTTTCATCGGAATCAGCTGTATTTTCGGGAGTCTCCGAAGTTTCAGAGGTTTCCTCCTCCGACGGTGTAGACAGTTTTGTATTGTTCATAAATTTGTATATCTGCACCGAACCTCCTCCGGCAATTCCCATACACAAGAGGAATGCTATTACTTTAAGGAACGTATGTTTCTTAGGTTTTTTTGGCTGGGGATTTTCTTCCGACTTGTACTCATTATAGTTGCCATAGCTGCTGTAATTGTAGCTATTTTCACTATTGTTAGTGGTGTTGTTATTGTTGTTGTCGTAAAAATCAGACATAAGAAAAGACCTCACAATCAATTTATAATTTACATTGTAATACTATAGGTTGCGTATCAGCTTATAAATTACTCATTACTTAATATTATACCCGTGAATGTGATAAATATATGATAATAGTTAGAAAATTAAGAATAAAAAAAATGCCGTATTGTTAAAAATTAAAAATACGGCACAAAAAATTTATTTTTTTAACTTCTGATACGCTTTTGAAGTAAATTTCTCGCTGTACACAAGAAATCGCTTGTGAACGCCTTCACCTATGATACCCGATTCATCGTAAGCCTTCACTTCAAAAGTAAACTCACGCCCGTTTATTTCAACAAGGACGGCTTCAGCTCTCACCCGCATTTTTTCGGGAGTCGCTGAAATGTGCTTTATATTGAGTTCCGTGCCTACTGTCGTTTCACCGCTGTCAAGGTACTCAGCAAGGCAATTGCAGGCGGATTCCTCCATAAGCGCAACCATTGCGGGAGTTGCATACACTGTAAGGCTGCCGCTGCCCATAGTTACAGCGAGTTTGTCAGCAGTAACAACAGTTTCAGCTACACCTTTTATATTTAGTTCAATGTTTTTCATAATTATTCTTCTCCTTTGCTTGCCTCAAGGACTTCTTCGGGAATAGGACAAGGCGACATTACTTCCCCGACAACACGGTCATAAGTAAGCACGTCAATTTCCTCGTTATCAGGCGTACCGTCGTTGTAATCAGATGTATATACAGGGATTTGCTTCATAAAACTGTCCATTTTCTCTATAAATGAATCGTGCGGTGCATCGATTATGTCTATAATAATGTACGGTACATAGAAAAATGAAAACTTATCTTGTGGTACTTCCGAAAAATCAGCGTTGTAATTGCTCCAGAAGAAATATTTCTGTTCATAAAGCGTACTGCAATTTTCACCGGTGATATTGAGTTGATTATATACGCTTGTTTCGCCTCTCATTGACGGGAAATGGTCACCTACGAAAAATACAAGCGTAGGCTCGTCAAGCTTTTTCAGTTCATCGAGAAATGCCGTTAAATCTTCGTTTGTGTGGCTTATCCACGTGAGGTAGTTACCTAACTCGTCATCAGGATTTTCGCCCATATTATACGGCTGATGATTCTGCATAGTTGTCGTGTGTATGTAAGTAGGTTCGTCATTTCTTTTAATAATATCAATCAGCTGATTGAAAACAGTCTTGTCATCAACATATGTTCCGAAATGCTCCACGGGTACAGTGAAATCTGTCACGTTATCAATATCATCGTGGAAAATCATCTCATCAAAGCCAAATTCGCTGTATATACGCTGACGGCTGTAGAATGAGCCTTGGAACGGGTGAACGTATGCGGTCTTGTATCCCCAACTCTTATAGTACTGCGCTATTGCAGGCTGTTCACGTTCAGCAAGTTCACGTTGAGGCATATTCGGGGTATTGATTCCACGTACAGGCAAGCCGAAAAGCAATTCAAATTCAGAGCGGACTGTCCAGCTTGCGTAAGTCGGGGTGATTGCCGTACCGCTTACGCCCTCCGCACAAGCCTTGTCAAATCCCGTATAATAGGAGTCATCAATATTCAGCTCGTCAAATGCACGGAAATCAGCGTAAGATTCACTCATAATCACTATCACATTGGGCTTGTTGCCATTATGGAAATCGCCGTTTTTTTCGGGGACAACGTCCGTAATTTCCTCAACATATTCCTCATTGTAATTATCAGGCTCAACAAGTCTGTTTGCGTAACTTTCAGATGCAGTTTCAACGATAAACGCCAGAAAACCATTGTTATCGAATTTCTCGTTCAGCAAGAACGCATTATTCGCCTGAGTTGTATCGAGTTTGAAAAAGCTGTATATCGGGTTATAGAATCCCGGAAATACAATGATTCCCATACTGAACACCGTACACCCTGTAGCAACTATCGCACGTTTTACAGGCTTATGTTTCGGGAGTATCGGGTTGAAATGGAAAATCAGCACAAGTACTGCGAGAACAATCACGCAATATATCACAAGCCGAGGAGTTATACGGATATAGTCAAATGATTTCATACTTTTCAGGCTCTTGAACAACTTCACGTCCGACAAAATCAGATGATTACCGTTCGCACCGTATTTGAACAATTCCGTTATGCTTAAAGCCATATACAGCACGCCCTGTATAGTTGCAGCTATCCAGCCTTTACGGAATATCGCCAAAAGCAGGACGAAAACAAGCCCTGCGATGAGAAAATTGAACAGCAGGACAGATGGTCTTTCTATGAAGAATTTCAGGAATGAACTGATGTACTTGGACTGATTGATTTCAGCCATACAAGTGATGAATACAGGGAAAAGTATCATCAGAGCTATGTTGAATTTCTTGTATTTTTCGCTGTTTTCCTCACGTTTTTTGTTGTAGGCTTTAAGCCGCTCAAAGTTAAATTTTTTATGTGTACTTTTGTTTTCTGTCATATTATTTCCCCCAATTTTCAGATTTCAATTATAATATAGCACAATAATTTGAAAGTTTCAAGTGGGTACATAAAATATTAAGATTTTATAAATCATTTTCGGCGTTTTAGTAATTGTACACTTATTTTTTAGTTGAAATTTGTGCATTATAACAATATGGACTTTATTACAAAAAAGTGCTATAATTGATTGCAGAGGTGATTTTATTGGAAAAATTAAAAAAAATTAAAAAAGCACTTGTTACAGGCGGAGCAGGCGGTATAGGTCAGGCAATTTGCTGTAAACTTGCGGAAAACGGGTATCTTGTATATGTCGCCTATGCGCATTCACAACAACAAGCTGAAATTATAGCTGACGAAATCAACGGTATTGCACTGAAACTCGATGTCACTCAAAAGGCTGATATTACGTCAGCTGTAGAAGTAACAGGCGGTGTTGATTTACTCGTGAATAACGCAGGAGTGTCCGAAATACAGCTTTTTCAGTGCATTCCCGACAGCAAAAGCCGTGAGATTATCGAGGTGAACCTCGTCGGAGCTATGAACTGCACAAGGGCTTTTATCGATGGAATGATTAGCAGGAAATCGGGCTGTATCATCAATATTTCGTCAATGTGGGGTCAGGTCGGGGCATCGTGCGAAGTTGACTACTCCGCATCAAAAGCAGGTCTTATCGGTTTCACTAAGGCTCTCGCTAAAGAAGTCGCTCCGTCAGGTGTGCGTGTCAACTGCATTTCAGCAGGATTTATATTAACTAAAATGAACAGCTCTTTTTCAGCAGAAGATTTGACTCTTATCCGTGAGGAAATCCCTATGGGGAAATTCGGTGAACCTCGTCATATAGCCGATTCCGTAGCTTTCCTTGCCTCCGAACAAGCTGAATATATTACAGGGCAAATACTCGCAGTCAACGGCGGTATGGTAATGTAATAATTATATAATTTAATTTTATAAAAACCCTTGACAAGCTGTTTCCTTTGTGATATAATATTAAAGTACCGTGTATGACTTTAGTCAACATGGTTACTATGTTATCCTTGCCCGCAGTAAGTTGCCGGGCGTAATCCAGAAGGAGGTGTTTATTATGGCAAAGGTATCCGCTAATTACGAGGCTATGGTCGTTTTCAGCCTTAAAAACGGTGAGGAACCTATGAAGGCTCTTATCAAGAAATTCAAGGAGAGAATCGAACGTCACGCCGAAAATGTTGAAGTCAACGAGGAATGGGGTAAACGTAAGCTCGCATACCCTATTGAGGACGAAACTGAAGGTTACTATGTAATCTATACTTTCCAGTCAGCTCCAGACTACCCCGCTGACCTCTCCAGACGTCTCAACATCGCTGACGGCATTCTCCGTTCACTCGTTACAGTCGTTGAATAATCCATGCAGTCAAAGGAGAATGTCAGATGAATAAGGTTATTTTAATGGGCAGACTTACTGCTGACCCTAATCTCAATCAGACTCAAAGCGGTATTTCTTCATGCAGATTTACTGTCGCAATCAATAGACCATTTGCTAATAAGCAGACAGGTGAAAGAGATGCCGACTTTATCAATTGCGTTGCATGGAGACAAACTGCTGAATTTATCAACCGCTACTTCAAAAAGGGCAGTATGATTTGCGTTGAAGGTACTCTCAGAAATAATAACTATCAGGATAAAAAATATCCGGATGTAACTCATTACAATACAGATGTACTTGTCGATAACGTCGAATTTTGCGGTTCAAAAGCTGAATCAGGTACCGGTAATTACTCCACACCACAAAACAACAGCAATAACAATAATCAAACAGCCCCTCAGCAGTTCGCACCACAACAGCCTACACAAAATAATGATAGTATGTCTTATGGAAACCTCAGCGACTTCGAGGAAATCCTCAGCGACGGCGATGTTCCGTTCTGATTGCTGATTACCACTATTTTTTTCGAAAGGAGTATTTGTCATGGAAAAAGATGTAAATTCTCGTCCTTCAAAAAAACCTCGCAAAAAGGTTTGTATGTTCTGCGCTGACAGAATCGAGAGAATTGATTACAAGGATTTGGCTAAACTCAGAAAATGTATCACTGAACGTGCCAAGATTCTTCCAAGACGTGTTACAGGCACTTGTGCTTTCCACCAGAGAGAACTTACTGTCGCTATAAAAAAAGCAAGACAGGTTGCTCTTTTACCATATGTAAGTGACTGATTATAAAAAAATTAGGGGACTTCGAGTCCCCTTTATTGCTATGTAAGCGGTGATTTACCAATTCAGGCAATTCACCACTGATTTACAAGTTATACTTCTACTACAGTAGAATTAAACTGCCTGCGGAGACTCTCCGCCGTTCATGAACCTATAATTGCCCAAAGAACGCTTGCTTGCAATTTACATTACAGTAGAATTAAACCGCTTGCGGGGACTCTCCGCCATTCCTGTACGGCATCCTGTTCAGGAACGCCTATGGGTTATTGCTTGTTCACGGCATCAAATGCAAGCTGGTCGTCTCTCCTGAAAAGCAGAGATATACACCATATCGCCGATATTGCTACAAGAATGTAGACTGCCCTTGCTAAGAGACTTCCTGCACCGCCTAAAAGCCATGCAACAAGGTCAAGCTCAAAAATGCCTACCAATCCCCAGTTGATTCCTCCTATTATAAGGAGAATGAGTGCTATTTTATCCCACATAAATGAACACCTCTTTCCGACGTAAGCAACGCCCGTTATTATTATTGCAATCGCCTGCCATGTTTATTCATACAGGGAAATTTTTTCAGATTTTCAGTTTTTTCAGTTTTTTCAAGAAAATCAGGCAAATTAAGCAATTCTGCACAAAATTTTGTGAAATTTTCAAATATTTTTCAGCAAACCGCACGCAAAAACGCCCCTAAAAAATTATTCAGGAGCGTTAATGCAAAAAAAACATTTGAAGGTTGTGGATAGCTTACTTAACAATGTATTTGTCGATTTCCTCGAAAAATGCATCTGCATCATCAGTATGTGCGTTGAGTTCAATCGGCTTTGAAAGGTCAAGGCTGAAAATGCCCATAATTGACTTCGCATCTACTGCGTATCTGCCTGAAACAAGGTCAATGTCATATTCGTACTTCATAACGATGTTGACGAAATCCTTGACATCATTGATTGCCTGAAGTGAAATTGTTGTTTTAATCATAATTTACCTCCTGCTAATGTTCGTAAATGTGTGTGTTCTTGTTTATTTCTTTTTCCAATTGCGGTTTTCCGTTCCCGCAAGTATATAATAACACGTATCTGCTCCAATGTCAAGAGCTTTTTGATAAATTCGTTACTTTAGCATATTTATATTGTTTTTTTATCAAAAGTTTTTAGATATATTTATACTGCACAAAAGTATATGTTGATTTTTGTGCAATATTTTCTTGAAAAGCAAGTTATAAATTTGTGATAATGAGGTGAAATAATTGCATAAAGTCTATTTTATAACTTTCGGGTGCAAGGTCAGTCAATACGAAACTGATTGCATAAGGGACTGCTTCACAAACGCAGGCTTTACTCTCGCTGATTCTGAATTCGATGCCGATATTTTCGTTGTTAACTCCTGCACCGTCACAAGCAACGGTGACAGCAAGTCTCTCTACAAAGTACGCAAACTCCGCAGAAATCATCCCGATTCTATTATTATTCTCACCGGCTGTCTACCACAAGTATCAAGTAATATCGCTGATATTTGCCCTGACGCTGATATAATCACCGGTACTAAAAACAGAGAGAATCTCCCTGCACTCGTCTCGCAGATAATCGACAGCAGGCACAAAATCGTTGATGTACCTGAATATTCCCCTCAAGACTTATTCGAGGATATTCCCTGCAATTCTACTGATAAAACCCGTGCTTTCCTCAAGATACAGGACGGCTGTAACTCGTTCTGCTCCTACTGCATTATCCCTTACGCCCGTGGACGGTGCAGGAGTAAACCTATTGATTCGCTCGTCAGGGAAGCTGAAACTCTCGCACAAGCAGGTCACAAGGAACTCGTCCTCGTCGGGATAAATCTCGCTTTCTACGGCAAAGAATACGGCTTGAATCTCGCTGACGCTGTCGAGAAATGTTGTAAAATCAGTGGAATTGAACGTGTCCGCCTCGGTTCGCTTGAGCCTGAAATGATTTCCGATGACGACTTGCTCCGTCTCTTCCGTCAGCCTAAATTCTGCCCGCAGTTTCATCTCTCATTGCAAAGCGGTTCTGCTGATACTCTCAGGCGTATGAACAGAAAATATTCCCCTGATGAGTATTTCGCTCTCGTTGAAAAAATCCGCTCTATATTCCCCGATTCTGCTGTTACTACCGATATTATGGTAGGCTTTCCGCTGGAATCCGATACAGAATTTGCTGAATCGCTTGCTTTCGCTGAAAAAGTCGGGTTCGCTAAAATGCACGTTTTTCAGTACTCCGTCCGCAAAGGCACTCCCGCTGAAAAGCTACCTCAAATTCCCAAAAATATCAAGGCGAACCGTGCTGACGTTATGAAAGCTCTCGCTGAAAAGCTACAGCAAAAATATCTCTCAAGCCTTGTCGGGAAAATTCTCCCAGTACTCTTTGAACGGGAAACTTCCCCTGAATTTCATCAGGGTCACGCTCCGGACGGCTCTCCCGTCAAAATATTACGCACAAATTCTAAAAAAAGTTTGCGTAATCAGATTTTTTATGTTATAATAATAGAAAGCCGTGGTGACTACTGCCTTGGCGAGATATTTTCGGTTTAATGCTTATTAAACAGTTGTTCGTCAGTGACTATCGCCTTGGTGAAATATTTTCAGTTAATTAAGCTAATTAAGCTAATTTAAGATTGGAGGATTATTATGTCCGTTTTCAGAATTTATTCAGAAAAAAAACAAGAGTTCGCTGTTTCAGCTAAATCAGTTCTCAGCGACATCAACACCGCCCTCAGACTTGATTTGCGTGGTCTGAGGATTCTCAACAGGTACGACGCTGACCACCTCTCTGAAGAAGTTTTCAACTCCGCTGTCAATACCGTTTTCTCTGAACCTGCTGTTGATGTCACTTACAAGGAGTTACCCAAACTCTCCGACAACGAACGTATTTTCGCTGTAGAGTACTTACCCGGTCAATTCGACCAGCGTGCTGACAGTTGCGAACAGTGTATTCAGATTCTCTGTCAGGGTGAACGCTGCCGTGTCCGCAATGCAAGAGTTTACATAATTGACGGGGATATTTCCGATGAAGATTTCAACCGAATCAAGGCTTACCTCATCAACCCCGTTGAATGCCGTGAAGCATCACTTGATTTGCCTGATACACTCGATACTGACTACAATATCCCCACCACTGTTGCGACTGTTGACGGCTTTATTGACTTAGATAAAACCGCTCTCGCTAAACTTGTGGACAAACTCGGGCTTGCTATGGATTACGATGATATTAAATTCTGTCAGGATTACTTCAAAAAAGAACACCGTAACCCTACTATAACCGAAATCCGTATGATTGATACGTACTGGTCTGACCACTGCCGTCATACAACGTTCTCAACCAATATCAAGGACGTAAGCATTGTTACGCCGTATATCAGGGATACTTATAACTTATACATCAACGTCCGCAAAGAGTTGGGCAGGGACAATAAACCCGTCACTCTTATGGATTTAGCTACTATTGCTGCTAAGAAACTCAAAGCTGACGGCTTATTGCCTGACCTCGATGAAAGCGAGGAAATAAACGCTTGTTCTGTTAAAATCAAAGCTGACGTTGACGGAGAAATGCAGGACTGGATTTTGATGTTCAAAAACGAAACTCACAACCACCCTACTGAAATTGAACCTTTCGGCGGTGCTGCTACTTGCTTGGGCGGTGCTATCCGTGACCCTCTTTCGGGACGCTCCTACGTCTATCAGGCTATGCGTGTCACCGGTGCGGCGAACCCTCTCGTACCCGTGGAAGATACTATCAAAGGCAAATTGCCCCAAAGAAAAATCACTCTCGGAGCATCGGACGGATACAGTTCCTACGGCAACCAAATCGGTCTCGCTACAGGTCATGTCGCTGAAATATATCACCCCGGCTATGTCGCTAAACGCCTTGAAATAGGTGCAGTCCTCGGTGCTGCTCCTGCTGAAAATATCCGCCGTGATAAACCTGTTGCAGGTGATGTTGTTATTCTCCTCGGCGGTAAAACAGGCCGTGACGGCTGCGGAGGTGCTACAGGCTCATCTAAGTCGCACACCGTTGAATCTCTCGAACACTGCGGTGCTGAAGTCCAAAAGGGTAACCCTCCCGAAGAAAGAAAATTACAGCGGCTGTTCAGGAATCCCGCTGTCACGAAAATGATTAAACGCTGCAACGATTTCGGAGCAGGCGGTGTGTCTGTCGCTATAGGTGAACTCACTGACGGGCTTGTTATCAATCTGGACGCTGTCCCCAAAAAATACGACGGTCTCGACGGCACTGAAATAGCTATATCCGAATCGCAGGAACGTATGGCTGTAGTCATCGCTCCCGAAGATGTTGATAAGTTTATGGAGGAGGCTCACAAGGAAAACCTTGAGGCTACTCTCGTTGCGGACGTAGTCGACGAACCTCGCTTGAAAATGGTCTGGAATGGTAAAACTATCGTTGACCTCTCCCGTGAGTTTCTTAATTCCAACGGCGCAACTAAGTACACCAACATAACTATCGCTGAACCTGATGACTTCGATACCGCTAAAATAGTTGATTCTCCTGAACAGTGGTCTGACCTTATGGGCAAACTGAACATCTGTTCGCAAAAAGGTCTCGTTGAAAAATTCGACTCCACTATAGGCGCAGGTACTGTCCTTATGCCGTTCGGAGGTGTATATCAGTTAACACCCTCTCAAGCTATGGCTTGCAAATTACCTGTACTCAAAGGCGAAACAAACACTTGTTCGCTTATGGGTTGGGGCTATAACCCTAATGTCGCCGTAAGAAGTCCATACCATAGTGCAATTTTTGCTGTAGTCGAGTCCGTCGCTAAAATCGTCGCTGTTGGCGGTTCATATAAAAAGTGCTGGCTTACTTTTCAGGAGTACTTCGAGCGCACTAACAATAACCCTCAGCGTTGGGGTAAGCCTATGTCCGCACTTTTGGGCGCATTCAAGGCTCAATTGGAGCTTGGCTGCGGTGCTATAGGCGGTAAAGACTCAATGTCGGGTACTTTCGAGAATATCGACGTTCCGCCAACTCTCGTATCGTTCGCAGTTTCACTCGCTAAAGCTGACAAAGTCGTTTCCACGGAGTTCAAAAAGGCAGGCAACAAAGTTATCTACATCGCTCCCGACTATGATATAAATAATTTGCCCGTGTTCGACAGCGTGAAAGCTGTTTTCGATAAAGTTGAGGAGATTATTTCCGCCGGAAGAGCTGCTGCTGTCTGGACTGTCGGATTCGGCGGTATAGCTGAGGGTATCGCTAAAATGTCTTTTGGTAACAAGATAGGTTTCGAGTTCACTAAGCGTATCGCTTCTGAAATGCTCTATAAACCGTGTTACGGCGGATTTATTATTGAGCTTACGGGCGAACCTTCAGACGATGAGGAAGTTATCGGTAAAACTATCCCTGATTACAAAATACATACGCTTGACTACACCGTAAACCTCGATAATTTGCAGAGAGTATGGGAAAATAAGCTTGAACCCGTGTTCTCTTGCAATATCAAAACTACTGATTCCAAACCCGAAATTTACAGCTATAAAAATACTGTCAAACTCTCATCAGCTGAAAAATTCGCTAAACCTCGTGTGCTGATACCTGTTTTCCCCGGTACTAACTGCGAATATGATACTGTGAGAGCTTTCGAGAAAGCAGGTGCAGTCGCTGAAACTGCTGTAATACGTAATCTTTCTGCGAGTGATATAGAACAGTCCGTTGAGTACTTCGCTGAGAAAATCAAGCAGGCACAAATCATTATGATACCTGGAGGTTTCAGCGGCGGCGATGAACCTGAGGGCAGTGCTAAATTTATTACGGCATTCTTCAGGAATCCCCAAATCAAGGACGCTGTACACGATTTACTTAAGAACCGTGACGGGCTTATGTTGGGAATATGCAACGGTTTTCAGGCTCTGGTGAAGTTAGGCTTAGTGCCTTATGGTGAAATTACCGATATGTGCGATAACTCACCTACGCTTACTTTTAATACAATCAATCGCCACCAGTCCAAAATGGTCTATACAAGGGTATCTTCCAACAAAAGCCCGTGGCTGTACGGTACTAAAGTAGATGACGTTCATTGTGTGCCGATTTCTCATGGCGAGGGACGTTTTGTTGCTCCGGCGGAACTGATTCAGCAAATGGCGAATAATGGGCAGATAGCTACACAGTACGTTGATTTGGACGGCTCTCCGTCTATGAATATACGTTTCAACCCTAACACTTCTGTTGAGGCTATAGAGGGCATTACTTCACCTGACGGACGTATTTTCGGGAAAATGGGTCATTCTGAACGTAAAGGCAACTATATCTGCAAGAACGTTTCAGGCAACAAAGACCAGCATATTTTCGAGAGCGGTGTAAATTATTTCAAATAAGCGTACAGCCTGCACAATCCGCAGAAGTATCTACTAATCCCGAAATTCAAAGAGCAGGACAAAAATCCTGCTCTTTTTATTTGCATTTAAGTCTGCCGGCAATATTTTTCATATTTCGTATACCTTGCCGTTGTGAAGTGATAATGACAGAAAGAATTGGCTTGAGTTCAGGACAGATTGAAAATCTCAGTGCATTTTCTGACATTTTCACTGCTCCTTCATGGTGCGGTATCATTTCACGTATAAAATTGCAATTCACGCTGTTATCTGAAAAAGAATTGCCCATAGCTGAAAACATTACTCCTGTTATACGTGAGACGTTTCGCTGATATGTTCTTACTTCACATTCGGTATTCTTTAGACATTCACATCCATTCAAAATATTCTCCATATTATTTATACTCTCCGTCTGCTCTGCAATGATATTTTTTGCAATTCCTGAAAGTTCAGTGCTATCAGTATATTTCAGAATGTTTTCAGACATTTCAATAGCAGCTTTGTGATGCGGTATCATTTGAACAATGAAGTTATGAGAAATACTGTCTGTAAGGTCAGTACTTGTCATTTCATTTATCATATTGTTAAGTATTCTGCTGTATTCAACAAGATACGGCATTGAATTATCTGCATTTATTACCATTATTCTTTGTGCATTTATCTGTGGCGGAATACTCATAGTCATCATGCCATTATAGACAATCTGAATCATGTCACCAACTTTGAATTTACAGCCACATTGAAGATTTATTGCAACTTCCTGATTTGTATTTAAATCCATGACAAGTATGCGGTTTTTTTCTGTTTCAAGTATTTTTGCAAATATAAGCATTGAAATTCACCTCATAAATAATTTGATAATATTATTATATGCTCTTTGTTTAACAAATGGTGAATAATAAAAAATACTGCTATAATTCAGTTTATACTTGAAAAATATTGCAGTATTGTAATATAAGTGGCAAACCAATGCAGACAGTTTTAATTTACAATTTATTTTATTATAACTCTTGTAATATGGATAGAAATGTGATATAATATAAGTCTGAATAATTCAGAAAGGAATTTTGTTTATGGATATTACTACTAAAATTATCACTGCTTTATCGCAGTCAGATGAATCACAAGCCGTTATGTTCTGCGCAGATGTGCTGAAACAATACGGCGGAACCGAGATTTCCCACGGGAATATAATCTGCCGTTACGGGGATTTTTCCGAAGATAAGCAAACAATTGTTCTTGACGCACATATTGACCAAGTAGGCTTTATAGTCACAAGCGTCACGGAGCAGGGCTTTATTAAAGTTGCAAATATTGGTGGTATTGATAAACGTCTGTTGCCTGCTCAGCAGGTGATTATCCACGGCACGAGAGATATCGGGGGAGTATTCTGCTCGATACCGCCTCACCTCGCCAAAAGTAATCAACAAATCCCCGAAATTGAAGATATGGCGATTGATACGGGCTTAACGGGAGCTGAACTCGAAGAAATTGTATCTTTGGGCGATATTGTGAATTTTGACGTACCGTGCAGGGAATTGCTGAATAACCGCATTACGGGGGGAGCATTAGACGACAGGAGCGGAGTTGCAACAATTCTGTACGCTCTTGATTTGCTGAAAGGCAGGACTTTGAAATACAATCTTGCCATAGCATTTACTACGCAGGAGGAGCTGGGCGAACGAGGTGCTAAAATCACCGCAAATATATTGAATCCTGATATAGCTGTTGCTGTAGATGTATCTTTTGCGATGGCGCAGGGAGAGGATTCCAAGAAATGCGGTTATCTCGGGAAAGGAGCTATGATAGGAGTATCGCCGTCACTTTCACGGGAAATATCAGATGAACTTGTGAAAACAGCAAGAGAGGGGAATTTACCGTATCAGATAGAAGTCATGAACGGCTTAACCTCCACTAACGCTGACCAGTACGCTGACCACGGCGCAAAAGCTTGCACGGTATCGATACCTTTGCGGAATATGCACACTCCTGCTGAAGTAATTGACATTGCGGACGTGGTGAATACTGCTAAACTTCTTGCGGAATTTATAGGAGAGTGAAAATATGATAAATTTATTAAAAGAATTATGTTTAATCAACGGTATTTCGGGCAATGAAACGCTTGTTCGAGAATATATTATTTCCCGAATCAAGGATTACTGCGAATACAGGACGGATAACCTCGGTAACTTAATATGTTTTTGTAAAGGTAAATCAGATTCAGGGAAAAAGCTGATGATATGCGCCCATATGGATGAAGTAGGCTTTATAGTAACACATATCAACGATGACGGCACGCTTAATTTTGCGGAAGTAGGCGGTATTGATACAGGAGTTATGCTGGGCAGGCAAGTGAAAATAGGTGATATTTATGGAGTTATCGGCTCAAAAGCAGTGCATAACCTCACGAAAGCTGAGCGGGAGAAGTTACCTGAAACAAGCAGTATGTATATTGACATAGGAGCTGACACACGTGAACAAGCCGAAAAATACATTAAATTAGGGGATTCTGTTTGTTTTGAATCAGAATTTACGGAGTTAGGTAACTGCATAAAGGCGAAAGCAGTTGATGACCGTGCAGGGTGTGCAATTATGGTGAAGATGATACAGGAAACGCCTGAATATGACACATATTTTGTATTCAACACCCGTGAGGAAATCGGTTTGAGAGGTGCGGGAGCAAGTACGTCTGCGGTGAATCCTGATTTTGCGATAGTCCTTGAATCAACAACAGCAGGAGATATTGACGGCGTTATAGGTAACAAAAAAGTCTGCGAATTAGGGAAAGGTGCAGTTGTTGGCTTTATGGATAGGCGAACTGTTTACGATAAGGAACTCTATAAATTAGCATTTGCTACAGCAAAAGAATGTGATATACTTTGTCAGACCAAAACTATGATTGCAGGAGGGAATGACAGCGGAGTTATCCACACTACAGGCACGGGAGTGCGTACAATAGCTATATCTTTGCCGTGCAGGTACTTGCATAGTCCGTCCTGCGTGATAAATAAAGCTGATTTAGAGAGTACATATGTTCTTGCAAAGCAATTTGCTAAAAGGGTACACGAATTATGATAAAGCTGATACAGAGCGAGAGCGGGCTTGATAAGGCGATTTTAATGCGGACATTGTCGGGGCGGAAAATGCTTGCATATATGAAAGCGTACGGTGCAGGATATGATTTTTGTCAATTCTACGAGGTTACAGACGAAACAGGCAAGGGATATATGTTCATAATCAATTCAACGCTGATTATATGCACGGACGGGGAATTGCAGGCGACAGATGAACTGAGATTTTTCATCAATATGAACTTGCCGTTCAGAGTAGAGGGCGACAGCAGGATTTTAGAGCAGATAGGTCTTGAGGAGCATTATCAGGTACTCAACAGGACAGTCTTTGAACTTGTCCCCGATGAGAAAAGCACTGATTTTGCGGAAGAATACGTTGATTTTGACCCGAATCTGCCTGAAGTGTACAATATACTGAGTGAGGGATTCCCGAATATAGCGGATTTTTCGTTGTGGTATACAGATACGTCACATAGGTGCAGGCACGGTATAAGCAGAGTTTTCACTTATAGGGGGTGTACTACAGCGTCAGTAGTATTTGACATAGGGAACGAGGTACTTATAGGGCAAGTTGCCACGAAAGTATCAGCCCGTGGGAGTGGCTACGCCCGTGATTTCCTGAAATGGCTTGCGTATTTCCTCAATAATTTAGGGAAAAAAGCGTATTTGTTTGCGCTTGATATACGAGTGAGTTTCTACCGTGAAATCGGTTTCAGGGAAGTAGAAAAAGAAATAGTTTTGGAGCGCATTGACGTTGACAAGGACAGTGCAAATAAAGGCGAATTATAATATAGGCGAATTTAAGGAGAATATTATGAATATAGGTAACATATATAACTTCAGCGAGAAGATTCTGACATTAGCGGAGCAGGCTGAACTCAACTGCAAAAAAGCGTTTGAGGAAATCGAGAAAACAGCGGAATATTGCGGAGCAAAAGTGCTAAAAGCGTTTTCGGACAACAAAGTAAGTGAGCCGTGTTTTTACGGTTCAACGGGATACGGTTACGGAGATGTCGGCAGGGAAGTGATTGACAAAGTATTTGCGCAAGTTTTAGGTACGGAGGACGCACTTGTGCGGTTTAACTTTGTATCAGGCACACACGCCTTGTCAACGGCATTGTTCGGGGTACTCCGGACAGGCGATAAACTTGTATCGATTACCGGGAAACCGTACGATACGCTTGAGGAAGTCATCGGCATTGCAGGCATAAAGGACAATGGTTCACTTGCGGACTACGGGGTAGAGTACGCTCAAGTTGATTTGCTTGAGGACGGTACGCCTGATTACGAGGGCATAACCAAAGCTGTCAGCGGAGCGAAAGTCGCCTATATACAGCGGTCGAGAGGGTACTCATTAAGGCTTGCATTCACTGTTGCGGACATAGAAAAAATGGTGCAGGCGGTGAGAAAAAGTAACCCTGAAGCTATAATTATGGTTGACAACTGCTATGGCGAATTTGTGGAGTGGCGTGAACCGTCTGAAGTAGGTGCGGATATAATTATCGGGTCACTAATCAAGAATGCAGGCGGAGGTATAGCACGTACAGGCGGATATATTGCGGGCAGAGCCGACTTGGTGGAACTTTGTTCATATAGGCTTACGTGCGTGGGAATGGGCAAAGAAGTCGGCTGTACGCTCGGAATGAACAGAGAAATGTTGCTGGGCTTATTTTTTGCGCCTGACGTTGTTGCCTCCGCAAAGAAAACAGCAGTTTTTGCGAGTGAACTCTTTACGCTTATGGGGTACAAATGTTCGCCGTTGAAAGACGAGGCAAGAGGGGATATAATTACAGCGATTGAACTCGGTAACGAGGAAAACTTGACAGCATTTTGCCGTGGAATACAAAAAGGTGCGCCTGTTGATTCGTTTGTTATGCCTGAACCGTGGGATATGCCGGGTTACGCTGACAAAGTCATTATGGCAGCAGGAGCATTCACTAATGGCGCATCTATCGAGTTATCAGCGGACGCTCCAATCAGAGAACCGTTTGCAGTGTGGTTGCAAGGCGGTATCACGTACACAAGCGGTAAATTGGGGATAATGCTTTCAGCGCAGGAACTTATTGATTCCCTCAAGAATAAGGCGTGAATGTTCTAATTATTACAAATTAGTATCATATTTGCATTTGTAGTTGACTTTTTGAAAAAATTCTGATAAAATAAATATGAATGTAATTCAAATATATTATTAAAAGGAGGAACTGCTTTGGGAGAACGTAGATTCTGTTACAGATGTATGGAAAAATATGACATAGAGCAGCATATCTGTCCCCACTGCGGATTCGATGATACTACTCCGTATAACGCAAGGTATATAATCCCTGGTACAGTCCTGCATGACAGGTATATGGTCGGGATTCTGCTGAGTTACAACGGGGAAGGTGCATCTTATGTCGGCTATGATATTTCAACCGGCTGTAAAGTCATATTGAGGGAATATATGCCGGCTAAATTCTGCACAAGAGTAAAGGGTAAAGCAACAATCAGCGTAAATTACAATAATCTTGCGAAATATAAGGCGTTTATGGCTGAATTTACCGAACTTAACAAGGCTCTTGCACAATTGAGGAATAATTCTAATATAAATCCCGTACTTGATATGTTTGCCGATAATAACACAACATATACAGTTTTCGAATATCTTGACGGGCAGAAAGTAATAGATTACCTCAAAGATAATGCAGGGGAATTGAGTTGGGAACAAGTCGCTAAATTATTTCCACCGCTTTTCACAACTATCGGCATTTTGCATAATGCAGCGATAATTCACCGTGCAATCAGCCCCGAAACTGTATATATCAACGATAAGGGCGAACTGAAATTATCAGGCTTTTGTATTTCAGCGGTCAGAACGGCTGAAGCAGGGCTTGATTACGAACTCTACAAAGGATATACTGCCCCTGAACAGTATTCCGCTAACAGCTCCAGCCGACAAGGTTCGTGGACTGATATTTACAGCGTGTGTGCATTGCTGTACCGTACTTTAACGGGGTGTATGCCTGTTGACGCTCAGGAACGCCTGAAAAATGATGATTTGTGCGAGCCTGCGAAACTGAACAAGAATATTCCCGCACACGTATCAAAGACAATTATGGACGGTATGAAACTCAATGGTGACGAGAGAATACAGACGATAACTGAACTTGTCACACGTCTTTTCGAACAGCCTGTTGTACCTAAGCAGCCCGTTGCACCTAAACAGCCTGTTCGCCCTGAACAAAGACAAACTGCTCCGAAACAGCCGATAACTCCGCTTGAACCGGTGCAGAACCGCCCTCAGCAACCTCAGCCACCGCAATATCCGCCTCAGCCAAGACCTGATAACAGGGAACGCCGTCCCAGACCTCAACAGCACGAGAACCGCCGTCCCCGTGAGGAATACAATGAGTATCAGTATGAGAGAGTGAGTACTGTAGACAGGCTGAAAGTGCCTGTAGTAATAACAATACTGCTCCTTGCGATACTTGTTATAATTTCAGTGTTTATAATGCGTGTGTTCGTCCCGAAAGATAACGGCGATGAACAGTCATTTTCAAGGAGTTCCTCATCTCTTGCGGATAATATAGTTACCGATACGCAGTCAGAAGACGAGGATACAACTGAAGAAGTTGCTGATACTGAAATGCCTAATCTTGTTGGTAAATTTTATGAACTTATTCAGGAAAAGTACGGCGATTATTTTGAATTTGATGTTACTTATGAATTCGATGACGTTCACGAAATCGATATGATTACAAAACAGGATATAGATGCAGGTACAATGGTTTCAAAGGGCTCAACAGTCAAAATCACTGTAAGCAACGGCAAGGAAACTGCAGAAATCCCTGCATACAGCGGATTAACCGTATCGCAGTACGAGAATGAACTGAAAAAGGCAGGTATTTCAAGCTATACTTTTGTTGAATCAACTAATTTATACGGTTACGCCGACACGATAACTCAGTTGCAGGTTGACGGCAAAGAAGTATGGGCAGGACAGACTTTCAGCAATAAAGACAGCAAGCTGATAGTGTACTATATCCCAAAAGATGCCGAAGTTCAGGCACCTCAGACTAATTACAGTCAGGATACAACGCCTGCTTATACGACGGAAGCACCGTCCACAACAGTTGCAGCGACAGCTGCACCCGTTGCAACAAATCCGCCTTCTACAGACCCTCCGGTAGTGACAGAACCTCCTCCGGTGGTAACAGACCCTCCTCAGGTGGTAACAGACCCTCCTCAGGTAGTGACTGACCCGCCTGTTGTAGAACCTCCTCCCGTTGAACCGGAAAATCCCGGCGGTGAAGTGGGTGTATGGTGAAATAAATTAACAGAATAAATTAAAAATGTGCCGAATATTTTGATAGTATTCGGTACTTTTTTGTTAAATAATAAAAATTTATCGAAAGTACTTGACAAATACTCCCACGGGGTATATAATTTTATACAGAACAGATACCCCATAGGAGTATACTGATACTAATTTCATTCTAAAAACCCGACAATCTTTGCGACTATCTCGCACCTGTTACTGCGTCAAAGTGACTCGACATACATTAGTATGGCTTCGTCCCTTTTCCTTGTAACAGGCGCAATCTATCCGCAAATCTTGCACGTTTTTTAGAATGAAATTAGTATAAGAGGTGATTTTATGGATAACGAAAATATAAATATAAACGAATGCTGCTGCCGTTTCAAGAATACCCCTCGCAATGATGAAACTCTGCACCAGTTACGAAACCGCATCAACCGTATAATAGGGCAGTTGAACGGTATACAGAAAATGCTTGACGAGAACAGGTATTGCGGAGATATACTCAATCAGATTTCCGCTGTTGAAAGTGCCTTGCAAAATGTAGGGTATATTGTTTTGAGTGAACATATGAACACTTGTGTGATTGAAGAAGTAAAAAAAGGCAATACTGATATTGTAAATGAGGCTGTTGACCTGATGAAAAAATTGAAGTAAGGTGATTTTTTATGAAAAAGTTGAAATTTGATGTTACGGGAATGACCTGTTCAGCGTGTCAGTCACACGTAGAAAAGGCTGTACGGAGCGTTTCGGGAGTTTCAGAGGTAAATGTGAATCTTCTGCAAAATTCTATGCAGGTTGAATTTGACGACAGAGTTACGGGCGTATCTCAAATAATTTCGGCAGTTGAAAACGCAGGCTACGGAGCGTCAGAAAAAGGCGCAAATCCCGTGAAATCCGCAAATACAGCTGATGACGAAATCAGGAAAATGAAAAACAGGCTGATTTCGTCAATATGTTTCCTGATACCGCTTTTTTATATTTGTATGGGACATATGTTCGGTTTACCAGTACCGTCAATTTTTACAGGTCACGAAAATATGATGATTTTCGCCTTGACACAATTGTTGCTTACAGTGCCGATTATCGCCCTCAACTTTCATTTTTTCCGCAACGGTTTCAGGAATCTCCTGCACCGTTCGCCTAATATGGACAGCCTTATAGCTCTGGGAGCAACGTCAGCTTTTGTTTACAGTGTTTACGGGACTTATATGCTTGCGTACTTTATGGGCAGAAATGATTTCGATACAGCACACGGGTATATGATGAATCTGTACTACGAATCGTGCGGAATGATACTCACGCTTATAACGGTCGGGAAATATCTTGAGGCGAAAAGTAAGCGGAAAACTTCCGATGCGGTGAGTAAACTCGTCAATCTTGCCCCGAAAACTGCTGTAATTATCCGTGACGGCAAAGAAGTTGAAATCCCTGCGAGTGAAATAGCAGTCGGTGATGTGTTTATTCTCAGGGCAGGGAAAACAGTCCCATGTGATGCGACAGTTATCGAGGGGAATTGTTCCGTTGACCAGTCAGCTTTAACAGGCGAAAGCGTACCTGTTGAGAAAAATATCGGCGATACGCTTATGAGTGCGAGTGTTTCAACGAGTGGTTTTGTGAAATGCCGATGTGATAAAGCTGAAAAAGATTCAACACTTTCGCAAATCATAGCACTTGTAGAGGAGGCTTCCGCAAGTAAAGCCCCTATAGCACGTCTTGCGGATAAAATCAGCGGAATATTTGTACCTGTAGTCATTGTAATTGCAGTTATATCGGCGATTGTGTGGCTTGTTATCACAAGGAATTTTGCCTCAGCCCTGAAAGCAGGAATATCTGTTCTTGTGATTTCTTGCCCGTGTTCACTGGGACTTGCTACGCCTACAGCAATAATGGTTGGTACAGGAAAAGGCGCATCTAATGGTATTCTCATAAAATCAGCGGAGAGCCTTGAAACTGCACACCATGTGAATGCGGTTGTGCTTGATAAGACGGGGACTTGCACGGAGGGTAAACCGTCAGTGCAGGAGGTATTTACAGATAAAATCAGCGAAAATGAATTTCTGGCACTGGTCGGTTCAGTTGAAAAAAATTCCTCGCACCCTCTTGCCAAATCGATAGTTGAGTACTGTTCAGCAAAGAAAATCAGCTTGAATCCGTGTACTGCTTACAAAGAAACTGAAGGCGGAGGGTTATCAGGCGAAACAAACGGCAAAAGCGTAATAATCGGCAATAGCCGGCTTATGGAGCAAAATAAGGTTGATATATCCGCTTTTACTGCTAAATCGGAGCAATTCGCTGAAAATGGTGCAATTCCCCTGTATACGGCGATTGACGGTAAATGTGCAGGTATAATTTCATTGGCGGACAACGTGAAAAAGACTTCAAAACAAGCGGTTGACTTGTTGAAATCAATGGGAATCAGGACGATTATGCTGACAGGGGACAACGCTAAAACAGCTGAAGCAATCCGCAGTCAGTTAGGGATAGACGAGGTACACGCTGAACTTCTCCCGCAAAATAAAACTGCTGTAGTCAGGGATTTACAAGCGGACGGGAAATGTGTTGCAATGATTGGAGACGGTATCAACGATGCGCCTGCGCTTGCTACAGCGAATGTCGGCATAGCAGTCGGGGCAGGGCAGGATATTGCGATAGAATCAGCTGATATTGTCCTTATGAAAAATGATTTGCTTGATGCGGTTGAGGCAATCCGCCTCAGTAAAGCTACAATCCGCAATATAAAGCAGAATCTTTTTTGGGCGTTATTTTATAATGCTCTCGGTATACCGTTGGCAGCAGGACTGTTTTACCCCATATTTCATTGGCAACTTAATCCTATGTTCGGAGCAGCTGCAATGAGTCTGAGTTCAGTTTGCGTTGTAACGAATGCTCTCAGATTGAATTTGTTCAAAATGCACAAAAATGATACAGAAAATCAGCGAGAGGAGGTGAAAATAATGAAAAAAACTATGAAAATTGAGGGTATGATGTGTAATCACTGCACGGGAATGGTCACGAAAGTCCTGAACGCAATCGACGGTGTTTCCGCTGAAGTTTCCCTTGACGACAAATGCGCATATATTGAGCTTTCAAAGGATGTATCCGATGATGTGCTTAAGAATGCCGTAACAGATGCAGGCTATGAAGTTGTAAGCATTGCCTGAACAAAAGCCCTGTAGAATCAACTACAGGGCTTGTTTTTATTATTAGAGTAAAATTTTTGTTTTGAACTCCCGAAAAAGTCTACAGGCAATATCACACAAAATTTGCTTGTGATTTTAGTTATTTTGCACGAATTATATATCATTCCTGATTATATCGTCAAGAGTTTCACGTTTTACAGCGATTCTCGATTTACCGTCGTTCACGAATACAACGGCAGGCTTTTGTAATCTGTTGTAATTCGATGACATTGAGTAATTATATGCACCTGTTGCGCATACTGCAATAATATCACCTGCTTCAGCGTGCTGTAACGGCATATTTTCGCCGATTAAGTCACCGCTTTCACAACATTTTCCTGCGATTGTCACACGTTCGGAACGCTCCTCATTCGCCTTGTTAGCTACAATAGCCTCGTATTCGGATTTATAGAGGATATACCTCGGACTGTCAGCCATACTTCCGTCAACAGAAACATATGTTCTTATATTGGGGATTTCCTTACGGGCTCCGACTGTATACAGCGTAATTCCGGCAGGTGCAGCGATTGAGCGACCCGGTTCAATGTAAATGAACGGACGGGAAATGTCAAGTTTTTCGCATTCAGCCATAACAACTCCCGCAACACGCTCCATAAATACCTCAAAAGGCTGCGGGTCGTGTTCGTTGAGGTACTTTATGCCGAATCCTCCGCCGAGATTAAGCCCCTTGATTTCATAGCCGAGTTCGTTCTTGATTTTAGCAATAAATTCAAGCATAACTTTTGCGGCTTCTTCAAATGGTTCGATGTCGAAAATTTGCGAACCGATATGGCAGTGTACACCGTAAAGTTCCACATTTTCGCAATTTATAGCCTCTTTTACAGCCTCGAAAGCCTCACCCGTTTCAAGTGCAAAGCCGAATTTGCTGTCAATCTGCCCTGTTTTCACGAAATCGTGTGTATGTGCATCGATACCGGGCTTGATACGGAACATAATGTGTGGTTTTTTACCTTGCTCCAGTGCGATTTTCTCAAGCCTATGCAATTCGCTGATGTTGTCAACGATAATATGACCGACACCGATTTCTACAGCGTAGGCGAGTTCCTCGTCAGTCTTGTTGTTACCGTGGAATCCGATTTTCGACGTATCAAAGCCCGATTTTACAGCTGTATACAGTTCGCCGATTGATACAGCGTCAAGACCTAAGCCCTCACTTCCGACAATTCTGCACATTTCCATACACGAAAGTGCCTTGCTTGCGTAGTGCACTCTGCCCTTATCGCCGTAGAATTTACGGATACTATCATTGAAACGGCGGCAGTTTTTCCTTACAAGCTGTTCGTCCATAACGTAAAGCGGTGTACCATATTCTTTTGCGAGTTCCACCGTATCAGCACCGCCTATTGTAAGGTTGCCCTTTTCATTTACAGCAAGATTTTCAGATACAAACATTTTTATACTTCCTTTCTTAATCATCGCAAATTTCTTCCGTTATCGCCCTGATTTCGTCAATCCCCTCAAGTGTTACGGATGAAAACGGTACTATGTGCATATCATCAAAACACGGTATTTCGGTTCTGAAAGCCTCCATACGCTTTTCACGTTCAGTTTTCTTGAGTTTATCGGCTTTTGTCATTACAAGTACAAACGGAGTTTCAGTATCAATGAGATAGTCAATCATTTTAACATCGTCTTTTGTAGGAGCGTGGCGCATATCAATAAGCATAAATACAAGCCTTATATCCCTGTCTGAACCGAGATAGCCGTCAATCAGCCCAGCCCAGCGTTCTTTTTCGGATTTGGCAACTTTTGCGTAGCCGTAACCCGGTAAATCAACGAAATATATGTTTTCAAGCCCGTAGAAATTTATTGTTGCGGTTTTACCGGGGACTGAACTCACTCTCGCAAGATTCTTTCTGTTAAAAAGTTTATTTATAAGAGTTGATTTGCCTACATTTGAGTGACCTGCGAACGCAATTTCAATGCGTTCGGCAGGCGGTATCTGCGAATATTTACCGTATGAGGCGACATATTCAGCTTTATTATAATTAAGTTTCATAACTTTTACCTCAGTCAACAAGAGCGTTGTCAAGTACATCTGTAAGATTTTCGGCGAATATGAACTCAATAGCATTTTTTACAGTGTCATCTACTTCATCAAGGTCGGGCTTGTTGTCAGCAGGGATTATGACTGTTTTAATGCCTGCTTTATATGCAGCCATTGTTTTTTCACGGAGTCCGCCTATAGGGAGAACTTTCCCGTGTAACGTGATTTCGCCTGTCATAGCAACATCACAACGGACTTTTTTCCCTGAAAGTGCCGATACAAGTGCAGTTGTCATAGTAACGCCTGCTGACGGACCGTCTTTCGGGACTGCACCCTCGGGAGCGTGAATATGCAGGTCATTGCTTTTGTAAAATTCTTTATCAATACTGTACTTATCAGCGATACTTCTCACATAGCTGACCGCAATTTTAGAGCTTTCTTTCATCACGTCGCCCAGTGAACCCGTGACTTCAATTTTACCGCTGCCCTCAAGAGTAATCACTTCCAACGGCATAAGAACACCGCCTACTGAAGTCCACGCAAGACCGTTTACAACGCCTGTCTGATTTTCCTTTGACGACAAATCAGATGTGTATTTCCTTACGCCGAGCCAATCCTGAAGGTCTTTTGCTTTTATAGTAATCCTCTTAGCCTCGCCCGATGCAATTTTTTTAGCACCTTTACGGCAAAGTGATGCGATACACCTTTCAAGACTGCGGACACCTGCCTCTTTCGTGTAAAATGCAATTATATCGTTGAGTGCATTGTCCTGTATTTTCAGCTGAGTACCCTTTAAGCCGTGTTCTTTGAGTTGTTTCGGGACAAGGTGATTTTTAGCGATATGGAATTTTTCTTCTGCCGTGTAACTCGGTAACTCAATAAGTTCCATTCTGTCAAGCAACGGTGCAGGTATATCGCCGACATTGTTTGCAGTCGTAATAAATACAGCCTTACTTAAATCAAACGGCACTTCAATGAAATGGTCACGGAAAGCGGAATTTTGTTCGCTGTCGAGTACCTCAAGCATTGCAGATGACGGGTCGCCCTTGATGTCACTGCAGAGCTTGTCAATTTCATCGAAAAGAATAAGCGGATTTGCACTTCCTGCTTGTTCGAGAGCTGTAATAATACGTCCCGGCATTGCACCTACATAAGTTTTCCTGTGACCTCTTATATCAGCTTCGTCACGCACACCTCCAAGCGATACACGGACATATTCCCTGCCCATAGCTTTTGCGATAGACTTTGCAATAGAAGTCTTGCCTATTCCGGGAGGTCCTGCCAAGCAAATAATCTGCCCTTTTATATCGGGATTTATCATATGAACCGCTAAAAATTCAAGAATACGCTCCTTGACTTTCTTAAGTCCGTAGTGGTCATCTTCAAGTATTTCTTTGGCTTTTTCAAGAGAAATCTTAGCTTTTGTGTATTTTCCCCACGGTAATTCCAGCACTGTATCAAGGTAATTTTTTATAACAAATGCATCTTGTGATGCGGACGGGAGTTTTGAAAGCCTGTCAGTTTCCTTGAGGAGTTTAGCACGGCTTTTCTCGTCGATTTTAAGTGCCATAATACTATTCACATAGTCATCAACTTCTTCAGTTTCGTCCTCGCCAAGCTGTTCCTGAATAGCCTTGAGTTGTTCACGGAGGAAATATTCCCTCTGACCTTTGTCAATATTGTTGCGGGTTTGTTCAGTTATGACGCTTTCAAGCTCCATTATTTCGACTTCAGAACTCATGCAGGCGTACAGAATCGAAAGTTTGTTCAGGATATTGGGCTCCTCAAGCAAATCCTGCTTATCCCTGTAATTGAGGTGGCAATTGAATACAATATCTTCAAAGAATTTAACAGGGTTGTCCTGTATCATTATAGAGCTTATAAGTTCTTTCGGCATTCGTGGTAAAAATTGTACATATTTTTCAAAAACGTCCTTGATTGAACGCATAAGTGCCTGTATTTCGACAGTGTCAGTTTTCGTCCTCGAATATGTAGGAGTACGTTTTACTTCTGCACGGATAGTTTCGCCGTCATCAAAAAGCTGTACAAGATTAGCTTTGTAAACGCCTTCAACAAGGATTTTCATAATGTTATGTTCAGGTAGTTTCAGAACCTGTTTTATTTCCGCAACAACGCCAACTTTATATAAATCATTTATCTGCGGGTCTTCAACGTGTGTTTCACGTTGTGTCACGAGGAAAATTTTTTCGTTTCCTGCGAGAGCTTTTTCGAGAGATGCAACAGTTTTATCTCTTGCAACATCGAAGTGCAGAATCATTTTAGGGAATGCAACAAGCCCTTTCAATGCAACAGTATAGAAAACATTTGTGTTTTCAGTTTTTTTATTGCTTTTGCTTTTAACAGTACGTTCCATATTTATTCACTACTCCTTTGCTTTTGAATAATCAGCGGTTGATTTTTAACTGATAATATATATTATACTATAATATTGAAAAAAATGCAAGTGAAATATTATGTAAAAACGACAATTTTATGAAAAACTTGACAAAAATTTTTTTATAAGATATAATTAAGGCAATACCGTACAAAATTTGCAATGTAAATGTGAAATCAAATTTTTCGTCAAATTGTATAAAAACAGTATATCTTAACTGATATTCAGCAAGGAATTTTAGTGCAAAATAACGAAAAATACAAGCAAATATGTTGCCAAACAATTAAAATCAACAGGAGGAGATTATTATGAAATCAGTTATATTTTTTGACATAGACGGTACTCTTGCATCAGAGGATGGACTTTTCACGATACCCCAAAGTACCCGCACTGCTATTGAACTCACTTGCAAAAACGGCAATTTTACGTTCGTGAACACCGGCAGGACGGAGTTTAACGTCAATGCGAAAATACGTCAGTTAGGATTTGACGGATATATATGCGGTTGTGGTACGTATATCGAATACAACAGCGAAATTTTGCTGTATAACAGGCTGAATCAGGATTTTTGCCGTGAAATCGCTGAAATCCTCAGAAAATGCAGGGTAACGCCTGTTTACGAACATAAAGACGGCTATTTTTTCGATGACAAATCACCGCACACCCCTGACCTTGATGATTTCCTCGAAAGTTTTGTTGATGAGGGGATAGATATAAGCAGACGTGTTGAAGATGAGAATTTTGCATTTGATAAATTTGTTGTGTGGGAAAACAAATCTGCTGATATGGAATTATTCAGGAGCGAAATAAGTAAATATTTTGACATTATCGACAGAGGCAACGGTTTCTATGAAAATGTTCCGCTTGGATTTTCAAAAGCAACTGCTATTGAACTCGTACTCAACCGCCTGAATATTCCGCTTGAAAACGCCTATGCAATCGGCGACAGTATGAACGATTTGCCTATGCTGACAGCCGTCCCGAACAGTATAGCAATGGGCGGTGCGGAAGTAATTTACCCGTATGTATCGTACATAACAACACCGCTTGCTGATGACGGTATATATAACGCCCTGAAACATTTTCGGCTTATTCAAGCGTAAATTTGTAGGCGGAGCAGGAAAAAAATAAAATATATGTTCTAAATTTACATAATTTGCGGAAGTATCTTCTTATTCTAAACAAACTATAGCGCAAAATTGCCAGCGGAGGCTCTCCGCAAATTAAAATATATAATTATATTCGCAAACTATAGACAAAGCAGAAATTTTGTGGTAAAATATATTTTGAAATTCAAAAAGAAGGGAGTTTTTGCTATGGCAGAACTTAAATTTGAAATTACAAAGCACATCGGCGACCTTTCAGAAAGCGCAAAAGGTTGGACAAAAGAATTGAATATGGTCAGCTGGAACGACAATCCCCCAAAATACGATATTCGTGAATGGTCACCTGACCACTCAAGAATGAGCAAAGGTATTACTCTTACCGCTGATGACCTCGCTGCACTTAAAGATTTACTTGCAGGTATTGACCTTGATTCTTTTGAAGAATAATGCAAAAGGCTGTACAGCATATTGTACAGCCTTTTTGTTAATATACAACAACAACGCAATTTTTACCACGTTTTTTCGCTTTATATAAGCCGTCATCGACTCTCATACACAAAGTATCCGAAGTATCGCTCTCTTTAAGTTGAGTTACTCCCACGCTTACAGTCTGCGGTCTTATGTCAGGGAATTCTATATTTTCAAAGCTCTTGCGGATAGATTCAGCTATGTAAAATGCAGGGGAAATTTCCGTATCACGAAGAAGAATCATAAATTCCTCGCCTCCCCAACGTCCCGCTGAAAATTTATCGCCCATATTATTTTTGAGGATATCCGCAAGCGCAATAATAACATTATCGCCTGTTTTGTGACCGTAGCAGTCGTTCACCTGCTTGAAATTGTCAATATCAAGCATTACAACAGAAAAAACAGTGTTGTTTTGCCTTGAATCAGTAATCGCCCGTTCAATTTGCAACTGTATTTCACGGCGGTTGAAAAGTCCCGTCATACCGTCCATAATTGCAGCTGACTGCCATTGTCTTTTTATAGTTTCGTGTTCCGTGACATTGTTGATAAGTCCGACAATTCCGCTGATATTACCGTCCCTGTCCCTTACGGGTTCTTTGAATACATTGAAAAACTCCTGTTTGCCGTCTGTATTTATTTCAATCAGATAAGACGTACCTTTACCGGTTCTGATTATATCCAAATCCTTTTCCATAGCGATTTGAGCATTTTCCTTGTCTTTGCGTATGTCAACATCAGTTTTGCCCCGTATAGTCCAGTCAGGGTCGCTGGAATGGTCAATATGATGCCAGTAATGAGTAGCAAAGATATATCTTCCCTCAGCATCTTTCAGGTAAATATTTGACGGCAATGCTTTTAACATACGTTCGATTTCGTAGAAAGATGCGGAATCTTTTATACGGATTGCATTTTCAATGCGGTTTATTACTGTCAGTTTACGGAAAGGCGTAGGGAGAAAGTCAACCACATCATACGACAAGCATTTCAATTCCTCGTCAGTCTGCGGATTATCGGTAATTACAATCAGCGGAGTAAAAACAAGTGTTCCTTTTTTGCGTTCTTGTTTCAGGAAAGAAAAATCATTTTTGAGAGCAAGTTCAGAATCAATTATAACTGCACTCACGTCCTGAAAGGCAGTATCAATTTCCTCAACAGACTCCGCAATTGTAATGTCATAATCACCCGAAAGGAGGCTGCGTAAATCATAAGTTCTGTTACTTTTGCCTATCAGCAATATTTTTTTCATGTCTGTTCATCAGCCTTTGCGAATTGCGATTCGTGACGTGTGAAAAAGTCTGTACGAGGCGGTAAAAATTTCAGCTTATGATTTTCGCCGGTGAAATATGTCAGCGGTTCAAAGATAGTTTCCCAAGACCACATACGCTCATCAATTTGCAGGTATTCACGGAGTTTTTCAGTACCGAACGGTGCAAGAGGGTGCAGCAGTATAGCTGTTGTGCGGATAATATGGAACAGGTTTGCAAGAGCCTGCTTTTTATCGGGATTATCGTCTTTCAGGGCTTTTGACATATATTTACTGCCGTTTCTGATGTAGCTGTCAAGAACATATGTACACTGATGAAATGCGAATTTAGACATATGGCGTTCAAATTCAAGGATAGTTTTTTCAGCATCGGCAAGAATATTTTCATCGGGAGCGTTGTCAGGCAAAATGCCGTCAAATTCGTTCTGAGCAGTATAGAACGCTGTACGAATCATACGGTTATAGACGTTCGAGAGAAGTAAGCCGTCTTTTACGACAGGGTCAGCATCATCGGGACTTGCAAGCGGATTCAGAGGTTTCGGCATAAAGCTGACAGAACGCTGTCCCAATCCGAGACCGAGCCAGTGCATACGGAGTTGTTCGGGAGTGTAGTAATTCAGTAATTCGTCAGCCATAGGCGGTTTGACTGCCCCTGAACTTGATGCTTTTTTATCAAGGAAAAGTATGTGATGATTCGCAACAATAACAGGTAACTGCAATTCACCGTCAGGGACATCAGCTGTTTTCATTTTGCATTCCTGCTGAGCCATCCACATAGCAGGTTCAGCTATACCGTAGAAATATATATTATCCTGACCTATGAACTGATATACTGTTGAATCCTTACTGCACCAGTAGTCTTTCCACTCCTCACGGTTTCTTCCGCATTTTTCGAGATAAGTTTCAGTGAACGAAATAGGTGCCCATAATGATTCAGGCCATACCCATACTGTAAGACCGTCCATACCGTCCAGAACAGGCGCAGGTACGCCCCATTCGATATTTCCGGTGAGCCTGAACGGAACAAGTGTTTTGCCTGTTCTGTATCTTATGCCGTTTTCAGTCAGTATACGGCACGTTTCATCGCAATCGGACAGCTTTTTGAATTTTATTGTAAATGAGGGCTTTTTCTTTTCCTCGATATACTCGTGTACGGGCATTGAATCTCTTAAAGTAAAATATTTATCTTCAAATTCACGTTTCACGTAAATTACAGGCGGTTTGAGAAATTCGTCAATAGTTTTCCAGACAACAGGGCGTATATCCTTACGCTTTTTGAGTTCCTCAACCCAGTCTTTCATAAGATTTTCATAGTCACGCAGCTTGAAATACCAGTTTGTGACAGGCTTCATAGAGGGCGTTTTACCCGTGAGAGTGCTGACAGGGTTAATCAGATTTTCGGGCATATACTGATGACCTAAATCGCACTCATCAGCATAGCCTTTTTCGGAAGTACAGCCCTCAACAGGACATTTGCCGATAACTTGCCTGCCGTTCAGGAAACAGCCTGCCTCATCATCAAAAAACTGCATTGTTGTAATCTGATTCAGCTGACCTTTTTTATGGAGAGAACTTATAAACCAATCTGAAACTTCCGCATGGATTTCTTTTGAGCGTCCAAGACCTGATGCGGCGAAAAGATTCGGCGAAATACCGTATTTATTGAGAGTTTCCTCTTGTTTATCGTGGTTAGCCTGTACAAATTCCTCCAAAGAGCCTTTGAACTCACCTTTTTCGCATTTCACTCTCCAGCCCTCCGCAATAGGAGAGCCGTAGCAATCTGTACCTGTTACGAAAATAACATTATCTTTGCCGATTCTGTCACGCAAAAAACGTGCATATGTATCGGCAAAAACCATCATTCCGCCGACGTGACCGAAGTGAAGTTCCTTATTTCCGTAAGGCATACCCGCAGTTATAACGGCACGTTTCGGAAATTCAGGGCGTGGAATTTCAAAATTTTTCTTATCATTTTTTTCTGACATACCGAACATATCCTTTTCTATAAAATACAAAATCAGTCCATAAAGAAATTACTGTCAATAAGGCTGATTTCATTTTCTTTTGATGCTTTTTCCATTACAAGAACAATATCAGCGTTTTCTTTTTCGTCAACAAGTTCAATATTTTTCGCCTCAAAGAGCATATCAAGGTAATCACCGAGAGAAAATTCAGGTTTGTTGTGGATAACTCTGCTGTATACGGAATTTATAATTGAACCGTCAAATATAAGAACTCTGTTTTGTACATCGATATATCCGTAGTTGATTGTTCTGTAATTACCTGTAAGATAATGCGAGAAAAAGCAGTTTTTGCTTGAATAATGCTTTACTTTTTGGTCAAGATTTTTTACAGCCATAATGCCGACATATACTTCCTGCAATTCCCTGAAAGTAGGCACACCGCTGTATATATTGATATTTGCGGAAATTTGTTTCAGGTTGCTGTTCATATCGAAATCTATATATTCTGCCGCATCGCTATGAGTAATATCACCGCTGTAGACGATAGAGCCGTCGCCTGCTATGAAATCTCTGCTCCAGCCGATAGTTATAGGTTTATTTTCTGTATCAATAGCTGAGGCGTGCAAATCAACATCAACACGTGTAGGGTGATTCCAGTAGACGAAAAACCGCAGTCTGTCAACATTTTCGGGGAGTTTCAGCGCAAGACCGCTCCTTATGTAACCGCCTTCCTCTGATTTTTCATTGCAGTTGATAATTGACAAATCTATATCATAGTTATGGAAATCAAGATAGACTTTTTTACCCTCAAGCCCTGTTGTTATGCTTTTCATACGTTCAGCAAGGGCACTTGTGCATATACTGAACATATTTTTCGCCCTGTCAAGAGTTTCAATTATTTCTGCTTTTTTTGCCTCGAAAGAAATCCTGTTTTTGCGGTCACGTTCATTTTTTTCGGCAATTTCCTTTGAAACCTGTTCCCTGTAATTGTTGAATTGTTCCGCAGTATAGTCGTCGCCGTACTCGAAATCATCATCAAAACGAACAGGTTTGCTTTCGAATTGCTGATTCGGGTCAAATCCGCTGTAATTGCCTATAGTTTCGCCGAATTTGTTGATTACCGTAACAAGAGTCTGTATACTTAATTTGTCAGCATTTTTAACAAGTGCGCTTTCAAGTTTATCTTTTGAACAGCCTTTTTTAAGTAACCAGTTGATTTTACGGAAAAGTTCACCGGGGCGTTTTGCGATGAAATCAATAGCCTCATCGGGATTTGAGTTAATAAGTTTAACAGCAGTACTCGCCCATGAACGAAGTTCGCCGTTCCTCAAATCAGCAACAGCTTTTTTGTGTTCGGGATTCACTGCGAAACTGTTAAAACTGATAAACGGCAGAATTACCTTGATTCTCTCAGCTTTTTTGTCCGAAAGAACAAGATTTTCCCTGAAATCTTTCGCCGGATATGATTCAAGGAGTTTCACGAGTACTTTTTTCTGCGAAGTCCTGAAATGATAGTGACTTCTTGTCAGCGTATAGTCAATGCATTTCCACACATCGCCCGTATGCTGACATATCGATTTAAGTGCAGTTATTTTGCCTGCACTGTCAAGATTTTCGTTTGCGAAAATACAATAGAAAAGTTCAAAGAGATTCTGCTTGAAAGGCACACGGACTGCGGAAAGCTGTTCGGGAGTACAGAAACTTACAGCTTGTTTCAGAATAAGCAGTTCTTTGTCAGTCATTCGTTCTGATTTACCGGTGACTTTTGATACAGCTTTTATGTACATTTCGTTTTCGGGGATAAGTGCGATTACTTTTGATTCAAGCAGTTTTACATCTTCTTTAGTTTTCTCAGGTGCATCAGGTTCAGGCAACCAGCCTCTCGAAACAGGAGTGCCCATAATTTCCTCCATACCGTAAGTTGACATATAGTGAAGTATCTGGTGGAAACGGAATTGTGCTTCACTTAATTTCATAACTTGCGACGGGAAATCGGGATATAACGGGTGCGCCTTGACTTCTCCGACAAGACTTTTAACATATTCAAAAAAACCGTCAAGATTTTCACTGCGGCTTAATTTTACAATATCTTTCGGTGAAAGTGTATAGCCTATGTTGACGAGTTCGTCATTTACTGTCACGGCTTTTATGAGATTATTTTCGTCAAGTTCCTTGTCTGATTCCCTGTAGCTTACGAGACGTAATTCAGAGAAAAGGAGTTCCTCAAAGCGTGTGCCGACTTTATTTTCCATGATATGCACCTCCGTAGATTAAAAAACAACGGCAAGCAGTTCGATAACACACAATCCATACAGCGATTTTTGCACCGGCGACTCGAAAGTCAACTCCGGCGTGGATCAAAATAGTAAAAGGAAGTTATCTGTTAAGCAATACGGATACGCTTGCCGTTGTTAAAGATTCCATTATTACGGCAAACAGTGCGATAACATACAGTCTGTACAGCACTTTTATTATAAAGATTTTCAGTCTTATTAAAGTAAAAGGAAGTTATCTGTTAAGCTGTACGGATACGTTTGCCGTTTTTATATGGCAGACAGGCTGATAACATACATTCTGACGGTCAATTTTTTATGTATAGCTCCTAAAAGGAAGTTATCGGGCAAGCTATAATAAAATAAACCTAATAAAAAAGCAGCTTAAGACCGCAGAAACGTCTGCCAAATATTTTTATTTTGACGGCAAACGAGTATACATACAGACAGTCATGACAACATGAAAAACATTGAAAACCATTTTATAAGGAGGTTACTGAAACTGCTGTAAACAAGTTTGCCGTTCTTTTTTTGAATATAGCAGACAAGCTGATAACACACATTCTGACGGTTTATAATTTTCATATAGCATATAGAATAAAAGGAAGTTATCATAAAAACCGCAGAAACGTCTGCCATGTGTATATTATATCACGTTTATTATAAAAAGTCAAGAGTTTTTTTGGAAAAAATCACAAAAATCAATTTTGCAGGTTGATTATTTTTATTAACTGATTCAGGCATATATTTTACAGTTTTTGTTAAAATTATTTCCGTGGAGAAATACACATCAACAGTATTTATTCCGTAAAATATCAGGTATTTCCGTTGTTATTAAACGGATTCTGTTCTGCAATGCCTGATTTTCCTGATTCGTATTGATTTCTGGACTGCCTTGCCGTTTCAGCAGTTTTTCTGAGATTTTTTGTTTTATGCCACGTTATAAGCGTAGGAATAGCAACCGCAATTATTCCGAAAATCTCGTCTACAAAGGGAAGCATATCAGGAGCAACTAAATTTATAGCCACAAGAGCCCATGCAAGACCTCTATGTCCTCCGAAATAAAAAGCTAAAGCTCCGACTACAAGGGCAAAGCATGTTACAGTATCAAGCAGTGTTAATGCAAGTGCAATGAGTACATACACATACCATTTGAATTTTTTCTTTTCCCACTGAAAAGAACCGTTGTCATTTTGCATAGAATCAAATCCTTTCTGTTGAATATTCCGGATATATTTTTGATGTGAAAATATTTATTTTAGACTGCTGAAAGCGTTATCAACAACTTTTTCGTCAGGCGATTTTGTGAAACTGCTCACAACAGGCACGATAATCAGCGAAATTATCATAGCAAATGCGCCCGCATTTATAGGCGAAAGCAGATTAAGTGGGCAGTTCAGACTTATAACAGCTTGCTTTACACCGTCAAATGTAGGAATATTCATACTGAACAAGAACATATGTACTAAAGTTATGCCGATACCTGTACAAAGACTCGCCCATACAGATGCAGGAGATGCTTTCTTGAGGAAAAGCCCGTACAGGAATGGTCCGAGGAATGCTCCTGATAACGCACCCCACGAATACGACATAAGCGTTGAGATAGATGCATTTTTATTGCAGGCGATTATCACTGAAATAACGAGGAATACAGCTATAAATATGCGTATTGTCATCATTTGCTTTTTGTCGTTGAAATCTTTTACACGAGGTTTGATTAAATCATTTGTCAATGTTGAACTTGATGTCAGGACGAGTGATGAAAGTGTTGACAAAGAGGCTGAAAGTACAAGTACGACGATAAGCCCTATAAGCATATTCGGCAGTGCTTCGTGAATAAGCGCAGGTACCATTGTATCATATACAGGCTTGCCGTTTGCAGTTTCGATAAATGTTTTACCTGTTTCATTTGCATCAAGTGTGCAGTATAATCTCACGAATCCGCCCATAAAATAAGAACCGCCTGCAACGACAAGTGCAAAGAAAGTAGAGATTATAGCACCTTTTTTAATAGCCTGTTCATCTTTGATTGCGTAGAATTTCTGTACCATTTGCGGAAGTCCCCATGTACCGAGAGATGTAAGCAGAACAACTCCGAAAAGATTAAGCGGGTCAGGTCCGAAAAGTGAACCAAGTGTATTTTCAGGGGTACTTTTGTCGGAAATAAGGTTGAGAGCGTTAACAGCTTCAGAAAAACCGTTCTTTTTCTGTACTGTGAGTATTACAACTGTTGCTATGCCGATAAGCATTATAATCCCCTGAAAAAAATCGTTCAGGGCAGTAGCCTTGTAACCGCCGAGAGTTACATATATAGCCGAAAGTACAGCCATAAGCAGTATGATTACAGTACCGCCGTGTTCGCCTAAATCAAATACCATTCCGAAAAGACGTGACAGACCGTTATAAACTGATGCGGTGTACGGTATTAAGAATATGAATACGATAAGTGCTGATGCAGTTTTCAGTGCTTTTGAATCGAATCTGTATTCGAAAAATTCAGGCATTGTTTTTGCGCCGAGGTGATTCGTCATAAGACGTGTGCGCCTGCCAAGCAGGAAAAACGGTATAAGACTGCCGATAACAGCGTTACCGATACCGACCCATGTAGCTGATACTCCGTAGCTCCAGCCGAATTGCCCTGCGTAACCGATGAACACGACTGCTGAAAAATAAGTCGTACCGTAGGAAAAAGCAGTAAGCCACGAGCCGACGTTTCTTCCGCCAAGCATAAAGTCGTTTGTTGATTTCGTGCGTTTAGAGGTGTAGAAGCCGATTCCAACCATAATTGCGACGTAAATTGCAAGAATAATAAATGTTGCGGCTTTTGAACCCATAAAAATCACTTCCTTTTTGAATTTTTCACTTTAGAGAATTAAAGTTTTACTATAACATTATACTGTAACATTATAATATAATTTTTGCAATTTGTCAATAGTTTTTTGATATTTTCAAGTTAAATATGTAAAATATATTTTTCCTATTGACAAATGCAATTTTTTGTAGTATAATGATTTATGTTATCGAGGTGTGGCTCAGTTTGGTAGAGTACTACGTTCGGGACGTAGGGGCCGCAGGTTCGAATCCTGTCACCTCGACCATCTCTAAACCGTGTGGACAGCTTACGGAAAGCTGTTTACACGGTTTTTCTGATAAAGATAAAAATATAAGAAAGGTATACTATGGATAATTCAGATAATTCAAATATATGGAAAATCGCCCTCGTTGTCGTGATGATGGTATTCTCCGCACTCTTTTCGAGTACCGAAACAGCATATTCAAGCGTAAATAAGCTGAGACTGAAAAATTATGAGGCGCAGGGGAATAAAAAAGCCTCTACAGCTTTGAAACTCGCTAACCGTTTTGATGATGTGCTTACCGCCGTCCTCATCGGCAACAATATCGTCAATATAGCGACTTCTTCAGTGAGTACGCTTATTTTCGTGGATTGGTTCGGGGCAAGCGGTGCAGGAATTTCAACTGCCGTTGTGACAATTCTCGTGCTTATTTTCTGCGAAGTACTGCCGAAATCATACGCTAAACGAAATGCCGAAAAACTTGCGCTGTTATTTGCGTTACCTCTGTCCGCACTCGTCGTAATCCTTAAACCGTTCGTATACATACTTAACAAAATGTCATCGATTTTCAAAGGCGGAGATGCTCCCACCGTCACGGAAGATGAACTGAAATACATGATTGACGAAATCGAAGAAGAAGGCGTTATTGAGGAACAGGAAAGCGAACTTGTGAAGTCGGCACTCGATTTTGACGAAATTACCGTAAATGAAATACTTATCCCGAGAGTAAAAGTCATAGGCGTTGAAATTACAGATACGGTTGAAACAATAAAAGAGGTCTTCAGCGAGGAAATGTATTCCAGACTGCCTGTTTTCGAGAAAAGCCTTGACAATATCATTGGTATTATCACAAATAAGGCGTTCTTCAAAATGCTTGTTGAGGGTAAAAAAGATATACGTGAAATTATTCAGGAAGTACCGCATATCGCTGATACTAACCTTATCAGCGAGGCAATGAAGTTTATGCAGAAAGCTAAAGTACATCTTGCTGTAGTGACTGACCAGTACGGCGGTACTAAAGGTATCATCACTCTTGAGGATATAATCGAGGAACTTGTCGGCGAAATATACGATGAGGACGACGAAATTATAACAAATATTGTGCGGATTGCCGAAAATAAATACGAGGTAATGGGCGATGCGAATATAAGCGATTTGCTTGAAATTTCAGACATAGACCCCGATTTTATTGATACTGACTATACTACGGTAGGAGGTTGGGTTACTGACGTAATGGGGCATATCCCTGAATCTTCCGAAACTATAGAATCAGGTATTTTCCGCCTTACTGCGCTTGACGTGAACGAAAATAAAGTTGTAAAGGTGCTTATAGAGATAATCCCCGATAATTCAGGCGATACAGACGAATAAAACAAAACGGACATCAGCTGTCCGTTTTTTGTTTGCTTAATTTATATAACACAAGTGCAATAGCAATGGCGAGTACAAAAGTTGTGATGATACTGCCCTCCGCTCCGAAATCTCCTCCGGTGAGAATTACTGAATTGCTGACGGCTGTTGTCCTGAAAACTGATTCCGAATTACCCGTACCGCTCACGCTTATGCCGTAGAAATTCCCCTGAGTGAAATTCCAGATAGAGTGTATTGCGCATACTCCCCATATATCGTCAAAATAAATCATATATACAGAGGCGAATACTCCGAAAAGCGTAAGATTTATGAACACAAGGAAATTATATCCCGGATTCAGAATGTGCATAAGCGAAAAAGCTGTGGCACTCACGGAAACAGCAATTACAGGGCTATGATTTGCGCCGAGAGTGTTCATAAAATAGCCTCGGAAAATAAATTCCTCACTCATTCCCTGAATCAGAAATCCTATGCAATAAAGCCCGATAAGACCAAAGTTTATATTTGCGCAAAGAGCAATATTGTTTATCCTGAAAACTACCGAAAGCAGGACAATTGCGGTCATAAGTGCTATTCCTGTAACAAGCCCCTGCAAATAATGTATACCAGCCTTTTTTTTGCGCATACCCATTGAAGTAAGATAGCGAGCCTCAATAAAACGGCAATATATCATACTTATCAGCGTGCCGAACCCTGTACACAAGAGCGTTGCAATAAAATATTTCGGTTTCATATTGACTTCGGTTGAAATACGCATCATTTTGTTGAAATCGCTGTTTTCCAAAAGACCCTCTTCGAGAAATCTCTGCTGTAATTCGCTGTTTGACATCATAGCAGGGATAATTGATTCAGCGAGCGTAATAATCAGCATTACAACGGCAAAAGCGATTATATTGGCGATAAGATTTTCGGAAGCGGTTGATTTTTTTGATTCCTCAAACATTTTTGGTTTAAGATTTAACATAATATTCTCCTCACAAAATTTTACATATATAATTTTACTATAAAATTATATATTTGTCAAGGCAGGTCAGAAAAAAATCAAGGAAATAAATTTTACTTGAAATATCAACAGTATTGTGGTATAATGGTTATAATAACAAATAATAAAGGAGGTGATTTGTTTTGATTTACGTCACGGGAGATACACACGGCGATATTACACGTTTCAAAGACCCTAAAATAAAAAAGCTCCGTAAAAATGATACCCTTATTATATGTGGTGATTTCGGTTTTATATGGGACGGCTCAAAACGTGAGAAAGCTGTGCTTAAAAAGTTATCTGAATACGGATTTACTATAGCTTTTGTTGACGGCTGTCACGAAAATTTCGATTTACTGGAATCGTACCCCGAAAGCAAATGGAACGGCGGTATGGCGAGAGTAATCACCCCGAATATAATACACCTTATGCGTGGACAGGTCTATACTATAGAAAACAAGCGGATTTTCACATTTGGCGGAGGACATAGTCAGGATATAGATTTCCGCAGAAATGTGAACTGGTGGGAACGTGAACACCCTACAAATGACGAAATTATGGAGGGTATACATAATCTTGACTACTGTAACAATGAAGTTGACTACATAATCACTCACGAACCGCCTGCATCAGTCAAGGATTGCTTAGGAGTAGACGTATTCCAGCGCATAGAAGTCCACGCACTTTTCGAGGAAATAATAAAAACTTGCCATTATCAGAAGTGGTTTTTCGGGAAATGCCATATAGATAAGCATATCCCCATGAAATTCTATGCCATGTTCAATAATGTAACGCCATTGAAGTAAACATATTTCCGGGAATAGGCATATTTCCAGATATTTCCCCATAGATTATTATAAAGAGGGGGAAATTTACATGAAAAAATTCAGTCTTACGGATTTGCTTATTTTTATTGTTGCCACGGAACTTGTCGGGGCAGTTTCGGCACTTCTTTCAGGGAACTTCAGGGACTTCTATTCTGAAGTGGCAAGACCGCCTTTTTCACCGCCTGCAATCGTATTTCCTGTAGTATGGGCTATTTTGTATGCTCTTATGGGAATATCCGCCTATATGATTTTTCTGAACAGAAATCCTCTGCGTAGAAATGCCTTGAAAATCTATGCTGTACAGCTTGCGGTAAATTTTTCGTGGAGTATAATTTTTTTCCGTTTCAGACTGCTTGATATAGCAGCAGTTGTTGCTGTAGTACTTGCAGTTCTTGTCGGAATTATGGTGTACATATTCGCAAAAATAAAAAAAGTTGCCGGACTGCTCAATATTCCATATCTGATGTGGAGTATCTTTGCATCTTATCTTGCAATCGGCACTGCAATCCTTAATAATCCATAATTTATTCCATTATTTTTGCATTGACTTTGTGCAGTATGCCGTGATATAATATAGTTATCCCGAAAGGGAAATAACAAAATGGAGGTACATAGATATGTGCAATATCTGGCAGATTATATGCGAGCTTTTCAAGTGCTGCAAATAATTGAATAACGGAAAAGACTGTACAGGAAATTGTACAGTCTTTTTACTTTTATATAGTCGGGATACCTGATTTGAATTGTGGCATAAGCTCTAATTTATGGAGATTATTTTTGTGCATTCTGTCAATTTTGTCCTTGAGTTCAGGCTTATCAGACAAATCATTTTCCCCACGGATATACCTGTCAAGTTCAGCGTAAGTGAATCCGAGATTTTCCTCATCCGTTTTACCGCAAAGCCCGTCAATCGGGATTTTATGGACAAGCTGACACGGTAAGCCGATAAAATCGCCTATTTTCAGTACTTCTGTAACAGTGAGAGTTGAGAGCGGTGAAAAATCACCTGCTGAATCGCCGAATTTTGTAGAGTAACCAACCCAGTCCTCCGAAAGGTTACAGGTATTGACAACACGCCCGTTAAGGGAGGCAGCAACAGCGTAAACAGTAGCCATACGGATTCTTGCGGGAGTATTTATAACAGCTTGTCCGGAAAGTGTGATGTTTTTTTCAAGCTCATTTGTGAGAAAATTTACTGTTTCGCCGATATTTACTGTATAATTCTCTATATCGAGAGTATTGACGAGGAGCTGACTGCAATCTATATCCGACTGTTCGCCTTTAGGCATAAGAACACCGATAACACGGTCTTTCCCGAGAGCCTTTACGCATATGGCAGCTGCAACCGAACTGTCTTTTCCGCCCGAAATACCGATAACAGCCTTTGTATCAGGGGCAGCAGTTTCCTCGAAATATTTTTTCACCCATTCAATGAGTGCGTTTGTAGTTTCTTCAGTATTGAACCTGTACATAATATCACTCCGTTCCGCTAAGGTCCTTTATTATTGAATCAAATACGGCAAAATCCTTGTCATATACTTCCTGCATTTCATCGAGGTCGGCATAAAGTAATTTTTTAGGTCTGCGTATTGATAAGAACCAGTCATCTGAAATCTGATTTTTCTGCAATCCTGTTTTTTCAGCGAAATCAGTTTCACTAAGCATAAATTTTTGTTTGTTTATATATTTATTATCGGGATAAAGTTCAGACAAATCGACAAGAGAGTCATCAAAAAGAGTTTTTCCGGCAAGTTCATTTCCGATAAGGATAACGCCGTTTGCCGAATTAAGTTCAGTTGTCAGATTTGTACCTGCACCGCTTGCGTAATCTTTTTTTTCACTGCCGGTGTACGGGATATAGTAAACCGAAACAAGTGTTTCACCGTTGCCGTTGAAATCTTCTGTAAAAGTTTCAACATATTCAGCAAGTTGAGATTCTGCACCAAGCGCATAATTTTCGCCAATTACAAGCACAATCAGGTCAGGGCGTGGTTTAGTTGCAATATTTATGATAAGTGCAATTACGATAACCGCAAAAACTGTTGCTATACCGAGCCACCATTTGTTGAAATAGAAGAAATCGCCTATTTTCTGGGAAAAAGTACGTTCAGCAATTTCCTCGTGTTCCTCGTGAATAGTTTCGCTTTCCTCAATTATGCCCTGTTTCAGGCGGATAAGTTCAAGGCGTTCAGCCTCAAGCCGTTTGTCGTGTTCCTCTTGTTCCCTGCGATGTTTTTCAGCAAGAATACGTTCACGTTCCGCCTGTTTCAGCTGTTCTTCCTGTTCAGCTTTCTGACGCTGTTCTTTTGACACCTGAAAAATACTTTTTGATATATGGAGTTTATCATCAGTATTTTCTTGTTCTTGTCTGTTCTGATTGCCGTTCAATTTTTATTCCTCATCTTCTTTAGGCTGTCTGCCGTTGTTTACGGGAATAGGTTTCATTGTCGGGAATAAAAGCACGTCCCTGATAGATGCGCTGTCCGTGAGAAGCATTACAAGCCTGTCAAGACCGAATCCGAGACCTCCTGTCGGCGGTAATCCGTATTCGAGAGCCGTAACGAAATCTTCATCAACTTCTGCATTTGCGCCCTGAGCCCGTTTCGCCTCAACCTGCTTAACAAAACGTTCTTTCTGGTCAATCGGGTCATTCAGTTCGGAAAATGCGTTACCCATTTCACGGCAATATATGAAATACTCGAAACGTTCCGTGAATGCAGGGTCTGAGGGTTTTCTTTTAGCGAGAGGTGAGTTCTCAACGGGATAGTCGTATATAATAGTCGGCTGGACGAGTTTATCTTCAACAAATGCATCGAAAAATGCGATAAGAACGTGACCTTTAGTAGCATTTGTGCCCTCTTCAACTTCAACGCCTTTTTCTTTAGCGCAGGCACGTGCAGATTCATCGTCAGCCCAGTCGTTATAGTCAACACCAGCATATTTTTTTACGGCCTCAGCCATTGTAAGGCGTTCCCACGGTTTACCCAAATCAATTTCAACGCCCTGATATGTGATTTTAGCTGAACCGCATACATTTTCGGCGATAGTTCTGTACATATTTTCAATCAAATCCATCATACCGAAGTAATCAGTATAAGCCTGATACATTTCTACCGTAGTAAATTCGGGGTTATGGGAAGTATCCATGCCCTCATTCCTGAAAATACGGCCTACTTCATATACTCTGTCGAATCCGCCCACTATAAGCCTTTTCAGGTAGAGTTCAGTTTCAATGCGGAGGTACATTTCCATATCAAGAGTATTGTGGTGAGTGATAAACGGTCTTGCAGCTGCGCCTATTTCGAGGGTATGGAGTACAGGCGTATCAACTTCTATGTAGCCGAGATTATCGAGATAATTTCTTACTTCACGGATAATACGGCTTCTTTTCACGAAAGTATCTTTTACTTCAGGGTTGACAATCAGGTCAACATAACGCTGACGGTAGCGCATATCCTGGTCTTTGAGCCCGTGCCATTTTTCGGGAAGCGGTAGGAGTGATTTCGAGAGGAGCTGTATTTTCAGAGCGTGAACAGAGATTTCGCCTTTCATAGTCCTGAAAACATATCCCTCAACGCCGATAATATCGCCTATATCCCATTTTTTCTTAAATTCCTTGAAAAGTTCGGCACCTACATCGTTCGAACGCACATAGACCTGCATACGGTCAGTTGCGTCACGCACGTCAATGAAATTTGCTTTACCCATATCACGCCAACTCATAATACGTCCTGCAATGCGGACGATATTGCCTTTGAGAGATTCAAGACCCTCTTTGATTTTCTCCTCATCGCCGTTTGCTAAAGAAGTAATTTCAGCCTCTTTGCGTTCGTATTCAGCTTTTAAGTCCGCATTCTTGCCTGTAACATCGTACTTTGTAGTCTGATACGGGTCAAAACCGTTTTCACGGAGAGATGCAAGTTTATCAAGGCGGTCTTTTTTCAATATATTTATGTCCTGTTCATCAACAGGAGCATTCATCTGATTCTTGTTCATTGTAATAAAACGTCCTTTCCGTGGAAATCTGTTATTTTGAGATTTCAAGCAATTCGAAACGGAGTTCGCCTGCCGGAGCCTCAACGATGAAAATATCGCCGACTTTCTTTTTCATAGCAGCCTTGCCGATAGGTGATTCGTCCGAAATTTTACCCTCTTTTACGTTGACGTGGTTAGTGCCGACAATGTTAAAAGTTTCAACTTTTTCAGAGCCTACTCTTTTGATTTTAATGATAGAACCCATACCTACTTCATCAACGGAGATATTTGAATCCTCAATAATTTCGGCGTTGTCGATAGTGTACTGAAGTTCAGCGATTTTCGCCTCAAGAATAGCCTGTTCGTTTTTAGCCTCATCATATTCAGCGTTTTCGGAGAGGTCACCGTAGGAACGTGCTACTTTAAGACGTTCGGAAACTTCTTTTCGTTTATTGACTTTAAGGTCATCAAGCTCAATAACGAGCTTTTCATAGTTTGAACGTGACATTTGTTTTCCCATAATTAAGAAACACTCCTTTTTAAGTTAAATTAAGATATAAGATTGCAACATATTTTAATTATAATATATTTTCTTTTATTTGTCAATAGCGTATTTAACAAAAAATATCTGAACATTTGTACGAAATTTTTCAAAAGACTATTGACTTTAATATGAAAATATGTTAAAATAATGTTAACATTTCCACGAAAGGATTATAATAAATGGCAACTATAAAAAATATAACTGAAGATTTTGTTGTAAGTTCCGCACCTAACAGCAATGCTGTAACGAATGCAAAGAAAATTTCCCGTACAGGCGGATTTTATGCTCTGAAAAAAACTGCTGATGATACGCTTATTTTCGGCGAATGCAAAGGCAGCGGCGCAAAACCTTACTACACATCGGCTGATTTCATAGGAGATACGCCTGTTTTCAGGTGTTCCTGCCCAAGCAGACAATTCCCGTGTAAACATAGCCTTGCGCTTATGTTTGATTGGCTGGCAGGGAAAAATTTTGAAGTTGAGGAAGTCCCCGAAGATATAGCATCAAAACGCAAGAAAATTGAGAATAAGGCGAAAAAGGCTGAAAGCGGTGAGACTCCTAAACCTAAAAAGACCAATAAATCAGCACTTACAAAGAAACTCAAAAAACAGCGTGAAGGGCTTGAATTGGCGGAAAGTTTCGTGAACGATATACTTTCGAGAGGTGTTTCCTCTATAAATAACGCCTCATGTTCGCAATATCAGGCACTTGCAAAGCAGTTGGGCGACTACTATCTCCCCGAACCGCAGGCGATAATGCTTGAAATAATTTCTCTTGCGCAGAAACTCTCCGAAAAGCCTGACGATAGTCAGTTAAATGATTTTGCTGATTTGTGCGTGAAACTTTCCGTATCAGTCCGCAAAAGTATGGACTATATTGACAACAAACTTGAAAGCGGTGAAATTATGCCCGAGGACAGTATTCTTTACGAGGCTATGGGTAACGTCTGGAAACTCACTCAACTCAAAGAAATCGGGCTTTTCAAGCCGAACTCCGAAATTATGCAGTTATCGTTCAATGTGCTTGAGGACGGTGTACATAATATGTATATTGATACGGCGTACTGGATTGACCTCTCAGACGGCGAAATATGTAAAACTGAAAACAAACGTCCGTTCAGGGCAATGAACTACATCAAGGAAGAAGATTCGTTTTTCGGAGTGTACTGCGTGCCTGAATTATGCCGTTACCCCGGAGGTCTCAACAGGCGTGTGCGTTGGGAAAGTGCTAATATTCGTGATAAAGTACAGGCTGATTTTGTAAAAGCTGTATCATTTGCGGAAAACTCCCTGACTGATGCGGTCAAAAAGGCTAAGAACGAACTCAAGAACACGCTTTCAAGCCGATTTGCGGGAATGCTTGTAAAATATGACAGCATTGAATTTGCTGATGACGGTCACGGTGTGCTGAAACTCGGCGACGAAGCGATTACTCTGAAATCAGACATCTGTTACCCTGATGTCATTGACGTGCTGAAAATTGTAAGTTCTGAGCAGTACAACCGTGAAAATTGCGCAGTTATGGGCGAATTTTTCTATGAAGTTACAGACAGGAAAATTTATCTTTGTCCGCTTGCAATCGTAACACCTGAAAATATAATAAGACTTTGTTAATTTAATTAAATTAAAGGAGATATCGTAAAATGAATATAGCACTTTTTTATCAGCTCCGTGAAAGGCTCCGTGCATCTGCAATAGCAGGCTGTAATATAATAGGTGAGGATTTCCGCCTGAAACGTGCAGTAGAAGAATTTGAACCGCTTGCAAATGCAAATAAAGTATTCGCTAAACTCCACACGATGTGCAATGAACTTTTCACGAGCGACAAACCTGCGCCGATTCTTGCGGACTGTATTGCATTATGTGATGCGCTTGCCGTTACTCAGGGCGTGTTCAGGGATAACAGCGAAACGGCTGAAATTGCAGGCGTCAGGAGCAGTGAACCGTCCGATATAAGATATTCGGCTCTCAAAGATGATAATTTGCATAGTAAAGACCCTCGTGTTATAAACGAATACCTCAAGCCCTCGAAACTTCACCGTGCTGACGGCGCAAAACAGTATATTACTCAGAATTTCGGAAGTGATATAGTACCCGCACTCAAAGACCGCCTTGATTTGAGCAACCCGAAAGAAAACGGTAAAATTGTACAGTGTATCGGCGAACTCGCAAAGGCTGAGGAAAATGACTGGTATATTTCGCTCATCGAAAATGAGGATAATCCGCCGTCAGTAAGGGAATCAGCTGTAATCTGCCTCGGATACGACAAATCAAACGCAGGAAAACTCATTGAACTTTACAGGACGGGGAAAGCTAAAATAAAAGATGCTGCTGCAACGGCACTGATACCGTTTGATACGCCTGAATCTGAATTTGTTCTCAATAAAATCACTTCGGGGAGATTCCTGAAGAAAAACGCTGAACTGATTTCGATTTCAGAAAGCAAAACCGCACTTGATTTTGCAGTTGACTACGCTGAAAAAATGCTTGCTGATAAAAGCATTTCCGATAGATATGACATCTATACAGCAATAAGTATGCTCGCAAACAAAACCGGAATTGAAGATATTCTGATGAAAATTGCTGCCGGGTATGATGCGGTAATTGCTAAAGCTGTTGCCGAAATGCTTTTAGTTAATATAGGTAAGCATAAAGATGAAAAATATCGTGTACTTATAGAAAACCTCTACAAAAACAAACCTGATTTGTTTACAATGCCGTATCTTCTGATGATTACTGCGGAGGACAGAGGTTTCGATATAACTGATTTTCCCAAACTTACGGAGAAATACCGTTATAATCTGCTTAATGTTTTCAGGGGTATCTATTATGATGACAACCGCAAATGTTACATTATGCCTGCAAGAGTTGCAGATTGCAGCTTTTACAACGAATCAGGTGCAACTACCTGCCAAAGCCTGAAAATAGACGGTATTCCGATAGCGGACGGTAAAATTCATAAAATACTTGAATTTGTTTCAGATACTTCATATATGAAAACGCCGATATTAAAGCTGCGTCTTATGAAACGTTCAGTTTTCCAAAACAGTAAGAATATTGTCAGAGGCGATGAATATGTAAACTATTGTATAACAATTGCATCCGGGACTCTTAAAAATTTGTACCGCAACCCACACCATAACCCATGTGCTGGGGATAAGGACAAAATATATCAGCTTATGATCGGCTTTTGCAGAGAAGGTATGAATTATTTCCCTAATTACTGCCTGCTTGGGTATATAGTAGAGTTCGATACGCAGTATTTCAGGGAAAATCCTGATTTGCTCGAAAAATGGGTGATGTTCTCACTGGAGAATTTTGACACAAGGATTCCATACTACTACTTCAGCAAAGCTATTCCGAAAGATATGATTGATACTGTTATCCCGAAACTTTACAAAAAGCTGAAATCTCTGAAAATCACTAAAACTAAAATAAAGAAAGAAACTCTTTCAGAGCAGATACATAATTTAGAAATATTTATGCCTGAATTACGGATATGAATATATGATGAAATAATTTTATGATTTGAAAGGATAAGTAAAATGAGTGAAATATTAAGATTACCTGCTGAAAAGCAGTTCCAACACGAGATTGACGCACTTATTGCAAACGAAAAAAATCCCGTTCCTACAGGCTGGAAAATGTCGCCCAAATCGGTTCTGACGTATATAATGGGCGGTAAATCGGGCAGAACTGAAATTACTCCGAAATATATGGGCGATAAGCGTGTTGTTGAAATATGTATCGCTACACTTGTTACAGACCGTGCATTGCTCCTGATAGGCGAACCCGGTACAGCTAAATCGTGGCTTTCGGAACACCTCACCGCCGCAATAAACGGGGATTCATCGCTTGTGATACAGGGTACGGCAGGTACTACAGAAGAACAGATACGCTATTCTTGGAATTACGCAATGCTCCTTGCAAAAGGTCCGTCATTTGAGTCGCTCGTCAAAAGCCCCGTATATACAGCTATGGAACGTGGCTCTATTGCACGTATCGAGGAAATTTCACGGTGTGCAAGCGAAGTACAGGACGCTTTGATTTCGATACTTTCAGAAAAAAGAATAACTATCCCTGAACTTGGTGAGGAAGTACCTGCTAAAAAGGGATTTTCAATAATTGCAACAGCCAATACCCGTGATAAAGGCGTAAATGAAATGTCATCAGCATTGAAAAGGCGTTTTAATATTGTGGTGCTTCCTACTCCCGACGATATGGAAACTGAAATTGAAATTGTCAACACAAGAGTTGCCCAATTGTCAAAAGATTTTGGACTTAACGCTAAACTTCCCGAACGTTCGGCAGTCGAAAAAGTTGTTACTGTATTCCGTGAACTGCGTTCAGGACAGACACTTGACGGTAAAACTAAAGTGAAACCGACTACAGGGGTACTTTCGTCAGCGGAGGCAATTTCACTCCTTGTAAATTCAATGGCATTGGCAGGCAGTTTCGGTAACGGTACAGTGACAGATACTGAACTCGCTAACGCTTTGCAGGGCGCAATAGTAAAAGATGATACAAAAGATAAGGCAGTGTGGACTGAATACCTTGAAAATGTCATGAGGAAAAAAGGCAAGGGATTTTCCGCACTTTACGCAGAATGCAAGGAGATAAACAAGTAATGGCTGAATATTTCGGGGTAAGACATCTTTCACCGGCGTGCGGATTCTACGTTGAACAGTTTCTTGATAAAGTCAAGCCCGATATTGTGCTGATTGAAGGCGCATATGATTTAAGTGACCTGATTCCGTCACTATGTTCGATAAAAGCCGATATGCCGGCAGCTATACTTGCGTATACAACAGAAGCTCCCGTGCGTACAATAATGTACCCTTTAGCTGAATTTTCCCCTGAATACAGGGCAATGCTATGGGCAGACAGGAATAATATCCCGGTGAAATTCTGCGATTTGCCGTCAACTTGCCTGCTGTATGAGGACGAAAAAGATGAGAAAAAAGATTCGGACGGGGAAAGCACTTCAAAAGGCGAGAGCGTTTACGCAAAACTTGAGGAAATTTCGGGGCTTGATAACGATACTTTCTGGGAATATAATTTCGAACATTGCCTGAATTATGACGATTTTATTTCGGCAGTAGAGGAGTACGGCAAATCTCTGCGGGAATTTTCGGAAAAAGATTTGCATAATGAACTGCGTGAGGCTTTTATGCGGAAAATAATTCACGAAAGCGAACAGGAATACAAGACAGTTGCTGTAATTACGGGCGCATTCCACACTCACGGTCTTAAAGATAAAAAATTTACAAAAGATGATGAGAAATTAACTAAAAAATTAAACAAAACTGATACAAAAGCTACCCTTATGCCGTACTCATATTACAGGCTTTCGTCACGTTCAGGTTACGGAGCAGGCGCAAAAGCTCCTGCTTATTATGAGATTTTGTGGCGGAACAGGGTGAACGGTACGCTTACGGACGCAAAAACTGAATATCTTTCGAGAATAGCCTTGTATCAGCGTGATAACGGCTTTTCAGCCTCGTCTGCTGAAGTCATTGAAAGCGTACGTCTTGCGGAAACTCTATGTGCAATGCGTGGCGGAAATATGCCGTCAATGGCTGATTTGCGTGATTCGGCAGTTACGTGTATGGGTCACGGCAGTTTCGGCGAAATATCGCTTGCGTGTGCTGATGTCGAAATAGGTACGAAAATAGGCAGTTTGCCCGAAGGTACTGTCTGTACGTCCGTTCAGGAAGATTTCATACGGCAGTTAAAAGAATTGAAACTTGACAGATTCCGTAAGGCGAAAGGTGAGGAACTTGAACTTGATTTGCGTGAGAATTTGCGTGTGAAGTCCGAAAAATCAGCGTTTTTAGACCTCAATCGTTCATTTTTCCTGCATAGGCTTGCAATATGCGGAATAAATTTCGGCGAAAAGACGTTCAGACAGCAGGATAACGCAACATGGGCTGAAAAGTGGATTTTAAGCTGGTCTCCCGAAACTGAAATACAAATAGTTGAATCATCGCTGAATGGTGATACTGTTGAAAGTGTTTCGGCATTTTGCCTTAATAACAGGTTGCTTACAGCGGAAAAATTGTCGGAAACAGCCAAAGTTTTATCGGATTCATTTGAGTGCGGACTTGCTGACTGCGTGAAAACAGCTGTACGTGCAGTGCAGAAACTTGCGGTTGACTGTTCGTCCGTGACCGATTCAGCTGAAACTATAAACACGCTTTCAGGAATTATCCGTTTCGGGAATATCAGGCGGATTGATACTGAACCGCTTGAACCTCTTGTAAATCAACTTTTCCTGCGGTTTTGCCTGCAAGCTGTTTCTGAATCTATATGCGATTCGAACGCTGCCCCTGAACTGATAAAGGCTATAGCAAGAGTGAATGACGCTTGTCTGGCACACGATTTTCTTGATACAGAGCGGTTTATCGCACTTCTTGGCGAAATTTCAGACGATGACAGAGTAAATCCGCTTATTTCGGGGTTTGCGTGCGCTGTACTTCTGGAACGTGGCAAAATTGACTCCGTGAAACTTTCCGAACTCATTTCAAGGCGTATGTCAAAAGGTAATCCGCCTGCTGATTCTGCGCTATGGTTTGAGGGCTTGAGTAAACGGAACAGACGTTCTCTCATAAGCCGTATAAGTGTATGGGAAAAACTTGCGGAATTTATTGCGGAACTCGATGATGACGATTTCAAGCCCGTTCTGATTTGTTTAAGACGTACTTTCGGGGATTTCTCACCGTCCGAAAAATCAGATATTGCTGAAAATATCGGCGAAGTACTTGGGATTTCGGCAGAACAGGCGAGTGAATTTGTCATGGCTGATATGACCGCAGAAGAACAGGAAGCAATTGATTCGCTTGATGACTTTGATTTTGGAGATATTTAACAAATGGAAAATATTGATAGTAAACAGCAGTTGAAACGTTGGAGGCTTATCCTCGGTAAATCGGCGGAAAATAAAATCAATTCGATTGGTGGTTGTGACCCGCTTTCCGCTGAAGAATTGCTTATGGATTCCGCTCTGGCACAAATTTACGGTGCTGACGGTGATTCGTCAAGCGCAAATAATGCCGGACACGGAGCAAGTTCACCGCACCTGACAAAATGGCTCGGTGATTTGCGGAGTTTGTTCGCACCTATGGAAGTACAGGTTATTCAGCGTGATGCAATCGAAAAAAAGGGACTCAAACAACTTCTGTTTGAACCCGAAATGCTTGACGGTCTTGAGCCGGATATTTCAACAGGCGCATTGCTTTTGATGCTGAAAGACCAGATACCTAAAAAGGCAAAAGACAATGCAAGGGAATTTATCCGTAAAATTGTTGACGATATAAATAAACGTATTGCAGACGATTTGAAACGCTCAGTCACGTCTGCATTGAATAAGCGGGAACATTCCCCGATACCGTCCGCCTCAGCACTTGACTACAGACTGACGGTAAGGCGCAATCTGAAAAATTACAGCCCTGAATTAAAAACAATCCTGCCTGAAAAGTTCTATTTCTTTGAACGTGCAAGCAAATCCGCTTCAAGGACGGTCATTCTCGACACAGACCAGAGCGGTTCTATGGGGGAATCAGCAATATATTCGTCAGTTATGGGGTGTATTCTTGCAAGTCTGAACTCTCTGAAAACTCATGTGATTGCATTTGATACTAAAGTAAATGATTTGACTGAATTTTGTACAGACCCTGTTGATTTGCTGTACGGTGTACAGTTAGGTGGAGGTACTGATATAGAAAAATCAGTTGCCTATTGCACGGGATTGGTTGAAGAACCTGTCAAAACAACGATGTTTATTGTAACCGATTTATACGAAGGCGGTAACAGAAACGGGCTTTTGCGCAGGCTTTCGGAATTGAAATCGTCGGGAGTGAATATAATCATACTTCTTGCAATTTCGGACAGAGGCAAGCCGTGCTATGATGAGAGCCTTGCCCGAAAAATAGCTGAATTTGATATACCGTGTTTTGCGTGTCCTCCTGAAAAATTACCTGAACTCCTTGCAAGAGCTTTGAAACATCAGTCGCTTAGTGATATGATGAGGGACAATAAATGAGTAAAATAATTACTTTTTATATTGCTTTTCTGATTGCAATGAGTATAACAGCATTTGTTTTATACGGTGCGGATAAATCAAAAGCTAAGAAAAATAAATGGCGGATAAAAGAATCAACTTTATTAAGTGTGGGATTTTTCGGCGGAGCTGTCGGAGCAATCGCAGGAATGAAGTATTTCCACCATAAAACAAAACATAATTATTTTTGGATTGTGAATTTCATAGGTCTTGTGTGGCAGATCGGTTTGTTAATTCTTTTGCTTTTTAAGACCTGATTTCAAGCCTGACATTATAATATCCTTTGCTCTTATTGCGCCCTCTTTTGACATAGGCGGAATATCGGGCAGGGGATATTTTATACCTAAATTTTCATATTTAATTTTCGCCATATCGTGGTACGGTAAAACGTCAAGTGCCTTGAGAGTGTCAATACGTGCAATAAATTCGCCTAACCTGAAAAGTTCATCTTGTGAATCGTTTATATTCGGGATTACTACGTGACGAATCCAGACGGGGATTTTTTTATTTTTCAGATGTTCCGCAAAAGCAAGTATATTTTCGTTCCCCACGCCTGTAAGCCATTTGTGCTTATCGCTGTCAATGTGCTTTATATCAAGCATAACAAGGTCAGTATATCTGAGGACTTCGTCAATTTCACCGTGATTATCAGGATTGTAGACTGCGCCTGAAGTATCAAGGCAAGTATGTATATTTTTTGATTTGGCAAGCGCAAAAAGTTCCGCAAGAAATTCAGCCTGCGCAAGCGGTTCACCGCCTGTTGCAGTAATACCGCCCGATTTGAGAAATTCCTTGTATGAATCGTACTCTTTTATGAGTTCATCAGCCGTTTTTTCAGTGCCTCCCCCGAAATTCCACGTATCAGGATTATGGCAATACTTGCATCGTATTGGACAACCCTGAAAAAATATTACAAAACGTACGCCCGGACCGTCAACTGTACCAAAACTTTCTGTTGAATGAATATATCCTTTCATGAAATCATCTCCCTTGCTGAGTTCAGCAGTTCACCGTGAATGTTTTCGAGTTCGCCGTCCATAACTTTGTCAAGAAGTCCGTTCAGACATTCGCCGATTTCATGCCCTCTGAATCCGAGTGATTTCAGGTCGTTCCCGTTTACAGCAAGCTGCGTCAGCGACATACAGCAGTTTTCAGCAACAAGTCTATGCGCCGTTTCAGTGATTTTGTCAATTATGTTGTTTTCGTCAAGTACAAAGTCATTTTTTGCGGAATTATCAGCTTTTTTCAATTCAAGAAGCAAAAAGAAATTTTCAGCACCTATCTTTGAAATTATATGTTTTATTTCGCTAACAGGCATATTTTCCCTGTCGTCACCGCCAAAATCAAATTTATCACCGTGCATTGCAATGAGCGTGCAGGCAGTATCAATAGTTTTGTTATCGAATTTCAGCCGTTTCATTATTTTCAACGCAATTTCCGAACTTGCGCCTGCGTGCCCTTTGAAGTGACCTCTGCCATTTTTATCAAGCCTGAAAGTATCAGGTTTGCCTATATCGTGGAAAAGAAGTGCAATCCGCAATAATTCGTTATCGGACGGCGCATTCCCTACAGCACGGATAATATGCCCGTATACATCGTATTTATGATAGGGCGAATACTGGCTGAAGTTAAAACATTTGCCTAATTCAGGGATAATCTGTTCTATGATTTCGTGGTACTTCAGCATTACTTCAACGCAATTTTCACCGCATATCAGCTTTACGAGTTCAGTCCTTATGCGTTCAGCCGAAATAAAATCAAGCCTTTGACGGAGTTGCAATGCCGATTCCGCTGTAGACTGTTCTATTTCAAAGCCGAGGACTGCTGAAAAACGTATTGCACGCAGAATCCGCAATGCATCTTCTGTGAAACGCTGTTCAGGGTCGCCTACACATCGTATAATATGGTTCTTTGCGTCGTCCATACCGCCGAAATAGTCATATATATCACCGTTACAGTCCATAGCAAGCGCATTCATTGTGAAATCACGCCGTGCGCAGTCCTCACGCAGAGACGTGGTAAATTCAACGTTGTCAGGTCGCCTTGAATCGCTGTATTCGCCGTCAATCCTGAAAGTTGTAATCTCAAAAGGTTCATTGCAGTACATAACTGTAACAGTACCGTGCTTTATTCCTGTAGGAATGACTCTCTCGTCCGCAAAAGTTTTAACAATTTGTTCGGGGAGAGCGTCCGTTGTAATATCAAAGTCGCTGATTTCACGCCCCATAATCATATCACGCACACAACCGCCCACTATATACGCCCGGAATCCTGCTGATTCGAGTTTTTTCAAGATATACAGGCATTTTTCATCTATATTATATTTCAATATCATCACCGCCTTTATAATATTATACATCATTTTTGTATTATTTTCAACAAAAATATAATATTGTGGTAAAAAAATTTTTTTTATCTCTTGACAAATCATAATAAATATGTTATAATATATAGCAACGGAATAAATCAAGGGGGAGCTGTCTGTAGAGATACGCTCTTTTTCTGTTTATTTATTTGACTTATTCCGAATTGATATGAGGAGGTTGGAAAATGGCATCTGATGCAGTCAAAAAAGTTATTTCAGCTGAACAGACAGCAGAAAAACTCAATGCTGAGGCTCGCCGTAAAGCTGAGGATATTATCAGTTCTGCTAAACAACAGGCAGTTGTGGCAGTACAGAAAAAACTTGCTGAGGCTAAAGCTGAGGCGGAAAAAATCAGGAAGTCCGACAACGGTAAATTGGCGGAATATACTGAAAATGCTGAGAAAAATTGTGCGGAAAAACTTGATGTTATACGCAAACAGGCTGAAAATAACGCTGATAAGGCAGTGAACGCTGTTATAGACGAATTTTTCAGCTGACGTAAACAAGGAGCTTTGATAAGGAGTGTGATAAAATTTATGGCAAAGCTCAAAATGAAAAAAATCGAGATTATAGCACCTCTCACGGACAGTAAGGAAATTGTCGAATTATTACAAAGACGTGGAGTTATCGAGATATGCGGGAATGCTGATGAGGAACTTGACCGGACAAATGTTGTGCCGATAGTAAGCGAATTTGAGAAATTCCGTACTACAGCAGTCCACGCACTTGAAATTCTTGACAAATACGCTCCCGAAAAAAAGAAGTTGACCGATATGTTCGGCGGACGTTCTGAAGTACAGAAGTATGATTTCGGCAGACAAGCGACTGAACTTGAAAAAATTATGAATTGTGCAAATGATATTATCAAAAATAACAGAGTGATTTCTGAATCAAAAACTGAATATGCACAACTTGATGTTAAATCGGATATGTTGAGGACGTGGAAAAAACTCGATGTACCGCTTAATTTCAAAGGCACGTCAACAACAACCGCTTTTATCGGGTCGCTTTCGGGGCAATACGACTATGCAGGTGAAGTTGAGGAGGCAGTGCTGTCAATGGTTGGGAGCAATAATCTTGTATTGCTTCCCGAAAACAGTGCATTAGAAATAATTTCAACTACAAAAGAACAGACAAATCTTTTTATTATCTGCACTAAGGAGTCAGCGCAGGAAACTGAAGATATTCTAAGACGAATGTCTTTCGTACCCGTTTCCGAAAACGTCCCGTTTACGCCGTCCGAAATCATTGCTAAAAATGAGGAAAGACAAAAGCAACTTGCAAATGATATTGACACTGCTGAGAAAAATCTGAAATCATACGGTGAACAGCGTGATAAACTGAAATTTGCGGTTGATTTTCTCACGATGAGAAAAGACAAATATGAGGCAGTAAGCCGATTCGGAATAACAGAACATACGTTTGTGCTGAACGGCTATATCCCCGAAAAATACTACGATGACCTCAAAAACGAGCTTACAGCGAAATTCACTATATCAATAGAATGCGCTGAACCTGATGAAGATGATGATGTGCCTGTATTGCTTGAAAACGGCGGATTTTCGTCGCCTGTTGAGGGAATAACCAAAATGTATGCAATGCCGTCAAAATCAGACGTTGACCCGACACCTGTAATGTCATTCTTCTACTATTTGTTTTTCGGAATGATGCTTTCTGACGCAGGATACGGGTTACTTATGGTGATTGGTACGATAATCGCCCTGAAAAAGTTCAATCTTGAAACGCCTATGCGGAAAACGCTTATAATGTTCCGGAATTGCGGTGTATCAACTGTAATATGGGGTGCGCTTTTCGGGAGCTGGTTCGGCGATATTGTGCAGATTGTCGGGCGTGAGTTTTTCAACACGGAAATCGGCAGTATTGCGCTATGGTTTGAACCGCTTGACGACCCTATAAAATTGTTGCTTTTCTCGTTCGCATTGGGAATACTTCACTTGTTCGTCGGCGTGGGAGTATCTTTCAAAATGGCGTGGGACGAGGGCAGGAAACTTGATGCTTTCCTCGATACAGTCCCCGTATACCTCACAATTCTCGGCGTTGCGCCTCTCGGAGCAAGTATTCTGACAGAAATCCCGAAAATATTCACAACAGTCGGTATGTATGTTATGATTGCGGGAATAGTGCTTTTAATTCTGACAGCAGGCAGGACTTCAAAAAATATTTTCGGTAAACTTTTCGGAGGGCTGTACGCTCTCTATAATACGGCAACAGGCTGGTTGAGTGACATTCTTTCGTATTCAAGGCTTCTTGCCCTCGGACTTGCAACGGGCAGTATAGCAGGAGTTATCAACCTCATAGGCGTTATGCCTGAAAATAAAGCCGTAAAGCTGATACTTCTCGTTGTTGTATTTATCGTCGGTCATATAGCTAACCTTGCAATAAATCTGCTTGGTGCGTATGTTCACACGGACAGACTGCAATTTGTTGAACTTTTCAGCAAATTCTATACAGGCGGAGGACGTGAATTTAACCCGTTCACCGTCAACACAAAATATATAAAATTCAAGGAGGAAAACTTAAATGAATAGTTTAGGACTTACTTTAGCAATCGTCGGTGCAGTATGTGCCGCACTCTTTTCGGGGATTGGTTCAGCCCGTGCAGTAGGACTTGTCGGTGAGGCAGCCGCAGGTGTCGTATCTGTTGACCCGTCTAAATTCAGCAAGGTGCTTATTTTACAGCTTCTCCCCGGTACTCAGGGACTTTACGGTCTTCTTATTGCGATACTTCTTCTCAGCAGAATAGGTGTACTTGGCGGAGGTGCTGTTGACCTGACTACTCAGCAGGGACTTATGTTTTTAGCAGCATCACTTCCGATAGCAGTTGTAGGCTATTTTTCCGCTATCGCACAAGGCCGTGCAGCAGTTGCGGGCGTAGGAATTACAGCAAAGAAACCTGAACACAACGGTAAGGGTATCATTATGGCGGCAATGGTTGAAACATACGCTATCCTTGCACTTCTCGTATCAATTCTTCTTATATACAACATCGCAATCTGACGGAGGTGCTGAAATGGCAGGAATTGAGAATATCCTGAGCATAATTTCCTCGCAGCAGAAACAAGCTGAAAAAACAATAATATCTTCCGCCGAAAAAAAGGCGGACGGTATTATTACCGAAGGCAACGAAAAAGCTGCAAAGGAATATCAGGAATACCTGAAAAAAGCAAAAATTCAGCTTGCTCTTGATTACGACAATGCCGTTTCTTCAGTTGACGCACAAATGAAACGGAAAGCTCTTGCGTATAAAGTAAAATGTATTGACAATGTTATTGCAAAAATTATTGACAAACTCGATAATCTGCCTGATGAGGAGTATTTTGCAGTACTTAGTAAACTTCTGTCCCGTAAAGCTGATTCTGATTCCGGTGAGGGCGTGCTTTTGCTGAATAAAAAAGATTTGTCAAGAGTTACGGAGGACTTCAGAACTACCGCAAAAAAGCTGAATATTGAGATTTCCGCTGAAACTGCTGATATAGAAAACGGCTTTATACTGACTTACGGTCTTATCTCCGAAAATTGCAGTTTCCGTGCAATTATAGAGGCTGAACGTGACAGCGTGAGAGATATTGTTTCAAGGGAACTTTTCGGGCAGGTGAAAAAATGAACACTACAAAATATGCAAATGCAGTTGCAGTCGTAAAGGCTATGGAAAATACTCTCCTCACAAGAAGCGATATGGAACAGTTTATAAACGCCTCGTCAACAGCTGAAATCGAGTCGCTTATATCAGCTAAAAAAGGCGGTAATACGGGTTCAGTGGAGAACGTGTGGGAAATGATACACGAGTATGCGCCCGACAGCAGGGAACTTGAAATACTGTTGTATAAGAACGATTTCCATAACCTGAAAGTATCGCTGAAAGCAATGATTTCAGGCAGAGAACCTCAAAAATATTATATCCGCCCGACAAATCTTGACCTGAATCACCTTACACAAGCAATTTCAGCGAAAGAATACGATGTTTTGCCTGAATTTATCAGGGATACAGCTGAAAAGGCTTACGGGCTTATTGTTGATACGTCGGACGGGCAACTTGTTGACTCGTTCATAGATACGGCAACTCTTTCCGCAATACAGAAAAGCTCCGCTGATTTCGGCAGTGAATTTATGCGGAAATATGCACAACTTGTGACGGTATGTGCTGATATAAAAACAGCGTACAGGTTAAGCAGAATGAAGAAACAGAAGAATTTCATAGAAAATGCAATATGCGGAAGTGCTGAACTTGATAAAGAATCGCTTGTGAGGGAAACTCTCGGCGGTACAGAAAATCTGCTGAATTACCTTGACGGCACGATTTACAGGGAAACAGCTGAATTGCTGAGGACTTCACCCGCACAATTCGAGAAATGGTGCGATGATGCTGTAATGGAACTTGCTGAAACGGCAAAAATGAAGTCGTTCGGCACTGAACCGCTTATAGCGTACTACATTGCAACAGAGGCTGAAGTCAAAAACCTGCGTATTATCACGGTTTGCCGTGAATCGGGTGCTGACAGGGAAACTATTACGGAAAGAATGAGGAAACTTTATGTCTGATTTATATAAAACGGCTGTAATAGGCGATTCTGCGAGTGTATCGGGATTTGCTTCGCTTGGACTTTCCGTATTTTGCGAAACAGATGCGGATAAAATTACAAAACTCATCAGCAGACTCGCCGAAAACGGATTTGGAGTGATTTACATTACAGAACCCGCAGCGGCACTTGTAAGCGATACGATAAAAAAATACAGGAGCCGTAAACTGCCGTCAATCGTGCTTATCCCTGCAATAGAGGGCAATACGGGCGACGGAATGCGTGGAGTTCACGAGGCTGTTGAAAAAGCTGTCGGTTCTGATATATTAAGTTAAATAAAATAAACAAAGGAGATGCGATTTTGAGCAGTATCGGAAAAATAGTAAAAATCTCCGGACCTCTTGTTGTAGCAGAGGGTATGAGGGATTCAAATATGTTTGACGTTGTCCGTGTAAGCAAAAAGCGTCTTATCGGCGAAATCATTGAAATGCACGGCGACAGGGCATCTATACAGGTGTACGAAGAAACTGCCGGACTTGGTACGGGTGAGGAAGTTGAATCAACAGGCGAACCTATGAGTGCTGAACTCGGTCCCGGTCTTATCGGCAGTATCTACGACGGTATTCAGAGACCTCTCTCGGCTATCCGTAAAATATGCGGAAATAACCTTGAAAGAGGTGTCGAAGTAACCTCGCTTGAGCGTGAAAAAAAATGGTTGTTTACGCCGACAGTGAAAGTCGGTGACAATGTTGAGGGCGGTGATGTTATAGGAACTGTCCCCGAAACAGACATTGTTCTCCATAAAATTATGGTGCCGAACGGAATAAACGGAAAAGTTAAATCAATTAAAGAGGGCGAATTTGCAGTTGATGAAACAGTGTGCGTTATTGATACGGGTAACGGCGAAAAAGAACTTTCGATGATGCAGAAATGGGCTGTACGCCGTGGCAGACCGTATTCTAAAAAACTTTCGCCCGATATGCCTCTTGTCACGGGTCAGCGTGTTGTTGACTGCCTGTTCCCAATAGCAAAGGGCGGTGTTGCGGCAATCCCCGGACCGTTCGGCAGCGGTAAGACTGTTACTCAACATCAGCTCGCAAAATGGGCAGAGGCTGATATTATTGTGTATATAGGCTGCGGTGAACGTGGAAACGAAATGACCGACGTTCTGAACGAATTTCCTGAACTTATTGACCCGAAAACAGGTAAATCGCTTATGGAACGTACAGTCCTCATCGCAAATACGTCCGATATGCCTGTTGCCGCACGTGAGGCTTCAGTATATACGGGAATAACAATTGCCGAATATTATCGTGATATGGGCTATTCAGTTGCGCTTATGGCTGACTCTACATCACGTTGGGCAGAGGCTTTGCGTGAAATGTCGGGCAGACTTGAGGAAATGCCCGGTGATGAAGGTTATCCCGCTTATCTGGGAAGCCGTCTGGCACAATTCTATGAGCGTGCAGGACGAGTTATTTCTACAGGTAAAGAGGGCAGAGAGGGCGCATTATCGGTAATAGGTGCGGTATCTCCTCCGGGCGGTGATATTTCTGAACCTGTTTCGCAGGCTACTTTGCGTATAGTCAAAGTTTTCTGGGGACTTGATGCAAACCTCGCTTATCAGCGTCATTTCCCTGCTATAAACTGGCTTACAAGCTACTCACTTTATGCGGATTCGCTTGCGGATTGGTATAATAATAACGTTTCGGCTGACTGGATGACGTTGAGAGGCAGATTTATGGCGATACTCAACGATGAGGCTGAACTCAAGGAAATTGTCAAACTCGTCGGAATGGACGCACTTTCAGCAGGTGACCGCCTCAAAATGGAAACGGCTCGCTCAATTCGTGAGGATTTCCTGCACCAGCTTGCTTTCCACGAAATCGATACGTATACAAGCCTTAAGAAACAGCTTTATATGATGAAACTGATAATGAATTTCCACGATGAGGCTGAAAAGGCAGTCGCAAAAGGTGCCGACATCGAAACAGTTTCAAATCTGCCTGTTCGTGAGAAAATCGGTCGTTTCAAGTATGTTGCGGAAGAAAATACAGATGATGAGTACAGCAGACTTTCAACAGAAATTTCAGCGGAACTCGATAAGTGTAAGGAGATGTGATTATGCCGAGAGAATACAGAACTATTGAAGAAGCGGCAGGACCTCTCCTGCTTGTAAAGGGCGTTGAGAACTGCACATACGGTGAACTCGCCGATATACGCCTTAAAAACGGTGAGAAACGCCGTTGCAGAGTGCTTGAAATAAACGGTAACAATGCGCTTGTACAGCTTTTTGAAAATTCCGCCGGTATCAATTTACAGGATAGTGCGGTAGTTTTCACGGGTCATCAGATGGAACTCGGCGTGTCGGAAGATATGCTCGGCAGAGTTTTTGACGGTATGGGGAATCCTATAGATGACGGCCCCGAAATAATCCCCGAAATGCGTATGGACGTAAACGGTCTGCCGATGAATCCCGTCGCAAGAAAATATCCGCAGGAATTTATACAGACAGGTGTTTCCGCAATTGACGGTCTTAATACGCTTGTCCGTGGTCAGAAATTGCCTATTTTTTCAGCAAGTGGCTTGCCTCATGCACAACTTGCCGCACAAATCGCACGTCAGGCGAGGGTATTGGGCGATAATGAACAGTTCGCTGTAGTATTCGCCGCTATGGGAATCACTTTTGAGGAATCTGAATATTTTGTAAAAAGTTTCAAGGAAACAGGCGCACTTGACAGAACCGTGCTTTTCGTCAACCTCGCAAACGATTCGGCTATCGAACGTCTTGCAACGCCTAAAATGGCACTTACAGCAGCAGAATACCTTGCTTTCGAAAAGGGTATGCACGTGCTTGTAATATTAACTGATATTACTAACTACGCTGATGCATTGCGTGAAGTTTCAGCGGCTCGTAAGGAAGTCCCCGGCAGACGTGGCTACCCCGGATATATGTACACTGACCTCGCCTCTATTTACGAACGTGCAGGCAGACAGGACGGTAAAGAGGGCAGTATCACAATGATACCGATACTCACAATGCCTGAAGATGACAAAACTCACCCGATTCCTGACCTTACAGGGTATATCACTGAGGGACAGATTATTCTTTCCCGTGAACTTTTCCGTAAAGGTATAAATCCGCCTGTTGACGTTTTACCGTCACTTTCACGTCTTAAAGATAAAGGTATAGGCAAGGGCAAAACTCGTGAGGACCATTCCGACACGATGAATCAGCTGTTTTCAGCGTATGCCCGTGGCAAAGATGCAAAGGAACTTATGGTTGTACTCGGTGAGGCTGCTCTTACGCCGACTGACCTGCTTTACGCTAAATTCGCCGATGAATTTGAAAAACGTTATGTTTCGCAGGGTTTCGAGAATAACAGGAGCATTGAGGAAACTCTCTCTATCGGCTGGGAACTTCTCAGGCTTTTGCCCCGCAGTGAATTAAGGCGTATACGTGAGGAATACCTGAATCAGTACTATGATAAGCAATAAGCAGAATTGAGGTGAATCCCATTGGCAAGGCTTAATGTCAATCCCACACGAATGGAGTTGAGCAGTCTTAAGAAAAAACTTGCGTCCGCTCAGAGAGGTCATAAGCTGCTAAAAGATAAACGTGACGAACTTATGAGGCAGTTTATGAATCTAATCAGGGAAAATAAACAGCTCCGTACAGAAGTTGAACAGGGGATAGCTGAGGCTAACAAATATATGGCTGTTGCAGGTTCTGTAATGCAGAGGGAAGTCCTTGAAACTGCTCTTATGCTCCCGAAACAGGAAGTTGAACTCGAAGTGTCCGAAAAAAACGTCATGAGCGTATATATCCCCGTATTCAGCCCGAAATACCGTACAGGTGATACAGATGACATATATTCCTACGGTACAGCGTTCACATCTGTTGATTTGGACGGTGCTATAAATGCATTGAGTGAGATTTTTCCGAAAATGATACGTCTTGCTGAAATCGAAAAGTCGTGCCAGCTTATGGCGGACGAAATAGAGAAAACTCGCAGACGTGTAAACGCTTTAGAGCATATAATGATACCTGACTATCAGGAAACTATCAGGTATATTACTATGAAATTGTCCGAAAATGAAAGAAGTACCACAACTTCGCTGATGAAAGTCAAGGATATGGTGCTGAAACAAAGTCACAATTTCACATAACTAATATAGCAAAACCCCGATGAAGTAATTTCCATCGGGGCTGTTTTTATTTATTCTTTTATTCAGAACATTTTTCTTCGAGCCATTTTATCATGGAATCAAAGCCCTCTTGAGTGCATTCAAATTCCTGTTGATTTTCGATTTCGGCTTTCATTGAACATAATTTACCGTGCCATGTCATAGCTGTCAATTTGTCATTTGATTTGATTTTATACGAAAAATCGCCTTTACTTCCCGAATAGTCATTTCCGCACTTGAAGTAGTAGAATTTCGGGATTTCAAAAATTTCCGATACGCTTGGCATTAGATTCTCCCTTCGAAAAAGTTAATTGATTTATCAAGGCTTTCATAGACTGCGCTGATTAAGGGGATAATTTCGTCATCAGGCTCAGTCATATCGGGAATCATAATAGCGTGACAGCCTGCTGAATATGCCGATTTTATGCCGTTAGGTGAATCTTCATATGCAACGCATTCCTGCGGAGCAAGACCGAGTTTTTCAGCGGCAGTGATGTAAATATCCGGTTCAGGCTTACCGTTCGTCACCATATCACCGCAAATTATTGCGTCAAAATAGCTCACGGCGTTGATTTTGCTGAGGTAGAGCAATGTTCTGTCACGTTGAGTAGCAGTAGCTACAGCCAGCTTTATGCCGTTTGATTTCAGGTAGCTGAGGAGTTCGAAAAGACCCTTTTTCACCTCGAAACCGTACTTTTCAACATGGTCGTTTATGAGTTCGGTACGCCTTGCACGGACTTCTTCGGTCGGGAAATCTTCTCCGAAAAAGCCTTTGAGTTTCGGGATAGAGTACTTTCTTGCGAGGCTCCGTATGGCGAACACATGTTCATCTTCCATTTTATAGCCGAAATCAGCAGCTGCTTGTTTCCAGTATTTCAGGTAGAGTTTTTCGGTATCAATCATAAGACCGTCCATGTCAAAAACTGCACCTTTTATAATAATTCCGTTCATAGTTTTAACTTAATCAGTCTGAGTAACTTGTTGATAAAGGATTTATCTTTTTTTATTTCGGGCGCATTGTCAGCACCGTCAGTTCACCAGTTAATCATCCAGCTGTACATACCCTCGTATTGAAGTGCGGAGCTGTTCCACGAGAAATCGGCTTCCATACCACGTTTCACGATTTCGTCCCATTCAGCACGGTGGTCGTAATATACGCTCTTTGAGTAGTTGATTACGCCAAGCATTTCCTCTGCATTGTAATTCTTGAATGAGAATCCCGTGCCTGTACCGTCAAATTCGTTATAGGGCTGTACTGTATCTTTGAGACCGCCTGTTTCACGGACAATCGGTACAGTACCGTAGCGGAGCGAGATGAGTTGAGTAAGTCCGCAGGGTTCAAAGAGTGACGGCATAAGCATTGCGTCAGCAGCTGCATAGAGTTTATGGGCGAGTGTATCGGAATACAGGATATTTGCGGAAACACGCTCAGGATATTTCCACTGATAGTGCCTGAACATATCTTCGTATCTTTGTTCGCCTGTTCCGACAACCACAAATTGCGTATTGGGGTCGCAGATACGTTCCATAACGCAGTTGATGAGGTCGAGACCTTTCTGGTCGGTGAGTCGGGAAATAATACCAATCATATACTTGTTGTCGTCAACGGGCAGACCGAGTTCAGCCTGAAGTTTTGCTTTATTTTCAGCCTTTTTCTTTTTGAAGTTCTTAACGCTGTACTCTGCAAAAATCTGCTTGTCGTCAGCGGGGTTAAAGACTTTATAATCAATACCGTTGACGATACCTCTAAGGGAAGCACTTCTTGCACGGAGCAGACCGTCAAGCTGTTCGCCGAAAAACGGGTATTTGATTTCCTCGGCGTAAGTTTCGGAAACGGTTGTGATGTAATCAGCGTAAACAAGACCGCCTTTGAGCATATTGGCATCTTTTTTGAACTCGAGCTTATCGGGAGTGAACATATATCCCGGCAGAGCAGTGTTATATTTGAAAGAATCAATATTCCATACGCCTTGGAATTTGAGATTGTGGATAGTCATAATTGATTTTGTTGAACTGTAGAAAGGATTTGTTGCGAAAGTTGAGTGCAGGAATACAGGGATAAGAGCTGATTGCCAGTCGTGACAGTGGATAATATCAGGGCGGAATCCCACAACAGGAAGTATCGCAAGGACAGCTTTACAGAAGAAAGTAAAGCGTTCGATGTCCCATTTGAGGTCGGAGGAGTACGGTGTATCGCATTTGAAGTAGTATTCGTTGTCGACGAAATAGAACTTGATACCGTTGTATTCGTATTCCATGATACCGACGTGAACGCCGTTCTGGCGGAGACCGTAGTCCATGTAGAAGTGAGTAACGTACCTGAAGTTATCTCTGAATTTAGGCGGAATGCAGGTATAGTAGGGGATAATTACCCTCACATCGAACTCATCTTTGTTGATGTACTGAGGGAGCGCACCGACAACATCAGCAAGACCGCCGGTTTTGACAAAGGGAACACATTCTGAAGCAGCAAATAAAATATTTTTCATGCTATCTCTCCTTATAATAGAAATTCTGCTCATACAGCAGTAGTATATCATATTTATATTATACACCAAAAAATAAATTAAGTCAAGAGAAAAATATTAAAAATCAACAAATTTTTTATTTAATGAAAAAACAATGCAGGAATTTTGTAAAATCAAAAAAATGTTCTGTAAAATATAATTATAACATTTATTTTATTTAACTCTTGAAATATAAACAGATATGTGTTATAATATAGTTATGAGATTTTAGAAACTGATTTGTAAAAAAATGAATTTGAGGTGGAGAAGATTATTTATGAATAACAAATCGTATTTTGAGGCAAAAAGGATGGCACTGAAAAAATATTTCAGCCGTATGAACGAAATGCAACAGGAGGCTGTTTTCACTGTTGAGGGACCTGTTCTTGTTCTTGCCGGAGCAGGAAGTGGAAAAACTACTGTTATTGTCAATCGTATTGCGAATATGATTGAATTCGGAAACGCTTATTTTGACGAATCCCGCATAGGTACGGAAGAAGATTTTGTTTTCCTTAAAGATTACGCAAGCGGAAAAACAGATGATTTTGATACTCTCCGTGAAATCGTTGCCTGCGAACCCGTTAAACCGTGGAATATTCTTGCTATAACTTTCACGAATAAGGCGGCAAATGAGTTAAAAGAACGTCTTTCGGTGATGTTGGGCGAACAGGCTGAGAATATCAACGCATCTACATTTCATTCGGCTTGTGTAAGGATACTTAGGCGGGAAATTGAGAACATAGGTTTCGGGAATGACTTCACAATTTATGATGCTGATGACAGCCGCCGTCTTGTTAAAAATGTTATGGAGGAAATTGACGTTTCAGAAAAGCAATTTGCACCTAAGGCTGTACTTGCGGAAATAAGTTCCGCAAAAGACAAAATGATTTCTCCGGCTGAAATGATTTCGAGGGCAGGCAACGACTACCGTAAAAAGACAATTGCAAGGATATATAATTCTTATATGGAGCATATGCAGACTGCAAATGCTCTTGATTTTGACGATATACTTTGCAAGACAGTCGAAATCTTTGAGAAATTCCCTGATATTCTTGAAAAATACCGTACACGTTATAAGTACATAATGGTTGACGAGTATCAGGACACTAACCACGTGCAGTTCAGACTTGTATCACTTCTTTCGGCAGGTCACAATAATCTTTGTGTAGTGGGAGATGATGACCAGAGTATATACAAGTTCAGAGGTGCTGATATTGAGAATATCCTCGGTTTTGAAAAGCAGTTTGCAGGCGCAAAGGTGATAAGACTTGAGCAGAACTATCGTTCTACAAAGACTATTCTTGATTCTGCAAATTCTATAATTTCCAAAAATACGGGCAGGAAACCTAAGAAACTATGGACTTCGGGCGAAAACGGCAACAAAGTTATCTGGTATAAAGCAGTTGACGAAAATGACGAGGCTGATTTTATCATAAGAAATGTAAAGGCTGATTACGAAAAATACGGTAAATACAGACGTAATGCAGTTTTGTACCGTATGAATGCGCAGTCGAATATTGTGGAAAGTGCCTTAGTACGTGCAGGTATTCCGTATATGATTTACGGCGGAATGAGATTTTACGACCACAAGGAAATAAAGGATATTACTTCATATCTTGCGTTTATCAATAATCCGTTTGATATGTTGAGATTCAGGCGCATTATAAATGAACCGAAACGAAATATAGGCGAATCTACAATAGCAATCATTGAGGACATAAGCCGTGACTTGAAAATTTCGCCTTATGAGGTAATGCTGAATTGCGAGGAATATTCACCGCTTTCCAAAAAAGTAAATGCATTAAAAAATGCGGCTGATATGTTCGGGAAACTTATTGACAAAGCCGACAAACTTCCTCTTGATGAACTGCTTGATTTTGTGCTGAAAGAAACAGGTTATCTTGAGTATCTGAAAATGCAGGAAAATGCAGAATCCAAAATACAGAACGTTCAGGAACTTAAAACTTCAATGATACAGTACACCCGTAACAACGAAAATCCCACATTGAACGGCTTTTTAGAAGAAATCGCACTGTATACGGAGGCTGACAGCGATAACGGCAGTGACGATAAAATAATGCTTATGACTATTCATTCCGCAAAAGGTCTTGAATTTGAAAACGTTTTCCTTATCGGTCTTGAGGACGGTATTTTCCCCGGTTCACGTTCTTTCTATAATGACGACGATATGGAGGAGGAACGCCGTCTTGCGTATGTTGCGGTGACACGTGCCAAAAAACAACTCTATATCACAAGTGCAGGAAAACGTATGATTTTCGGGCAGACTCAGCGTAATCTGAAGTCAAGGTTTATTTCTGAAATCGGTATGGAGAATATCTTGAAACAAGACAACACTGCTATCAGAATAAGTCTTCCCGAAAAAGACAATGCTGTAACAGAAGTGCATTCTTCCTCACTCCAACAACAGCTTGCAAGAAACAAGCGTCATGTGACTTCCGCTGAAATCGAAAAAACTATCTCCTATACAGCAGGAGAAAGAGTTTTCCATAAAGTTTTCGGCGAGGGAATTATTCTGTCAGTAACTCCTATGTCAAATGATTTTATGCTTGAAATTGCGTTCGATAAAGTCGGTACTAAAAAAGTTATGGCTAATTACACAAAGCCTAAAAAGATTTAATTAAGGAGATTTTTTATGAGAAAAACAAAGATTGTCTGCACTATAGGACCTGCGACTGACGACGAAAATATTATGCGTGAACTTATGCTTGCGGGTATGGACGTTGCAAGATTCAATTTTTCGCACGGTGACTACGAAACGCACGAAAAACGATTCCGTGAAGTCGAAAAACTGCGTAAAGAGCTTGATTTGCCTGTTGCAACACTTCTTGATACAAAAGGACCTGAAATCCGTTTAGGTAAATTTGTTGACGATAAGCCTGTTGAAATTCACGACAATGACATTTATACGCTTACTACGGAAGATGTCCCCTGTACAGAAAAAATCGGCAGTATCAGTTTCAAGAAACTGCCGAGAGATGTCAGCATGGGCACAAGAATACTGATTAACGACGGAGTTATCGAGTTACTCGCCGAAAAAGTAACGAAAACTGATATAGTATGCAGAGTTATTCACGGCGGTACACTTTCAAATAATAAGGGCATAAACGTCCCCGGAGTAAAGCTGTCTATGCCGTATCTTAGTGAGAGAGATATGGACGATTTGGAATTTGGCTCAAAAATGGGGTTTGATTTCATAGCCGCAAGTTTTGTGCGGTCAGCAGCTGATATAAATTATCTCCGTAAATTCACACAAAGCCTTGGCTGGTTTGATGTGCGTATTATTGCGAAAATCGAGAACAGTGACGGTGTTGAAAATATCGATGAAATTCTTGAGGCGGCAGACGGTATAATGATTGCCCGTGGAGATATGGGTGTGGAAATTCCGTTCGAACAAATACCCGCAATACAGAAACAGATTATTCACAAAGGCTACAATGCCGGCAAACAAGTCGTAACAGCAACTCAAATGCTTGAGTCTATGATTACTAACCCTCGCCCTACACGAGCTGAAATTACTGACGTTGCAAATGCGATTTACGACGGAACAAGTGCAATTATGCTTTCAGGGGAAACTGCGGCAGGAGCTTATCCTGTTGAGGCGGTGAAAACAATGGCACTTATCGCTGAAACAACTGAAAATAACATTGATTACAAGTCAAGATTTGCGAAAAGAAGTTCAAATCCTGAGGGCAGTATCGCTGAAGCTATTGCACATGCTACTGTTACGACAGCACACGACCTTGATGCAAGTGCTATAATTACAGTATCATTAGGCGGACAGACAGCAAGACTTATTTCGAAATACCGTCCGAGTTGTCCGATAATAAGCTGTACTATGAGTGAAGTCGTTTGCAGGCAAATGAATATGAGTTGGGGCGTTATACCCTATATAATTGACGAAAAGAACAGTACAGACGAACTTTTTGCGGCAGCAGTGAATGAGGCTGAATCGCATAGACTTGTGGAGGACGGTGACCTTGTTGCAATTACGGCAGGTGTTCCGCTCGGAATTTCAGGCACAACAAATCTCATGAAAGTTGAACGCATAGGAAGTGCGGAATAAACAAAAAAACCGACTGTTGAAAAGCAGTCGGTTTATTTTAGTCAAGGAGTTTTTTCACGGCAGACGGTAATTATTAAAATTGTCTTTTATAAAAATTTTATTATAATTATCCAAGTAAAAACTCCCACAATATACTCTAAAATGGGTAAATCATAATCATATTTTCCTTTAAGATATTCTAATATTGCTTCATATGCGAAGTTTAGTATAATATTTAAAATTACAATAAGTATTATTGCTACTAAAAATATGATTATGGTTTTTAAAATCATATTTAAATCAATGGAAGTATTCATATAATTAAGAAGTTCTATTATTTTTTTTATTGCAAAAGTATATGTAAATATTTGTATAAAATTTGGCACTGCTGGAATTATAATTAGTGTTAATATAGTGAGAGAAATAAGACCTTTAATTAAAAAATTTTCGTTCTCAAAAATATTGATAATAAATGAGTTAACAGGTTTGTATAGATAATAAATAATTAAACTACCTATATAGGCAAAAATATTGTCATATATAAAATCGAGTGTTAATTTTTCAGGAAGGAAATCATCTGAATCTTCATTTATAAAAATTCTCTTGATAAGGTACATATATGTAAAAATTGCGCAGGCGGAAATAAAAAATATAAAACCGTTTCCGTCTTTAAGGGAATCTGAATAGAACAGAAGTTCGCTCAATTCATATATTCCAAAGAATAATATATTTACAGGAATTTTATTTGTTACTATATTAGTTGAATCAACATCAACAAAGTCATTTATTGTAATATTATCTGCCTGCCACGGTGATAGAAAATTACTGACTATAAATACAGCTATATACAGTATAATTCCTATAGTAAGCCGTTTGTGGTTTAAGATAAAGTACTTCATATTTAATTTTTCCTTTCCGATTACAAATATTTTCTGAAAAAAACCGACTGTTAAAACAGCAGTCGGTTTAATTATATTCAGTCAAGGAGTTTTTTCACGGCAGACGGTATTTCAGTTATATCATTTACTATAATATCAGCCTTATCAAGTTCGCCGTCTGTTGAGTAACCGTAAGCACATCCGATTGATTTCAAGCCGTTCTGTACAGCCGTTTCGATATCGTGGAATCTGTCACCGATGACGATATATTGCCCTTTGTGCTGTAAGCTGAACAGGCGGAATATCTGATATTTCGGGATAAAACCGTACTCCTCGCAGCAATAGAAATAGTCAAAAAATTTATCAAGACTGAAAACTCTTGTATGGCGTTCCATATAATGCACACGGCAGTTACTGAGGAAAATCAGCGTATGACCCTGATTTTTGAGTTCAGCAAGCACATTTTCGGCATTGGGGAATAAAGCACCCTCGCCGTTTTCAACACGTTCCGCCATATCCTCGCCAAGCATTATGCGTGCTTTTTCACGGATTTCGGGGTTCAAATCGGGTTGGAAAGCATTCCACATATCGGTTGAATTAAATCCAAGCCAGTAGCTTATTTCCTTATCAGTGTAATTTTTCGCCGTAATATAGCCGTTATCAGCAAGATATTTGCAGGTATTCCTGAAAGCAGGCGCATAGGTTTTCATTGATTCGTGGATAGTGCCGTCGTAATCAAAAATAATATTCGCCATTAGTCCTCGATTTCTCTGATAAGGTTAATCATTTCGATAGCACCTTCAGCGCATTCACTGCCTTTGTTGCCAGCCTTTGAACCTGCACGTTCAATTGCCTGTTCGATATTTTCGGTAGTGATTACGCCGAACATAACAGGCGTATCAGTGTTAAGTGATACCTGAGCGATACCTTTTGCGCATTCATTGCACACGAGTTCGTAATGTGAAGTACTTCCCCTGATTACAGCACCGAGGCAGATTACAGCATCATATTTGCCTGATTTAGCCATTTTCTGCGCAATAAGCGGTATTTCAAAAGCTCCCGGAACCCACGCAATATCGATAGAATCCTCCGAAACATCGTGGCGTTTTAGCGTATCAACAGCACCGCTTAACAATTTGCTTGTGATAAATTCATTGAACCTTGCAACGACAATGCCTATTCTGACATCTTTTGGAATAAAATTTCCCTCATAAGTTTTCATGATTTTTTCTCCTTTTTGTTTGATTTTTCATAAAGTTTATAGTTTTGACTGAGTATATCAGCCAATTCTTCTTTTTTCTCGACGATTTTGTATACAACCGCACTGCTGAATTTTTTGTAATGGAGTTCGAGTTTATTGCCGTCTATTCTGTATTCAACGTCATTTTTCGGGTACATATCGCCTTTTGCGTCAGGCGCAATAAGTCCGTCGGGAGTGATATAGTGACAGCGGATAAATATAACAGGCAAAAACGTATACACAAGGAAAGCTGTCCACATAAGAATTATGTACAGATAGCCGTTTGTTCGTGCAGTGTAGTTGAAAGTAGGGACTGAATCAATGAAAATATACGATTCAACGCCGATATTCACGAGAGCAACGAAAATCCAGAAATAACTTCCTGTTTTCTTGTGCTGAATTTTAATCTTATTGTTATATTTTTTGATTTTCTTATGCCATACAATAATTTCAGCGACCTGAGCAGCGCAGAGTATCACCATTACGATGAAAATTATAAGTGTTACCGTTTCAAAAATGGTCATAATTTTTTCCTCCTGAAAAATTTTCAGATTCTCCTTTGTTTAATTATTTAATAGTTGAGAATATGTCCCATTCTGTCACGTTTTGTTTTAAGATAAAACAAATCAAAAGCAGTAGCATCCATTTGAATCGGCACACGCTCTTTTATTTCAAGACCGAATCCGCTTAAACCATAGACTTTATCGGGATTGTTCGTAAGCAGACGGAGCGTTTTACAGCCGAGTTCACGCAGAATCTGCGCCCCGATGTAGTATTCACGCATATCAGCAGGGAATCCGAGTGCGAGATTTGCGTCAAGTGTATCCATTCCGCCGTCCTGTAACTCATATGCACGGAGCTTATTGACAAGCCCTATTCCACGCCCTTCCTGCCTCATATAAAGCAATATACCTCTGCCTTCTTTTTCGATTTGAGTCATTGCCGAGGCGAATTGCTGTCCGCAGTCGCACTTGAGAGAGCCGAAAGCATCACCCGTAAGGCATTCAGAATGCACACGGCAGAGAATATTTTCCCCGTCACCAATATCACCCTTGACAAGCGCAACATGATGTTCACCGTTCAGCCTGTTTATGAAACACATTGCACGAAATTCGCCGTATTTCGTCGGGAGTTTAGTATTTGCAACACATTCAACAAAAGTTTCGTGTATTTTCCTGTACTCTTTCAACGCCTGTATTGTGATGAATTTCAAGCCCCATTCTTTGGCTTTTTCCTGTAATTCGGCAGACCTCATCATTGTACCGTCATCACGCATTATTTCGCAGCATAGTCCGCATTCCGCAAGACCTGCAAGTCTCATCAGGTCAACAGTCGCCTCAGTATGACCCTCACGCTCCAGAACACCGTTTTTCTTTGCAGTGAGAGGGAACATATGTCCCGGACGGCGGAAATCTTCAGGCTTCGAGTTGCCGTCAACAGTCATACGTGCTGTAAATCCACGTTCTTCCGCTGATATGCCTGTAGTCGTCTTTACGTGGTCAATCGATACCGTGAAAGCCGTACAGTGATTATCCGTATTGTAGTCAACCATTTGCGGAAGATGTAACTTGTTGCAGAGTTCAATACTCATCGGCATACATATCAGACCTTTTGCGTGTACAGCCATAAAATTCACATTTTCAGTAGTTGCAAATTCCGCCGCACAAATCATATCGCCCTCATTTTCCCTGTCCTCATCGTCAGTCACAAGTATAATTTCACCGTTGCGGAGAGCTTCGAGAGCCTCCTCAACCGTATTGTATTCAAACATATTGTTCCTCCTCAGCTGATAGTTATATCGCCTGAATCCGCTGATAATTCAGCTTTGCAGGTGTTATTTATTGTTATCATTTTTTCCTGTTCGCCCTCATCATAATCGGAGTAATTTTCCTCATAATTTGTACCGTTTGTATTAAGCGCAATATTTCCTCTGTCAACCGAAACATCAAGGTAACTAACAGTTGCGGGCATTGAAATATCGAGGTCTGTAGCGATATTCCTGAGCCGTGTATCGTCAATTTCCCTGCCTGTTGCGGAATCGACAAATTCAATATAGAGCGTATCACGCCTTACATCGCATTTAAGGGCGATATTCTCCGAAGAATCGGCGATTTCAGCATTAACGACGGCATTTGCGGAGTCGTCTATAGTAACGTTGCAGTTGCCTGTTTCGATTTCTATATCAATTTCACGGATATTTGTTAAATCAATTGTCTGATTATTGCTGTTGGAATTTTGTTGCGGAGCAGTTTCCTGTTGAGAAATGTTATCTTGTTGAGAACTGTTGTTCTGTTGCGGAGTAGTTTCTTGTTGTGAAGTATTATCTTGTTGCAAACTATTGTCCTGTTGAGAACTGTTGTTCTGTTGTGGAATAGTTTCCTGTTGCGGAGTGCTGTTCTCAACTGCCAATGAACTGCCTGAACTTGAATCACTGCCATTATTGTTGATAGTTATCAGACTGCATGATGAAAGGCTGAGTATTCCCGTAATCAAAAATAAAGTTAAAAATTTTTTCATATAAATCCTCTTTCCATAAGAAACGCTTTATCAATGTTACTTCCTGATTTTGCAGGGCTTATAAGTTTTTCAACATATTTACCTATTATATCATTCTCCAGATTTACAACATCACCAACTTTTTTCAGCGATAAAATTGTCTGCATTGACGTATGCGGAATCACTGACACGCTGAAATCATTTTCGCTTGTCTTTGCAACCGTAAGGCTTATACCGTCAATTGCTATTGAACCTTTTTCGACGATATACCGCATAATATTGGCGTTTGCTTTCACCGTGTACCATACGGCAATACCATCATTTCTGATATTTGTTATAGTCCCCGTGCCGTCAATATGCCCCGACACTATATGACCTCCGAAACGTCCGTTCGCCTGCATAGCTCTTTCGAGGTTAACAGAACTGCCCGTGTGAAGATTCCCCAGAGATGAACGGCTTAAAGTTTCGTTCATAACGTCAGCTTGAAATATATTCCCGTCCAGCCTTGTCACTGTCAGGCATACGCCGTTTACAGCTATACTGTCGCCTATGTTGACATCAGATAGAATTTTATCCGCCTGAATACGTATATATGACTTGTCACCGTTACGGCGGATTTCCTTGACTGTACCGATTTCCTCAATAATCCCCGTGAACATTTTCCAACCTGCTTTCGAGTAAAATATCATCGCCTATAATTTTAATTTCCGTATCTGTAAGCCTGAACGCATCAGATGGTGAAACTACCCCGATACCTGCGACTGCTGATTTAGCATTCACACCGCCGAAAATTTTCGGAGCAATATAAGCCTGTACTTTGTTGACAAGACCTGCATTCAGCATAGACCAGTTGAGTTCAGCACCGCCCTCAAGCAGTACGCTATCAATCCCTAACTTAGCTAATCCGCACATAAGTTCGCTTAAATCAATATGACCGTCTTTCTCGCTGATTACAAGCACATTGCACGATAATTCCGCAAGTTTACGTCTTTTTTCGAAGTCACGGGAGAAAGTCGCTATAATTGTGGTGACTTCTTTTGCAGTCCGTACTATATTGCAGTCAAGCGGAATACGGAGGTGAGTATCACATATAATTCTTATAGGATTACGGCTGTTTTCGAGACGGCAAGTCAACATGGGATTATCCGCAAGAACCGTGCCTATACCTGTCATAATTGCGGAATGTTTCAGGCGTTCTTTCTGGACGTTCATACGGGACTGTTCCCCTGTAACCCACCTTGATTCGCCTGTATAACAAGCAATTTTGCCGTCCATAGTCATAGCGTACTTCATTGTAACAAACGGTTTGCCTGTAGTGATATAGCGGAAAAATATCTCGTTTAATTTGTCGCATTCGTCCTGTAAAACTCCCGTTGTGACTTCAATTCCGTGCTTGCGCAGGATTTCAATTCCCTTTCCGGCAACAAGCGGATTCGGGTCACGGGAACCTATATATACACTGCTTATCCCGTGCTGTATTATCGCCTCCGTACAAGGCGGAGTTTTCCCGTAATGGCAACACGGCTCAAGAGTTACGTACATATCAGCACCTTTGCAGTCAACAGCGTTTTCATCGCAGTCCGCAAAAGCAACACGTTCAGCGTGCAAATCACCGTATTTTTTATGCCAGCCCTGCCCTATAATTTCTCCGTTTTTTACGATTACAGCACCAACCATAGGGTTAGGATTGACAAAACCCATACCTTTTTCAGCAAGTTCAAGAGCTTTTTTCATATATTCCTCGTGAATCACAAGCAACACCTCTTTTACATAAATATATAAAAAAATCCCCGAAGAATCGGGGGCATAGTTATACTGAGTATCTTCTTTCGTCCGGACTGTAACCGTCGGTTTCTGAATTTCGCAGAATCAGCCATAAAAGCTCACAGACTATAACTGTCGGTAGGGAATTGCACCCTGCCCTCGAAGATTTTATAGTAAGCCTATTTGGGAATCGGACAAAAGGAACTTAATAAAAATTTTTCATAGCAAGGCGGAGGAGGAAAGCGTGCTTTCGCACGGTGACGACGACAACATAGCTATGGGAAATTTTTATCAGTGAACTTGTTTGATTTCCAAGTAGGGTTACTATATGTGTATATTATATCATATTCAGCGTTCTATGTCAACAGTAAATAGTAAAAACTTAAAAATTTTTTCAAGATATTGACTTTTTAATAAATATATGATATAATGTTAATAACAAATTTATTTGTTGTCTTTTTTATCTTTAAGGAGGATTTTTTATGTATTGTAAAAATTGCGGACTCGTTTTGAATGCCGGAGATAACGTTTGTACAAACTGCGGAACACCTGTCGGACAAGGTGCAAACTACTGCGGTGACTGCGGAACTCAGGCTTCAGCTGATTCAAATGTATGTATTGCCTGCGGTAAACCTATTCATACAGTAGTTTTAGAGAAAAATGAGCAGCCTGTTGTGAATACTGAACCTGACCCGAATCAAAATCAGTATCAAGACCCGAATCAGTATCAGGCTCCAAGCCCATACCAGAACCCTGACCCGAATCAGAATCAGTATCAGAACCCCAACATGAACCAATATCAGAATCCAAACATGAACCAGTATCAGAACCCTAACATGAATCAGTTTCAGAATCAGGGTGTTCCGGGCGGATATGTTCAGAAATCTAAAATAGCTGCGGGACTTCTCGGTATATTCCTCGGTGAATTTGGCATACATAACTTCTATCTCGGCTACACAACAAAGGCAATTGTTCAGCTTTCACTCACGATTTTAGGCTGGATTCTGACTTGTATTGTCATTGGCGGATTTCTTGTTGCAGGAATGGCAATATGGGGACTTGTTGAGGGTATCTTTATTCTTACAGGTAAAATCAACGTTGACGGTCACGGTGTTCCGCTTACGGATTGACAATTATATATAAACAAATATATAAACAAAAGCCGGAGTTTTACGCTCCGACTTTTTTATTTTTTTATTTTGTTCTCTCAATCAAATCACTTTCGCTGATGACCTCTATCCCTAATTCCTGCGCTTTTGTGAGTTTACTGCCTGCATCTTCGCCTGCAACAACAAAATTCGTCTTTTTCGATACAGACCCCGACACTTTGCCGCCGAAACTCTCGATAAGTTTCTTAGCCTCGTCACGTTTCATAGTCGGCAGCGTTCCCGTGAGTACAAACGTCATTCCCGCAAATCTGTTGTCAACAGTCTGTCCGCCTGAATATTCCATAAGCACTCCGACATTGCGGAGTTTCTCAATAAGTTCACGCATATGAGGTTCACGGAGCGTATTGACAACGTTTTCAGCCATAACGTCGCCGAAACCGTCAATTTCAGCAATATCAGCCGTTTCAGCAGAAAGAATATTGTCTATATTGCCGAATTTTTTGCAAAGTAAAACAGATGCTTTCTGACCTATATTTCTGATTCCCAAAGCATACACAAGTCTGTCAAGTCCTGCCGATTTAGATTTCTCAATCGCCTTGATGAGATTCTCAGCCGATTTATCGCCCATTCTGTCAAGTACAGCAAGTTGTTCTTTTTTGAGGGAATACAAATCAGCAGGCGATTTAACAAGACCTTTTTCAACAAGAAGTGCCATATTTGATTCGCCTAAACCGTCAATATCCATAGCATCTTTTTCAGCGTAATGAATAAGATTTTTCAGCAATTGTGCAGGGCATTCAGGGTTAGGGCATCTCAATACGCTTTCATCTTCCACACGGACTGACGGAGTACCGCATACAGGGCATTTTTCGGGCAATTTGAACGGCACGGAATTGTCATTGTGACGGACGGAACGCAGTACTTCGGGGATAATCTCGCCTGCTTTGCGGACAATAATCGTATCGCCTACACGTATATCTTTCTCGTCAATGAAGTCCTGATTATGGAGTACAGCCCTCGAAACGCTTGTTCCTGCCAACAGAATAGGTTCAAATACTGCCACGGGAGTTATAGCTCCGGTTCTGCCGACGTTCACCTCAATGTCAAGCAAAACAGTTTCTTTTTCTTCGGGCGGATATTTGTAAGCTACAGCCCATTTCGGTGTTTTGGAAGTATTCCCCATAATATCACGCTGAGCAAGATTGTTTACTTTTATAACAACACCGTCTATGTCAAATGCAAAATTTGCACGTTCGTTGCCTATGCGGTCAATTTCAGCCGTAATTTCGTTTAATTCAGTGCATTTTCTGTAGGACGGCACTGTCTTGAAACCGATTGATTTCAGGTAGTCGAGTGATTCCGTGTGAGTAGTGAACTCTTTACCGATACACTGCTGTATATTGAAGATAAATATATCGAGCTTGCGTTCTGCTGTAATTTTAGGGTCTTTCTGACGGAGCGAGCCTGAAGCCGCATTCCGTGGATTCTTGAAAGGTTTTTCGCCGATATTCTCCTGATGTTCAACAAGTTCAATAAAGCTGTTCCTCGGCATATATACTTCGCCACGCACCTCCAGAAATTCGGGAGCGTTGTCCAGACGGAGCGGTATAGAACGTATAGTGCGGAGATTTGCGGTAACATCTTCCCCGACAAAACCGTCGCCACGGGTAGAACCTCTTGTGAAAATGCCGTTTTCGTATTCGAGGGAAACGGAAAGCCCATCTATTTTAGGTTCAACGGAAAATTCAGGGGAAATGAGTTCTTCTTTGCATTTAGCGATGAAATTACCTGCTTGTTCGATAGAGAAAACGTCCTGTAAACTTGCCATTTGTACGGAATGCTGTACTTTTTCGAAACGACCCTCAGCTTTACCGCCGACACGCTGAGTAGGGGAAACAGGCGAAATAAGTTCGGGGAAAAGTTCCTCAATTGATTTAAGTTCCTGTAAAAGCATATCAAATTCATAGTCGCTTACTTCGGGATTTTCGAGGACATAGTACTGATAATTGTACTTATCGAGGAGTTTTGTAAGTTCAGCGATACGTTTTACAGCATTTGATTTATCCATAGAAATACCATACCTTTCAGTTTTTTTTCATATCTTGCTTATATTGGTCTAACATTTTTGTGAAACCAATAATATGGCTATATATCATGCTTTTTAAGGGGTGAACATTTTTGTGCGCCCCTTTTACTTATCTGAAAAAGAAAAATTTTACGTTGGTAGTGTACGCTTGTGTACCCTAAATATTAGCGACGCACACGTATTTAACTTCAACAATACAAACTTATTAACAATCTATTCATATTTATTTATCATAGATTATTTGATTACCTCCAATTCGATGTTGTTAGCAATTATAAACATTTCTGTAGGTATGTTTGTCCTTAAAAGGCGAAAAATCCTATTTCCAATTGGTACTTCATATTCAGAATTAAGTGTATACGCACGATTACCGTCAATTATTGATATAAAATCGCCTTTCCCTTCATACGAAAACCTTGTAGTAATATTCACTGCGTAAACATCTCTAAAACGAATTAAAATACAGTCATTACAGGATTCATCTATATAACCATGCAATTCTAAAATATTTGCTCCAATTTTAGTTGCTTCAAAATCCATCCAAAGTTGTTCTCTCAAGTAGCTATTTATTTCCTCTATTCCCATATTTACCTCCTTACATTATGTAATATTACAAGATAATTATACCACGATTCCGCTTATATTGCAATAGTTTTGGTAAAATTTAATTCAGTATAATATTGTTCAGGCTGTATGCAATATAATAAGATGAGGTGATATATATATGTTAAGCGAAATATTAAAAAATCTGCTGTTTTTTGTACTCCATATCAATAACGGGTATGTATTCCCGAAACCTTTGCCGAAAGATGAAGAAACACGATGTTTCGAGAAAATGGCAGACGGTGACAAATCCGCAAGAAACAGGCTTATTGAACATAATCTCCGTCTTGTGGCACATATTGCAAAGAAATATTCCCAGTCATCAGCTCAGCAGGACGAACTTATTTCAATCGGCACAATCGGTCTTATCAAGGCTGTATCTTCTTTTGACTATACCAAAGGCGCAAAATTTGCGACTTATGCAAGCAGGTGCATTGAAAACGAGATACTTATGAATTTCAGGGCTCTGCGGAAGTCGGCAGGGGATATTTATATAAACGAGCCTGTTGAAACTGACAAGGACGGTAATACAATGACATTGATAGATATGATAGATGACGGTTTTGACATTCACGAGCAGGTAGAACTGAACATTCGTTCGGAGCAGCTGTATAAATTCCTCGGGGAATGCCTTGACGAGCGTGAACTTGATATAATTATATACAGATACGGACTTTATTCGGAATCACCGCACACGCAGAGTGAAACCGCTAAGAAACTGAAAATATCACGTTCCTATGTATCGAGGATTGAGAAAAAAGCTCTTGCAAAGCTGAAAGAAATGTACAATAACAGCTGAACAAGTTAATTATTATATTTTATATTGAAATTTTGTAAAACTATTGCAATATATGTGAAAATATGTTATAATATATTTTATGTAAAAATTTGATTTAAGGAGCAGATAAAATGTCAAAAGAACTTGCAAAAGCATATAATCCTAAAGATTTCGAGGACAGAATTTATTCGGAGTGGGAAAATAAAGGCTGTTTCCGTGCGGAAGTTGACCCGAAAAAAACGCCTTATACTATTGTAATCCCTCCGCCCAATATTACAGGTCAACTCCATATGGGTCACGCTCTTGATGAAACATTGCAGGATATACTTATCCGCTGGAAACGAATGAACGGCTATTCTGCGTTGTGGTTACCGGGTACAGACCACGCTGCCATAGCTACGGAAGCGAAAATTGTTGAGGCTATGCGCAAAGAGGGCATTACTAAAGAAGACATAGGCAGAGAAAAATTTATGGAGCGTGCGTGGGAATGGAAAAAACAATACGGCGGACGTATTACAGAGCAACTCCGTAAACTCGGCTCATCGTGCGACTGGTCAAGGGAACGTTTCACAATGGACGAGGGCTGTTCGAAAGCTGTCAAGGAAGTCTTTGTCAAATATTACGAAAAAGGCTTGATTTACCGTGGCGAACGCATAATAAACTGGTGTCCTAAATGCCGTACATCGCTTTCAGATGCGGAGGTTACATTTGAGGAGCAGGCAGGTCATTTCTGGCATATCCGCTATAAAATCAAGGATACTGATGATTATCTTGAACTTGCAACAACACGTCCTGAAACTCTCCTTGGCGATACAGCTGTTGCAGTGAACCCGAATGATGACCGTTACAGGGAACTCGTCGGAAAAACTGTAATTCTGCCGATTGTTCACCGTGAAATCCCGATTGTTGCCGATGACTATGTTGAAATGGATTTTGGTACAGGCGTTGTGAAAATAACTCCTGCACACGACCCGAATGACTTTGAAGTAGGACTTCGTCATAATCTGCCTGTAATCAACGTTATGAACGATGATGCAACAATTGTTGACGATTACCCGAAATACGCAGGAATGGACAGATATGAGGCTCGTAAGGCGATTGTTGAGGATTTGCAGGCTGAAGGTGCGCTTGTTGAAATCGAGGAATACAGCCATAATGTAGGTACTTGTTACCGCTGCGGTACTACAGTAGAACCAAAAGTTTCAACACAATGGTTTGTTAAAATGAAACCGCTTGCAAAACCTGCAATTGAAGCTGTAAAGAACGGCGATACGAAATTTGTTCCCGAAAGATTTGATAAAATATATTTCCATTGGCTTGAAAATATCCGTGACTGGTGTATTTCAAGGCAGATATGGTGGGGACATCAGATACCTGCATTTTATTGCGATGATTGCGGTGAAATGGTTGTCACAAAGGAAGATACAGCGGTTTGCCCGAAATGCGGTAAACAGATGCGTCAGGACCCTGATACGCTTGATACGTGGTTCAGCTCAGCACTATGGCCTTTTTCTACATTGGGATTCCCCGAAAAAACGCAGGATTTGGACTATTTCTATCCTACAAATACGCTTGTTACAGGTTATGATATAATTTTCTTCTGGGTAATCAGAATGATGTTCAGCGGTCTTGAAAATATGGGCAAAGTACCGTTTGATACTGTTTTAATCCACGGACTTGTGCGTGATTCGCAAGGTCGTAAAATGTCGAAATCGCTTGGTAACGGCATTGACCCTCTTGAGGTAATCAATGAATACGGTGCTGATGCATTGAGATTCATGCTTGCTACGGGAAATTCTCCCGGAAATGATATGCGATACATTGACGAAAAAGTCAAATCAGCAAGGAATTTCGCCAATAAACTCTGGAATGCATCACGTTTTATAATAATGAATCTGCCGGAAGATTTTGAATTTACGGGCTTGCCTGCCGAACCTGAACTTGAGGACAAATGGCTTGTCAACAAATTTAACAGACTTGCTAAAGAAGTCAATGAGAATCTTGAGAAATATGAGTTAGGTATCGCCTCACAAAAAATTTATGATTTTATATGGGACGTATATTGCGATTGGTATATTGAACTCACAAAGCCACGTATTCAGGCAGGAGGAGAAACTAAATCAAAAGCGCAGGCTGTACTTGTGTGGGCAATGCAGGGAATGCTGAAACTTCTGCACCCGTTTATGCCGTTCATTACGGAGGAAATATGGCAGGTACTCACAAACGGTAAGTCAATGATTATACTTGAAACTTACCCTGTTTTTGATGAGAATATCGACTACACGGCAGAAGAAAAATCGTTTGAGAAGATAATTTCGGCAATCAGAGCGGTGAGAAATACCCGTACCGAAATGAATGTACCGCCGTCAGTAAAAGCAAAACTTCTCATTGAAACAGATGAGCCTGAATTATACAAGAATTGCGCTGTATTTTTCGAGAAACTTGCATCTGCATCGGCAGTAGAGGCTGACAGAACAATTGCACACGAAAATTGCGCTAATGCCGTGACTGATAACGCAAGAATATTCATTCCTATGAGCGAACTTGTTGACAAAGATAAGGAAATCGCCCGTCTTGAAAAGGAAAAGGCAAAAGTACAGAAAGATATTGATTTCCTGAGCAATAAGCTGAATAATCAGGGATTTATTGCGAAAGCTCCCGAAAAACTGGTAGAGGCTGAAAAGGCTAAACTTACGGCGGCAGAGGAGAAAATGGCGAAAATCAATCAGTCAATAGAGGCGTTCAAAAATGCGTGAGGAGATAATTTCTTATGCAAGGCGGAAATATTCAACAGAACCTGAATATTTATGGGAAAGAACTCCCGACACATTTATTTTGCGTAACAAATTCAACGAAAAATGGTATGCAATTGTTATGAGTGTGAGGAAATCCGTATTTTTTCCGGGAGATAACAATTCCACTGATATAATTGATATAATTAACTTAAGATGCAATCCCGATACAAGAGAGTGCCTGCTCAGTGAGGGCAGGTGCTTTCCTGCGTACCATATGAACAAGAAAAACTGGATTTCGATAATCCTTGACGGGAGCGTTGAAACTGGTATTTTGTGTAATATTATTGACGAAAGCTATAACATTGTAAACAGGTGATTTTATGATATTTGAGATACCTATAATTGAAACAGAACGGCTTATTCTCAGACCCCTTGACTTAAAAGATGCAGAATCTGTATTTGAGTGGACAAGCGACGAGAAAGTTGCAGAATATATGGTTTATTCGTGTCACAAAAATATTGAAATAACAAAAGAATGGCTGAAATCACTTGAAAATCTTGAAAATGAGTATACATGGGGATTTGTCCGCAAATCAGACGGGAAACTTATCGGTTCGGGCGGTATCAGATTCAGGACAGATGAAAACGTCTGGTCTTTTGGGTATAATCTGAGATATGACTGTTGGGGGAACGGCTATGCAACAGAGGCTTCAAAGCGTATGATTGAATATGTTATCGCTGAACATAATGCAAATGAATTTGTAGCCAAACACGCCGTTGATAATCCTGCTTCGGGACGAGTTATAGAAAAATGCGGACTTGTTTTTGACAGTTATTCTGAGTATACAAAATTTGACGGAAGTAAGACTTTTAAGTGTAAAGTATATCGAATGAAAACAGAACGTATATAGATAAGGAGTAAATATGTTAGACTTAAAAAACAAATGGGTGCTGATTACAGGCGCAAGCAGAGGTCTGGGGAAACTTATTGCAGCAGCAATGGCTGAACAGGGCTGTAATCTTGTTTTGCACGGAAGAAAAGCTGAACATTGCAGGGAAGTGCTTGAGGAAGTACGTGCTTCAGGAGTACAGGCGTATGTTGTTGAGGCTGAATTGTCAGATATGGGACAACTTGAGAAAATGCTTGCCGAAATTGATGAAAAGGGAACGCAGATTGACGTAATATTCAACAATGCAGGTTTACAGACGACTTACAGGTCAGCTATACTTGACACGCCTGTATCTGAATACGAAACGAGTTTCAGAGTGAATACAATTGCCCCGATGATGATTTGCTACCACTTTGCGGACGGTATGAAAAAACGTGGATTCGGCAGGATAATCAACACTTCGAGCGACATAAATCTTGAACCTCAACAGGGACCGTATTCCGCAAGCAAAGCCGCATTGGACAAAGTTACAAGGGATTTGGCGTATGCTTACCGTGACAGCGGTGTTATAATCAGTTTGTCGAATCCTGCATGGTGCAAGACTGATATGGGCGGAGCAAATGCCTATTTTGAGCCTGAAACTGCAATTCCGGGACTACTTGTGGGAGCGTTCGTCAACGACGGGAAATCAGGCAGATATTTCAATGCGCAGGATTTCAAGGGAATGACTTTGGAAGATGCTGTTGCAAAAGCTGAAAAGCAGGAGAGCGTATTTTGATGATGAATTTCAGTGAATGTATGGAATTTGTCAATTCATATAGCAAATCAGGCGAACCCGTGAAAGATTTATCACGGGCTGAAAACTTGATGAAACTTGTCGGGAATCCCGAAAAACGCCTGAAATTCATACATATAGCAGGTACTAACGGCAAAGGTTCAGTTGTGGAATATATTTCTAATGCTCTGATTTATTCGGGATATAAGACGGGGCAATTCACATCACCGTTTGTACTGCATTACACGGACAGAATCCGTATAAACAGTGAGGAAATCGGCGAGGAAATATTTTGTGAAATATGTGAATTTATCAAGGGGAAAATTGACAGTCAGCCGTATTCACAATTTGAAATAACAATGGCGATAGCGTTATTGTGGTTTGCACGTGAAAATTGCGATATTGTTGTATTTGAGGCAGGAATCGGCGGACTTCTCGACTGCACAAATGTCATACCGCCTCCGTTGGTATCGGTTATTACTTCAATTTCGCTTGACCATACTGACATTTTGGGCGATACTGTTGAAAAAATTGCCGTCCAGAAAGCGGGGATAATTAAAGAAAATTCTGCCGTAGTCGTAGCTCCTGAATGTAATTGCAGAAATATTTTCAGGAAAAAAGCAAGTCAGGTCAATGCAGAATTTATCAAGGTGAAAAAATTTCAGGCTAAAGATGATATTTTCGGATATGACGGGAATTTTTATAAGCCGTCCATGCTCGGACGAGGACAATTTTCAAATGCTGTTACGGCTATTGAATCGTGTGAATATCTCCGAAAACACAACTTTAATATTTCGGACGAAAATATAAGAAAATCCATAGAAACTACACAAGTTAAGGCAAGATGTCAGTATATCGAGGGCAATCCGCCTGTTATCGTGGACGGAGGTCACAATTCTGAAGGAATAGAGAATCTTGCGGTGATACTGCGGAATTATGCAGTTGATGAGCATAAAAATATATATACTGTCATGGGAATGGTTGATACAAAAGATTACGAGGACGGAGTTTATACAATTGCACGGTATTCCGGAAAAATGTTTACGGTTGATGATTTTGCACCTAACGCCGTGCCTGCTGAAAAATTAGCTGAAATTGCAGGGGAATGTGCGTTCAATGAAGTATGTCATTCGCTTGATATTGCGGTTGGAAAAGCAACAGAACTTGCACTTGAAAACAATGGTATAGTAGTTATATGCGGTTCACTTTATCTTGCAAGCAAATATCTAAATAATTGCCAAAAATAACTGTTGAAAATTGTAGAAAACTACAAAATATTTCATCAGGTATTGCAAAATTTTCCGTGTAGTGATATAATTTTTTCATAGACTGCTTTAAGCAGAATTTTGTAAAGGAGGTTTTTTAACAATGGCGTTAAAAAATCAGTATCTTATCGATTTATTGGAAACAGTTAAAAAGAGAAATCAGGGCGAACCTGAATTTATTCAGGCAGTTACCGAAGTTCTTGAAACACTTGAGCCTGTTGCTGAAAAAAGACAGGATTTAATTGATGCAGGTGTATTTGAAAGAATCGTTGAGCCCGAAAGACAGATTATGTTCCGTGTTCCGTGGGTTGACGACAACGGCAAAGTACAGGTAAACAGAGGTTTCAGAGTACAGTTTAACTCCGCAATCGGTCCGTATAAGGGCGGTATCAGACTTCACCCGTCCGTATATCTCGGTATTATCAAGTTCCTCGGCTTTGAACAGGTATTCAAGAACAGCCTTACAACTCTCCCTATGGGCGGCGGCAAAGGCGGTTCAGACTTTGACCCCAAGGGCAAGAGTGACGGCGAAGTTATGCGTTTCTGCCAGAGTTTCATGACAGAACTTTGCAAGCATATCGGTGCTGATACAGACGTTCCTGCCGGTGACATCGGTACAGGCGGACGTGAAATCGGCTTTATGTTCGGTCAGTATAAGAGACTCCGCAATGAATTTACAGGCGTTCTTACAGGTAAGGGACTTACTTACGGCGGTTCACTTACAAGAACAGAGGCTACAGGTTATGGTCTTTGCTATTTCACAAACGAAATGCTTCAGGCTAACGGCAAGAGCTTCGAGGGACAGACAGTTGTAATCTCAGGTTCAGGTAACGTTGCAATTTACGCAACAGAAAAGGCTACACAATACGGTGCAAAAGTCGTAGCACTTTCAGACTCAAACGGCTATATCCATGACCCTGACGGTATTGAACTTGATATCGTAAAGCAGATTAAAGAAGTTGAACGTGGACGTATCAAGGAATATCTTGACAGAACTTCTCACAAGAATGTTACTTATACAGAGGGCTGTAAGGGTATCTGGACGATCAAGTGCGATATTGCGCTCCCATGTGCTACTCAGAACGAAATTGACGGCGAAAGTGCAAAGATTCTTGTTGAAAACGGCACATATTGCGTATCAGAAGGTGCAAATATGCCTTCAACTCCTGAGGCTATTGAAGTTTACCTTGCTAACGGTGTTCTCTACGGTCCTGCTAAAGCTGCAAATGCAGGCGGTGTTGCAACATCAGGTCTTGAAATGAGCCAGAACAGCGAAAGACTTTCATGGACATTCGAGGAAGTTGACGAGAAACTCCACAATATCATGAAAGAAATCTTCAAATCATGTGACGAGGCTGCTAAGGAATACGGTATGCCCGGCAACTATATGGCAGGTGCTAATATTGCAGGATTCCTTAAAGTTGCAGAGGCTATGAAGGCTCAAGGTTGCGTCTGATTAGTTAAATCAAATAAAAATAATCTCCCTTTGCTGATTGCAGAGGGAGATTTTCTATTTATAAACATATTTTCTATTTTTCTGTTTTGTATTTCTCTTTTAGTTAGTCGCCTTTAGTCGCCGAACGAAACTCCGATGTCCTTAGCAGCGATAACAAGGTGGTCATCAGTATCAACAAACTTAGTTTTTCCTGCAATATCCTCCAGTTTGTTGGAAGTAATCTTATTGCCGATTTTCGCAACAGTTCTGCCATATTTTTCCTGAGCAATGAGGTAAGCAGCATGTACACCGAATTGCGTTGACAGGATACGGTCGTAAGCACTCGGCGCACCTCCACGGAGCATATGTCCCGGTACGCACACACGAGCCTCAATACCTGTATTAGTCTGGATTTGTGCGGCGATTCTGCCTGTAGCCGTGATAATTCCGGCTTCAGCACGTTTTTTAGCACGTTCTTTTTTCTTCATTTTAGCCTCATTCACATCAAAAGCACCCTCCGCAACGGCAAGGATTGAGAACGTTTTACCTGATGCACTTCTCGCCATAACAGCATCGCATACTTTTTCTATATCGTACGGGATTTCGGGGATTATGATGATGTCGGCACCTCCTGCAATACCTGCATTGAGAGTAAGCCAGCCTGCTTTATTGCCCATAATTTCGCAGACAAGAATACGGCTGTGACTTGCGGCGGTAGTATGCAGACGGTCAATTACATCGGTAGCAATGTCAACAGCGGTATGGAATCCGAAAGTAACATCAGTACCATAAATATCGTTGTCAATTGTTTTCGGCAGACCGATGACGTTCAGACCCTCATCAGACAGCAGTTTTGACGTTTTGTGAGTACCATTTCCGCCGAGAGTAAGCAGGCAGTCAAGTTTCTGTTTCTTGTAAGTTTCCTTCATATTTTTGACTTTGTCAACGTTATCCTCACCTATGACCTGCATCATCTTAAACGGCTGGCGTTTAGTACCGAAAATAGTACCGCCTTGAGTGAGGATACCTGAAAAGGCACTCGGGGACATATCCTTGCAAAGATTATTGATAAGACCATAGTAACCGTTTGAGATACCGACGATTTCGACATTATCCTCGCCGAATCGCTCATAGCAGGCTTTTGCGACACCTCTTATAGTTGCGTTAAGTCCGGGGCAATCTCCACCGCTTGTTAAAATACCGATTCTTCTTTTCATTATTTTTTACCTCCGTTGAAATATGTTAAATATATTTATGAAAGTGATTCCATAAGTTCCTCAAGTTGTTCAGCAGGCATAGGTTTACCGTAGAGGTAGCCCTGACCGTAATCACAACCTGCTTTCCGCAGAATATCCTCTTGTTCCTTGTTTTCGATTCCTTCCGCAATCGTCTTGATTTTCTTTGATTTTGCGATACTGATAACAGCCGAAACTATTTCAAAAGCAATGTTATCGTGCTGAATGTCAGTGATAAAAGAGCGGTCGAGTTTAAGCAGAGTAATAGGGAGAATTTGCAAGTAGCTGAGTGAGGAGTAGCCTGTCCCGAAATCGTCCATTGCAAGTTTAACGCCTAATTCACGTAATTTGTTCATTTGCGAGACGGCGTAGTCAATATCACTCAGGGCGAGTGATTCAGTAAGTTCGACTTCCAGCCATTTCGGGTCAAGACCTGATTTTGCGAGAGCCTCAAAGACTTTTTCTTTCAAATCAGCCTGATAGAAGTCTGTTGACGTAAAGTTAATTGACATAACAATATTAGGATAGCCCATTTTTTGCCAGAGTATATTCTGCCGGCAGCCCTCATTCAGTACAAATTCGCTGATTTTGCCTATAAGGTGAGAGCTTTCGGCAATTGGGACGAATGCGGCAGGAGAAATTATAGTGCCATCCGGTTTAATCCAGCGGATAAGAGCTTCAACGCCCATAATTTTATTAGTTTTGAGGTCAATTTTCGGCTGATAGAAAAGGTGCAGTTCGTTGTTGTCGATAGCAAGAGCAAGAGCTTTTTCAAGTTCAGTGTTGCCTATAATTGAGTCGTGCATACTCGGTTCGTAACCGCATATAGTGCCGTTCTGACCGTTGACCGATTTAAGGGCAAATTCAGCGTGTTCGAGTATATCGAGGAAAGAATTACCGTCATCGGGCATTTTAGAGAAACCTGCCGAACAGCTTAAACTGATTGAATTAAATTCACCAACAGCGAGTTTAGCAAATTCCTCCTGAATAGATTTTGCGGTACGGACGGGAAGTTCATCATCACCGTAATTTCGCAGTATCAGGGCGAAATTGTCACCGCTCAGTCTTGCGGCGATACCGCTCGGAGTTACGTACTTATAGAGGATATGTGCAAAATTTTTAAGAATATAGTTACCGTTGCTGTAACCGCAGGTATCATTTATTATGTGGAATCTGTCAATATCAAAGACAAGAACCCAGTACGAACAGTCAAGCGGACGACAGCATTCGTAAGTTTCACGCCCTATCTCCATAAATTTATTTCTGTTGGCGATTTCCGTGACTTCATCGGTATAGGCGAGACGTTCAATAAGAATATCTTTTTCACGTTCTTCAGTTATGTCGATAATAGCACCGCCGAAAAGCGGGAGAGTATTATCAGTAGCACCGATTGACTTGTAACGGAAAGAATACCAGCGGTAAGTAGTTTTGTCAACGGGACGTATTCTCAACTCAAGGTTTTTCACCTCATTTGTTTCACCGTTAGCCGATTTTATAGCACTGTCGAGCTGCATACGGTCGTTAGGGTGAACGAGATTACGGAAAGATGCGAGGTCAATGCTGTTGCTTTTGAGCCCGAACATACGTACAGTTTCAGAAGAAGCGGCATATTTTTTACGGTCAGTACTCATAACCACACCGATTTCCGCAAGTTCCATAGACGCATTGAAAAAGTCGTTTGCGCTTGCAAGATTAGTTTTCATTTTTTTGATTTCGGTGAGATTGAACCCCGTACTCACGTAAAGAGTTTTTTTCTTTTGGATTTTCTTGACAACGGACGTACTCCACGCAATGCTTACTGTTTTACCGGACGGATTTTTGAAAGTAGCCTCATGAGCGAAATTACTTGTGATAGGCTTGATACTTTCAGCGTTCAGGCTGTCGATACCGAAAACCGTTTTGAGAGCCTCTTTTGGGTCAAAATTGTCTTTAAGACCGAGTTCTTCACGCAGACGCTTGTTGAAACTGATGAAAGTGTAGTCATCAGTCCAGAGAATGAACTCAATACCGAGATTTTCAGCAACCTTAACGAAGTCCTCCGTATCAACAGAAGTTTTATGTTTTGTATAGATTCTCTCAATAATGTACATAAGGATTGACATTACGATGATAGTTGAGAGGTACACAATAACAATCATGAGAGCCTGTTCGGGGCGAAAAAAGGCAAAGACAACAATAAGCGCAGTGCAAAGGCAGATTACGAGAGCTGTCAGAAGAACATTTCCATACTTCAAAGGTAAATCCTCCTCCCTATTTTTTCTTTGAAATAAATTCAAACATTCAATAAATATATTATAGCAAATATTAACTAAAAAGTCAATGACTTTTTATAAATTCACGACATTTTTTATAAATTTATTATGAATTTACAATAAAATTTCACATAATATACACTTTTGTGCTGTATCATAAATTATAAAGAGTTTATTTTACATACAGCCTGAAGTTATTTTGTTTAATTTATTACTTTATAATTATTTTACATAGTACTTGAAATCTTAACAATTACGTGGTATAATATAATAATAAAAATTATGGAGGTAAAAAACTATGGCACATATTTTAATAGTAGATGATGAAGTCAATATAAGGAAAGTTGTCCGTGAATACGCTGAATTTGAGGGATACGACGTAACTGAGGCAGGCAACGGTATGGAGGCAGTGAACTTATGCCATGAAAACGATTATGATTTGATTATTATGGACGTTATGATGCCACGCCTTGACGGGTATTCGGCTTGCAAGGAAATCCGCAAATCAAAGAATATCCCTGTTATAATGCTGTCCGCAAGAGGTGAGGAATACGACAAATTATTCGGTTTTGAGATAGGTGTTGATGATTACGTTGTGAAACCGTTTTCACCGAAGGAACTCATGGCGAGAGTGAAAGTCGTCATCAAGAGGAATCAGGCAAACCCCGATATTCCGAAACAGGATAAGTATACATTTGATGGGCTGGAAGTCGATATTGCCGGCAGGGAAGTCTATGTGAACGGCGAAAAAGCCTCAATGACACCGAAAGAATATGACCTGTTGTTTTTCCTTGTCCGCAACAAGAATATTGCGCTTTCCCGTGACCAACTGCTTGAGGAAGTATGGGGATATGACTTTTTCGGCGATGACAGGACTGTTGACACGCATATAAAAATGCTCCGCAACAGTTTAGGTGAATACAGGAAATTTATTGTTACATTAAGAGGAATGGGATATAAATTTGAAGCAAATTAAAAAAATAATCAGCGCATTCAACCATATTCCGCTGAAATTCAGTATATGGCTGTATTTTATGGGGTACACGATAATAGTATTCCTGATATTCTGGCTTTGTCAGATACTTTTCCTTGAGAAATTCTATACAAACTCGAAAATCCACGATGTTGACAAGGCATCTGAGGAAATTATAAGTGCGTTCGGAGTTGACAGCAATTCTGAATTTAATAAAAGAATTGACAATATAGCAATTGAAAACGACCTTTGTATAGAAGTTGTCGATAAATACGGCAGGTCACTCTACACGGAAGAAGCATCTGTTGACTGCCTTATTCACGGTAAAGGTAAAAGTATATACAATTATCAGAAGAAAATTATTGACAATAATAACGAGCCTATATGGCTGAAAGTCCCTGACCCGCATAATAATTACTCAATGGTGCTGTTTGGGTGTGCTTTAGGCGATAAAAATAATCCTGACGGCTATTTGTTCATAAATACGGCACTTGTTCCGGTAGGGTCTACAGTCGATATAATCAAACGACAACTTATAATGATAACGTTTATCCTGATTTTCTTTGCATTTATAGTATCGCTTTTTGTTTCGAAACGTATTGCACAGCCGATTGACAGAATAACAGTAGGTGCGGAAAGTCTTGCTAAAGGGAATTTCAACACGAAATTTGACGGCAGAGGCTATTTAGAGGCAAAACAACTTGCTGATACGCTTACTTACGCCGAAAACGAGTTGTCAAGAGTAGATACAATGCAGAGAGACTTGATAGCGAATGTTTCGCACGATTTACGCACACCGTTGACAATGCTTAAAGCGTACGCTGAAATGATACGTGATTTATCGGGCGATAATCCCGTAAAAAGAAACGAACATCTTGAAATAATCATCAACGAAACTGACAGACTTTCGCTTATGGTGAATGATATTCTTGATTTATCAAAACTTGAAAGCGGACGGCAGAAAATTGAACCTGTTGAATTTGAAATCAGTTCCAAATTAAGTGAAATAATTGACAGATTCAAGGGAATATCCGAAAAAATGGGCTACAGCGTACATTTTACGCCTGACGAGGAACGCATTGTATATTGCGATGTCGTGAAAATTGAACAGGTAATATATAATCTCATAAACAACGCAATAAATTACACGGGCGAGGATAAGCAGGTATTTGTACGCCAAATCAACCGCCTTGACGGAATTGTGGTTGAAGTTGAGGACACGGGCGACGGTATTGAACCTGATAAAATCAAGCTGATTTTCGATAAATATTACCGTTCTGAAAATCATAAGCGTGAAGTTGTGGGTACAGGTCTGGGACTTTCGATAGTCAAGGCAGTGCTTAAATTGCACAATTACGATTACGGCGTGAAAAGCGTTATCGGGAAAGGTTCTGTATTCTGGTTCAAAATCGACAGCAAAGATGTAAGAAATGTACAAAATAATGAATAAAATGTTGAGAATATTTTGCACTTAAAAAGCCGTCTTTTTAACACAATGTTCATAATTTTAGTGTATAATAATAATTGACCGGAAAAATTCCGGTGTCCATTATTTTTGATAATTTAATGTTTACCCCAACATTAAATTATAAATCCCCAATAATCCCTATATCATGGCAGATGAGCTTCCACAACAGGAGGCTCATTTGTTTTTGCGGAATATGTTGACAAAGTTCATAAGCAGAACAGGCAATTTATTTTGAGATATTTTATATATTTATTTCAACAAAACTATTGCAAATTTACAGAGAGTATGCTATAATTAGTATTAACAAATTATGTATTTGTTAATACTCTCCGCTGTTACAAACTATCCGGTAATACTGACATAAAATCCGTCATCTTCCTCACCCGAATTTTCTGTTCAGCATTCTTTGGATACTTTGCAACAGCGTAGAGTATATAATTGAAAGCGAGGGATTAAGTATGAATTTATTGAAAAAATTAACAGCTGTTACTTCTGCCGTACTCCTGAGTTTGTCATTGACCGCCAATTTTCCGCAAAATATCACAAACGCATCACCTGATGAGTACCACGATGACTGGCTCCACGTCAATGAAAACGCTGAAATTGTCGATATGAACGGCAATCCCGTATGGCTTACAGGCTGTAACTGGTTCGGCTATAACGTCGGCAGTCAGGTATTTGACGGAGTGTGGTCGCAGAATATGCACAAATGCCTGAACGAAATCGCAGACCACGGTTTCAACCTGCTCCGAGTACCAATGTCAACGGAAATCCTGTTGCAATGGAAAAATAATGAACCTGACCCGATGATAAAAATAAACGAGTGGGAAAACCCTGAACTTACTGTTGAGGGAATTGTCGGCGGTACTCCAATGTACAGCTTTGATATATGGAATAAAGCTGTTGAGTGGTGCAGGGAAAACGGTATCAAGATTATGATTGATATTCATAGCGCATCAACGTCATCAAGCGGTCATCAGGTGCCGTTATGGTACGACAGTAATTTCAGCACGGACGACTGGATTGAGGCATTATCGTGGTTTGCAGACTACTACAAAGATGATGATACAGTCATTGCAATTGACCTGAAAAATGAGCCTCACGGTAAAAATGACGGGCAGGGTATGGCGAAATGGGACGATTCTACAGACCCTGACAACTGGAAATATGCTGCTGAAACTTGTGCGGCAGCTGTACTTGAAAAAAATCCCAATCTTCTCATAATGGTTGAGGGAATTGAAGTCTACCCGAAATTTGAAATAGGCAGTACATGGGATTCACCGTCCGTTGACTATGCGCATTACGGCGACGAAAGCAAACAACCTTTCTATGGAGCATGGTGGGGTGCAAATTTCAGAGGAGCAAGAGAATATCCTATAGATTTAGGGGAATATCAGAGTCAACTTGTTTACTCTCCGCACGATTACGGTCCGCTTGTGTGGGAACAGTCGTGGTTTGCTAAAGATTTCAATACAGAAACACTTCTTGAGGATTACTGGTATGATACATGGGCTTACCTTGTTGAGGAAAATATTTCACCGCTGTTAATGGGTGAATGGGGCGGATTCCTTGACGAGGAACACGATTCAACAGGCGATAACAGAAAATGGATGACTTGCCTGCGTGACTATATGATTGAGAACAGAATGCACCATACTTTCTGGTGTTTCAATGAAAATTCAGGCGATACAGGCGGACTTGTGTATGATAATTTCGGCAAATGGGACGAGGAAAAATATGAATTTGTCAAGCCGTCACTATGGCAGGACGATAACGGGAAATTCATAAGTCTTGACCACAAAATCAGTCTCGGACAATCGGGTAACGGTATATCGCTGGGTGATTACTACGGCGGTGGTACGTCACAATCCGCAACTACGCCGACTGCTTCCCCGACTACCGCAAAACCGACTGATACAACAACTTCAGCGAATACGGACGAAAACAAAACAGATGTTCTCCTCGGCGATGCGAACTGCGACGGTCAAGTCAATATGGCTGATGCTGCTGCGATTATTCAGCACATAGGCAATCACGATACTTATGCACTCACCGAACAGGGCGCAATAAATGCGGACTGCGACAGTCAGGAGGGTATCACGGGCAATGA